>JAKSRJ010000009.1 GCA_024403715.1 Saccharofermentans sp. | reverse complement strand
ATGACTACTGCCTTTATAGGTATGGCGATACCTATGTTCACATCCATGTCGAAAAGCAGTAGCGATTCTAATTCCAGTTACTACAACAGTAACCTCGAGCTGTTCGGCGACACTATTTATGTCGACAGCATCGACCGCGAAATCTACTGGAACGAAGAGTATGATTCATACTACGATTCAGTAAGCGATTGCTATGCTTGGTATAACACAGATATGGAACCTAATGTATGGCAGTACTGGTATGAGGACATCTCTTCTGACTTTGATGAAGACTATGGTTGGATGGAGTACGAGCTTGACGAGGATCAGTGGTATATAGAGGTAGGTGAGGACGACTGGATTGCTTTGCCTGCTAGATATGATACTTCTGAGTTATGGCATATGACTGGCGATACAGCTGGTACTTCTTATTCACAGGACTATAACTTAGAGATTCTTGGTATGTCGATTACTGTTGATGGTAATAATGCCGCTTATCTCTGGGATGATGAGATGCTCGGATATTATGCGATAGATCACGGTTGCTATATTTACGTAAACTTCGATATGTCACCAGTTGTTGTTCAGTATTGGTACGACAGTGTTTCTAGTATGTATGAAGACGACGGCGTAGGTGGCTGGATGGAGTATGATATGAATGCTAATTGCTGGTTTGTAGAAGACTCTAATGGCGATTGGCAGGAGTTAGATGATAGCTACGATAGTCTATGGCACGCAGAAGGTGAGATTGTTGGATTTACAGGCTCTGTGGTTGAGGTACAGTAAGAGTTTTACAGTTGTTAGTTAGTGTTTAATTTGAGGGAGATGTCCAGTCGGGCATCTCCTTTTTGATTGGTAAGGGAATATGAGCAATCTCCTACACTTTTTTCTGCAAATCAAAGAAATGTAGGGAATATTGTAGGAAATAGGGCATTTCCTACACTTTGCCCTACAAAATTCAAAATTATAGAAGATTATGTAGGATTAGCAGATTAAACTGGCTGCTTAATCCGTATGTGAACGGTAAGTAGGTGATTTAAGACCACAAAAAATCCCCTCCGCATTAAGCAGAGGGGATTTAAGTTTGAACTAACTAATTAACTAACAATTAGCTAACAGAGCACATGGAGTAGCAGAGCCAATCTCCGTAACCCTCGTCCCAAGCATCCTCAGACTCAGCAACGATTACGAGGTATGTACCAGATGTAGCATAACCCATACCACACTCATAGAAGTTACCATCGTTGTAACCTGTGAAGTTGATTGTACCGTCAGCTACTGGATTAGAGTAGTCTGCAGAAGCTGCTGTACCATCTGGGAGCAAGTAGAATGCATAGTAGAGAGCAGAAGCAGATGTATCATCTGTACCGAGGTCATACTCTACATAATCACCATTGCTGTAGAAACCGTCGAAATCGAATGTTCCGTTGTTGGAATCATACCAACCCCACAAGGAGATTGTGTCAGACCAATCAGAGTTAGGATCTGCCCAGTATGTCTCTGTATCAACATCACCAGCAACTACAGGTGTCTGAGCATCATCAGATACGTAAACATATGTAGAACCAGAATCAACGAGTGTACCATCAGCCAAGTAAAGTGTTACTGTGTAAGAACCCTCTGGGAGTACATCTTCGCCTGTGTAATCAGAAGCGTAGAAGTAGCAGTCGCAGCTGTATGTTACATCAGATGTGTAAACCAAAACGCCGTCGTGCTCAACTGTGAAGTAGAACTCTACCTCATCATCGATCATAGAGTAATCATATGTTGCCCAGAAATCGATGTAAGAAGCATCAGCGTATGTATCGTCGGAGTCAGCACCCCACCAAGAATAACCCTCGTATGCTTCCATGAAGTCAGCACCGAACTCATAAGCCTCAGCGTCAGAGCAGAATACGAAAATCTTCTCAAATGTCTTGAGCTTAGAGTCATTTACAAGCCACTCATCGTCCTCGAGTGTGAACTCATAAGTAACCTCAACCTCAACTACATCGTCGCAATCCTCGAGAGCGTCGATGAAAGCTGCCTCATCACCGCCATCAGCGATAACGTCTTCGTAAACAGAGTTAGCATCTACATATGTGAATACTACGTCTACAGAAGCCTCACCCTTCTTGGAATCAACCTCTACAGAATCCTCGTCGATCTCATATGCGAGTGTACCAGCGATAACAGAAAGAATATCATCACTGTTAATAGCCTCGAATGCGAACTCAATCTCAGCTGCCTTATCGTCATCAAGATCTGCCATAGCAGCAGTAACCTTAGATGCCTTCAAAGCGCAAATGTTAGATGCGAAGCTGTCAGCTGCATCGATAACTTCCTGCTTTGCCTTGCCGCCACCGAGCATTGAACATCCAGTCATGGACATAATCATTGCTGTAGCTAAAACAGAAGCTGCAATCTTTGTTGTCTTCATAACTAATCTCCTTCTAGAAATTAAATTTTCTTTAAGATACGACCATTATATTAGATATTAACAATTTGTAAACTACTCGCTTGATTAGTAATTTCACCAAATTATTGTACTCCAGCTACTCCAAAACAGATGTAATCACCATTGCCGCCATCAAATGCAACCTCATCATAGGAGTACATAAAGATGTAATAACCAGGAAGTGCGTCTTCAGTGATTAGGTGATATGCGTTGATATCATCGTGTTCTGTATATGAGATATAGCCTTCTTCATAAGGCGTTGGAGGACTGTCAGATGTAGCCATCGCTATTATCTCATCCAAGTTATTGAAGTGATAAAGTGCATAGTAAAGGTCATCTGGATTATCTTCAGTCACCAACAAATCTAACTGCATAGAATCACCACGATTGAAGATACCGTTAGAATAATCACCAGTCTCTGGATCAACCCAGTTTGCTGATTCATAAATATCGCGATCAACAGATGGTGACCACATTGGTGTTGCGTAGTCTCTTGTTAAATCAATATCAGTCAATTCATAAACATACACATTACATGAGTCAGTATCTAGCAAAACTCCATCAGTAGTGTATAGGCTGATAGTATAAGTACCTTCTGGAAGATATTCGCCGGTATATCCGTCGATATTTTCAGGGTAGAAATAATAATCTACCCAATCGGTTTCTCCTTCATAAACGAGTTCACCATTATACTCGACTTCTACATAGAATCCGTAGTCTCCCCAAACTAATTCGTCTGTATCACTAATAATTCCCCAGAAGTTGATATATGTAGCATTTGTGTAGATATTTTCTGTTCCTGGGTCTGTGTTATACCATGTGTGACCTTCGTATAGCTCTTCTATAGAAAATGATTCGCGCCATGCTTCATCTGGGTCAAATCTTCCGATAGTTAATATTTCATCCAATAAATCTTCTATGTCTGAATCATTATCAACAACCCACTTGTCATGCTTATCAAGCTTTAACTCGAGTGTCCATGTAGTATCTTCAGTATCAGCGTCTTCGATAGCGTCAATCAAAGTCTCGAGGTCAACGTTAAAATCACCATCTTCGCAGATGTCTTCGCCGTCAACATAAGTAATAATGACATCGACTGAAGCTTTGCCCTTCTTGGAATTGTACTCAAAGGAATCTTCATCTATCTCATACTCGACTTGCTCGAGGAGAGCTGCTTGTATTAAAGCTACGTTGTCGCCCGAAGATAGCTCCCTTGAGACGAGCTCATCCATGTAGTCCTCGGCTACGTCTAAAACTTCGTCTTTTGTTTTGCTGTTGCCGCATGCCGTCATGGAGAAAGCCATCGACGCGGTAAGCATAAGTGCTACTAATCTTTTCATCGCGCACCTCCTTATAAATATCAATTATTGATGATATAATCTTCGCATGGATAAAAAAAGAAGTTCTTTTAAAGGATCAATTGGTTTTGTATTGGCTGCTGCAGGATCTGCGGTTGGCCTTGGTAACCTCTGGCGCTTCCCTTACCTAGCAGCGAAAGGTGGAGGCGGTCTGTTTTTGGTAATCTACATCGCCCTTGCATTAACGTTCGGATTTACGCTTATGATGACTGAAGTATCTATCGGACGCAAGACAAAGCAGAGCCCTCTAACTGCCTATAGCAAACTTAGTGAGAGTAAGTTCGTTCAGAAATTTGGTAAGGTGCTTGGCTTCCTCGCATCGCTCGTGCCATTCATTATTCTCCCTTACTACTGCGTAATCGGTGGTTGGGTTATGAAGTACATGGTAGCGTTCGTGACGGGTAGTGGCACGGCGGCAGCTTCGGATTCGTATTTTTCGGATTTCATCTCGAACCCATCTGAGCCGCTCATCTACGGCGCGATTTTCCTTATTATCACAGGCGTCATCATCTTCATCGGCGTCAACAAGGGAATCGAAGCTATTTCCAAGGTTTTGATGCCAGTTCTATTGTTACTCGTTATTGGCATCTCTATCTTCGCTCTTACTATCAAAACCGGCGCCAGGTCTGGTCTCGACGGCCTTAAGATTTACCTTATCCCAAGTGTCGAGGGCATGAGTGTCGGCGACGTATTTGGTGTAGTTTTTGATGCTATCGGTCAGTTGTTCTTTAGTATCTCAGTAGCGATGGGTATTCTCGTCGCTTACGGTTCATACTTTAAGGACGAAGATAACCTTGTTAAGTCAGTTAACCAGATTGAGTTTTTTGATACATTGATTGCGTTCCTCGCAGGTATCATGATTATTCCTGCAGTGTATGTGTTCATGGGTCGTGATGGTCTCGCGAAGAGTGGTCCAGGCCTCATGTTCATGGCCATTCCTAAGGTGTTCGAGGAGATGGGTTCTGTCGGTTCAGTTGTCGGAATCATCTTCTTTATCATGGTATTCTTAGCAGCTATCACAAGTTCGATTTCTATTCTCGAGGCAATCGTATCTGGTTTGATCGACCGCTTCGGAATGAAGAGATCAGTTGCTACTATTGTGGAGTGTGTAATTGCTGCCGTTCTCGGATGGGTAGTATGCGGTGGATATAACGGAACATTTGATGTAAATGTAATTCTTCCTACAAGTGACGCTCCTCAGCAGATTCTCGATATCTTCGATTACGCATCTAACAATGTGTTGATGCCTATCGTAGCTATCATGACAGCGGTGCTTATCGGTTGGATAATTAAGCCTAAGTCAATTATTGATGAAGCAACTAAGAATGGAGAAAAGTTCGGACGTCGCGGTCTTTATATTGTAATGATTAAGTTTGTAGTACCGATTTTGCTGTTTATGTTATTGCTTAGATCTTCTGGTTTGGTGAAGTTTTAAGATTCTACTAATTCTAAGATAAACGAAGCGCGACCTTTGCCGGCCGCGCTTTTTGTTTACTTGATTAGATTAGTGCAATCAGGATGCCTGCGAGCACCACGGCGGCACAGATAGACTTTTTGAGAATGTTTTTCTCGTGGTATACCAGGCGGCCGAGGATTATTGTTACGAAGCAGGAAGACTGCTTGATGAGTGTCATGATTGTGATTTTACTATCGGGGTAGCCGTTCGCGATGAAGAGGCATTTGTCAGCGATGACGAACATCAGGGCGAGAAGTGGAATCCAGTAGTTCCTAAGAAGCGCTTTCCAGTTGATTTTTGTGCGGCTGCATAGGAGGTACAGGCCGTACATGATTACCATGAAGAACATGTACCAGATCTGAAGCTGAGCGGAAGTGATGCCGCGCATCAAGACTTTATCTAGGAAGCCAGACACTGCATTTAGCGCGCATGATAGGAAGGCGAAGACGACGGTTTTAGGTTCGATTTTTTCTTCTTGATCTTTCTTGCTCTTAAGGATTCTTAAAAGAAAGAGGCCTAATAATACTAGCGGGAGACCAATCATCTGCCCTACGGACCAGACTTCGTGTAAGACGAATGTTCCAAGGAGTGTCGCGAAAATCACTCGGCTCATGTCGAGGACTCCGTACATGCTGACCGGCATGGATTTGATGGCCTTAAAGCTTAGTATCCAGGCTAAGAAAATTACGAATGATTTGATTAGTATGAAAGGGAGGACTGATGCTTCAATTTGGAAGACTTCCTCGGTTCCCGGCATTAATAGACAGAGTATCAGACCGACGAGGGTATAGAAAAACAGCACCTCGACAACGGAATTACGCTCGAGACACTTTTTCTTAACTATCTCACGAGCCCCTTTAAGGAGTCCGTAGACTAATGTAAGTAACATCCAGGTCAATATTCTCTCCTCGCTCGCAGGTCCTCCGCGCTGCGCTTGTGCGGATGTCTCGCTCGTCGAGACTATTGACCTGTAATTTTGCTCGCAGGTCCTCCGCGCTGCGATATTATATCACTTTGTCGTTTCTTGTCGTTTTTTGTCGTAAATTGTCGCCCCAATTAATAGTGGTTCAGTATAGAGTTAAAAGTATGAGAGTTACTTTTAATGACAATTACAAATTAGTTCGATCTATGTGGATTGATAAGAAGTTATCTTCGATGCCAGATATTAGGCTGGGCAAGCATTACGGTGTTGATATAGCTAGAGAATATGGAGTTTCTAAGAATGGTCATAGGACTCATCATATGTATACACCTAAGAATGCCGATTATCTGGAGGCTATTAGTACTGCACGATTACGAGAAAGCTTAATGCAAGAACGAGAATCATTACCTAATTCGAGAATTAAAATATCTTGCATTGGAGTTTTCAAGATGACTGATGAGAAGTGGAATAGTCTTCCTCAAAGTGCTAATCCGCTTCCGATTAGAACCAAATACGTCCATAACGGAATACGTATGCGTTCGCGCTTTGAGATGTTAGTTGCGGAAGTAATAGATGAATTGAATCTTCAGTTCAAATATGAGATTGCAATAACACTAGGTGGAGATATTGTTTATCCGGATTTCACAGTTTATCTACCAGAATTAGGCATGTGTTTCATAATTGAATGCCTAGGCAAAGTAGATGATCCTGATTATGTAATTACTAATACTAGAAAACTAATCGATTATTATAAAGCTGGATTTGTTCCGGATATTGATCTTCTTGTGTTTTGTGGACAGAAGGAATCTTTGCCCGATACATTGTTTATTCGCAACCAAATAGTTCGAATGATTAATGGAATAATGGATGAGAGCATAATATTCCAACACTGACGCCAACAAATAGGTAGTTTTGTTGACTGAATTGTTGGAATTGGCCATTTCTCAACACTTACTTCAACAATTTGACGGTTTTGTTGACGCGAATGTTGGAATGGCCATCCATTCAATCAAAAATCCAGAATCAAGCCAACCCCTTAGCCTTCAAGACCTTTGCGAGCTCTTCTTTACGCTTAGTCTTCAAAGAAGTGGTCTTGATGAACGCATCAGTAGTCAAATAAAGCTCAGTTACTCGCTTGTAGTGTGGAAGAGTCGTATTAACTTCCTTTATCGCATTCCAAATTGTCTCGCGAAGTGCAGATTCATCATTTGCCAACTCGCCATACGCCTCTAGACAACTCTTAAGGTCGTACTGAATCTCACAGGCAACCTTAGGGTCTGTAACATCGCCGTCGATAGGCTCTCCGTAGACGAATGCGTCGATTACGCCTGGGATTGCAAGAAGAAGCATTTCGATTTCTTCAGGGAATGCCTTTTTACCATTCTTAAGAACAATCATGTCCTTCTTACGACCAGTCAGAGTGATGTAGCCCTGTTTGTCCATGAAGCCCAAATCACCTGTGTGGAACCAGCCGTCGCTGTCGATAACTTCAGCTGTGAGTTCAGGGTTCTTGTAGTAGCCAATCATGACGTTAGGTGCCTTGACGCAGAGCTCGCCGATGCCGTTCTCGTCGAGGTCTTTCATCTCTGCTGTTACATGAGGCAAAGCGACGCCGATTGTGCCAGGCTTGGAGTGCTGGTAGTTCTCAGCGACTAAAACTGGTGAAGTCTCAGTTAGTCCATAGCCCTGGTAAATCTCGATACCTAAGTCGTGAAAGCCGGAAGCAACTCGCGCGGAAAGTGGAGCGCCGCCAGAAATGATATATCTGAGCTCGCCGCCGAGCTGCTTGATTACATCCTTAAATAATTTACGACGAATGTCGATGTGGAAGAAGAGAAGAAACTTAGAGAGCTTCTTGGCAAAAGCTACAGCCTTTGTCTTGCCTTGCTTCTCGATGCCCTTTTCTACCTGGTCGTACATCTTGTCAATTAGGGCCGGAACGCCGAGGAAAAATGTTACGTTATACTCGCTTAGGTTCTGCTTGATGTATCGGATACCGTCGGAGAATACTGTGCGCATGCCGTCGCCGATAGCAAAAATCATACCAGTGCCACCGAGGATGTGGTGGTATGGCAAAAATGCGATATTAGTGCTGTGCTCCTCGAAGACCTCAGTGTAGAGGAGATCGCTTACGTTAACCGCGAGGCCGTGGTTACTTAGCATTACAGCCTTTGACTTGGATGTCGTACCGGAAGTAAAGAGCAGGATTGCCATGGAAGCTGGGTCTGCCTCGAAATCGATGAACTCGCGCTTGCCCTCTGCAATTAATGAGCGGCCGCGGCTAATCAACTCTTCTGCAGAAGTAAAACCAGCCTCGGAGTCGTTCATACAGTAGTAGTTCTTAATTGAAGTCTTGCCTTTAGCCTTGATCTCGTTAATCGCATCGACATACTTAACGTCGAACATAATCGCGTCGACCTCGGCACGAACGAGTGAGTCTTCCATCTCCTGAAGTGGGAGCTCCTTGTCGATTGGTACGGATACGATTCCACCCATGAGGCATGCGACATGAGTTACGACGTAGTGGTACTGGTTACGACCGATGATAGCCATGCGCTTGCCCTGAAGTCCTGCGTCGTAAAGTGCGGTGCCCATAGCGTCGAGGTTTTCCTTGAACTCCGTGTAAGTATAGTCCTTGTATTCTGGATTCTTGCCCGCCTTTGTCTTTACGCGAAAGGCAACATCTCCGCTATACATGCTTACGGCATCGAGCACGATGTCTTTGATTGTGTTATATGTCTTAAAGTTTTCAGTAGCCATTTTATAAACCTCCCTACAGGTTATGGCGTAAATATATCAGTAAAATAGTTTGATAATCAAAGTAATTTGCGGCAAATTATACGAAATGACAATAACTACCACTGATAAACCCTCTTAATATCTACATTAAAGCATATAATTCTTTTCACCATTTTCAAAATAAAAAACTAAAATAATCTTCGGATTAATTAACTAGGAGAGAATACTATGTTAGCAGCACAAATAATTGCCGTCGTAATCTTCGTGGCAATGTTTCTCTTAATCGTAAGTGAGAAGGTTCCAAGACACTTCACAACACTTGGTTGTGGTTTGCTTATGCTCATCGTTGTTTTTGGAATCTGCATGAGAAGTTCTGAGGCCGTAATGGAGACATTAAATCTTAAGTCTTTTGCAGACCCTAACTTCTGGATCCTCTCAGAAGGCGCAGAGGAAGAGTCATCCGGTATCAACTGGGCGACAATCATCTTCATCTTCGGCATGATGGTAATGGTAGAGGGTATGGCAAAGGCTGGTTTCTTCCGTTGGCTCTGCCTCGGTATCGCTAAGCTTGTTAAGTATAAGACATCATCAATCTTCTTAACATTCATGCTCATGTCATTCGTCTTAGCTATGTTTATCGACTCAATTACAGTTATCCTCTTCTTGGCAGCTGTAACTATCGAGCTTTCACAGCTTTTGAAGTTCTCTCCGGTTCCAATGATTATCGCTGAGATTTTCTGCGCTAACTTAGGTGGATCTGCAACAATGTGCGGTGACCCACCGAACATTATTATTGGTACAGCGCTCAATTATACTTTCGCTGACTTCGTAGTAAATACAGGTCTTATCGCAGTAATCGCGCTCGTGTTTGTTGTAGTTTACTTCTACCTCGTGTTCCGTAAGGAAATCACAAAGGACACAACAAAGGGCATGAAGATTGCATACCCAGATCCTAAGGAAGCAATCACTTCCAAGAAGTATTTTGCTATCTCCTGTGTAATCTTCGCAGTTGCTGTAATTATGCTCGTAACTCACGCGCAGACAGGTCTTACAGTCGCAACAATCGGTATCATCGTTACTGCAATGACTTTGATTACTTCTTGGCGCGGTGCTTGGAAGCTCTTGAAGAAAGTCGACTACGAGACACTTCTTTTCTTCCTCGGCTTGTTCGTCGTAGTAGGCGGCCTCGAGCAGACAGGTGTTCTCGAGATTATCGCTGGCTTTATCGCTAAGGTTTCTGGCGACAACGTAATGCTTATGATTGCTATCGTACTTTGGATTTCCGCTGTTGCTTCCGCGTTTGTTGATAATATTCCTTTCGCTGCGACAATGATTCCTATTATCAAGGCTTTGTCTACAACTATGGGCGTAGATTTGTCAGTGCTTTCTTGGACGCTTGCTATGGGTACAGATATCGGTGGTTCCGCTACTCCTATCGGTGCTTCTGCTAACGTTGTTGGTATCGCTGCAGCCGCTAAGTCCGGTCACATGATTGGTTGGGGTAAGTATTGTAAGTACGCCGCTCCTGCAACAATTATTGTAATTGGAATTTCTATGGCTATAATCTATGTAAGATATTTTTGATAAGGGGTGCGTCATATGGGAAATACTGACAAGCAGTTCATCATTTCAGTTGGCCGTGAGTACGGCAGCGGCGGTATCGTTATCGCTGAGGAATTAGCTAAGAGATTTAACGTTCCTTTCTATGAGCGCTCCATCCTCGAGAATATCGCTAAGGAGAAGGGTGTTCCATACGAGGATTTGAAGAGATACGACGAAGCTCCTAAGATTCGCCTCTTCCACCGTAAGGTTAAGGACAACTCCACAGCTCCACAGGACAACGTAGCTAAGATGCAGTTCGACTACATTCTTGATAAGGCAAAGTCTGGTGAGTCTTTTGTAGTTGTTGGACGCTGCGCAGAGGAAGTTTTGAAGGAGTATAAGGGCAAGGAGCTCATCTCCATCTTCATCCTCGCTGATAAGGAAGATAAGATTAAGAGAATCTCTGAGGTTCACCACCTTAACGAGGAGGACGCATGGGACCAGATCGTTCGTGAGAACGCTCGTCGTAAGGCATATCACAACTACTACTGCAAAGGTAAGTGGGGAGACTCCCGTAACTACGACTTCAGCTTGAACGATAGCCGTCTCGGTATGGAAGGTGCAATCGACGCTATCGAGACTTACGTCAAGAGAAGACTCAACGAGTTGTGATTATTTACTAGTTAGTTCTATGAAGCGGGCAGCAATGTCCGCTTTTTTATTTGGGGGTGTATAATAACCTCGTAAAAACTAAAGTCGAGTAGGAGTTAATATGCAGGCGATTATTCTAGCTGCCGGAATGGGCAAGAGGCTTAAGGAATTAACTAGTGGCAACACTAAATGCATGGTCAAGGTTAATGGCGTTACTTTGATTGAGCGCGTGCTTCGCCAGCTAGATTCGCTTGATTTAAATCGCATCGTAATCGTAGAAGGCTACGAGGGCCAAAAGCTTATCGATTATATCGGCACCCTTGATGTTAAGACTCCGATTAAATTTATCGACAACCCTATTTACGACAAGACTAATAATATCTATTCACTCGCGTTAGCTTCTAATGAGCTTTTGGAGGACGACACGATTTTGCTCGAGTCCGACTTGATTTTTGAGGATTCAGTTTTGCGTGTTCTGCTTGATGACCCTCGCGAGACTTTGGCGCTTGTCGACAAGTACGAGAGCTGGATGGATGGTACTTGCTTGAAGATTGATAGCGACGACAATATCGTTAGCTTCGTGCCTGGCAAGAAGTTCAAGTACGACGAGATCTCCGACTACTATAAGACCGTAAACATCTACAAGTTCTCCAAGCACTTCTCCGCGACTCACTACGTGCCTTTCTTGTCCGCGTACTCTAAGGCTTTGGGCGACAACGAGTACTACGAGCAGGTTTTGCGCGTTATCACTATGCTCGACGACCCCGAAATTAAAGCGAAACGCTTAGAAGGTGAGAAATGGTATGAGATTGACGATATTCAGGACTTGGATATAGCTGAGTCTATCTTTGCACCTAATGAAGATGATCGTGTGAAGTTGTTACTGGGCCGCTATGGTGGCTTCTGGAGATACCCTAAGCTTTTGGATTTTTGCTATCTGGTCAATCCGTATTTCCCACCTAAGAGAATGAAGGATGAGATTAAGGCAAACTTTGATGTTTTGCTAACTGAGTACCCATCTGGCCAACGTGTAAACTCTTTGCTTGCTGCTAAGAATTTTGGTGTTCATGTCGAGAATATTTTGGTTGGAAACGGCGCGGCTGAATTGATTAAGTGCTTTATGGAGAGTCGCGTTGGCAAGGTTGGTTTTGTTCGTCCAACATTTGAGGAGTATCCAAATCGTATGGATTCATCTCGCGAGGTGAATTACGTTCCTTCTAATGAGGACTATTCTTACACCGCTGATGATTTAATTGAGTTCTTCGGAGACAAAGATATTTCCTGCTTGGTTGTAGTAAATCCAGATAACCCTTCTGGTAACTATATTGCTAAGACTGATGTTCTGCGCGTAGCTGATTTTTGCGAGGCTCGTGGCATAGATTTCTTGCTTGATGAGTCTTTCTGTGACTTCGCTGACGAATTGAATAATTCTTTGATTGATCAGGAAATCCTTGATAAGTACTCACATTTGTTTGTTATGAAGAGTATCTCTAAGTCTTATGGTGTACCAGGCTTACGCTTGGGTGTTCTTGCCAGCGGATGCGTCGACGAGATAAGTAGGATGAAGAAGGATGTTTCTATCTGGAACATTAATTCCTTTGCTGAGTTTTATATGCAGATTGAGGAAAAGTATTCCAAGGATTATTCATCTGCTCTTGTCAAGTTCCGCGCGGAGAGAAGCCGCTTTTCTGCTTTGCTTTCCACTTTGCCAGGTGTTCGTGTTATCCCGTCACAGGCAAACTTTATTATGGTCGAGTTGGATTCTGGTATTGATCCGAAGCTTTTACTGAAGAAGTTATTGATTAAGCACAACATCTTAATTAAGGAGTTAACAACTAAGACTAATGGCCGTAATTATCTACGCTTAGCAGTTCGTGACACTCATGATAATGATTTGTTAATCGACGCTTTAACTACAGAACTCCGAGGATAATTGACTTAATATCACGCTGTAGTTGCTCAACGCTAGAGGGGTGATTGTACCCTTCATATGTGAAGAGAAAATGTTTGCCAGGCATGAGTCCGTGACGAAACACATGCCTCATTTTTGTTAGTGTTTTATCATCGTAGTTCTCATCGCCAGTACGGCCAAAGTGTTCGTGGAAAATCATGGTCCCACATTCTTCTATGTACATTACAGAATCGACTACCCATATGAACCCATCAGGAAAGACGATACGGACATGTACTTTTTGCTTAATGTGTAAGGAGTTACAAATTCTAGTTATATCAGCTTCGGTTTTTGAGTCTAAGTCCTTATCCTCTACCCAATGGTGTTTTTTGTTCTCAAACGTATTTGGCTCTTCGACCATATCTTCGAATCTGCCAAACATTCTCTCTAGTGTCCTATCCGCCGGCTTCGGCTTATAGTGAAAAGTTTTCCGGTTGAACTCAGAATTGTGAATTTCTTTCCAATAGCCCCGGAGTTCTTGGATCTCGGTTATTAGTTGTTTACGGTGTTCGTATTCTATGGCCATCTGGGTGCCGAGTTTTGAAGTGGCCCGGCGCATTTTTCTTGTTGAATCTTTGTAGACTATTCCGTTCTTCGTATTCCATTTTTTGATATCAGGAATTCGACTCAATTCATCTTCGAGTCTCATTATTTTCAGACCTAATAGTTTTTCCATGCCATAAAAACTGTTCATGAATAGACGATAGCATCTTTTGATTGGTTATTTGGACAAAATTGACGACAATTAACGACAAAAAACGACAAACCAGCCAGTGAAGTTAAGTGTTCAGTTAAGTGTTTGTGGGACTTTGCTTAACCAAACACTTAACTTTGACTGTTTTTCGGTCAAAGTTAAGTAAATGGTTAAGTGTTCGTTGTCGTTTACTGACCTAATCGCTTAACTTTTCAAAAACATAGTTGACAAACAACAATTACAGGGCTATTCTAACGACAGATAAAAACGAACGGCAAGGGCGCCGAGGATCGATAGGATCCTTGGCGCCTTTGTCGTTTTTTATTCAGAAAATCAAAAAGAACAAAGGAGACTAGTTCAGATGAAGAACACAGCAGAAATCTTCGGCGAGAATGTTTTCAACCTAACAACAATGAAGTCCAGACTTCCTAAGGAAGTATTCAAGGAAGTTAAGGCTGCTATTGATGAGGAGAAGCCACTTAGCACAGAGGCAGCTTCCGTAGTAGCTAATGCTATGAAGGATTGGGCAGTTGAGAAGGGCTGCACACACTTCACACACTGGTTCCAGCCATTGACAGGTGTTACAGCTGAGAAGCACGATAGCTTCATTAACCCAATTGATGATGATCAGGTAATTCTACGACTCACAGGTAAGGCTTTGACACAGGGTGAGCCTGACGCTTCATCTTTCCCATCTGGTGGTCTTCGTGCTACATTCGAGGCTAGAGGTTATACAGCTTGGGACCCAACATCCTTTGCATTCATCAAGGAAGGCGTTCTTTGCATTCCAACAGCTTTCTGTTCTTACGGTGGTGAGGCTCTCGATAAGAAGACTCCACTCTTAAGATCAATGGAAGCTCTTAATAAGCAGGCAGTTAGAGTATTGAAGCTCTTCGGTAATGAGGACGTTACATCTGTAAAAACAACAGTTGGTCCTGAGCAGGAGTACTTCCTCGTAGATTCCGAGATGTTCAAGAAGAGAAAGGATTTGATCTACACAGGTAGAACACTCTTCGGTAAGCTCCCACCTAAGGGTCAGGAGATGGAAGACCACTACTTTGGTGCAATTAAGCCAAGAGTACAGGCTTTCATGAAGGACTTGAACGATGAGCTCTGGAAGCTTGGAATCCTTGCTACAACAGAGCATAACGAGGTTGCTCCATCACAGCACGAGCTCGCTCCTATCTTTACAACAACAAACGTAGCAACAGATCATAACCAGCTCACAATGGAGATTATGAAGAAGGTTGCTAAGAAGCATGGTCTTGAGTGTCTCTTACATGAAAAGCCATTCGATGGTGTTAATGGTTCAGGTAAGCACAACAACTGGTCTCTCTCCACAAACCTCGGTGAGAACCTCTTGGAGCCAGGTGATACACCTTATGACAATGCTCAGTTCCTCCTCATGCTCACAGCTGTTATCAAGGCGGTTGATGAGTATCAGGATATGCTCAGAATTTGTGTAGCTTCTGCTGGTAACGACCACAGACTCGGTGCTAACGAGGCTCCACCTGCAATCATTTCTATCTTCTTAGGTTCTGATCTCCAGGCTGTTATCGACGCTATCGAGACAGATACTCCATACTCCAACAAGGGTAAGGATCTCTTGAAGATTGGTGTAGATGTACTCCCACCACTTCCTAAGGACACAACAGATAGAAACAGAACATCACCATTTGCTTTCACAGGTAATAAGTTCGAGTTCAGAATGCTCGGTTCTTCTACAAACATTGCTTACCCTAACACAGTTCTTAACACGGCTGTTGCAGAGGTTTTGGAGCAGTTTGCTGACGAGCTCGAGGGTTCTACAGACTTCCCTAACTGCCTCCACGAACTCATCAAGAGAGAGATTAAGGCTCACAAGAGAATCCTCTTCAACGGAAACGGTTATGATGATTCTTGGGTAGCTGAGGCTGAGAGCAGAGGACTTTCTAACAACAAGACAACTCCAGATGCTTTCAAGCACTTCTTGGATGACAAGAACGTTAAGCTCTTCACAAAGCACGCTGTATATTCTGAGTCTGAGCTTAAGTCTCGTAAGGAAATCGGTCTTGAGAAGTACTGCAAGCTCCTCCACATCGAGGCAGCTACAATGATTGATATGGCTAAGCAGGATCTCCTCCCAGCTGTAAGCTCTTACGCTGGTGACCTCGCTTCTTCTGTAGTATCTATGGAGGCTGCAGGTGTAGCTCCAGTATTTGAGAAGGAGACTGTTGCTGATATCGCTTCTGAGATGGCAGTTGCATCCGCAGCTTTGAAGAAGCTCATGGCTGATGAGGCAGAAGTTTGTGTTATCGAGGATTCTGAGGAGAGAGCAGACAAGATCAAGGACGTTATCATCCCTGACATGGATGCTTTGAGAGCTTCCGTTGATAAGCTCGAGGCTATGACAGACGCTGCTTACTGGCCAGTACCAACATATGGTGAGTTACTCTTTGGTGTTTGATAACTCCCAGGCACTAATTAACTAGTCGTCATTTAAACCTTAATATAAAAGCCACTTTGTTTAAGACTTTAATAAGTTTTAGCAAAGTGGCTTTTGCTATATATATAACAATGTATAATTACTATGGAGTAAGTGATAACACAAAATGAAAGAAACCAAGTGGACAAAATACTACGGGGACTTTGTAAAAGCTCCCGACATGGAAGTCAATAAAACTATTTATTGGGCTTTCAAAGATGCTGCCTTAAAAAATGCAGATAAAATCGCGTGTGAGTTTTTGCAACTTGGTATTACTTATAGAAAATTCCTATCTGAGATTGATAAGTGTGCGAGCGCTTTTACTAAGCTTGGTGTAGTTGCAGGGGATACGGTTACTATCTGTGGCGCTGGTACTCCTCATTCAGTAATATGCATTTATGCACTTAACAAAATTGGCGCAATCGCGTCTCTAGTTTCTCTTGACTCTAAGCATACAGGCCTTGTTAATCCTATTAAGAAGACTGGGTCCCAAATCATAGTCATGACAGTTAATGACTTTAACTCTAACTATGAGATTTTGAAGCAGACTGATATTAAGAAAGTAATTTTGTGTAGATACAAAGATTATTTTTCTTCAATGGGTAAATGGGATCCTCTCCTTTGGCACCTGGATAAGCTTGATACTTTGAATGTAACGAGCTTTGATATCGAGGGAAAATTTGGCACTTTAAGCTGGAACTCATTTATCAAAATGAATGCTAAGGTTAAGGAGTGCTCAGACTGCAAAGCTATTGCTATCTACTATCATGGTGGTGCTGCTTTAAGTGGTTTTAATACAGTTAAGTTTGATTCTGAAGCACTTAATAATATGGCACGTTTATCTACTGCGATTTATGGTAAGGAACATCACAGGGTACTTTGCCTTGTAAGAGTTGCCTTTAGCTTTGGTTTTTCTTTTGGCGTCCACTCTGTGCTTTTAACAGGAAACACGTGCCTTATTAACATCAATCGAGCGACGACTTTTCCATATAGAGCAGTTAACAAATATCGTCCAGATATGGTTATCGGCTACCCTCAGATGCTCGAGGGCTTTATAACAAATAAGAGGGTAAAAAGGTCAGTATATGCTGGCATCAAAACAGTTTATTCCGTAGGCGCGCACATGCCTTCTATGGACTACCTAGACCTCGTCGAGAACTTCAGAAGTCACGGCTCGAAGGCAGAAATTATAAGGCTTTACGGCACGACAGAGACTTGCTCGGTATGCGCTTTTAATCCGCCTTCCTTGGATAACGACAGAATTCTCGGCATCCCAATCCCAGGTGTTCGAATGCGAATCATCAACCAAGAGACAGGAATCGACGCGATGCCTGGAACCATCGGTTCTATCGCGGTTAACACACCTGCCATAATGAAAGGCTACTTAGACGAGCAGGCAGAAAGCAACAAGCCAATCATCAAAATGAAGGATGGTCGTTACTGGTTTCTAACGGGTGACCTAGGCCACGAGGATGAGGACGGCATTTTTTATTTCGACGGCAGTAGGCGAAGGATCTTCGATAGAGGAGGACTTCACGTATATCCGCAGCTTATCGAGAACGAGATTAGCTCCGTAATAGGCGTCGATGAGTGCTGCGTTATCCCTGTAGGTGAGAGCCATAACTTAAAGATTAAGGCTATAATACAGCCCGAAAGGGATTACCTCTTCGATAACGATAAGCTCAACATATTAAAGGACGAGATTAAGTCCATGAATGAGCTTGAATTAACAGAAAACATGAGACCTGATGAGTACGAGTTCGTGGCATATCTGCCAATGAATCCATACGGCAAGGTAGACTATAACAAAGTAATAGAGATGTATATGGAGGATAAAAATGAGCAAGAGAATCAGAACGACATTAGCGATGATTTTGATTTTAGCGATGGCATTTAATATTGTTGGATGCTCTGCTATTGAAGATTTATTAGATCTAAACCACGATAGTAGAAGTGAGAGACGTCACCGTGACCGCGACGATGACGACGAAGATGATGAGGAGGATGAGACGGAAGAAACTGAGGAGACTGAAGAGACAGAAGCTCCAGGTCCTACAAGTACTCCAGCTCCAATAAGCGACGAACTAACATATCCAGACCATATTCCTACATATGATGAGATTCATCCAAGCCACTCTAACGGAACAGTAAGAGGTCAGGCTGCAGTTAATCTTTTGAATGAATTAGAACTCGAGATTATGCAGGATTCTTTGGATGGATCTTATGTATATACAGAGATATTTTTTGAGGACCCAGCTGCGTTTGGTGTTGAGGTGGATGATGTTTCTTGGGGTACACTTTCTACTGATCACGACCAGGATGTAGCTGATACTCAAGCTGTGCTCGATGCGCTCTATACTATCGACAGAAATAGTCTCTCAGAGGACGATAAGATTTTCTACGATAAGCTTCTTAACGATATGGAGCTCTCTGCTTATTATCTCCAGTGGACTGCTTTTGATTACTATGAGAGTATCCTCAAGCCTTTGACAGGCCCTCAGTCTGAGGTTCTCTTTATCCTCGACGTATTGGAGTTTGACACTGAAGAAGATGCTGAGAATTATATTGAAGTGTTAAGAGATATCGATAGATATTATGACGAGATGTGTGAGTTTGAGGAGGAGAGAGCTTCCTTAGGCTACATCAATACTGATGATGTCTATGAAGAGGTTGCTGAGTCTTTTGATGCTTTGGTAGCTCAGGCAGATGACTGCTTCTTATACGAATCCTTCGAGGAAAGACTTGATAACATCCCTAACTTGTCTTCTGCTAGAAGACAGGAGCTTATCGACGAGCACTACGAAGTAATGCAAAACGTAGTTTTCCCTGAGTTCCAGGAGTGCGCTGATAGAATGAGAGCTCTTAAGTGTGGTGCTCCTGATATTGGTGTATGCCAGTACCCAGGTGGAGATGCTTATTTCGCATATCTTTTCTATACACAGACAAACACAGGAAGAGCAATTGAGGAGTCTATCGCTCAACTTGAAGGGTATGCAAACTCAGTTGCAAGTACTATGACAAGCATCGCTTCTAGTGGTGATTTTAGCTGGTATGATGAGTACATGAATCACGAGTATTCCGTGGGTGATACTAACGATAACTTGGTTTACCTCTACGATATGATTCAGGAAGATTTCCCTATGATTCCTGCTCATGACTATAGACTTATGGATGTACCTGAAGTATTTGCTGATAGCTTCTCACCAGCAGCTTACCTCGGCTATCACCTCGATAACTACAACTCTAACTTAATCCTTACAAACACAGCTTCTTCCGACGAGAACTTTGGTGTTACTTGTGCTCACGAGGGTTACCCAGGACACATGTATCAGTCCTTGTACTTAAGAAATAGCACAAGCCATCCTTACATGTATTTGGGCGATTCCATCGGCTACACTGAGGGTTGGGCAACATATGTTGAGAACTACGCTTTTAAGTATTTCAGCATCACAACAGCAAGTGAGCTCGTAAGAATTGAGAACGCACTTAACGTAATTTTATTTGCTAGATTTGACCTTGGTGTTAACTACGAGGGATGGTCTGCACAGGACTGCGCTGACTGGTATACACAGGTATTTGGTACACCTGCATCAGCAGCTATGTTCCAGGATGCGTACTCACTCTTGCTTTCTGACCCAGGCTACGGAATTAAGTATGGTCTTGGCTTTATCAACACAGGTCTCGTTATAGCTCAGCTTCATAATGAGTTCCCAGATGCAACAGATATCGAGATTCACACAGCTTATCTAAATGCGCAGACTGGTACTTTTGAGCAGATTTTGGAGAATGCTAGAAGTTACCTCGAGACAGGCGTTGAAGTTCCAACAGGCGCTTGGCCATCTAATGGCCAGGGGGCTTCAAGCCCATCTTCTAGCTCTCCTGCAAATACACCGGTACCTACTCCAGCTTCAAGTTCTGGCGGTGGATTAATAGGACACTAAAAAAGATTTGTGAAAACGAACATTGTGATATAATTATTTTGAAATATTGTTCGGAGGTCGCAACATGGCGGTTTTAACGCGTTTGGCTAGTACACTTACAGCCAGATATTTTCCTTCACAGACTTTAACTGATGCTTTCTATATTGATGGTCGTCTTTTTGGTAAAAGAGAGACTCGTCAGGCAGATATTACAATAGAGAAGAATGAGAGAGGTTATTTCCTTTCTTTGTTTGCTCACCCTAAGCTCGCTGAATATGAGCCATCAATGGGTATGATGCCTCCATATGAGCCTGAACTTCGCGGTACATGTAACGAGGTTAAGTTCAGCCATAAGGAAATCGACGGCATGATTGAGGGATTCCTCACAACAGCTGTTGATGTAACAGGTAAGTCCCGTATCACAGATGCTGGTGACAGAAGCCCATACTTCTCTGGTGTTATTGTTCGTGATTCTGAGGCTTTTGCCGTAACAATCGGTACAGGTCTTGCATTCCTCTATAGAGACGATACTCTCTATCCTTTGACAGACGCTGGTATCCCAATGGAGCCAATCGATGCTAAGGGCAATAGAGTTGCTGACTTCCTTTATTATTGTTCATCTAAGACTGCAAATGCTTTGTGGTCTAACTTCTTTACACTTAATCAGGACGACTGCATTATCCTTTGTAATAAGGAAGTTTACGATGCTTTGGGCCAGAGAGAACTCTTAAGAATTCTCGATGAGGCTGAAGATCAGTGCGATGCAGCAGGTGTTGTTATTACTCAGGCATCTGCAAGGATTCCTGATGTTCCAATGCAGTTTGCAATCTCCTTTGTTGAGGATGTTGTTTCTGATGAGAAGAAGGGTCTCTTCGGCTTTAGAAAGAAGGTTAAGGAAGAGGACCTCTCCGATATGTCTGTTGAATCTACAATGGACGGTGGTGTTGTTGGTGCAGCAGCTACTGCAGCATCCGCAGCAGGCTTTGCTGGTAGTATGACAATCGAAGATTACCAGCAGCCAAATAGTTCCGTATTCTTCGGTGATACAAATAACGTAACTCCACCTGCTACTAACCAGCAGGCAACAGGTGATATGGGCTTTGTTGTTAATAACCCAGCTCCAGCTCCTAAGAGTGACGATTCCTTCGTTCAATTCTTAGATCCATCTGTTGGTAAGGATGTATCTGAGGTAAGCGCTGAGGATCTTATGAAGTCATTGTTCGCTGATTCCGTAGCAGCAACAGGTGCAGCGGCAGCAACAACAGCAGCAGTTGCAACAACAGCTGCAGCAACAGAAGCTTCCGTAGCAGCTGCTACAACAGTTGCTGGCGCAGAAGTAGCAGCAGCTTCAGCAGATAACATCTTCGTATCTCAGGCTGTTAACCCATTTGATTCCGTAAAGCTCGATCCAGTAGAGCCTACAGTTCCTGCTTCTTCATTCGTAGCAGCCACTACATTCAACTTTGATACAGAGAGCGATGCTGATAAGACAAAGCCAATCGAGAGACTTGATCCTACAGTTATCGAGCAGCTTACTAAGGAAGGCCAGGCTAACGACGCTAAGGCTGCTGATGCTCCTACAGTTGTTGCTGATGCAGTTAAGGAAATGGAGAACTTATTCGTTCAGCCAGTAGTAACACCTGTTCCTGATGTTACTGTTCCTGAAGTTCCAGTTAACGATGCTGGTGCATTTGTATTCTCCGCTGCTACAGAGACACCTGTTATCGCAGCACCTGCTCCAGTTGATGCTTCATCTGCATTTGATCCATATAGCGTAGGAAGCAGTGAAGAAATGCAAAATGCTGAGCCAATCGTTTTTGGTGAGACTGGTGCTCCAGTTGTTGCATCTGAAGAAGAGCTTAAGGAAGCTACAAACAGCATTCCAGTTCCAGAATTCGAGTTCTCTTCTGAGAAGCCAGAACTTAAGGATTCCGATAAGCTTGGTGTTGATTTCCCTGTAGTAAAGGAAGCACCAGCTCCAGTAGAGGAAATTAAGGAAGAGCCAGTTGTTGACGAGAATAGCTTCAGCTTGCCTTTCGAGAATGCAGTTGAGACTATCGAAGAGCCAGCAGCTCCTGCTAAGGCTCCAGATGACATCCCTGAGATGCCTCTATTTGATGCTAATACATTCGTAACTCCAGTAGCTACTACAAATGCAGATGCTCCTGTAAATGCAGTTGAGGAAGGCGTTTATACTGCAGGTCAGTTCGTGACTAATGAGAATATGGCAGATCCTAACGAGGCTCCATATCAGCCTGATAACTTAGATTTTGCTACTCCTGTAGCTCCAGTACAGCCTGCCCAGATGCCAGTTCAGCCAGTAGCTCCAGTAGCACCTGTTGCTCCAGTGGAGATTCCTGTACAGCAAGCTTACGATCCATATTCACAGCAGGCTTCCTACCAGGCATATGGTGAGGAACCATACGGTGATGCAGCTTATTCTTATACTCCTGGTCAGTATCAGGAGAATTACAGCCAGGCTCAAAGTGAGCAGCCTGCTGGCGAAGATAACGATTGGATTAATTCAATCCTTGGTATTAGTGATTATGCAGATCCTACTCCAACACAGGATCCTTACATGAATGGAGGTACACCTATGACTGACAACGGTTACGGATATAACAATGCACAGCCTACTAACTACGGTGCTCCAACAATGACAAGATCCCAGACTGCTACACCTAAGCCAAGAACAAGCTCTTCTGGCAGCGGCAATGGCGGTAACGGTGGTAAGAGAACAAAGCGTAGACTTAACCGTAATGGTTACATGTTCCTCGCATTTGTTATCGTATGTCTCGTTTGCCTTATCATCTTAATTAGTGCAATCGTAAGATCTTGTGGTAAGGATGATGCAGCATTAGCTGAGACAGAAGCTACAAGAATTGAGGAGACATTTGCACCAATCGAGACAGAACCAGCAGCTACAACAAGTTCTGATCCATCTGCTCCAATCGGTATGTTCCAGTTCTCTGATAACATCGGTTACAGAACATGGTGGGATTTGTTCAATAACGTATACGGTATTAACGACATCGCTAACACATCTGACCCAAGAATCAGCATTATCGTTTCTTATAACGGTCTTGATGCTTCTTACTCACCTAACTCCGGTGATGCTCTCTTGTTGCCACCAGTTGGTGTACTCGATGGCACAATCCCTGTAACATTCAGAGTTGGTGGTTCTACAGGAGCTACAGAGAACGCAGTAAGCGGTGAAGTTCAGACAATTGATGGTCCTGCTGATAACGGTGACGCAGTAGTTGAGCCAGAGCCAGACACTCTACCAGAAGCTTAATTACCACTAATTGAAAATTACATCTAATAAAAGTCGGCAAAAAACATTATTTGCCGACTTTTTTATTACAACTAGCTGTTTATCGCACTAAACAATATATATAGTCCGTGATATAATCCTTTAGATTGCCCAATTGGGCGTAGGAGGATTAATATGCACAAGAAACTCTTTATACCGGGACCTGTTGAGGTTAATTCTGAAGTTCTAGCTAAGATGGCTACACCACTTATCGGACACAGAACAAAGGATGCTACAGCATTGCAGCAGGGCATTTCCGAGAAGATGCAGAAGATTATGGGTACTAACAACACTATCATTCTCTCCACTTCATCAGGAAGCGGACTTATGGAAGGTGCTGTAAGATGCTTCACAAAGAAGCGTGCTGCTGTATTCTCAATCGGAGCTTTCGGTAAGAGATGGTACAAGATGTGCACAGCTAACGGCATTCCTGCAGATCTCTTCGAGAGTGAGCTTGGTCAGATCACAACACCTGAGATGATCGACGAAGCTTTGTCTACAGGTAAGTATGATCTCATTACAATCACACAGAACGAGACTTCCACTGGTGTACATAACCCAATGGCAAGACTTGCAGAAGTATATAAGAAGTATCCAGATGTTATTATCTGCGTAGATACAGTTTCCTCTATGGCTGGTGACTATATCCCAGTTGATGAGCTCGGTATTGATGTATGTATTACATCCACACAGAAGTGTCTTGGCGTTCCTCCTGGAATGGCAATCGCTTCCGTATCTGACAGAGCTATCGAGAAGGCAAAGACAATTGAGAACAGAGGTTTGTACTTTGACTATGTTGAACTCGTAAAGTTTGTTAAGGAGAAGCCATATCAGTATCCTTCTACACCTTCTCTTTCACATATGTTTGCACTCGACTATCAGCTCGACAGAATCCTCGAGGAGGGTATCGAGAACAGATATAAGCGTCATGAAATGCTTGCTAAGAAGGTTCAGGACTGGGCTCAGACACACGGTGGTCTTTACTCGGATCCAGAGAACTTGTCTGTTACAGTTACATGCGTAAACAACACAACAGGTCATCCATTCTCTGATATCAACAAGGCTATGGGAGAGAGAGGATGGCTCATCTCTAATGGTTATGGTGACCTTAAGGATAAGACATTCCGTGTAGCTCACATGGCTGACACAACAGAGGAGGAGATGGATGCTCTCCTTAAGGATCTCGATGAGGTTCTCGCATCTCTTTAATTTGTTAATTATTGTTGGAGGATAAAGAAATGAAGGTATTAATTACAGAGAGTATCGCTGACGAGTCCGTACAGTACTTGAAGGATCAGGGATACGAGGTAGAAGAATACTTGGGTCATTCCCAGGAAGAAATCGAGCAGTACATTAAGGGCTTTGATGCTCTTATCGTAAGATCTGCTACTAAGGTTGGACCTAGTCTTCTCGCTAATGCAGATTGCCTTAAGGCTGTAGGTCGTGCTGGTACTGGTATTGATAACATCGATGTTAAGGCTTGTACAGATCACGGTGTAATTGCTCTTAACACTCCAACAGCTAACAACATGGCTGCTGGTGAGCTTGCAGTAGGTCACGCATTTAACGTATTCAGATACATCCCAACAGCTAACGAGGGTGTACATAACGGTGACTACAGAAGAGGTAACTGGGTAGGTTACGAGCTCGAGGGTAAGACAGCTGGTGTTATCGGTCTTGGACGTATCGGTTCTATCGTAGCTAGAAAGCTCAAGGGTATCGGTATGAACGTTATTGCTTACGATCCATATATCGCAGCAGAAAAGTTCGAGAAGTTAGGTGTAGGTCGTTGCCAGACACTAGACGAGCTCTTAGAGCAGGTTGACCTCATCACACTCCACACACCTAAGACAAAGGAAACATACAACATCATTGCTAAGGAGCAGCTCTATAAGTGCAAGCGCGGTGTTCGCATCGTAAATGCAGCTAGAGGTGGTCTTGTAAATGAGCAGGATTTGGCAGATGCCCTTGCTGAAGGTCAGGTTGCAGCTGCTGCTATCGACGTATTTGATAAGGAGCCTTCTTACAACAAGAAGCCAGGCGATCAGGAGTTTGATAACGTTCTTCTCCACGCTCCTAACTGCTATATCACACCACACCTCGGTGCTTCTACAGTAGAGGCTACAGCTAAGGTTGGTCAGGGTATCGTTGAGCTTATCGACGGCGCTTTGAAGGGTGAGATCGTTGCAGCTTTGAATATGCCACAGTTCTCTGGTTCTGTAGATGAGATTAGACCTTACTGCTCACTTGCTGAGAAGATTGGTCTTATGTACTTCCAGGCTGAGGGTAAGCCTATCACTAAGGTTGAGGTTCGCTATAGAGGTGAGCTCGCTACTAACTCTGGTACAGGCATCATCACACTTTCCCTCATCATGGGTATCTTGAAGGGTATGGGCAATGAGCACGTATCTTACGTTAATGCTCAGGAGAGCATTGATGAGTGCGGTATTGAAGTTGTTGAGACTAAGGATGAGACAATCATGCGCTACAACAACCTCATCAACGTTAAGTTCTACACAGAGGATGGCCGTGAGCTTAAGATCAACGGTACAGTATTTACTCCTAACACAGAGGTTATCGTTTCCTTCTTCGGTTATGAGATGAACTGCCCATTGTCTTCTACAGTTCTTGCTATCAAGAATAACGACGTTCCAGGTGTTATCGGTAGAATCGCTACTATCCTTGGTAAGCACAATATCAATATCGTATCCATGCACTGGGGTAGAAAGAACCAGGATGGTTCCGATAACAAGCATGCTCAGGCTTTCGTAGCTACAGAGCAGCCTGTATCTGAGAAGATCATTAAGGAACTCGAGGGCGCAGAGGGCGTGCTTAAGGTTTCTCTTCTCGACTTAGAGTAAGTGAGATACCACTTTAAGAATAAAATTGGATGGATGAACGACCCTAATGGACTTGTGTTCTATAAGGGTCGTTTTCATGCGTTCTTTCAGCATTATCCTCACGCTCCTAGGTGGGGACAGATGCACTGGGGTCACGCTGTAAGCGATGACTTAATTAACTGGGAAGAGCTTCCGATAGCTCTTTACCCTGATATGCCATACGATAATGCACCTAACGGTGGATGCTTCTCTGGAAGCGCCATAGTTAAGGATAATCGCATGTATATCTTCTATACTTCAGTATCTGAAAGCCAAGGTCAGACACAGTCTCTAGCATATACAGATGATGGCATCACTTTCCATAAGTATGAGGGTAACCCAATTATCGATACTAACCCTATGGGCTCTAACGATGACTTCAGAGACCCTAAGGTCTTCAAGTATAAGAACGAGTATCGCATGGTAGTTGGCGCGGGCTTCAGATTAGAAGGCGCGATTCTACTTTATAAATCTAAGGATTTAATAAACTGGGAATACCAGGGCAAGCTTATCGATGACGATAGATTTGGTGGCGTAATCGAGTGCCCTAACTTATTTGAAGTAGACGGCAAGTGGGTATTAATGTTCTCTTCTATTAAGGCTATGCCTAACCGCGTAATTTTTGCAGTAGGCGATTTTGATGGCGAGAAGTTTACTCCTGATACAGAAGATCCTAACTGGCCTTACTTTGTAGTAGAGACAGGACCTGACTTCTACGCACCTCAGGTATTAGACCACCCAGATGGTAGAAAGATAGTTATAGCTTGGATGTATAACTGGAACCGCCGCGAGGATAAGGGCCAGACTCAGGTAGGAGCTTTTACTTTCCCAAGACAGGTTTCTTTTGATAAAGCCGGAAGACTTACTATGCTCCCAATATACGAAGGTCTCCACCTACTTAAGAAGGAATCTGACTTTGTGGTTTACGAGAGCGGAAGACTACGCGTTCAAATCGACGGTCACACGATTCTAGATAAGCCATACGCACACGAACCTGACGTCTTAACACTAGAAGACGTAGGCTGTGTGGAATTATTCATTAATGGTGGAATCGAGAATATAACTACTTATATCTGTTAATTCTCTTTGTAGCTACCAAGGAAAGTAAATGCAGGTGAATCGCTGTCGAGCTGGCACATCAAATCGATGAAGCTCTCAGAGTAAACAGAAGCATCAATATCAAGATAGAACATGAACTCGAAGTCTCGTCCAACTATAGGGCGGGACTCGATTTTTGTTAAGTTCAAGCCTGTAGCAGAAAATCTCGAAAGTAAATTAGAAAGCGCACCAGGAGTATGACCCAAAGCTACCATGATGGATGCCTTATCTGCGCCAGGATAAATCTCTAGATCCTTACAGATAACGATAAATCTTGTGTAGTTGTGGTCAGAATTCTGGATGTCGTCTCTAACGATATCGAGGTTATAGAGGTTAGCGCAGTCAGGAGATGAAATAGCAGCGATATCGTTTCTTGTGCTGTTAGCTACTGTCTGAGCTGCGATAGCAGTATTAGCTACGATAGTTGCCTTAATATTCTGATTATCCTTCAAGAACTTAGAGCACTGACCAATAGCCTGCTCGTGAGAAATAATCTCCTTAATATCTTCAAACTTAGTACCAGGCTTAACCATAAGACGGTGAGAAATCTGAAGTTTCTTAGCGCGTACGATATGGAACTTATGAGACTTCATAAGATCGTAAACCTGATTAACAGAACCGTGAGAAGAGTTCTCGATAGGGAGTACGCCATACTTACAAAGTCCGTTCTCTACAGCCTGGAATACACCCTCGAAAGTTCTAAAATACATAATATCTGCGTTAGGAAATAACTTATCGCAAGCAATCTGGGAATAAGCACCCTCGACGCCCTGACAAGCAACTAATGCGCTATCTGGGAAAATCTTAGGAGTATTCACTAATGCATCGCTAATTCTAGTAGCGAGGTAAGATACTGTCTTAGTCTTAGTAGAACTATAAGTTCTTGATAAATCAAATAAAGTTCTAAAGACAGTTCTCTGGCAGCTTCTTAATGTGACATCGTCACCGTAATCAAGAGAGTTTAAAAACTTTCTCTCGTACTTACGCTCAGCAACTAACTGCTCAGACAAAGTCTTTGAATCGTCACTTTCTGTTGCCAAACTAAGTCTAAGCTTAGTAAGCTCTTCAATCTGTCTATCTAGTTCTTCTAATTTTTTACGTGTATCTTCTGTAACCATAGCAAGTATTATAATATCTTATTTTATTAAAAGCCAATGCTAATTGACATTAATTTCAAATCAATATATAACAGTGTTATGAATTACGCCGATCCAAATACAATTAAGAATATCAACGAGGCAGCTCTTAAGGAATTCACAGAGAAAGGCTTTAAGGATGCGTCTTTAAGAAGCATCGCTAAGGAAGCTGGCGTTACTACTGGCGCATTTTATTCTTACTATAAAAGCAAGGGCGAGCTCTTCGAAAGTATTGTAGGTGAGCACGCAAGGCACCTAATGGAGCTTTTTGAGCCAAAAAGTAGTGATGATTATAAGGATTATGGCAAGTCTAGAATTATCGAGCTTACTCTTTATACGTATAGAAACTTCAAGATAATGAAGCTTTTGGTAGGAGGATCTATAGCTTCAGAATATGAAAACCTATTTCACGACTTAACAAACCTAGTAGTATCAGGCCTTATGCCACACGTACAAAACCTATCTGAAGACTATATGCACGCACTTATAAGCGGAATTTTTGCTTCTTATAAAGAGCTTGTAATACATGATGCTCCTAGATGTAAAGCGGGAACAAATATGTCGCTTTTGTGGGATTTTTATGAGGCTGGCTGGAATAAAGTATTGACAAAATAAGTATACAAGAATATAACAAGTACGATAACTTAAGTAAGCAATGGCGCTTATTCGAAGGGTAATACCCTTGTGAATAAGTGCCTTTTTTATTGCTTCAAATCATATGGAGGAGTGACCTATGATCAACAATTACAGAAACATGGACGCATTCCCAGAGCAGGGATTATATAGTCCAAAGAATGAGCATGAGAACTGTGGTATCGGCGCTGTCATTAAGATGGACGGTGTTAAGACCAGAAGAGTTGTAGAAAATGCTCTTTCCATCGTAGAGACATTGGAGCACAGAGCAGGTAAAGATGCTGAGGGTAAGACTGGTGACGGTGTTGGTATCCTCTTGCAGATTTCACACGAGTTCTTCTCCAAGGCTTGTTCTTCAATTGGCATCAATATCGGTGAGGAAAGATCCTACGGTATCGCGATGCTTTATTTCCCACAGGGTGAGACAGAATTTGAGAACGCTAAGAAGGATTTCGAGGGCGTTTTGAAGGATGAGGGTATTCCTTTCCTTGGATGGCGTGAGGTTCCAGTAGACCCAGAGGTTTTGGGTAGCAGAGCTAAGAATTCCATGCCAAATATTATGCAGGCTTTCATGGGTATGCCAGAGGGCACAGCTAAGGGCCTCGATTTTGACCGTAAGCTTTATATCGCACGAATGGTTTTCGAGAAGCGTAATAAGGATACATACGTATGCTCTATGTCTAGTAGAACAATCGTATATAAGGGTATGTTCCTTGTAAGTCAGCTTCGCACATTTTACAAAGATCTCGCTGGCCCGGATTATGTGTCGGCTATAGGTATCGTTCACTCCAGATTTTCAACTAACACTAATCCGAGCTGGCAGAGATCTCACCCTTATAGACTTATCGTACATAATGGTGAGATTAATACGATTACCGGTAACATGAACAAGATGCTCTCTCGTGAGTCCATCATGCATGCCAAGGCATTAGAGGGAAGATTGGACGATATCTACCCTATGCTTGATGTAACAGGCTCCGACTCAGCGCGCTTGGATAACACACTCGAGTTCATGGTTATGTCTGGTATGCCACTTCCTCTTGCAATCATGGCTACTATCCCAGAGCCATGGCAGCACATTCCTACAATGAGCCGTGAGAAGAAGGCTTTCTATCAGTATTACGCTACAATGATGGAGCCATGGGATGGTCCTGCTTCTATCATCTTCACAGATGGTGATCAGATTGGTGCTATCCTCGACCGTAACGGACTTAGACCATCAAGATATATGATTACAGATGACGGTTACTTAATCCTCTCTTCTGAGGTTGGTACACCTGATGATATTCCAGTAGAGACTATCGTAAAGAAGGATAGATTAAGACCTGGTAAGATGCTTCTCGTAGATACTGTTAAGGGCGAGCTCATCGATGATGAGACAATCAAGACAGAATATGCTAGACGTAATCCATATGGTGAGTGGCTTGACCACAATCTTATTAATCTCTCTGAGATTAAGATTCCTAACCATAAGCCTCCTTTCTATTCTGGTAAGGATCTCCTCGATCAGCAGAAGGTATTTGGCTATACATATGGTAACCTCAATAACGAGATTATCCCTATGTGTCTTAACGGTAGCGAGCCAACAGCAGCTATGGGTATTGATATTCCAGTACCTCCACTCTCTACACGTAAGCCACCTCTCTTTGACTTCTTCAAGCAGAAGTTCGCTCAGGTTACAAACCCACCTATCGACTCTATAAGAGAGTCCATCATCACAGATACTTCTGTATACCTCGGTATCGCAGGTAACATCTTAGAGGATGTAGAAGAGAATTGCCGCGTACTTAAGATTAATAATCCTATCCTTACTAACCTCGACCTTATGAAGATTAGAAGCTCTAAGTATGAGGGATTAAAGACAGCTGACATCTCCATGCTCTTTACTAAGGAGCAGACTCTTCGTCAGGCTATCGATAACCTCTATGCTCAGGCTGATAAGGCTCATGATGAGGGTGCTACAATCCTCGTTCTTACAGATAGAGGCGTAGATAAGGATCACCTAGCTATCCCATCCTTGCTTGCTGTAGCAGCTCTCGAGTCCTACCTCATTAGAACTCGTATGAATACAGCTATCTCTATCATTATCGAGACAGCTGAGCCTTGTGAAGTACATCATTTCGCTACACTTCTTGGCTTTGGTGCAAGTGCTGTTAACCCATACTTGGCTCTTGATACAATTCAGGATCTTATCGAGAAGGATATCGTAGACAAAGACTATACACAGGCTTGTAACGCTTATATCGATGCACTTGTTTCAGGTATCGTTAAGATTGCTTCTAAGATGGGTATTTCCACATTGCAGTCTTATCAGGGAAGTAAAATCTTCGAGGCTTTGGGTATCGGCAAGGAGCTTATGGATGAGTTCTTCACAGATACAGATAGCCGCGTAGGTGGTATTACATTAGCTGATGTTGAGGATAGAGTAAGAGCGCTTCACGAAGGTGCTTTTGATCCTAACGGATATGATATTGATGAGGGCCTTGGTGTTGAAGGCTGGCATAAGTCCAGATCTAACAAGGAGGAGCACCTCTATACACCAGAGACAATCCACCTCTTGCAGATTGCTACATGGCGTAATGACTATAAGCTCTTCAAGCAGTTCTCATCTATCATTAATTCTGATGACAGACATATCACACTAAGATCTACACTCGACTTTAAGTATCCAAAGGCAGGTGGTATTCCACTTTCTGAGGTTGAGAGTGCAGAGTCTATCGTAAAGAGATTTAAGACTGGTGCCATGAGTTATGGTTCCATCTCTAAGGAAGCTCACGAGTGTATGGCTATTGCCATGAACAAAATCGGTGGTAAGTCCAACTCCGGTGAGGGTGGTGAAGACTTAGACCGTATCGAGACTAAGGGCACGGAAGAGAATAGATGCTCTGCTATTAAGCAGGTAGCTTCTGGTAGATTTGGCGTTACTTCGAAATATTTGATTTCTGCTGATGAGCTTCAGATTAAGATGGCTCAGGGCGCTAAGCCAGGTGAGGGTGGACATCTCCCAGCACAGAAGGTTTATCCTTGGATTGCTAAGACACGTCACTCCACACCAGGTGTAGCTTTGATTTCCCCACCTCCTCATCACGATATTTACTCTATCGAGGACTTAGCTCAGCTCATCTACGACTTAAAGAATGCTAATAAGAACGCTCGTATCTCCGTTAAGCTCGTATCCGAGGCTGGTGTAGGTACAATCGCTGCAGGTGTTGCCAAGGCTGGTGCTGCAGTAGTACTCGTATCTGGTTACGACGGTGGTACTGGTGCTGCTCCAATGAGTTCAATTCACCACGCAGGTCTCCCATGGGAGCTTGGTATCGCTGAGACACATCAGACTTTGATTCAGAATGGTCTTAGATCTAAGGTTGCTATCGAGGCTGACGGTAAGCTCTTGACTGGTCGTGATGTAGTCATCGCAGCTATGCTCGGTGCCGAGGAATTTGGTTTTGCTACAGCTCCACTCGTAACAATGGGCTGCGTAATGATGAGAGTATGTAACCTCGATACATGTCCAGTAGGTGTTGCTACTCAGAACCCTGAGCTTCGTAAGAGATTTAAGGGTAAGCCTGAGTATGTAATTAACTTCATGCACTTTATTGCTGAGGAAATGCGTGAGTATATGGCTCAGCTTGGTATCAGAACAGTAGACGAGCTCGTAGGTAGAAGCGATTTGCTCTTCGAGAAGAAGTACAACGCTTATAACGAAGCTAAGGTTGATATGAGCACAATTCTCTCTAACCCATTCGTAACAGTTCCAGAGAGCAAGCGTCACTTCAATAAGGCTGATATCTACGACTTCAAGCTTGAAGAGACTATCGATGAGACAATTATCATTCCTTCAATGAAGGAAGCTTTCGAGAAGGGCGAGCCTTGTGAGATTTCTGTTGAAGTTAATAACCTCAACAGAACACTCGGAACATTGTTCGGTGCTGAGATTTCTCGTAAGTACTACAACACACTTCCAGAAGATACTTATATCGTTAACTGTAAGGGTGCAGGCGGACAGAGCTTTGGTGCTTTCATCCCTAAGGGCTTAACACTTACACTCGAAGGTGATTCTAACGACTACTTCGGTAAGGGCTTATCCGGTGGTACTATCGCAGTATTCCCACCTAAGGAGAGTAAGCTTGTTCCAGAAGAGAACATCCTTATCGGTAACGTTGCACTCTTTGGTGCTACATCAGGTAAGGCTTTCATCAACGGTGTTGCAGGTGAGAGATTCTGCGTAAGAAACTCTGGCTGTAAGGTTGTTGTTGAGGGTACTGGTGACCACGGTTGTGAGTACATGACTGGTGGTGTTGCAGTAGTTCTAGGTCAGGTAGGTAAGAACTTCGCTGCTGGTATGAGCGGCGGTATAGCTTACGTTCTTGATATGGAGAATGACCTCTATACTAAGCTTAATAAGTCTTTGGTAGGCTTTGGTCACGTTGAAGACGAGGCTGATGTTACTGAGCTTAAGACTTTGATTGAAGAGCATATCAAGTGGACTAACTCTCCTCTTGCTTCTAAGATCCTTGATAACTTTGATGATTATCTCCCACACTTTAAGAAGGTAATTCCTCATGATTACTCTAAAATCATGATGGCAATTGCCAAGTACAAGGCAGAAGGCATGTCTGAGGACGAAGCTAAGATTTCTGCTTTTAACGACAAGTTCGCAGCTAAGAACTAAGGGAGGTAAGAAAAATGGGTAAAGCAACAGGATTTTTAGATTATAGTAGACAGGATAATCCGGGTGAGGAACCGCTCGAGAGAATCAAGACATATAGAGAGTTCCATACTCCTTTAAGCGATGAGGAGAGACAGAAGCAGGGCGGACGCTGCATGAACTGTGGTGTGCCTTTCTGCCAGTATGGTAAGCCAATTCTTGGCATGGTAGCAGGATGTCCACTGAACAACCTCTGCCCAGACTGGAACGACATGGTATATAAGGGATACTGGGATGAAGCATATAAGCTCTTGTCCTTAACAAACCCTTTCCCAGAGTTTACATCAAGAGTATGTCCTGCTCTTTGTGAGAAGGCATGTACTAATGGTCTTGATGGCGACGCTGTTACATGTAAGGAGAACGAGTACGCTATTATTGAGAAGGCTTTTGAGAATGGTCTTCTTGATCCAAAGCCACCTAAGAAGAGAACTGGTAAGCGAGTAGCCGTAGTAGGTTCAGGTCCTTCTGGTTTGTCTACAGCTTACTGGCTTAACAAGCGTGGTCATAGTGTAACTGTATATGAGAAGGAAGACCGTCCAGGTGGCTTGCTCATGTATGGTATCCCTAACATGAAGCTTGAGAAGAAGACAGTTCTTAGAAGAATTGATCTTATGAAGGCTGAGGGTATCGAGTTTATCTGTGGTGTTGATGTAGGTGCTGAGTGTGATATCTCTCCTAGGTACTTACAGGAGCACTACGATGCCGTTGTTCTTTGCTGTGGTACAGGTAATGCACGTGATATTAATGCTGAAGGTAGAGATGCTAAAGGTATCTACTTTGCTGTAGACTTTTTAAAGTCCACTACAAAGGCACTTCTTAACTCTAACATGACTGAGGCTGACTACATCAGTGCTAAGTATAAGAATGTTGTAGTTATCGGAGGCGGTGATACAGGTAATGACTGCGTAGGTACATCTATGCGTCACGGCTGTAAGTCTGTAGTTCAGCTTGAGATGATGCCTGCTCCACCTGTAACAAGAGCTGAGAATAACCCATGGCCAGAGTGGCCAAAGGTACTTAAGACTGATTACGGTCAAGAGGAAGCAATTGCTGTATTTGGTAAGGATCCTCGTGTGTACTGCACAACTGTTAAGAAGTTTATTAAGGACGATAACGGTAACGTTAAGGCTGTCGAGACAACTAAGCTTCAGTTTGTAAAGGATCCTAATACAGGTCGTATGAATATGGTCCCTGTAGAAGGCTCCGAGGAGATTATCCCAGCTGACTTGGTATTGATTGCTGCAGGTTTCTTAGGTCCATCTAAGTACATCTCTGATGCATTCGGTTTAGAGACAACACCTAGAACTAATGTCTTGGTTACACCTAATCACCACGATACTTCTGTTAAGGGCGTATTTGCTGCTGGTGATATGGTTCGTGGCCAGTCCTTGGTAGTATGGGGACTTCGTGAGGGTCGTGACTGCGCTTATGACGTAGACGAGTACCTCATGGGATACTCTAACCTTAGAAAATAAGTTATAATTCCCCTTGTAAAGGTTATTACAAGGGGATTTTTTATGGTTTTGAAGTACAGGAGCTTACTTATTGCTGCTAGCATATATCTGTTACTTCCTGTAGTAATTTTCTTCTTGGGATTTACTAAGCTTTATTGGGCTATTATTTTATCCGCGCTGACTTTTGTTAGCGCGTTTTTTGTTATTAGAACTATTGATGACAAGCGAACTATTACAATTAGTAAAAAGTACATCATTGGCATCGCCCTTTTTTGTCTCGCGTGGTGTTATATCGCAGGTATTGGTGAGTTTACTTGGACTACAGCAGACCATAACGTCAGGTACGCGATTTTAAATGATGTAGTTAACTATAAGTGGCCGATTATCTATGATCTAAGCACTCAGAGTAATCCTCTTGTTCTAGAGCAGCTAGGAAGTGGCAGCGTAGCTTTTGCATACTATCTTATATTTTGGCTTGTTCCAGGCCTTGTAGGTAAATTGTTTGGTCTTATGGCAGCAAGAGTAGCGCTTATACTTTGGTCCTCATTAGGTCTAGTGCTGACTGTTCTTGCCCTTAACTTTATGCAGAAAAAGCCTATGGTAACAGCTTTTGTTTTGCTGTTCGTATTTGGTGGATTTGATATCGTTATGTATATCATTACAAGTGCTATCAATGGTGGATCGTCGTTTGAAGGATGGAATCGTGAATTCTATATTCACGGCAACTACTATCAGACGATGAATACATTTAATCAGACTATTCCATGTTGGCTTATTATGTCGTTGTTTTTAAATTCGCGTAATAACCGAAGCGTAGGTTTTTGGGGTGCGCTTTGCTTCTGTTATTCCCCTTGGGCTACTGTCGGGATGGTTCCACTAGCTATATGTAAGCTTTACGAAGACAAAAGTGGACGTAACTTCAAGTCAATTCTTACTATTGGCAATATTGTTATGCCAATAGTTACTCTAGCTGTATTTGGACTTTACTATACAGCGAATAGTGGTGCTACTGATGTTAAGGGATTTATATGGAACTTTTTCCCTAATCAAGTTGGAAGCATGATAGGCTGCTATCTGCTTTATGTCTTGGTTGAGTTTGGACTTTGGAGCTTATTAATATTTAAGGATCAAAAAAATAACCCGATGTTTTGGGTAGCTCTTATTGTGCTTTTGGTAATGCCTATTTATAAAATAACTAAGGCAAATGATTTTTTGATGAGAGGATCTCTTGCTCCTATATTTGTAATCACGACTTATGTTTTACAAAAGGTTGATACTGCTGTTTCTGCTTTGAAGAAAAATGGTAACGATACTAAGGCGGTAGGTGTTATAGGAATGCTAATAGTATCTGCCTGCACCTGCTTTATCCTTCTTGCAGTGTCTATTAGTGCTACAGTTCAGCTTTATAGAGGCGATGGGGATAGCATTCAGCCCAAAGACGAGATTGTATCCTTTGGCGATATTGCTGATGAGAATCAGGCAGACTTATGCCGCAGACAATTCTTCGTATACGAATACGAGAGTAAGCCATTTTATAGAGTGTTTGGGAAATAATTAGTCTTCTGATTCTTCTGCCTTGATATAAATAGGTCGGCGCTTAACTTCTACGAATGTTCTTCCAATATATTCACCAAGAACACCGAGTGACATCAAAATAGAACCACCGATAAAGAGGATAAAGCATAGAAGTGAAGGGTATCCTGGTACTACATCATAGATTCTAAGAATAATTGCTCTAATAAAGTAGTAAACAAGATATGCAAAACCAGCAAAGGCTGTAGTAAATCCAAGATATGTTGCAAATCTAAGTGGTGCTGTAGTAAAAGATACGATTCCGTCTATGGCATACTTAAAGAGCTTCCAAAAACTCCACTTTGTCTCGCCAGCGACACGCTCTGTATTAACAAATTCAAGCCACTTAGTACGGAAACCAACCCAGGCAAAGATACCCTTGGAAAATCTCTGCCTCTCGTTAAGATCTAGAATCGCATCTACTACTTGACGCTTCATGAGTCTAAAATCTCTAGCGCCATCTGCAATCTCGACTTCAACCATCTTATTGATAATCTTATAGAACATTCTCGCGAAGAAGCTTCTAATCTTAGGCTCGCCTTCACGTGTTACTCTTCTAGTAGCAATGATATCAGCTTCATCGTTCTCGATTGACTTAATCATGCTTGGGATAAGAGAAGGAGGATCTTGCATATCAGCATCCATAATAGCAACCAAGTCGCCCTTTGCCTTAGTAAGTCCTGCGTACATGGCAGCTTCTTTGCCGAAATTTCTGGAGAAAATTACATACTTGCAGTCCTTATCTTCGCTAGCGAACTTCTTGATAACGTCCGCTGTCTTATCGCGACTACCATCATTTACAAAAATGAACTCAAACTCATGGTTTGTCACTTCCTTACGAACATCACAAAGAGCGTTATAAAGATAAGGTAACGCTTCTTCTTCGTTATAACATGGAACAACCAAACTAATGAGCATAATGTCCTCCAATCACTTTTGTATTATAATATAAAGCCAAGAATAGAACAAACCAAGGAGTGTCCATGAAAGAAGTATCAACTCTTAACGTTCCTTCTAAGAAGATTACCAAGAAAGATGTAAAAGATGTCGCGTTGATGCCTTTAATTGCTGGGTTAATTGCTATACTGTGCTTTATTGTAATAAGTGCGACTAGCCTGAAATATCCCCTAGGTAAATACACTGTTTTGATTTCTGATTTGGAAGCACAGTATGCTCCATATCTCTTCTTGCTTAAATCAAAACTAATGAATCTTGATTTTAGTAATCTCGTTTCTAATTTTGGTTATTCATTTTTACTTGGTGCTGGTAAAAACTTCGCGGGTACTTTTGGTTACTATTTATCAAGCCCATTCAATTTACTTGTTTTGCTCTTTGATTCTACTCAGACAAATGAATTCGTTCTACTTCTTATGTGCTTGAAGATATCTTTATCTGCAGCGTTTATGTGCGCTTTTATAAGGGAGAGATCTATTGATAAGAAGTCTAAGTGGCCGATTCTCTGGGGTGTTATGTATGCGTACTCTTCTTATGTAATGCTCTTCATGCTCCAAATTATGTGGCTTGATGGATATTTGTTATTGCCTCTATTGTTGTTGATGATTGAACGTTATATCAAGAATGGCAAGCTTGGAGGAGTTACTGCTGTTCTTCTATTATTATTCTTTTCTAACTATTATATGGCTTACATGGTAGGTGTTTTTTCTTTCCTATATTTGTTAGCAAGAATGTATCTAGAAGGATTGTTTGAGAAGTCTAAGCAGCCATTAAAGATTATTGGCAGTTTTATTCTTCGTGCTGTTCTTTGTGGTTTAACACTAGGCGCTATATTGGTGCCTGTGGGTTTAGATACGATAACAAATAGCGATCCAACTCACTATAATCTTGAAGATTATTATGTAACTTTCTCCTTTGCGCAAATAGTAGATAGATTCTTCTTAGGCTATCCAGGTGACTTCGGAGAGGTTTTAATTCATAATTTACCGTTTATTTTTGTAAGTCTCTTGGTAACAATTCTTTGTACTGTATACCTCGTAAGTAAAGCTTTTAGTGGTAGGGAAAAGAAGCTTTATACAGCATCATTCATTTTGATTTATATCACTCTTTGTATTGATGTATTGGATATAGCTTGGCAGGTTTTTGATAGACCTAACTGGTTCTGGCATAGAGAAGCGTTTGTATTTTTACCATTTTTCTTGATTGTCTCCTACAAAGCTTTCGAAAGGCTTAAGGAAATAACTGTTAACGACCTTTTGAAGTCAGGTGCTATTCTTGCGGGGTTACTTCTCTTTGCACAAAGCTTTGGAGATATGAATAAGAACGACAAGCTCTTTGTTTACAATATTGCTTTTATAGCTGTAATTATTCTTATCCTATTGGGTATGAAAAAGGAAGATTGGGCTGGTCAGTTAAAGGATATGGGAATTATTCTTCCTAAGATTCTTGCAATAGTTGTTGTTTTTGAGACTGCAATTCTTGCTCCTATGCTTTCTTCTGGAACAGCAACGATGTCTATTTTTTACGGTGAGATAGATGAATATAAAGAAGGCATCGCGACCTTTATGGACTGTGCTGACGCGACTAACAATGTAGCTAACGGTTTTAGAAGTGAGTATGAGAATATTTTTTCGAAGAATGCACTTGATATAAGTGGAGCATCTCAGTATGCAGGATATAGAGGAGTATCTTTCTTTAATTCTAACTCCAATAAAAATTTTGGAAGATTCTTAAAGCAACTAGGATATTTGGTTAACTACAATTATTTTGCAGATACATATTCTTATTGTGCTCCTGATACAGATGCGTTCTTTTCTATTGGAACTTTGTATTGCACTGATGAGTATCAGGATGCAAGTTTTATTGCTTCTACAGATACAATCAATTTCTATCGTAACGATAATGTATTGCCACTAGCATTTCCTGTTCAAAGTAGTGCTTTGGACTTTGATTTCTATTCATTGGAGACTTCTACAGAATCTAAGAATTATTTTGAGTTCAGAAATGATTGGTATGCTTCATTGTTTGATAGCTTTAATGAGGACTATATCATCACTCAAGAAGATGGTATTACTATGGAGTTAGTTAATTGTGCAGATATCAATTTGAATAACTATATAGTATCTACAGTAGATGAAGAGACAGTTCACTCTGATAGAGATGAGGATAGTGAATCATTCGATCCAGATGATTTGGGTTTGGAGGTTGTAGATGATTATATTAATGCTTCAACTTACTATCAGACAAATGCTAAGATTCCGCTAATTATCAGCTACGATGTTGAGATTACACGACCTGATGAGTTATACGTTAGTATCACAGTTCCTAGAACGATGGGAGATTCAGACATATATCTCAATGGTCAGTGTATCGGAAGTCATTCTGCTGGCACATACTATTCCTGTGTCTATAGACTTGGATCATTTGAAGTTGGAGATAAAATCAATCTATCCATAAGTTCTGAGAGCAGCAGTTTTACTTTGATGGAAGTAAACTTCGCCTATTTTGATATGGAGAGTTTTGAGAATCAGTTCTCAGGCGTTAATAACACCGCAGTTACAGTAAATGATGTATCTGATGGCTATGTAGACTTAAGTGCCAATGTAGGTTCTGATGAGTTGGTACTTACTACAATTCCTTATGAGAATGGCTGGACTTGCTATGTTGATGGCGTGGAGACACCAATTATTCCATATCAGGATGCTTTGATTGCAATAGATAGTGGTGAAGGTAGCCACGACATTACTTTGAGGTTTACTCCTCCTGGATTTAAGGCAGGATTACTAGTTTCTGTGGTTGGTATAGTAGGATTAATAGCTGTTTCGGTTATTGATTCTCGTAAGAAGAACTGTAATAATATTGCGGTTAAGAAAAAATAATAATACGCGCAGGAGGTATTTAACAAATGGGCGCAATGGACACATATAAGATTTGGAGCACAGATTCTTATTTCGATGAGGCAACAAGAGCTGAGCTTCTCGCTATTAAGGATGACGCTAACGAGATTGAAGAGAGATTTTATAAGGATCTCGAGTTCGGTACTGGTGGACTTCGTGGTGTTATCGGTGCTGGTACAAACAGAATGAACGTATACACAGTAGCTAAGGCTTCTGCAGGACTTGCTAACTATATCGTAGAGTCTGGCGAGGAGGCTATGAAGAGAGGTGTAGTTATCTCACACGATTCAAGACACTTCTCTCCTGAGTTTGCTCAAATTGCTGCTACAACATTTGCAGCTTATGGAATCAAGGTATTCCTCACAGATGAGCTTCGTCCTGTTCCTATGTGTTCTTATGCTGTTAGATACTTTGGCGCTTTTGCTGGTGTAATGGTTACAGCTTCCCACAACCCACCTAAGTATAACGGTTATAAGGTTTACGGCGAGGACGGCGGCCAGGTTACTGAGGAGGCTGCAGCAGCTATTCTTGCTAATATGAATAAGTACGCTGACGTAAGAAATATCAAGACAGCTGATTTTGATGAGGCACTTAGCGAGGGTCTTATCGAGAGATTTGGACCAGAGGTTGATATCGCTTACACAAATATGCTTAAGGAACTAGTTATCGACGAGGAGGCTATTAAGAGACAGGCAGATATGTCTATCGTTTACACACCTCTTCACGGTTCTGGTAATAAGCCAGTTAGAAGAATCCTTAAGGCAGTAGGCTTTAATAATGTTCATATCGTAGCGCAGCAGGAGATGCCAGATGGTGCTTTCCCTACAGTTAAGACACCTAACCCAGAGGATCCAGCTGCTTTGACAATGGGTATCGAGCTTGCTAAGAAGGTTAACGCTTCTTTGGTATTCGGTACTGACCCAGACTCTGACAGAATTGGTCTAGCATGCAGAGACAAGAACGGCGAGTACAAGTGCTTCACTGGTAACCAGGTTGGACTTATGCTCCTCGACTATATCCTTAATTCTAAGAAGGAGGCAGGTACACTTCCTGCTGAGGCTTTTGCTTGTACAACAATCGTTTCTACAAAGCTTTGTAAGGCTGTTTGTGAGGCTTACGGTGTTGAGCTTCAGGAGACTTTGACAGGATTTAAGTACATCGGTGAGAGAATCAAGATTGACGACGAGTTCGGTTCTAAGAAGTTCCAGTTCGGTTTTGAGGAGTCTTATGGTTACCTCTCTGGTACAAGCGTAAGAGATAAGGACGCTGTAGTAGCAGCTATGCTCGTTTGTGGTATGGCAGCACAGTCTTTTGATAAGGGTGAGACACTACTCGATAGACTCGAGAGAATCTACAAGACATACGGCTATGGCTTCGAGCAGGCTGTAAGCTTTACTCGTGAGGGTAAGGAAGGCTTAGGCCAGATTAAGAATGGTATGGATCAGATGAGAGCTGAGCTAGAGAACTGCAAGACAGCAGCTGATGCAGCTAACCTTATCGGTGGTCCAGTACCTGTAGCAGTAAGAGACTACAAGGCTCAGGTAAGATATGACTTCTCTGGTGATACTGTTACAACAACACCTCTTACACTCCCAGTATCTAATGTTCTTCTCTATGAGCTTGGTGGCGATAAGGGCTTAGATTGGGCTTGCGCTAGACCTTCTGGTACTGAGCCTAAGCTTAAGATTTACTTCGGTGTTTATGACACAGAGGAGCAGACAGCTAAGGATAGACTCGAGACAATCAAGGCTCAGATGAGCGCATTTGTTGAGAATAAGCTTGGCTAATGATCTCTTTTAACCTTCAGCCAATCGCGGTAAGAGGCCTTACCGGTATAGGAAACTACACTGCCGAGGTCGCTAAAAGACTTATCGAGAAAGACAGCGAACTTCATGCATTTGATTTTCGTGGAAGAAATGGTGCGAAGGAAATCTTGGCGGAAAACTTAAAAATGGATTTAAGCGGGAACGATCTCCATATTGTGAGATCGCTTCCGCTTTCTGTTTATATAAGAATGGGAGCAGCGGGGAAAATCATTCCTTACCATAAGCTCACTAAGTCTAAGGCAGATACTACGGTGTTCTTTAACTACTTAACACCTGGTGGTCTTACTGGCCCTAATATGATTACTGTCTATGACTTAGTTTGTGAGCGCTACCCTGAGACTATGCAGGCAAAGAACAGACGTCTTTTGCAGGGACACCTAGGTGACTCTATTAAGAGAGCTAACACGATACTTACTATTTCAGAGTTTTCTAAGCAGGAGATTATCGACGTATTTGGCGTCGATGAGAGCAGAATATACGTAGGTCCATGTGGTGTAGATACTACCTTTTATACTCCTGGTGTGGGCTTTACAACTAATATTAATAAGGTCTATGACTTAGAGCGCTATATCTTTTATGTAGGCACATTAGAGCCTCGTAAGAATATTAAGACTATAGTTGAAGCTTTTAACAAAATTAGCGATAAGTTCCCTGATGTTAAGCTTGTCTTAGCAGGTGGTCTTGGATGGCAGCCAGATGCTACTTTGGATGCGATCAAAAACAGTCCAGTATCTTCACGTATTGTGCAGACGGGTTACGTAAGTGATGAGGAGAAGCGCGACCTTCTTCGTAACGCAGAACTCTTTATTTTCCCTAGTATTTATGAGGGCTTTGGCATGCCAGTAACAGAGGCGATGGCCTGTGGAACGGACTGTATAATCTCAGATAGTTCAAGCCTTCCTGAGGTCTCGGGTGGCCTTCTTACTATGATTAAGCATGATGATGTTAATTCATTTGCAGCTGCTATTGAGAATAAGCTTTTAAACCCAATTGATAGCGAATGTAAGCAGAAGTTAATTGCACAGGCTGCTACATTTAATTGGGATAGAGCGGCGCTTGCAGCAAGAAGTGCAATCAAAGGCGCTTCTTTGTAATTAAATTTTCATGAATTCTATATATTATAATATTAGGTAAATGCATATTTTGTATGCTATAATTTTTCATTATATTCAGTTGATTTTAATCGGAGGACGATAAACAATGAAAAAGGCACTTATCACAGGTATTACTGGTCAGGATGGATCCTATCTTGCAGAGTTCTTGCTCGAGAAGGGATATGAGGTTCACGGTATCATTCGTAGAGCTTCTGTATCTACAACATCAAGAATCGATCACATCTTAGATAAGCTTATTATTCACGAGGGAGATCTTTCTGATTCCTCTAGCATCATTAGAATCGTTCTTCAGGTAAAGCCTGATGAGATTTATAACCTCGCAGCACAGTCACACGTACAGGTATCATTTGATGCTGCTGAGTACACAGGTGACGTAGATGCTATCGGTGTATTAAGAATCTTAGAGGCTGTACATACAGCAGGTCTTGATAAGACATGCCGCGTATATCAGGCATCCACATCTGAGCTCTACGGTAAGGTAGAGGAAGTTCCACAGAACGAGAAGACACCATTCCACCCATACAGCCCATATGCTGTAGCTAAGCAGTATGGCTTCTGGATGATGAAGCAGTACAGAGAGGCATACGGCATCTTCGCATGTAATGGTATCCTCTTTAACCACGAGTCTGAGCGCCGTGGAGATAACTTCGTAACACGTAAGATTACACTTGCTGCAGGTAGAATCGCTTGCGGTCTCCAGGATCACTTAGAGCTTGGTAACCTCGATTCACTTCGTGACTGGGGTTATGCTAAGGATTATGTAGAGTGCATGTGGCTTATTCTCCAGCAGGCCGAGCCAGACGATTATGTAATCGCTACAGGCGTACAGCACACAGTAAGAGAGTTTACAGAGCTTGCATTTAAGAACGATGGTATCGAGCTTGAGTGGAAGGGCGAGGGTATCGATGAGAAGGGCTACGATAAGGCTACAGGTAAGATGCTCGTATGTGTAAACGAGAAGTGGTATCGTCCAACTGACGTAGTTAACCTCTGGGGTGATCCTACAAAGGCTAAGACAAAGCTTGGCTGGAACCCACAGAAGACAAGCTACGAGCAGCTCTGCGCTATTATGGCTGAGCATGACTTGAACCTCGCTAAGAAGGAAGCTGGTCTTATCTAATGAAGGCTTTAATCTTCGGTATCGGAGGCTTTGTCGGAAGATATCTGACACAAGAGCTTCAGGCTAACGGTTATACTGTTGCTGGCACTGATATGATGCCATCCTTAAATCTTAAGGACGTCGAGTATTTTCAGGGTGACCTTCTAGATTATGAGTTTGTATCTGGTCTTGTTAACAAGGTAAAACCAGATGCAATCATTAATCTTGCTGCAATTAGTAGTGTAGGTGCTTCTTGGAAGATACCTCAGACTACAGTTCAGGTTAACTTAGTTGGTGCTCTTAATATTCTAGAAGCAGTGGATAAGGGGCCTAACGGTCCGAAGGTTATGTTTATAGGTTCCTCAGAGGAATATATTCCAATTGATGGAGCAATTAAGGAAGACGCTACACTTTGTGCTAACAATCCTTATGGTATCTCTAAGGTTGCTCAAGAACAGTTCTGTAACAGCTATAGAGAAAGATATGGCATGAAGATTTATTATGTTCGTCCATTTAACCACACGGGTATTGGTCAAAGAGACTCATTCGTTCTCCCAAGCTTTTGTAAGCAGGCAGCATCTATCGAAGCTGCAGGAGAGCCAGGTAAGATTATGGTAGGTAACTTATCTGCTAAGAGAGATTTCTCTGATGTACGTGACATAGTTAGAGCTTATAGAATGATTCTTCAAAGTGATGACGATAGTAAGATTTATAACGTAGCAAGCGGTAAGGCTTACGGCCTTGACGAGATGCTTAACTATATCGTTAGCCTTTGTTCAGTAGATGTTAAGGTTGAGGTTGATCAGGAGAGATTTAGACCTGTAGATACACCTATCGTTTTGGGCGATAACAGTGCAATTAAGGAAGATCTTGGTTGGGAGCCTCAGTATTCTATCTTCGATACTTTGAAGGATATGTACGAGTACTACTTAAAAAATGAGCAGACTTAAAGAAATATTCGAATACAGACAGATGATAACCAGTATGGTCAGAAGAGACCTGCGTGGTAGATATAAGGGTTCAGTCCTCGGTTTTATGTGGACGTTTATCAATCCTTTGCTTCAGCTCCTCGTTTATAACATGGTTTTCTCCATTATTCTTCGAGCTGGTATTGAGAAGTTCTACTTATACTTGTTCGTAGCTCTTATTCCATGGTTATTCTTCTCCGCATCCATTACTGGTGGATCTGTATCCATCATCTCTCAGAAGGATCTTATTAAGAAGATTTATTTCCCTCGTGAAGTAATTCCAATCTCTTATGTAACAGCAGCATTTGTTAACATGATGCTCTCATTTATCGTTGTTCTCGCTGTGTCTTTTGCATCAGGCGTAAGACCTACAGTTGGCGGTATTTTATGTCTTCCTGTGATAATGATTGTCGAGTACATAATGGCCTTAGGAATTGCTTTTATTAGCTCTGCTTTGACAGTTTATTTTAGAGACTTAGAGCATATTCTAGGAATTATCGCTATGGCTTGGATGTACGCTACTCCAATCTGCTACCCTGAGTCATATGTTCCTGAGAAGTATTTATCACTTTACAGATTAAATCCTGTAACTCCAATGGTTAACGCCTATAGAGATGTTCTTTACTATGGCCAGACACCTGACCTTAAGAACTTAGGTCTTGCTACAGTAATTGGTGTAGTAACTCTTCTTATCGGCGTACTCGTATTTGGTAAGCTACAGAAGCATTTCGCGGAGGAACTTTAATATGCCAGAGAATCAGGTTGCAATTAAGGTTACAAACCTCGCGAAGAACTTTAAGGTGTACTACGACAAGGGTAGAAGCCTTAAGGATGTAATTTTATTTAGAAACAGAAATCGTCATGATGTGCGCCAGGTCCTTAAGGGCGTTACATTTGATATTAATAAGGGTGAAGCAGTAGGTCTTATCGGTCATAACGGCTGTGGTAAGAGTACGCTTCTTAAGCTTATCTCAGGTATTTTGTATCCTGATCAAGGTGACGTAAAAATTAACGGCAGAGTATCAAGCTTGCTCGAGCTTGGTGCTGGTTTCCACCCAGATATGAGTGGTCGTGAGAATATCTACATTAACGCTTCTATCTTCGGCCTTTCTAAGAAGGAGATTGACGCGAGACTTCAGGATATTATTGATTTTTCTGAGCTTGCTGAATTTATCGACAACCCTGTAAGAACTTATTCTTCGGGTATGTACATGAGACTCGCGTTCTCTGTTGCTATTAACGTAGACGCTGAGGTTTTGCTTATCGATGAGATTTTGGCTGTAGGTGATGCAAACTTTCAGGCAAAGTGCTTTTCTAAGCTTCAGGAGATTAAGGCTAAGGGAACAACGATTGTTATCGTATCTCACTCACTTTCCCAGATTGAGCAGTTCTGTACTAGATCCATCTGGATTCATGAGGGCTTAATTAAGGCTGACGGTATACCTATCGATGTACATAGTCAGTACCTAGAGTATATGAATGAACTTCGCGAGAAGTCTGGAGACTCTTCATTAGAGATTCCAGCAGAGTACTTAGCTTATATGCAGGAGAAGCGCTATAAGGAGAATTTAAGACTCTCCATGACTTCTGAGCAGCAGGCTGAGATTGAGAAGAACAAGGCATTCCGCTGGGGAAGCGGCGAGGTTCAGATTACTTCTATCTCTGTAACTGCAGGCGACGACAAGGAGTGCCGCTTGTTTGAGGTAGGTACAGACGTTTACTTTAAGGTTAAGTACAAGGTTAATAAGCCTATCTACGACGCTGTATTCGGTATCGGTTTCTTCCGTAACAGCGGTGAGAATCTCTATGGTACAAATACCAGAATCGATAACTATGGTAAGTTCGATATCACAGAGGATGGCGAATTTACTATCATTATAAGAAATATAAATCTTATGCCAGACCAGTACACGGTAAGCTTTTCCATCGAGTATGGACAGGGTATCCCAGTTGATTACTGGAAGGATGCACTTAAGATTGATACCTTTACTTCAATCATGGATGTAGGTGGATTCAGACTTAACCACGATTGGGAATTTAAGGGTAGTAAGGAGCTTGAAGGCAATGGCGGAAAATAATATTAATGTAGAGAATATCATGGCTGAGATTAGAGCCAACATTAAGGAGAGCGGAGCAGATAAGATTCCTCTTTCTTTTAATGAGAATGTTAATGGCGCACAGCCTTCTAACTTAGACGAGGCAGTACAGTACTTGTCTTATAACTACGAAGTTCAGGCATATCACATGCTTGAGGGTAACGCTATTAAGCGCTTTACAAAGAAGTGCATCCGTAAGCTTGGTAGCTTCTTCGTACTTCCTATCGTAGCTCAGCAAAATAAACTTAACTATAACTACTATATGGTAGCTGAGGCTGTTAAGAATCAAAAGCATGAGATCTCAGACTTAGAAGAAGCAATTAAGACATTAGAGGCTAAGGTTTCAGAACTTGAAGGAGCAAAGAAGTGAATTCCAGAGAGTACTTAGAAAGTAAGGGAACCTTAGAAAAGGCTCGTGGCACTGTAAAACTCCCAGTAGAATTTGAGGAGATTAGTGTTATCATGGGCGTTTCCATGGAGGACTCCGTATCTGGCGCATTGGCTTATGCTAGAGAGAATAAGAAGGTTGTTCCTCAGTACCATTCCATTAAGGAAAAGATCGGTGGTATGCTTTACGGCTTCTTTTATAACCCATGTGTATACGCACAAAATGATTTTAACGAGAAGCTTTTAATGGCATATGAGGAATTCTCCGAGCAGGAGAAAATTAAGCACCAGCTTTTTAATCGTATTAACGATCTTCAAAGCAGAATTGATGAGTTAAGCAAATGAGAGTATTTCAGGTATTAACAACTTTATCTAAGGGTGATGCTGTAAGTAATGATACTCTTGCTATTCAGCAGCTTTTGAAGAAGAACGGATATAGAAAATCCGCTATTTATGCTGAGCACTTAGATCCTAAGTTTTTAAGTAAGACTATAAGACCATATCATGTTATGCCTAAGCCTAAGAAGAATGATGTTATGCTTTATCATCTCTCCACAGGTACTGTTCTTAACAAGAAGATTATGGACTTAAACTGCCGTAAGATTGTTATCTACCATAACATGACTCCACCTGAATTTTTTGTCCCATATAGTGGTAAGTCCGCTAAGCTCTGTGCTCAGGGAATAGAGGAAGCTATCGCTTTGAAGGATACATTTGAAGCTGGTATGTGCGACTCTTCATTTAACTTAGAGCAGCTTAAGGGCTACGGTTATAGCTGTGATTTGAAGGTATGCCCTATTTTGGTGCCTTTCGAAGATTATGAGAAGACACCTGATGCTAAGCTTCTAGAGGAGATGGGGGGACCTGCTATCTCTAATAATCACGAGGTTAAGAATGTGCTTTTTGTAGGAAGAATTGCTCCTAACAAGAAGCCTGAGGATCTCCTTACAATGCTTTATGCTTACCGTCAGATGTATAAGGAGCCTATTAGATTAATCCTCGCAGGCTCTACTTCTGGAATGGAGAAGTATACAGCTAGACTTCGACTTTATGCAAGAAGATTGGGCCTTGAGGATGTAGTATTTACAGGCCACATCACATTCCCACAGATTCTTGCTTACTATAGAAGTGCAGATGCTTTTGTTACTTTTTCTGAGCATGAAGGCTTCTGCGTACCACTTCTTGAAGCGATGTGGTTTAAAACTCCAATTTTGACATTTGATTCTTGTGCTGTGCCTGAGACATTAGGCGGTACAGGTATCCTTCTTAAGGACAAAGATCCAGCTACTATGGGTGCTGCTTTGCACGAAATTTTGTTTGATGAGGAGCTTCGTAAGAAGATTATTAAGGAACAGGACGAGAGACTTAAGTATTTCTCATACGAGAATGTATCTAATATCTTTATGTCCGAGCTTAAGGAATTTATAGGTAAGTAATCGTGAAGGTTTGTTTCGTAGTACAAAGATATGGTGAAGAGGTTAATGGTGGTGCTGAGGCGTACACTAGAGAGGTTGCTGAGCACTTAGCGCAGCTTCCTGGTTACGAAGTAGCCTGCCTTACTACATGTGCTATCGATTATGTTTCATGGAAGAATGAATATGAGCCTGGAGTAACTACTATTAAGGGCGTTAAGGTCGAGCGTATCGCTAATGAAGCAACACGTGATGAGAAGAGCTTTAATAAGCTTTGTGGTGAGGTGCTAGGCGCTGCAGCAACAGGTAATCCGCTTCCTCTTGATAGAGAAGAAGACTGGATGAATAAGCAGGGACCATTCTGCCCAGGATTGCCTCGAAGACTTCGCGAGATTAAGGATGAGTACGACGTATTTATTTTTGTTTGCTACCTATACTACACAACATATTTTGGCCTTCCAGAAGTAGCCGAGAAGGCAATCTTCATTCCTACAGCTCATGAGGAAACTCCTATTCATCTTGGCATGTTTAAGAGAATGTTTGATTTACCAGCAGCCTTTTACTACAACACCGTAGAGGAAAAGGAGCTTACTAATAAGCTTTTCCCATCTTCTATTTCTAAGCCAGATAATGGCGGTAAAGGTGGTGTAGGTGTCGAGCTTCCAACTCATATTGACGCTGAAGAGTTTAAGAAGAAGTATAACCTTGATAACTTTATGCTCTATGTTGGACGTATCGATGAGAACAAGTGCTGCCCCGAGCTTTTTAAGTATTGGGAAGAGTATAAAAAGCGAAATCCTAACTCTGATTTAAAGTTAGTTTTGATGGGCAAGGAGATTGTAGAAGTGCCTAAGAGAGACGATGTCGTATCCTTAGGCTTTGTAAGCGAAGAGGATAAGTTCTCAGGTCTAGCTGCTTCTAAGTTCTTAGTACTCCCATCTAAGTTTGAGAGCTTGTCTATCGTAGTTTTAGAAGCGATGAAGTCTAATAAGCCAGTATTAGTATCTGGTGAGTGCCCAGTGTTGAAGGGTCACTGTGTAAGAAGTAATGCAGGCCTTTATTATTCAGGTTACTATGAGTTCGAAGGCTGTGTAAATTACCTAACAACTCATGATGATGTCGTAGCTTTGATGGGTGAAAACGGAATTAAGTACGTTGATAATGACTATAGCTGGCCAGCTATTTGTAATGGTTACGATAAGCTCATTCGCTCAATAGTAGGTAATACAAAATCATAAATAGCTCTACCAAAACCATCTTCTTCGAAGGTGGTTGTTATATATTCAGCCTTTTCTAATACAGCTTTATCACTTCCACCCATAGCCATAGGGTGTCCTGCGTGCTCTAGAAGTGGTATATCATTAGGTGAATCACCTATACTAAATACTCTGTCCTTAGGAATATTAAGACTTTCTGAAAGTGTAGTAAGAGCGATTCCCTTAGATGAGCCCTTACGCATGATATCTAGAAAATCCTTAGCGGAGCTAACTACTTCGAGATCATCAATCTTGCTTATTTCTTCAACTAATTCTTCTGAAGGTTTGATAAGTAGGAATTTGTTGAACTTAGGCAGATTAGTTGAATTCTGCTCATATGAAATCTCACCCGTTACAGCCTTAATATCTTCAGCAATACCTTCGTTATAGCCATAAATAAAGTCTCTTCTAGAACTATTAGGACAGAAGAATACACCCTCAGAAGAGTAGCCAGTAGCGTCAGCCTGATGCTTTTTAAAAGTAGCCATAAGCTTATCTAGAGTCTCGTCTTCAAAGTCTAGTGAATAGATATCCTTAAAAGTATGTGGATCTAATAAAGCAGCACCGTTACTAGTAATCAAAGGAATATCGATGTCGAGGTCGCGTATATAAGTGCCAGTAAGATATGATGTTCTGCCTGTAGCGATAGTAAAAGCACCACCAGCATCCCTAATAGCTTTAATTGCCGCACGATTTAAGTCTGATACCGGTTTATTAGATATCAGGAGTGTATAGTCCATATCGGTAGCAACAAGAAAGCGATAATTACTCATAAGTTATGTGGTATTATAATTTAAGTGTTATTTAGAAACAACTTTTTCCTTATCGGAGGCTATTAATATGCAAAGAGCAGCAGTTATCATGGCAGGTGGCGGTGGAACAAGATTCTGGCCTATCTCAAGAATGGCAGCACCTAAGCAGCTTGTTAAGCTTACTGGCGATGACGTAATGATTAATGAGACAATTAAGCACTATGATCACGTCATCGGAAGAGAGAATACTTTTATCGTAACTAATGAGAAGCAGGCACAGCTTATGGATAAGGTGCTCTTTGACGAGGTTGATAGAAGTCATATTCTAATTGAGCCAGTTCAGAGAAATACTGCTCCTTGTATCATCTATGCAGCTATGACATTAAAGAAGATGTATGGCGATGCTTTGATGGCAGTGCTTCCAGCAGACCACCACATCGGTAATATTAAGGAGTATGAGAGAGTAATTAACCTAGCTTTAGATACTGCTGAGAAGACAGATAGAATCGTTACTATTGGTATTAAGCCAACATTCCCATCAACAGGTTATGGTTATATTAATTTCTCTTCCGAAGCTTCAGTTGGTACAGAGGTTTATGACCTTCTTAAGTTTGTAGAGAAGCCTAACTATGATGTTGCTAAGGAATATGTTGATAGCGGAAGATACCTCTGGAATTCTGGTATGTTCATTTGGAAGGTATCTGTAATTCTAGATTATTTTAAGAAGCTTTTGCCTGATATGTATGCTTCCATGGAGGCTATTTTTGATCAGCTTAGAACTCCTGATGAGACTAAGGCAATCGAGGCTACATACCCTAACTTAGAGAAGATTTCTGTAGACTATGGAATCATGGAAAAGGCTGAGGGTGTATATGTAATTCCTGCTGACTTTGGCTGGAATGACGTAGGTTCATGGGATAGCCTTGATAACGTATTTACAGGTGACAGCGCTAACAATATCGTTGTTGGCGATAAGACAAACTCAATCCTCGAGGGATGTACAAACACTGTAGTATTTGATGCTGTAGGGGACAAGTACATCGCAGGCGTTGGTCTTGAAAACTCTGTAATCGTTCAGACTAAGGACGCTATTTTGGTTCTTAACAAAGATAAGGCACAGGATGTTAAGAAGATTGTTGATGCTCTTAAGGAGAGCGGAAGAGAGGATCTTCTTTGAGAATCGCCCTTGATTTAACTGCTACTCCGAAGTCCAAAACTGGAATCGGAAGGTATATGCTTGGCTTAATTGAAGGTCTTCAGAAAGTAGATAAGGTTAATGAGTATTACCTTTTTGCTCAGGACGACGACCTCGATGGCTTTGGCGTGTATGCACCTAATTTTCATATGGTGCCAGTTAATTCTAAGATTTTACGTAAGCAGTACATTCGTATTTTATGGGAGCAGATAGTATTTCCTTGGCGCCTTCGTTCGATTAAGGCGGATGTCTTGCATTGCCCTAATTACACTATGCCATACCCACTTCGTATGGTAAGCCCCAAGACAGGCGTAGTTGCTGCCTTTCATGATATGGCGTATTTTTCTTTCCCACAGTATTACATCGGCTGGAAGCGAGAGATGTTTAAGGGGTATATCAAGAGAACAGCCAAGGCGTGCGACAAGATTATAACTATCTCTAATAATTCCAAGGAAGATATACCTCGCTTTTGTAAGCCTAAGAATAGAGATATTACCGTAACTTACATGGGCGTTAAGGAGGAGTTTTATACTGGCACTCCTGCTTCTGATGAAGTGCTTAAGAAATACGGGATTACTGGCGATTACATCTACTATGTAGGCACATTGGAGCCTCGTAAGAATATAGGTGGTTTGATTAACGGCTACAAGCTTTTATCTCCTGAACTTAAGAAAAAGTACAAGCTAGTAATTACTGGTAAGAAGGGCTGGTTTTATGAGGAGCTCTTTAAGACTGTGGAAGCTGATGATAGCCTTAAGGATAACGTAATTTTTACTGGCTTTGTCGATGACGAGGATATGATTCCTCTTATGAAGCGCGCGAGTTCACTAGCTTATATTTCCTTTTACGAGGGCTTTGGCATTCCAGTAGCAGAGGGAATGGCCGCAGGAATTCCTGTTGTTACTACAGACCGTTCATCGCTTAAGGAAATCGCTAAGGGCTACGGCTTTTTATGTAATCCTGATAATCCTGAGAGCATCGCAGAAGATCTTCGAAATGCAGTAGAGCTTTACGAGAGCGTAAATAGTGGAGATGAGTCAGCTCTGGAGAAAATAGAAAAGTCTCGCGAGCATGCGAGACAATTTAACTGGGAGAGCTGTGCTGAAGGTACTGTTAGTGCTTTTTATGAAGCCTACGGTAAACGACACGCCTAATAAATTCAGGCATAACGCAGACTATAGCATGAGGGAGTGCACCAGTAATGTACTCCTTTTTTGTTGTCCATCCAGTATTAAGCAAATGCTTATGGAAATTAAGCATCACTGAAGCATACTTTTTACCACCACGTCTTAGATACATACCTTCATCGGTGCGCATGTATAGAAGAGGCTCGCTAAGATTCATAGCTTTTGCTCCATTCTTGAGCATTCTTACCCATAAATCGTAGTCTTCAAAGTAAAGATAATCAGAACTATAACCACCAGCTGCCTCTACAGCGCTCTTTCTGAACATCACGCATGGGTGGTTAAATGGATTACGTTTATGAGAGTAAGAGATGATTTCATCTTGTGAGCAAGGCACATCTCTTTTACCTATGATGTTAGATGTAGATTCATTGAATTCCCAGATAGGAGCAGAGATTAAATCATATCCTTCTATCATTTTGGCAAATTGTTTGCCCATGCGCGAAGGGGAAGCAATATCATCTGAGTCCATTCTAGCAACAATATCGTAGGATACGTGCTTTAGCCCTTCATTCAAAGCTCCACCAAGACCTAAGTTGTTAGGTAGCTGTATTCTTTTAATCTCAGGGTATGAATTGATAACTTCAGTCAATCCAGCATTAATAGGCCCATCAATTACTAAGACAATCTCAGAAGCAGGGAAATCTTGAGACTTAATACTGTCGATACTTTGACGCAGATTAACTGGGTTTTCTGCGTCATAAACAGACATCAATACAGAGTAATGTTTATTCATTATCTTCGCCTTCGATTACCTTGTTATCCATGATTTTTGCTGCCTCAGTGGATACGATAGTCTTCTTATTATCCTCAAAACTCTGGTTATAAAGATGAGGAGTAAAGACAGCTCTAATAGTCATAAAGATGATCTTAATATCCTGAAGAATGGAATAATTCTTAATGTAAAGAAGATCGTATCTTAGCTTATCCTGAGCTGTTGTATCGTAGTTACCTGCAACCTGAGCAAGACCTGTGATACCGGCCTTAACAGCAAATCTCTGTGAGTAGCCAGGTATTTCTTTTTCAAATGATGATACGAATTCAGGTCTTTCTGATCTAGGACCTACAACACTCATATCACCCATAAGTACGTTAAGAAACTGAGGAACTTCATCAATCTTACTTCTTCTTAAGAACTTACCAAAATAAGTTACACGTGGATCGTTCTTACCAGAGATAACTGCTCCAGTCTCACGCTCAGCATCAATTCTCATTGTACGAAGCTTGAAAATCTTATATGGCTTGTTGTTAATAGTAAGTCTTTCCTGTCGGAAGAACACTGGACCACCATCTGTAAGCTTAATAATTACAGCACTTAGGGCAATAATTGGAGATGAAAGAATAAGTGCGATGACAGAAATAATAATATCAAAGATCCTCTTAAATAGTCTTTGTTCGAACGTAAGTCCCATACGGTCCATCATCATAACCATAAGGTCATTAAGGTTAATTACCTTAGCCTTGTAAAGGCTAATCTCATAAAACTGTGGAACTACGTAAACAACTGTGTTGTACTTAGCACACTGAAGGATGATATCTGATTTAACGTCCTCTGGAACATCAGGACAAAGGAAAATCTCAACATTACTTTTAATAACGGATCTTACCGCACGCTTGTCTGAGTACTTAACTAATCTAGAGAAGTCTAAGTCTACGCTCTTCAAGGAAGGAAAAATCTTATCCTTAACTTGATTCATAGTAGCTGTATTAGAACCAATAATTACGAGGTTACCGGTCTCGAAAACCTTACGGCTCATGATCATACAGCACATTTGCCATGTAAAGATATAGATGATGATTACAATAAAGCTCAACAAGATAACACTTCGAGGAAATGCTCTTTCTCCTGTTAAGTCCTTAGTAGCGAGAGTAATAAGAGTCTGAATAAATGCAAATTTTAATGTATCAGCAACAACTTCGAGGTTTTTCTTACGGAAAAATCTCGCCATTTGGAGATAATCAGCAAGAATAATACTAGACAACGAGATGATAGGAACGAGTCTTATATAGGCATCGTAGTTATTAACGCCTGATTCGACATTCTCCATTTGCTCACCGAACATTGCAAAAAAGCTCGTTACATAGGCCAAATTAGTGACCATAATGATACCAAGCAAGAAAAGAATCTTCATGGCGTGAGTTAAATTGATTTTTGTTTTGCCCATCAAAACCTCGTATTAGCGCATACAAATTCATACTATTGTACCATAAGCAAATAACATACGGGAAATGATACAAAAAGAATGCACGTTTTCATATTTATTTTTAATAAAAGGAACTTGAAATTTTGAACATAGGTAAGTATCCTTTTAGGGTAGTTTTAATTAGGATGGGATTAGTATGAAGAAGAATGCTGATTACAACAGCCGAGGAGCTTATTCAAATGCAGGTAACAGACCTGTTAGAATTAGTTCATCCAATAGAAAGCCATCAAAGAAGTCCAAGAAATCTTCTAAGAAAAAGAATAATGGAAGTGCAGTACCTGTAATTATCCTTGTTATTCTCCTATTAGTTGGTGCTGCTGGCTTTTATGCATATAAGACAGGTTTCTTTGCTCCTAAGTATGAGATTAACGTAAATGGTGAGATTGTTAAGGTATCAGAGAATGAGCTTAGAACAAGACTTACGACAGATAACTTTGTAGATGGCATCATTATCGATGGTGTTGATGTATCTGGTATGAGCAGAGATCAGGCAATTCAGGTATTGATTGCTAATCAGCCTCCGATGCCAACTCTTAACATCGCTTTAGCAGTTGATGGTACACAGTATCCACTTGATTTGAGTTCTTTGACACTAACATATAACCTCGAGGAAGTTGTAGACGAGGCTTTGGCTTACTTGAAGCTTACAGGAACAGAAGATCCTGAGATGATGATATCTATATACAATCAGCGCGAGGCGATTAAGACTAATCCAGTAAACTACAATACAGCTTATACACTTTCTACAGATGGAATTAGTTCTATCGTTTATAGTGTATTGGGAGGCATTTCTACAGAAGCTCAGGATGCAGTATTCACAGGTTTTAATCCAGAGACTTGTCAGTTTGAGTACACACCATCTGTTACAGGCTATCAGGTAGACTTTGAGCAGGCTGTAGCAGATGTAGATAATCTCTTGTCTTCTGGTACATATACTGGTGTAGTTGATGTAGCTGCAAGTACAGTAGTTCCATCATTTACAACAGAGATGATTCAGAATAACTTCGGTTTGGTTGCTACATCATCTTCCACAACTACAACAAACAATAGCCGTAATCATAATATCCGCATCACATGTGAGAAGATTAACGGTCTTTTCCTTATGCCAGGTGAGACATTCTCATTTAATGGCTTTATCGGTGAGAGAACAGCTGCTTCAGGTTATGAAGTTGCAGGTGTTATCGAGAATGGTCAGTCCGCACAGGCTTATGGTGGTGGTATCTGCCAGGTAAGTTCTATGATTTATCAGTCTGTTATTAAATCTGACCTAGAGGTTGTTGCGCGCCATGTCCATATGTGGCCATCAACTTATGCTGAAGCTGGTACAGATGCTGCTGTAGACTGGCCAGATCAGGACTTCTCTTTCAGAAACAATACAGACTATCCTGTTGCAGTAACAGCATACTGGGATCTTGATACACGTGTTATCACAGTAAATATCTACGGTAGATATCTCCCAGATGGTCAGTACATTGAGTTTGACGGTGAGACAACAGCTACTCGTCAGGCTACTACAAACTATATTCCTAATGCATCACTCCCTGTAGGTCAGAGAAATCAGATTAGACCTGCTCATAATGGTGTTACTGCATATGGATATCAGATTTGGATGGATGCTAATGGCAATGAGATTAGACGCGTAGAGCTTCCAGTATCTTATTACTCCACAATCAATGAGCAGATTGAGGTTGGTGTACTTAACCCAGATGGAAGTAATGCAGTTCTTGATACTGAGACTGGTGAACTTACAGGTGTAGTCGAGGCTCCACCTGCAGACCCTAATGCTCCACCAGCAGATCCTAACGCACAGCCAGCAGACCCTAATGCTCAGCCTGCATAAGGCTTATATTAACTATGGCAGGAGCATATAACGAACTATTATTATCTGATACTTTAGTACCTGATATTTTCATGGTTCAATATATGCCTGCATTGAAGAAAGATTCAATCAGCCTTTACTTGTGGTCTTTGATGACCTTCAAGAAAGGCTCTTTCTCTTTTTCTGAAGTTAGATCCTATAGCGTAATTTCTGAAGATGATATAAAAGACGCTTTGGCTGATCTTGTTGCAAACGGTCTTTTAGTTCGAGAATCAGATTTTAAGTTTACTTTCATTGACCTTAAGCAGATAGAGGTCGAGGATTATATCAAGCATGGAACTGACAGTGATGGCATTCCATTAATGAAGAGCGAAGAAAAGTCCCGTAATTTGCTTGCTAATTCCATTCAAAAGACATATTACCTTGGCTATATGAGTTTCCCATACTACAGACTTATCGATAAGTGCTTGTTTGACTATAAGTTTGAAAATGAGGTTGTATATAGCCTCTTTGAAGAGGGAAGAGACCTAAAAATTCATTTTAACGTTCAAAAAATGTACAATCTTGCTTCTCGCTGGTATGAGAAGGGCTATATTACTAAGGATTCTTTGAACGATTACTTTAATTACAAAAATAGAAGAACTGCTTGCATTAAGCTTTTGGGCAAACTTACTCATCGTCGTCTTAACGAACTCGATTACGAGAGAATCGATAGAATGACAAGTGAATATGGTGCTGATGCAGAGCTGATTGAGTATGCATTTACTGCTTTGGAGTACCGTGGTGAGATAAAAATCTATATGGTCGAGGATAAGATTAAGGAGTGGTATGTAGCAGGTATTACTACTATCGATAAGGCCAAGATTTATGAAGAAGAGAGACACCAGGAAAATAAAGCTAAGGCTACTAAGAAGCGTGGTAGAACTAATACTAGACGTACGGGTAAAGAGGCTGGCATTACAGTAGATGTGGTATCTAATACGTCTGAAGATGCAAAAGTAAACGATAGTGAGCCTGAGGTTAAGGATTCCATCCTTGATATGTTTTCTGGGGTTGATATATGAAGTCTATAAAAGAAGTAATTAACAATAAATTAGCGAGCATTGAGCTCGACAAGAGCGTTAGAACTGACGATAGAATAGAGGCTACTTATAACGCACACCCTAATCTTCGTAGAATTGACATCGATATCGTTAATGTAAGAAGTGCTCGCTTGATTTCTGTTATGGAGGGCGATCAGGCTCCTTTGCCTGCTCTTAATAAGCGTGAAGATGATTTACGTGAAGAGAGAGCTAATTATTTAAAAGCTAACAATATTAGACCTGATTTTGACAAGCCTTGGGTATCCTGCGAGAACTGTATGGATACTGGTTTTGTCACAAGTTACGATGGACGCAAGGCTGTTTGCATGTCCTGTATGATGGAGGCAGTTAAAGAGACTTTCGACGAGTCTGGCATGAAGGATTTTGATACTTATACCCCCAAGGGCTTTAAACTTGATTACTTTGGCAACAATAAGCGTAAGAAGCAGTATGATGGTTTACGTAATCTTATAGAGGGTAAGGCAGATAGCTCTAAGGTATCTTTGCTTACAGGCGGAAGTCAGACAGGTAAGACATTTCTTGCCGTCGTAAGCTGTAAGTATGCTATTTTTCAGGGCAAGTCAGCTCAGTATATTAAGGCAGATAGTGTTCAGTATTTTACTAGCGAGGAGCTAGATGAGCTTAAAGATTACGATTATGTAGTAATCGACGACTATTCTTCTGAGGTTACATTAGGTTATAAATCAGCTTCTAGCATCCATAATTTACTTGAGGCAAGAAGCGCTAAGAGTAAGCCTACTGTAGTTGTAACTGGCACCGAGAAGGAGTCGCTAGTAGCTAACTCTGATGAGAGAATCTCAAGTATCTTAAGTAGAGCGACTGTACTTTGATGAAGGTATTAAGCGGAATCGACTCTGTATATATCCCAAGAATCGAGAAGATGCTAGCTTCTTCTAGCAGTTTTATCGCGAAATGCTTTACCGACAAAGAGCAGGAGACAGCTGCTAAGTTTAAGTCAGATAAGAGAATCGCTGAGTTTTATGCTGGCCGTTATGCTGCCAAGGAAGCAGCGTCTAAGGCTTTGGGAACAGGTATTATGACTGAAGGCATTGGTCTTAAGGATTTTGAGATTTTACCTGATGATAAGGGTGCGCCTCAGCTTGTTTTGCATGGTGTGGCACTTCAAAAGACTGAAGAACGCCAGATTACATCTATGTCCATTAGTATCACACATGAAGAGGGTTACGCCGCTGCTTTCGCGGTTATGTTAAGTAATGAAGAAGCGTGATATAGACAACAGTTCTAAGCATAAAGACGAAGGTAAGGGCATTCGCCACCTAGAGGGTGCTGCTTCTTTTTTGAACGAGGCTTCTGATATTAACGGAGAGTATGGTCAGGCCCAGGATATGTTTGATATGTGGGGCCTTGATAACAAAGAGGCTTCAGTTGCTACAAGAGGACGTAATACTTTACTTAGATTTGTAGTAGCGGTAATCGTAACAGCTTTTATTATTACATCAATATTTGTAATACTCCCACAGACTTTGCCTGAGCTTTTTAAAGGTTCTAATATCGAACTCTTCGTAGAGCGTGAAGTAAACTTGATGTACGACGATACATATAGAGTCGTAAATGTTGCTTATTCTAATATCCTAAGACGTCCTAATCCATCTTCAGCTAGACTTACTCAGGTGCTTTATAACGAGCCAGTTATATTTATTGAGAAGGCTGATGATAGATATTCTCTAGTAAAGACAGTAGACGGTATTGAAGGATATATGCTGACAAATGATTTTACTGACGATACTTCATCTATCGAGCCTGACCTTCACGAGTATATGCTTGTAGTATCTGATACTAGTAAGAATGTTATGACTCACGCGAGCCAAGGTACTCTTATTACTCAGGTAATGATGAATACGGTGCTCTATGCTGATGTTAAGCGAGATGGCGTATATCAGGTCTCTTTGCCTGGTGGCGAGAGTGGATGGATTGGATCATCAGGTGTAATCGAGATCGCGCCTAGAGGAGCTATTGAGGTCGTTTCTAGCCGTTACTTTGTAAGTTCAGCGCTATCTTTTGTAAATGCTACACATATGGAGAACGGAATTGTAAAGCAGGGTATGTCTATGAACGGCCTTATCTATGTATGTTCATGCGTAAATGGCATAAATATGCCAAGAACTATTGAAGAGCAGATGGAAATGGGTAATAACGTTCCTCTTGAGTATGATGCCGTTACAGGCGAATTAATGATTGAATCTATTATTCCAGGTGATCTGGTGTTTATAGAGTCGAATTCTGGAGATTATGAGGCTGCATTATGTACAGATATCGGTACTTTGATGATGGTTTCAGATGCTAGAACTACGATAAGACTTAGAGATTTTACTGCAGATAGTGAGATAGCTTCCCGAATAGTTTGTGTAAGAAGAGTTTTCTCTGATTAATTATAATAAAAAGGTTGCATTACACTATCGCGTGTGGTATTATCTTGCTTGCGTTTTAAGAGTTTAAAGAAGGAGGTGTTTCCAATGGCTAAGTGTGAAGTTTGTCAGAAGGATACATATTTCGGAAGAAAGATTAGAATCACTCGTTCTCAGATTTCACGTCGTGCTCTCACACAGCAGAAGCCTAACGTTCACAGCGTAAAGGTAGTTGTAGACGGCACCCCTAAGACAATGAATGTCTGCACACGTTGTCTTCGTTCTGGTCTCGTAAAGAGAGCTTAAGTATCGAAGAGCATATCCGAATCAAATCAAATCCCGATCAATCGATCGGGATTTTTGATTTCTTTGAATAAATATTTATAAGCAAACAAAAACCGTGGCCTGTTGACCACGGTTTAACATTGTTAATTACTTATTAGGTACTTCGATAACGCTCTTGCCACCCATGTACATTCTAAGAGGTTCTGGGATTCTGATAGAACCATCTTCGTTCATGTTGTTCTCTAAGAATGCGATAAGCATTCTAGGAGGGGCTACTACAGTGTTGTTCAATGTGTGAGCGAGGTAGTTACCCTTAGACTTGTCGTCGCTCTTAATTCTGATACCAAGACGACGAGCCTGAGCATCACCTAAGTTAGAGCAGGAACCAACCTCGAAATACTTCTGCTGACGAGGAGACCATGCCTCTACGTCACAAGACTTAACCTTCAAGTCTGCGAGGTCACCAGAGCAGCACTCGAGTGTTCTTACAGGGATATCCATGCTTCTGAAGAAGTCTACGGAGTTCTTCCAGAGCTGATCGTACCAGTACATGCTGTCTTCTGGCTTACATACAACGATCATCTCCTGCTTCTCGAACTGGTGAATTCTATAAACACCACGCTCCTCGATGCCGTGAGCACCAACTTCCTTACGGAAGCATGGGGAGTAGGATGTGAGTGTCTGTGGAAGCTTATCCTCAGGTGTAATTGTGTTGATGAATTTACCAATCATGGAGTGCTCAGATGTACCGATGAGGTATAAGTCCTCTCCCTCAATTTTATACATCATGTTCTCCATCTCAGCAAAGGACATAACGCCAGTTACTACAGAAGAACGAATCATGAATGGTGGGATATAGTATGTAAATCCACGGTCAATCATGAAGTCACGAGCATAAGAGAGGATTGCAGAGTGAAGTCTTGCAATATCACCAGATAAGTAATAGAAACCATTACCGGATGTATCTCTTGCTGGATCTAATTCGATACCATTAAGCTTTTCCATGATATCTACGTGATATGGAATCTCATATGGTGGGACAACAGGCTCACCGAACTTCTCAATCTCAACATTCTCGGAATCATCCTTACCGATCGGTACAGATGGATCGATGATGTTAGGGATAACACGCATAATCTTATCAATCTTTTCTGAAAGCTCAGTCTCCTTATTAGAGAGTTCCTCGAGTTCCTGAGCCATTGCTGTTACCTGAGCCTTAGTAGCTTCAGCTTCTTCCTTCTTACCCTGACCCATAAGCATACCAATCTGCTTGGAGATAGTATTTCTCTGGGATCTTAGGTACTCAGCTCTCTGCTTTGCTTCTCTGTACTCCTTATCAAGAGCGATAACCTCGTCTACCATAGGGAGCTTATCGTCCTGGAACTTCTTCTTGATGTTCTCGCGAACGATATCAGGATTAGTTCTAAGTAACTTAATATCGATCATAAATGCCTCCGATATATATTTATATTATTATTCTTATTAAAAACTCTCTTATTCTATCACTTATCAGCCGTTATTGCCCCCATAATTTCCAACAGGGTAAGTAGCGCCAGCATTCCACAGGATATACTCCTCTAAGCCAGCGTCCTGGATAGCACGAATCTGGTCGTTAATCTGCTCGTAGCCATACTCCTGATAGTTACCAGCACCGATATAAGCTGCGGTAAAGGCTTGAACATACGGCCTTACTGTGCAGTATCCAGTCTGATAAAAGGCATCTTCGCCGTGATAAATAGAAGCTAGCATTACATCGTAAGGATAGAGATCAGGCTTGTCATAAGTAACCTGTCCAAACATCGTTCCCAAAGCATAGTGAGAAGGATAAATCATAGGGCATATAGAATCCTCACCACAAAGTCCTACTGTCTGCCAGTTCTGACCGATGTTATATCCGTCGTAATCAGACAATACGATAATACCGAACAAGTCACAGGAGATTGGAATTCCTAATGAATCCTGGATTCTAGTACGAGCGTATCTTATAAAGCGGTTTACTACCTCATACTTCTCAGGGATTTGTCCCTCGACACCAAAGTAAGGTGCATTTCCAGAAGTAGTGGAACCTGTAGGGAATCGAATATAGTCGAACTGAATCTCGTCTACACCAGCATCGATAGCTTCATAAGCCATGTCGATAAGGTATTCCCAGTTATTTGTGTCGTATGGATTTAAGAAGGCGTGGCTTCCTTCGGTTGAGAAGTAAAGCACGTTACCTGCACTATCACAGATTGCTCTAGAAGGATCTGCTTGAGCAAGGATAGGATCGTTAAAACAAACGATACGTCCAATTACCCAAATGCCTTCGTCGTGACATCTTTGCACAACTTCTTGAAGATTATAGTTGCTCATAACGCTTCCTGAAGAGATAGCAACTTCATTTGTAGAGTTAAAGTAAACGCCATTACTTTCCTTAAGGTCGATTACAACTGCATTTAGCTCAGAGTTATGGATGAGCTCGATATTCTCATCTAAGTAAGCTGCACCACCGATATAGATGCCTCTTACAGGTACATGCTCGTAAGGTACAGGGTTTGCTGCTGGCTCTAGCTCGCCGAAATAACTATTAACTACATCAGAATCCTGGTAGTACTCAGTAACTGTGTATACGTTTTCTGGAACAGGAGTAGCAACTGGGCCTTCTAATACGGCTATTCCGGAAGATTCATTAGTTAAAACTTCATCTGAAGCATGCTTTTTTGCAATAAAGGCGCCAACCAAAACTACGCCAAGTACCAAAACGGTAGAGCAAAGGGTGAAGAATAAGCCCTTCAAAAGATTAAGGCTCGCTTTGTAGGAGCCAGGACGCTCATTTTTATTAAAATCCTTAAGGTCGTAACGTTTATTATCGTTAAGCATATGAGCATTATACATTAATTAGTGTTAAAATTATGCTTATTATAATATTGTTGGGGTGAAATATGCTGGTTCGAGACTGTACTGGTGGAATTGTTTTTTATGAAGACAAGGTTCTTATGCTTGAGAATAACAAGCATGAGTGGGTATTTCCTAAGGGTGTAGTTCGTAAGAATCAGAAGATGACAGATGTAGTTATCGAGCGAGTTAAGGTCGAAGCTGGTATTGATGCTAAGATTTTGGCTCCATGTGGTAAGACTCATTATGAGTACTATTCTGTATCTAGAATGAAGCCAGTTCACAACAATGTTTCTTGGTTTATTATGAAGGCACTAAGTTCTGAATTAACACCTAATAGTGAACAGGATTTTGTCGATGCGAAGTTCTATGAGATTGAGGAAGCCATGAAGACTATTACTTATAGTCAGGACAAGTCATTGCTTTTGGTGGCTTACCAGAAGTATAAGGAGCTTACTTTTGGCTGATACTCCAATGATTACTCTCGCCAATAATGGCGAATCCAAAATAGAGATTTCCAAGTCTATATTTATAGGTAAATGCGCGGAAGTTAAGACAAGCGAAGAAGCTGAAAACTTTGTCGCTTTGGTCCGTGCTACATACCCTGATGCGCGTCATACATGTTATGCATGGAGAACATCGGGTAATGGATTCATGCAGAAATAGAGCGATGATGGTGAGCCTTCTGGTACAGGAGGAATGCCAATACTATCAGTGCTTGAGAAGAAGAATATTAATAACGCTGTAATTACGGTGACGAGATATTTCGGAGGAATCCTTCTAGGCAAAGGAGGCTTAGTTAGAGCTTATTCTGATGCTGCTTCTTCTGCTGTTATGGATGCTGGCTTAGCGAGTGTTCAGAAGGGGATTATCTGCGAGATTAAAATGGCGTACGATATGTCAGATAAGTTATTGTCTCAGCTTAGAATGGATGGTTGGAATATCTCAGATATCAGATATAGTGATATAGTTACTGCAGATGTAGTTTGCCCAGAAATTGACGAGACTAGACTTACTGAATTTGTTATAGATAGAAGCAATGGCAGAGTAACTCCTGTTAAGACAGGGCATACAGAGATAAGAGTGCCCATTGCTTAAGAATAGAGGCGATATTAATGAAGAATAATAAGTTGCTATATATTTTAGTAATAATCACGGCAGCGTGCATTTTATTTTCTGCCATTCAGACAGTATATCTTTTTAAACTTACAACAGGTCAGATAGGCAATCTTACTTATATGAACGGGCCTAGAGAAGAGAATTCTTCAACTGGTAATAACGATGTTGAAATCTCGCCTATTGCTAATCCTGAGTTTTCAATCGAGCGTGCAGCTAGTGTAACGGATCCTAATAAGCCAACATTATCTACTATTGAGATTGCAGAACTTGTTAATCCTTCTACTGTGTCTATCTATATTATTGATTCCAGATATGAATATCAGGGCGCTATATCATCTGGTACAGGATTTATTATTTCTGATGATGGATATATCGTAACTAATCAGCATGTAGTAGATGGTCTTGAGACAAATGAGAATTATATTCTTAAAGTGCAGGTTCCAGGATTTGATGATTTGATTCCAGCTTCTGTTGTTGGTAGTGATATTCAAACTGATATTGCTGTAGTTAAGCTTATGGAGAATCGAGAGTATCCTGCAGTAGTGCTTGGTGATTCTGATGTTTTACAGGTAGGAGAACTAGTAGTTGCAATCGGTAATCCGCTTGGAAGACTAGATGGTACTGTTACTGTTGGTGTAGTATCAGCCCTTAATCGTGAGTTTAATAATAATGGTTATTCAACATCTCTTATTCAGACAGATGCTTCAGTAAATACAGGTAATAGTGGCGGTCCTCTTGTAAATTCCTTTGGAGAGGTAGTAGGCGTTATTAATGCTAAGATCTCATCTGCTGAAGGACTTGGATTTGCTATCCCTATTTCAAATGTGGATTCTATTATCGAGTCTATTATCCAGTATGGTTATGTTGCTAATAGACCTTATCTTGGTGTGACAGTTGGCTTTACTCCAGAGGGTGCATATAATGGCGCCATCGAGGGTGTATATGTAGCTTCCATTGATAGAGATGGTCCTGCAGATATGGCGGGACTTCGTGAAGGCGATAGATTTATTTCCATGGATGGAGTTGCAATCACTTCTACTGGTGATATCATAGATGTGCGTGATAGCCACGAGATTGGTGACGAGATTATGGTCCTCATTGATCGTGATGGTCGACACATAGAATTAGTATTGGTAATTGGAGATTCACATGAATACGAATAAGAAGAATAGAAGACTTATTAAGGCATTGGCACTCTTTTTGGTGCTAGCAATGGGTCTTACATTCGTTGCTTCAATTATCGCGCTTATCGCAGCTGGAATCTGATAGATTCTTATTCTTGTAGGTTCCATTAAGGAACGTCTGCGATTCTATCCAATCCACTCTGAATGAATTCATAAGAGTACTCGCTTAAGGTCTCGTTTAAGAAGGCCTGATAGTTTCTCATACGAACAAAGCTGTTAACTCTGTCATACCACTCTTCGTTTTCAGAGATGCTTACCAAATAAACAATATAGAATCCGTTTTCTGTCTCGATAAAGGCTTTATCACCAGCAACTCTAACCTCAGCAAAAATCCAATTGCTGAGTACTTCGTCGTACTTGCCTGGATATGTGTCTGTACTATGAGTAATGATGATATTTCCACTTAGGATATCGTCGTTATAGAGGTTCTCGATAGTCTGTACATCTTCCTCATCACCGTTAACACCAATAGTGTCGTAGATTTCCTGTGTGATTGCCTGAGCCTGCGCAATATCGAATCCAGGAGCTTCATCAGAACCTGTATTATTGATTACGACTTCAACCATACGTACATCACGAAGAGGAATAGCCTGTCTTTCTCTATCTACAAAAACAAGAATGATAGGGAAGCCATCTGCATCGTTAAAGATAACTGAATCGCCAGATGTTCTTACTGGATCAAATAACCAGTCTCTGAAGTCATTATGAGAGAAATCATCATATCTAGCATCGCTTGTTAATGTTGAGTTGTTAATAGAAAGAATTGCAGCTGCATCACCAGAAAAATACTGAGAAGCGATAGCCTCAAAGTTAGTTGGATCATGAGCCATCTGCTCAATAATCTGATTAGCGTGTAGATTTGCTGTATTGATAAAAGCTTCATCACGCTGCTCATAACGAATTCTTAAAAGCTTATAAGAAACTTCATCGTATGGGTTACGATTAGCCTGATATGCTTCTTCTGCCTGTTCTGCTGTAGCCTGAAGCTCAATAAGCTTAGCACCGGATGCATAGTCCTCTGTAAAATACTTACGAGCAAGGCAGGAGAGGATAACCTGCTCATTAACCTGGTCTCCAAATACACCACGAATGTAGACATCAAGAGCTACACCAAGTTCATTAGCCTTGCCCTGGAGCCAGTCGATGTATGTTCTAGCGAGGTTATAGTGAGTCTGCTCGATATCATATCCATGTGAAGTAGCATCGTCATAAAGCAAAGTCATGAGCTGGAACTGCTGTGCTGTTAAATCAAGAAAGTAGTCACGGTTAGTGGCAAATCTTGTGTCAGCAGCAGGGGATGCTAACATCTCAGGTGTGTCTGAAGCAAAAATATCAACGCCGTTATCGATGAGGATATAGTGATACATAAAGCTGAACTCAGCGCTGTCTACTGGCTTGCCGCCTACTAAAAGTGGGCTATCAAACTTATTTTTAAGTCCGCCTTTATAAAAGAGGGAAGTAGCAACAACCGCTAATACAAGAATAGAAGCGATAACAAGGAAAGTTACACTTCTTACAGTTCCCTTAGTAACATTAGCTGAAGGCTTAGCATCTAATTCGAGCTTAACAGGAGCGATATCGTTTTTCTTAGGTTCCTTAACCATAGGTGTTGGAGAATTGGAAGTAACTTCCTCTTCAATCGTAAGTGAAGTGGTACCAGTAAATGCATCTCCACTGATATCATTCATACTCTCTTCTATAGTGATACCACCAAAGTTAACTTCGGAAGCGTTAACTTCTGGCTGTCTGATATTTGATCTATTTTCTCTCTTTTTCAAAGGTATTCTCCCTTCAAAACGCTATTTCTCTATTATTTATATTTATACTTCTTTACTTTACCACTAAAGAAATACGGTAATGTTACCGCCACACTACAAAATATGTTACTATTCTACCTATGGCTAATCTTGGCAAAATTAAGAGTATGTTTTTCAAAGACGGAAGTTTAAGGGGCAAGAATCAGTTGCTCTCATTTGGCTTACCTTTTTTATTTATCCTCATAATTTTTACAATAATGGGAATATATCCATTAGGCTCAAGAACAATTCTTACTGTTGATTTGTATCACCAGTACATGCCGTTTATTTATGAGTTCAGAGCTAAGTTGCTAGAGGGAAGAACACTTTTTTATTCCTGGAACAGTGGCCTTGGCAATGAATACTATGCAGCATTTGCTAATTATGTTGCTTCTCCTTTAAATCTCTTATGCGTATTCTTTCCATATAAGACGCTGCCGGTTTTTGTTGCATTTCTGACAGCTTTAAGAGCTGGCCTTGCTTCTTTGTTTATGGGTATGTTTTTAACCAAGATTGAGAGTAAGCGTTATGACTTAGTTACTGTTTGCTTTGGCTGCGCGTATGCATTATGCGGTTGGTTCTTAACAGATTTTTGGAACATTATGTGGTGTGATGCTTATATGCTTTTACCACTTATATGCGTGGGACTTCTCTCATTAATAAGAGAAGGTAAGTATGGCCTTTACGTTATCTCACTTGCTATTTGCATTGCTTCGAATTACTACGCAGGATATATGGTTTGCATTTTCCTAGTATTCTTCGCAGTAGTCTCGTACTTCGTATTTTTGCCTAGCGAATCTATTAGTATTAAGACTTTCGGTATTAGTGCAGGAAGGTTTGCGTTTGGTTCTATAGTAGCTGGAGCTATTTCTGCGGTGGTTGTATTGCCAACGTACATTATTTTGCAAAACTCTTCTGCAACAGGCGACGAGTTCCCTGTTGATTTCAACCCTACAGGTAATCTTTTTGATTTCCTTGGAAGACTTATGGTAGGCGCGAATCCAAATATCAGAAGTGGTCTTGCAAACGTAGCTTGTGGTGTAATCGTTGCCTTGATGCTTCCCTTATTCTTTATGGCATCTAAGAAGTCAGGTATTACAATTCGTAAGAAAATCGGCCTTGGCTTCATGCTTTTGTTCTTGTATTTAAGCTTCTCGATGAAGACTCTTAATTTTATCTGGCATGGCTTCCATTATCCTAATCAGATTCCTTATAGACAGTCTTATATGATGAGCTTTATCCTCGTTATTATCGCATACATGACGATAAGAGTTCTTAAGTCTTTTTCTAAGGAGCAGATTACTTCAGTATGTGTAGGCGCAGGTTTTTTCCTCATCTTGTACGAGAAGTTCGGCACTGGTGAAGAAGGTTATATCCAGATTGGTCTTACACTTCTTTTCCTTATAATTCAGTCCTTTGTTTTGAATTATATTATCTCAAGCGATGTGTCAAAAAGCTCTGTTCTCGAGCTTATACTTGCTATCACGATGCTTTTCGAAATGCTTGTGTCTACAGGCTGTACAATAGGCTTGGTAGCAGCTCACGAGAGCTTTACTTCATATGATTTCTATGGCAAGAACAGAAGGCTTATTCATGAGTATGCCATGGCAGTAGAAGGAACTTCTGGACACCAGAGATTCGAGAGAACTGAGCTTTATCCTAATAATATTTGTGATATTCAGTCTGTTTATGATGTTAAGGGAATGTCTATTTTCTCTTCTACAGCTAGAGAAGGCTTTGTTAAGTATTTACGTAATTTTGGTTTCCATAATAATGGAATTAACGGTTTTAGAAATCCTGGAATGACTAGAGTTACAGCTACTATTTTGGGCGTTCGTAACCAGGCTACTATTGAGAACACACAGAATATTCCTTTGCTATTTCCTTTGGTAGCAGATAAGAGTGAGGATGTAAGAATCTACGAGAATCCTGATGCTCTTGCTGTTGGATTTATGACTTCTAGAGACATCGTCTCATATTCACCTAACCCGGCCATTACTGATGTATTTAACAAGACCAATGATTGGGTCAGATCCATGGGAGTTCAGGCTGATGTGTATTCTCCTCTTAACCCAGTATCTTCAGATGAATCGAATATCGTTTGTAACGGCAGAGTAGGTAATGCTATTACATATAATATGACTGCTGGATCACAGGCAACATATACATTGACTTGCTATAGCGCTACTATGGGTTCTGATGTATATGCATATGCAGATTCTTCTAAGGGTGGCCGAGTTACTATTAAATCTGGAGATGTTATAGTCGCTTCCTATGAACTTAGAAGCTATCAGATAATTTATCTAGGTCAGTTTGATGGAACTCCTTTGTCTGCAACTATCACATATAATGAATCGCCTGCAGGTACTTTACATGCATATATGTATGAGCTTAATGTTTCTGGTTATGAGCAGATGGTTCGAGAGTTAAGCACTAATCAACTAGAGGTAACATCATATACAGACTCTACTTTGGTAGGTGTAGTTGATGCTGGTGAAGGAGGATTCTTATTCTTATCAATCCCATATTCTGAGGGATTTACTTTGACTGTAGATGGTCAGGAGGCAGAGCTAGTACCTGTTCAGGATGCTCTTTGTGGTGTGTATCTTGATAGTGGAATCCATGAGATTTCTTTAAGTTATATTCCTCGTGGTTTTTATGGCTCATTAGGTATTTCTTGTGCAGGACTTGCAATACTTGCTGCTTTGCAAATTAAAGCAATGATTAATTCTTCTGTTAAGAAAGAGCATTCTGTAAATGAAGAAAAAGTCTAATAATCCAATTATCTGGGGAGGAACTGCATTTTTAGTTTCTAGCCTCATAATGTTTCTAGTTGTTAGATTAATTAGCATATCATTTGGTATGTCTGCTCAGTTTTTTTGCTCGATTGAATCACAATTAGACGATATACGTGAATTAAGGGGCGCATTATCTCATGGACGTATTTATATTCATGATTGCATAGCTGATATTCTTACGGATCATTTATATCCATCTTTTATTCTTGCTTTATTATTTGGTGGAAAAGTATCAGAATTCCTTATCGAGTTGTTTTTTTATTTACGATTTGGATTTATGGCTTTGTCGATTAATTGGCTTTTAGTAAATAATTTTAGACTAAATAAATGGTGGGCACTAATTTTATCTCAAGCTTATGCCTTATCGTCATTAAGTCTAGCTTCTTGTACGAATCCATTGCTGATGAATTTGATGATAATAATGCCGATGATTGCTAGTGCTACAGAGACTTTAGTTCGCGAGCAGACTCCAAAATCGTTTTTGAAAAGCACTCTAGTATTCTCTTTGCTTATGACAGCGGGGATTCAAGGTATAGTAACAGGTGTAATTTTTATTTTTGCTTTGCTATTCTTGTTGAGTGCGTTAGTGCCTAATGCAAGAATTACAAAAGGTTTTATTTCCCTAGGACTATCAATCATACCTATGATGCTTGTAATTATACCTACAGTTGCCTCTGGAATGAATTTTATAAACATATTATCTGCATTTAAGCTAGGACATGTTTTTTATACTACTTTTGATTTGTTGACATCTTTTTTAGATGGTGTAGCAATTGTACTTCCACCTTACTCTTCGTTTGTTCCTGTTGGCTTATCAATCTTAGTATTTATATTAGTGCTTTTCTTTTTCATGAATGGTGGTATTCCGTTCAAAGCAAAGTTTACAAGTTTAATTATCATTATCCTATTTTTAGTGTCTTGTTGTTCTTCAACTCTTAGTACGATTCTTTCTGTATTTGGATATGAATCAGCTGGAGCGTTTATGAGAATGTCAGCATTAAGCGTTATATTATTTATTCTTGCATGCATATCAATTAAAAACATAGATTCAATTAATGAAAAGGATTCCTATAAAGTTACCTTTATTCTCATATCTTTGATTTGCATTTCAAATGTAAGTAGTGCCAGTGAAGTAATACGTAGTCCTTACTATTTGTATTTTAGTGCACTCGTTATTGTATTATGGGGAATTGTACTAAGAAAAGAAGTATTAAATGATAACCTCAAGCAGATAGCTATCGTTTGCATAGGAATAATTGGATTGACAGTTAATCTATTCCACACATTGATTATTTCAAGTTTTATGGGAGAGTTGTCTACCATTAAACCGTATGAACATTCTTCATCGATGAGTCACCTTACAACTTCGTCTCAAGATATGATTCCACTTTGTGGTAATGATAGTGAGTTTATAGTGGTTGAACAAGATTTAAGAAGTAATAATGCTATATCTTATCCTGAAGTGCTTAACTCAATTTCAAATGGTTTATTTCTTCAGGACCTTTATTCCAATACTGATACATTTTGTGTTTTTTCATCTGGTGTAATAATGTCCGACGATGGTTATTATTCTGTAGTTGTGCCATCTAATCCAATTGAAATACTAATACGATGTGAAGAAATGAATCCTAATGCTAATTACTATGTGTGCTCATCGTTCATTGGTAATACTTCTTTATCTGAAACAATATCTGGTGAAGATGTTATTAGTGAGTATACAAGTCCATTTATGAGAAAGATAAATAGAGGATTATCAACAACATTAAGACTAGTCGGAACACCAATTAACCAA
>JAKSRJ010000008.1 GCA_024403715.1 Saccharofermentans sp. | reverse complement strand
TTAAAAGGGGCCGCTCTGGCCTCGATTCTTAAACCGAGGTTTTTTCACAGCCCCTCTATTATTGCAAATTGCCCAAATGAGAAAAATTACTTCTTAAGGAGATCTCTAATCTCAGTGAGGAGAACAACCTCATCTGAAGGCTTAGGTGGTTCAGCTGGCTTTTCTTCTTCCTTCTTCTTGCCAAGACTCATAAGCTTGTTCATTCCCTTAATTAAAGCGAAAAGAATAGCAGCAAGAATAAAGAAATTAATAACAGCTGTAATAAAATCACCATAGTTAAGGCTGAGAGCTGTCTTTTCCTCTAGTGTAGCCAAAGCGCTATAATCAACCCATGGGAGCTTAATGAGACCAGCTACTTCTGCTCCACCAAAGGATGCGATAAGAGGATTAATAAAATCTGTTGTTAATGCAGTAACAATACCGCTGAATGCACCACCGATGAGAACACCGACAGCCATGTCCATTACATTACCCTTAAGGGCAAATTCTTTAAATTCCTTAATTAAACCCATAATGAATTCCTCCATATAATTGTGTTGTAGATATTTTATAAAATTACCTCACTTTAAATGTTGCATTCGGTTTACAACTTTATAATTATTAAATAAAATATATGTAATTATGGAGGTGCTGTATGGCAGACGTTAAATATAAGAGAGTTCTCCTTAAGTTATCTGGTGAAGCTTTAGCTGGAGATAAGAAAGTCGGAATTAACGACGACATCGTAAAAGAAATCACATCTAAGATTAAAGAAATTTCTGATATGGGCGTAGAGGTAGGCATCGTAGTTGGCGGTGGTAATTTCTGGAGAGGTAGAACTTCAGAAAAGATGGATCGTGTAACTGCTGATCATATGGGTATGCTTGCAACTCTTATGAATGCTTTGGCTTTATCTGATGCCTTAGAACAGCATGGTGCTGTTACACGAGTTCTTTCAGCTGTTGAGTGTAGACAGATGGCTGAACCATATATTAAAAAGAGAGCGGTTAGACATTTGGAGAAGGGAAGAATTATCATCTTTGCTTGTGGTACTGGTAATCCATTTTTCTCTACTGATACAGGTGCGGCTTTAAGAGCAACTGAAATAGGTGCAGATATTTTCTTAAAAGCTACAATGGTTGATGGCGTTTACGACAAGGATCCAAATAAGTATCCTGATGCTGTTCGTTATGAGAAGATTACTCATGATGAAGTTTTGAGTTCGAACCTTAAGGTAATGGATGCTACAGCAGCTGCTTTGTGCAGAGATAACGGCACTAAGATTTATGTATTCTCTATGGAAGACCCTGAAAATATCGTTAAGGTAATTAAGGGTGAGAATATTGGAACATTGGTTGAATAATATACTGGAGGATAATAACCATGATGATTGAAATTACAAAGGCTGATTACGAGAATATCGAGGCAAAGATGCAGAAGTCTATCGATAATTTACTTGAGAACTTCAATGGCATCAGAGCTGGTCGTGCTAACCCTCACGTTCTTGATAAGATTATGGTTGAGTATTATGGTACTCCTACTCCTCTTAATAGTGTTGCTAATATTCAGGTTCCAGAGGCTCGAATGATAACAATTCAACCATGGGATGCAAGCCTTTTGAAGGATATCGAGAAGGCTATTCAGACTTCTGATTTGGGTATTAATCCTTCTAATGATGGTAAGATGCTTCGTCTTTTATTCCCAATGCTTACTGAGGAGAGACGTAAGGAACTTGCTAAGTCTGTTAAGGTATACTGCGAAGAGGCTAAGGTGGTAGTTAGAAATGTTAGACGTGATGCAATTGATAAGATGCGTGCTGCTAACAAAAAGAAGGAAATTACTGAAGATACGTTGAAGGAATTTGAGGAGAAAGTCCAGAAAATTACAGATAAGTTCATCAAAGCTGTTGATGATGCAGGTGCTAAAAAAGAGAAGGAATTGATGGAAATCTGATGGCTGTTTTTGGTAACAAGAATAAGACCTATGATTTGACGGGAATCAAGGTTCCCGTCTCTTTAGGTGTTATTATGGACGGCAACGGAAGATGGGCAAAAAAGAGACTTCTTCCTAGAAGCGCTGGCCATAGAGCAGGAGCTGAAAATCTTAAGGAACTCTGTCGTAATTGTGGTAATTATGGAGTTAAGTATTTAACTGTTTACGCTTTTTCGACAGAGAACTGGTCGCGTCCGGAGGATGAAGTTCATCAGTTGATGGAACTTTTTGTTGAGTTTTTTGCTAAGTATGATCCTGAACTTGAAGAAGAGGGAATACGAGTAAGATTTACTGGTGATATTGCCTCTTTGCCTGAGCATATACAGAAGGTATGTAAAGAGGGAGAAGAACGCTCTATGCATCGCCAGAAGATGCAACTAATTGTTGCTTTTAATTATGGTGGCAGAAGAGAACTTGAGAATGCTACAAAACTTATTGCTACTAAGGTTAAGAATGGTGAGATTAATCCCGAAGATATAACGGAGAAGATGATTTCTGATCATATGTATCTTCCTGATGTTCCGGATCCAGAGTTAATCATTAGACCTAGTGGTGAAATGAGACTGTCCAATTTCTTATTGTGGGAATCTGCGTATTCAGAGCTTTGGGTGTCTGAGACTTTATGGCCTGACTTTGGATATGATGAACTTACACAAGCTTTCCGTGATTTTGCAAATAGAGATAGACGCTTTGGTGGTTTGTCCGCTAAGGAGAAGGAAGGCAAAGCGTGAAGCAAAGAATAATTACAGGTATCGAGTTTGTACTTTTGGTATTACTTTTTATTGTTCCATCACTATTTTGGCCAATAATTATGTTGTTGTTCTCAATTTGTGTAGGATCTGTAGTTATTTTTGAATTATTAAAAGCTACTAAGACTGCCAATATGAATCCTGTTTCTGGCTTAGTCGTTGCTGGTGGTGTTCTTGCAGTTATTACTTTTGTTATAACTTATTATATCTATAGGAATAACTATAATTTGACAGCTTCATTGGGTGTATATTTACTCGTTATGGTTCCATATTGTCTTGCTTGCCTTATCATTCCGTCTGTTATGCATAAGGATGAAGAAGTAAATCTTCTTCCAGGTCTTGTTACAGCTGGTATCGTTCTTTATGTAACATTCCCTATGTTTCTACTTGCTTCTGTCTCACAGTTTGGTGGTAACGGAATGTTTTATACAATTCCTGCATTATTTGCAGCATGGGTTTCAGATACTTGTGCGTATTTTGTTGGGGTTACTATTGGTAAACATAAGATAGTTCCACATATTAGCCCAAAGAAGACATGGGAAGGTTGTATTGGTGGAGCTGTTGGTTGTGGAATTGTTGTAATGCTTTATTACACAATGCTAATTGGAAATCTCGATGATGAAAAGAGGATTATTTTTTCTATACTTGCGTTTATTTTGGGCTTTATTATGTCCGTTATGAGTCAGCTTGGGGATTGGCTTGCATCTCTTATTAAGAGAACTTGTGGCATTAAGGATTTTAGTGAAATTTTCCCTGGACATGGTGGAATGCTTGATAGATTTGATAGCGCATTTTTTACAATTCCTATTGGAGTTGCACTCGCTATTCTTACTCCATTTTTTGTTATTTAAGGTAGGTTTACTTCAATGAGAAGTATTTCAGTGTTAGGTTCAACAGGTTCGATAGGTACTCAAACTCTTGAGGTTATTAGAAGTAATCCTGATGACTTTCGAGCTGTCAGTTTAACTTGTGGTAGTGACATTAATAAGCTTTATTCTCAAATTGTTGAATTTAAGCCTCTTGTTGCCAGCGTATTGAATGAGAGTAAAGCATTAGAACTTAAGCAAAAGTTAGCTAGTGAACACCCAGAGATAAATACAGAGGTTTTATCTGGTGAAGATGGAAATGTAGCATGTGCTACTATTTCTGAGGCTGATACTGTTTTAGGATCTATTGTTGGTGTTGCTGGCCTATATCCTACATATAAGGCTATTTTAGAAGGTAAAGATATCGCATTAGCTAATAAAGAAACTTTGGTTGCAGGTGGCGATATTATTATGCCTTTAGTTAAAGAAAAAGGTGTTGATTTACTTCCAGTAGATTCTGAGCACTGTGCGATATGGCAGTGCTTGTGGGGGGAGAAAAAGGAGAATTTAGATCGAATTCTAATTACTGCTTCTGGTGGTCCGTTCAGAGGTAAATCTAGGGATGAATTAGTAGATGTTACGGCGCAGAATGCTCTTAATCACCCTACATGGAAAATGGGTGGTAAGATTACTATTGATTCTTCTACAATGATGAATAAGGGGTTGGAAGTCATTGAAGCATCTCATTTATTTGGGATTGACGTTGATCATGTAGATGTTGTAGTTCATCCTCAAAGTGTAATTCACTCTATGATTCGTCTTCGTGATGGTTCAATATTGGCTCAAATGGGCAAACCATCAATGATTCTTCCAATTATGGTGGCACTATACTATCCTAATCGAGGACCAAGACTTCTTGAAGAGTTTGATCCTTTTGATGCTGCTTGTTCTAATTTGACTTTTGAGAAATGTGATACGAGTGTATTTGGGCTATTAGATTTGGCTTACGAAGCTGGAAGAACTAAGGGTATTATGCCAGCTGTTATGAATGCTGCTAATGAAGTTGCTGTTGGTGCATTTCTTAAAGGGGAGATATCTTTCCTTGATATTGAAAGATATGTTCGTAGTGTATATAACGATTTTTCTTCTCGAAATACTAATAATTATACAATTGAAGATATTATTGGTTATAGTGATGAAGCTATGAAGATTGCCAGGGAGTATGTGTCTAGATGAGTATTTTCTGGAGTATTGTGTTTATTATTATAATTCTTGGTGTTCTATGTACTGTTCATGAATTAGGACATTATTTGGTTGCTAGAAGTCTCGGTATTAAAGCATATGAAGTTTCTATTTTTGTAGGTCCTTCTCTAGTTAATTGGAGACATAATGGCGTTGATTATGAGATTAGATCAATTCCAATTGGTGCATATGTACGCTTTACTGATGTCGATGAAGAAGGAAATCCTGTGTCATCAGATGACCCAAGTGAACTTGTTAATTCACCTAGATGGAAAAGATTGTTGGTTGCTTTAGCTGGACCCTTTATGAACTTAGTTCTAGGATTTATTCTATTCGTATGTTTATATTCATTTACAGGTTATGGATCTTTAGACATTGCTGATGCGATGTATGATTCTCAGTTTTACAATGTTTTGATGGAAGAGAATCAAGAAGTAATGACATCAGATACTCTAGTTGCTATTAATGGAAAAAGAGTTTTTTCTTATCTTGAATATTCTTATGAGATGTATGAAGGAATTAGCTCAATTGATGAAGTTGTTCTTACAATTAAATCTCAATCAACAGGTGAGTTATATGATTTAACATTGACTCCAGAGATTAGTACAAGACCTATGTTGGGCATAACGCACTATCCTGAAGTTAATGAGAAGTACAACGGATGGGAAGTAATAGAGGTTAATGAATCTCAGAATAATGGTCATCCAGTTTTACAAGTTGGAGATTATTTGACTCATGTTAATGGTATTAGTGTAGCCAGTGAAGAATTTGAAGAATTCTTTTATAGCATGAATGAAGGCGATGCCATGGAATTGACTTATATTCGTAATGGAGTTGAATATACTAGTCCGTGTGTAAAAACAATGATTACTTATGCTAATCAGCGTGGAGTTATCTTTTATTCGTATAGAGTAACTGATTTTAAGACTTTTATAGGTGCAGTTAAGACAGCAGCTGTTATGCCTATTTCTATTATCCGTTTAAGTGTTAGTGTTATTCAGGATGCATTTGAGGGGCAGGTTGAGGCTTATAATGTTGTATCTGGTCCAGTAGGAATGACTTCTGCAGTCGTTGAAGTGGTAGATGATGTTGATACATCTAAGGCAGATAAAGCTATAACAGTTTTGACCCTCGCTGCTTTTATTTCAGTTGGATTAGTCTTTACCAATATGCTTCCTATTCCTGGGTTGGATGGAATTCAGTTAATCCTGATAATCATTGAGATGATTATCGGACACAGTATCTCTAAGAAAACTGAAAATATTATTAATGGTATAGGCTTTTGCATTTTGATTGCGCTTGTAATCTTTGCATTTACTTCAGATATTATTCGTATAATTCTTGAATAAGGAGGATTAGCATGGCTCGTAAATTAGTTGCAGTAATCGATATTGGTTCACTTACAGCTCGCCTTAAGATTTATGAAATCAGTTCTAAGGGTAAGCCTAAGGAATTGGAGACTGTAAGAATTTTTACATCTCTTGGTACAAGAAGTTATGCTTCAGGAGTAATTGAAGCAGAACAGGTAGATGAGCTTTGTGACATACTAAGATCCTTCGATATTAAGTGTAAGGAATATCTTGTTACACGTATTTTCTGTGTTGCTACAAGTGCTTTAAGAGGCGCCAGTAATCGTGATGTAGTAATTGATCAGCTTAGAATTAGAACTGGATTTAAGTTTGAGATTCTGGATAATTCGATGGAGAGATTCTACCAGAATATTGCTGTTATGGAGGCTCAGCCAGAACTTAAGGAATTTATGGCTGAAGGTACTTTGATTCTTGATATCGGTGCTAACTCATTACAGGCAACAACATATGATAAATCTGAGTTTGTATTCTCACAGAATATGGTTCTGGGTTCTCTTAGAATTTATGAGATGCTTTCTGATATTCAGTCCCGTACAACTCATTATGAGGATGTTTTACAGGAGTTTATTGTTCAGGATCTCGATGATTATCACGCAGTTGAGCCTAAGGGAATTGTATATGAGAATTTAATTGCTTATGGTGGAGAGATGGGCTTTATTAAGAGACTTGCAAAGCTTACTCCTGATAAGAACTGTGTGATGACTAAGGAAGAGTTTTTGAAGGTATATGAGTATCTCTTTAAGAACAGTCCTTCAGATTTGTCTCTTAATGACAGAATTCCTTCTCATATTGCACCATTGTTATTGCCATCTGCAATGATTATTAAGAATATGCTTGAGTATACTGGTGTTGATAAAATCTATCTTCCACAGGCATCTTTGTCTGATGGTATTGTTTATAATTACTGTGCCAGATACAGTGGGTATAAGCTTATCTCAAACAATGAAGAAGACTTAATTAAGTCAGCACGTAATACAGCCAAGAGATATAAGTGTGATAAGAAGCACATTGAATTCGTTGAGAATGCAGCAATGGAAATTTTTGATGCTTCTACAAGACTTTCTGGATTAACTAACAGAGACAGACTTCTTTTACAGTTATCTGCTATTTTGCATGAGTGTGGTAAGTATATTCATGCCTGTGATCATAATGAAGCTTCATATTCTCTGATTAAGTATATGGATTTAATTGGTCTTAATTCAGATGAGCAGGATATTGTAGCCATGGTAGTAAGACTTTATCCTAAGACAAATCCTTATGATAATTACTATTATCAGAATCTTCCTGCACATAAGAAGGTATTGGTATCCAAGCTTACAAGTATGCTTCGAATTGCAGATGCACTTGACGCTTCACACAGACAGAAGGCATTAAGAATTAATGTTACTTCATCACCAGATGGAATTCACATTTCCTGTATGAGTGAGGCTGATATGTCATTTGAAGTCTGGTCATTTGAGCACAGATGTAAGATTTTTGAAGAAGTTATCGGAACTTCAGTAGAACTTAGAACAAGGAGGGCATTGTAATGGCTTCAAAGGGTAAGACAACAAAGACAACCAAGCCTGCAAAAGCTACTAAGGCTTTAAAGACAACAAAGAGTGTTAAGACATCAAAGCCTGAAAAGAAGGATTCTAAGAAAAAGGTGGAAGAATCTAAGAAAGCTGATGAGATGAAGCCTTCTGACAGATTTTATAACAGAGAATTAAGCTGGCTCGAATTTAACGACAGGATTTTGCATGAGTCCAGAGATAATAAGAATCCTCTGTTAGAGAGACTTAACTTCCTGGCTATTACAGCTTCAAACTTAGATGAGTTCTACACTGTACGTGTAGCTTCATTAAGAGATATGGCGAGCGTAAATTTTGAGGAGAAGGATATTGCTGGTATGACTGTAAATGAGCAGTTATCAGCTATTGATTCCCGAGCAAGACAGCTTATGAGTATGATGTATTCAACATACTCCAGATCACTTGTTCCTTCATTAAAGCAGGAGAAGGTTTTCATCGTTGATTATGATGAACTCTCTGATTCTAATATGGACAGATGTGATGAGTATTTTAATACAGTTCTCTATCCAATCGTTACTCCTATGGCAATTGACTCATCAAGACCATTACCATTAATTCAGAATAAGCATCTCAATTTGTGCGTTAAGCTTGAAGGTAAGGGACTTGCTACAACCAACGATGACGATACTGTATATGCTACTTTGCAGGTACCTAATGTCGTACCAAGATTATTTAAGCTGACAGGTAGCGATGGTGAAGTAATCCTTGTTCCAATTGAAAGCATTATTAAGGCTAACCTTGATGTACTCTTTATTAATCAGACTGTTATTTCGAGTGGATGCTACAGAGTTATGCGTAATGCTGACCTTGATATTGATGAGGATGATGCTGAAGATTTGCTTAAGGAGATTGAGGAGCAGGTTAGAAAGCGTCGTTATGGTGAGATATTGAAGCTTGAAGTTGAAGATGATATCAACCCAGAAATGCTTGATTATCTTGTTCGTGAACTTAATATCTCCAAGGGTGATATTTTTGAGGTTGATGGACCTATTGATCTTACATTCTTATCTAAGGTTAATGGTTTACTAGGCAAAGAAAACTATAATGATCTCAGATATAAGTCTCATAAGGCTGCTTATCCTGCAATGTTTGATGAGACACTTGATAATATCTTTGATCAGATTCGTAAGAAGGACAGAATTGTTCATCATCCATATGAGAGTTTTGAACCTGTATTAGAGTTTATTAAGCAGGCTGCAACAGATCCTAATGTTCTTGCTATTAAGCAGACTTTGTATCGTGTATCTTCTAATTCTCCAATTATTGCTTCATTACTTGAAGCTGCCCGTAATGGTAAGCAGGTAATGGTATTAGTTGAGCTTAAGGCCAGATTTGATGAAGAGAATAATATTAACTGGGCAAAGATGCTTGAGAAGGCTGGATGCCATGTTATTTATGGTCTTGTTGGTCTTAAGACTCATAGTAAGATTACTCTTGTAGTTCGTAAGGAAGAAGATGGTATCAGAAGATATCTGCACCTGGCTACAGGTAACTATAACGATGTAACAGCTAATATCTATACAGATATGGGCCTGTTTACTGCATCTGAGAGCTTTGGAGAAGATGCTTCTGAGTTCTTCAATATGCTTTCTGGTTACTCAATTCCTTCTACATGGCGTAAGCTAGTTCCAGCTCCTCTTTGGATGAAGGATCATTTTGTTAAGAATATCAGAAGAGAAGCTGATAATGCTTTGGCTGGTAAGCCAGCAAGAATCGTTGCAAAGATTAACTCTCTTGTTGATGGAAATATCATCAAGGAATTGTATAAGGCTAGTAATGCCGGAGTTAAGATTGACCTTATTGTAAGAGGTATTTGCTGTTTAAGAGCTGGTGTTCCTGGATTATCTGAAAATATTACTGTTAGATCAATTACAGGAAGATTCTTAGAGCACTCTAGAATTTTCTTGTTCTATAATGAAGGTCAACAGGATTTATATTTGGCTTCAGCTGACTGGATGCCACGTAATCTCAACAGAAGAGTTGAGCTTATGTTCCCAATTGAAGATATTGATTGCAGAAATCGTGTTTTGGAAGTGCTAGATGTTCAACTTAATGATACAATTAGAGCGCACTTTATGAATGCTGATGGTTCTTACCATAAACTTGACCTTCGTGGTAAAGTGAAGTTGGACAGCCAGCAGAAGCTGATTGATTTGGCAGAAGAAGCAGTTAAGGCTAGGAATTCTGAGATTGAAAAACTCTCTTTTGAGCCTGCTACTGCACCTGAAGATAAATAATTTATATATAGAGGAACTTTAATGAGCGTTATTTGCGAGAAGTATATTAATGGTTTAGACGGAGTTGATTACGATGGCCTTTCATACAGGTACTCAATTCAGGGTCCTGGCAAGTTAAGTGCCAAGGTAATTAATTATGGAGCAAGAATTCAGGAGCTTAATATACCAGATCCTGTTACTGGTGAAGTAGCTGATGTTATGCATGGCTTCGATGAACTTATCGGCTACATATATGATTGTGGTAATCACGGCGCTATTGTTGGTAGATGTGCTAACAGAATTAGTGGTGCTAAGTTTACTATCGATGGAACTGAATATAATGTTGTAGCTAATGATGGCCCTAATAATCTTCATACAGGTGATCCTGCTATTCAGAATCTCTTTTGGAAAAGCGAAGTTATGTCAAAAGCAGAATGCGATAAGTTTATCAAGGATTCAGGTATTGTCGGACTTTGTGACAGTGAAGAGAAGTTATCCTTTGATGATGGAGTTCTGTTTACTATTTTAAGTCCTGATGGTGAGTGCGGATTCCCTGGTAATCTTACAACTTCAGTTCTTTATTCATGGCTTAATGATGGTACTTTCATTATGGTGTATAAGGGTGTGTCTGATAAGGCTACTATTTTTGCTCCTACTAACCACGCTTACTTCAATATTGGTGGCGAAGGATCTGGCTCTATTCGCAATGAAATTTTGACTGTTAAGTCAGATGAGGTACTACATAAAGATCAGTATAATTGTCCTGATGGCGATGTAATTAAAGTTGAAGGCACGGATTTTGATTTTAGAACAGGTGCTAAGCTTGAACAGGCAATTATTTCGGATGATCCACAGATTAAAAACTGTCTTGGTCTTGATTCTAATTATAATCTTAAGAATGAAGGACGATACGAGTGTATTGCTTTGTTAGAAGATGATAGAACCAATCGTAAAATGGAGACTTGGACTGATCTTCCTGGTATTCAGTTTTATACAGCTAACCATATGCACGGCGATTTTTATAAGAATGGTCATACATATCATCCATATGATGCTGTCTGTTGTGAGGCTGGTATGTACCCTAATGCTGTTAACCTACCTCAGTTTGATTCACCAGTAATAAAAGCGGGAGAAGTTAAGTATCACGCTTGCGGATATAAATTTGTTTAATCTCTTTACCAACAAGTTATATATAAAATTTAAAGACCTCAGAAGCTATATCTGAGGTCTTAGTTTTAAATGATAATTTTGATAAAAGTTAATTATTAGTTGCTGGCTTATAGCTATCCTTCAAAGACACAGCTCTATTGAAAACAAGATGCTCTGGAGAAGAGTCCCTATTATCGGCGCAGAAGTAACCAACTCGTAAGAACTGATATCTATCTTCCTTGCTACTGTTAATAAGAGAAGCCTCAACCTTAGCGTTCTTGATGATAGTTAATGAATCAGGATTAATAAAATCAAGATAATTAACATCAGCTAAGTCCGGGTTATCAGTAGTGAAGAGCTGATCATAAAGTCTAATTTCAGCATCAACTGCAGTCTTACAATCTACCCAGTGAATTGTTGCTTTAATTCTTCTTCCGTCGGCAGTATTTCCACCACGGCTTTCTGTATCATATTCAGCATGTACTGCAATTACATTGCCATTTTCATCCTTATCACAGCCAACACACTTTACAACATATGCAGACTTCAAACGAACTTCGTTACCAGGGAAGAGACGGAAATATTTCTTCTCAGGGACTTCCATAAAGTCTTCAGCATCAATCCAAACCTCACGAGAGAATGTTACTTCTCTTGTACCTCTAGTAGGATCTTCTGGATTATTCTCAACTTCAAATACTTCAGTCTTATCTGTTGGATAATTATCGATAATGAGCTTAATAGGATGGAGTACCGCCATTGCTCTGTCAGCTTTTTTGTTAAGATCTTCTCTTAAGCAATACTCTAAGAATGCATATTCAACGACGGATGAAACCTTAGATACACCATTAAGTCTATGGAATTCTCTAATAGACTGAGCAGTATAACCACGACGTCTCAAACCACATAGTGTTGGCATTCTTGGATCGTCCCAGCCTTCAACATATCCACTCTCGATAAGATTTCTAAGCTTTCTTTTTGAAAGAACAGTACGTGTGATACCAAGACGAGAAAACTCAATCTGACGAGGCTTACATTCAACAGAGATATTATTAACTACCCAATCATAGAGTGGACGGTGATTTTCAAACTCTAGTGAACAAAGAGAATGAGTAATACCTTCCAAAGCATCTTCAATAGGATGAGCAAAATCATACATTGGATAGATGCACCACTTGTTTCCAAGGCGATGGTGAGGGAGATTGTTAATTCTATAAATAACTGGGTCACGCATATTGAAGTTACCGGAAGCAAGATCAATTCTTGCACGAAGAGTCATTTTTCCTTCTTCAATCTCACCATTCTTCATCTTTTCAAATAGCTCTAATGACTCTTCAATTGGTCTGTCGCGGAAAGGTGACTGAGCAGGAGTATTTATATCTCCACGCATATCTTTCATCTGTTCTGGCGTTAATTCGCACACATAAGCCAAACCCTTTTTGATGAGTTCAACTGCAAAACCGTACATCTGATCAAAATACTCAGAAGCATAGAAGAATCTGTCATCCCAGTCATGTCCTAGCCACTTGATATCTTCTTTAATCGCTTCTACGTATTCTTCGTCCTCTTTTGTTGGATTTGTATCATCCATTCGAAGATTACACATACCACCGTAAGCTTCAGCAGTACCAAAGTCAATTTCTAGAGCCTTAGCATGTCCAATATGAAGGTATCCGTTAGGTTCTGGTGGAAAACGTGTATGAACAGCTTTACCGTAACATCTGCCGCCTTCCTTTAGTTCTTCATCAATTATCTCGTGAATAAAATGCTTGTTATCAGCCATATTACTTTCCTCTCAATCTTTCAAGACCGATTTTAATTCTTCTTAATGACTCTTCCTTGCCAAGTAGGATAAGAACTTCTGATACTCCACCAGGAGTTACAGCTACACCTGCAGCAGCAATTCTTACAGGCCACATGATTACTGTCTTTTTAACTTCTTTACTTTCTGCTAGTGAAGTAATAGCTTCTGTAATAGCTTCTCTATTCCACTCAACATTCTCAAGTACAGGGATAGCTGCTTCTATAGCATCGATTGATGACTCTATTGTGGATTTACTCTTCTTATGCTCGAAAAGTGACAAATCGTAGTTAGCAAGCTCATTCATAAAAGAAAGCTTTTCTGTAATTTGTGTAAAACGTGTAATACGAGGCTTCATTAATTCTTCAAGAAGCTCGTAATGGTCAGGAGTAATACCGAATTCATCATAATATGGCTTAGCATTCTTAAGAAAATCTTCAGAACTCATAAGCTTAATATACTCACCGTTAACCCATTCAAGTTTATCGTAATCAAAAACAGAAGGAGACTTTGAGATTCCATTAATATCAAAAGCTTTAATAAGCTCGTCCATACTAAAGATTTCTCTGTTCTCAAATTCACCTGCAGGTGCCCATCCAAGAAGAGCAATATAATTCATGATTGCCTCAGGTAAATATCCTTCATTAACAAGATCAAAGAAACCAGTACTTCCATGACGCTTTGATAGTTTACTTACAACAGTCTCACCATTTTCATCAACAGACTTACCCATAATTAGTGGAAGGTGAATATACGTAGGAATATCCCATCCAAATGAATCATAGAGTGCATTGTACTTAGGAGTAGAAGATAAGTACTCTGAGCCTCTGACAACATGTGTAATTCCCATTGTATGGTCATCGATTACATTAGCAAAATTATATGTAGGGAAACCATCGGCCTTAATTAATACTTGGTCATCAAGTTCTTCATTCTTGATTGTGATATCGCCATAAACACAATCATGATAAGTAGATTCGCCTTCAATAGGTGACTTCTGTCGAATAACATAAGGAACTTTGTCAGCAAGATTCTTATCAATCTCTTCCTGAGAAAGGTTACGACAGTGACGATCATAACCAACAATCTCACCTGATTCCTTTGCCTTGTCCTTCAATGAATCTAAGCGCTCTTTTGTGCAGAAACAATAATATGCTTTACCTTCCTTAACAAGCTGCTCTGCATATGGCTTATACATATCTTTACGCTCTGACTGAACATATGGACCGAAATCGCCTCCGATATCTGGACCTTCATCGTGTGTAATACCAGCTAATTTAAGTGTATTGTAAATTACGTCCGTAGCACCTTCAACGAATCTTTCCTGATCAGTATCTTCGATTCGAAGAACAAAGGTGCCGTCTTCGTGTCTAGCTGTAAGGTATTCATAGAGCGCAGTTCTTAAGTTACCAACATGCATAAATCCAGTTGGAGAAGGCGCAAATCTTGTTCTAATCTTCATTGAAAATAAACCATCCTGTTATTTTTAACCGAAGTATTTTACCACTTTGTACATATAGATGCTATTTTTATAATAAATGGTATTATAAATACATGGACATTTTGAATACTAATAGACCTTACAAGTGTTATTGTGGAACTGGAGAAGCGCTCAAGTTTGCTGCTCAGTATATTTTTGACCTTTGTAATGCTGATGTTGATACTGTAAAGATAGCTGTAGTTTCAGATAGAGTAGTAAGTGGTTATTATTTCAATTCATTTGAGAATCAGTTTTTAGATAGGGGCGTAAAAACCGTTCTAGTTCCAGTTGAGTGTAATGATGGAAATAAAAACCTTAAAGCAGTATCCGAGGTTTATGATTTTTTAACTGACTTTGGTTTTGGTAATAATGATTGGGTAATTGCTTTAGGAGGTGGAAGCATCATTGATGTAACTGGCTTTTGTGCTTCTATTTTTGAAGGTGGAATTAATTCTATAGCTATTCCAACAACTCCTGATGCTATGTATGAGAGTTCTGTTGCTACAAATGTGTATCTTAACTCTAAGAAACTTAAGAATGCTTTGTCTGTTCCTTTTAAACCTAACTGTGTGATTATTGATCCTAAGTTTTTATCGACAGTTCCAGATAAGATAAATCATAATGGATATGCTTTTATTGTTCGCCTTGCTATTCTCGGTGATTTAAGTATTCTTCTCGATTTAGTTGCTAAGAAAAATGATAGAGAGTTTTTAAATCGTGTATTTACATTGAGAAGTAAAATTGTAAGTGCTAATCCTAAGCTTTTACAGTTAGGTAATGAAATATCTACTGCAATTGAGAGCTATTTTAGGTTTATGAATTACTCAGAAGGTGAAGCATTAGCTTTAAGTTTATATTCATGTGTTGATGAAAAAAACAGAATTCCATTAGCAAAGATTTATAGTGTGTTGGGGTTACCAACAAAACTTGAAGGAGTTTCTGCAAAATCTATAGTAAAAATATTAGAACAAAATTTAATTAAAAACGGTAATATACCAATTGAAATAGTTAATAATAATTCAAATAGTTGGAGCATTATGAAGCTAGAAAAAGACGAGGCCTTGAGTATCCTTTGTAATCGTTTGACTGTTATTAGTAAATAAGGTGAATGATAATGAGAAGATTTATAAAGATAATTGCGCTAGTTTTGGCGAGTATAGTTTTTGCAACTCCTCTCGTTGCTTGCTCTGATGATGGCGATGAGGTTTTATTGCAGGCTGATTATGGTTCTTATGGATCCGATATTGCGAGGGAGTTTGCGTCTTTATATCCATACCGTGCCCCTTATACAATGGAGGAGGCTCAAGCTGGATTGTACATTAAAAATAAATTTGAGGAGCTCGGATATGAAGTATCTGAACAGGTTTTTACGAATGAATCTGGTCAGTCCTCAACTAATTATTTTGTTAGTTATAGTGGTCGTGGATTCATAAATATTGATGAGTATGGTAATCCAGAAGAGGTTAGAAGAACCATTGTAATTGGTGCTCATTATGATGATATTTTTTCTGTTGGAGCCGTTGATCCATCCTATAACTATGATGGAATATCTGATAATGCTTCGGGTGTTGGATGTTTACTTACAATAGCAGCTCAGATTAGTAATTATGAGGATTTGCCTTTCGATGTGTATCTTGTAGCATTTGGGGCTGGAAATGATAATTTTGCTGGTGCAAGAGCATTTGTTAATTCTTTAACCCCAGAGATGTCTTCTTTAATCGATTGTATGTACTGTATCGATAGCATTTATGGTGGTGATAAAGTATATGCTTCTGCAGGTTATAATTCACTTAATATGACTCAGAAGTATCAAATGCGTAGAAAACTTTATCAAGCTTATGATGTTACTTATGATAGTCTTCTATATACGCAGTATGAATTTAGTCTCTATTACAACGAATCTGGTGTTATCACAGATTTGAACGGAGATGGATTTGATGATATTTATCGCGAAGTATCTCACAATAGATCTGATTATGTTCCATTTGATGAGCTAAATATCCCTATTGTATATTTTGATAGTGCCGATTATTTCTTTGATTCAATGGGTGAGATGAAGGATAGTAAGAACCTTAATCTTCAGGAATTCGGCGGTATGATTCGTAATACTCCATTAGATAGTTGTTTTTCTCTAGATCCATTTAAGGTGGACGAGGAAAGAGATATATTGCAAATTAGAATTAATTGTATAGCCTATATAATTCTCGAGTCTATGATGAAGGGCTCTGACTTTGCTATGACTCATAATGAATATGAAGCTTTGGAAAACCAAGGTGAAGCGAATTAACTATTTATTTTGCGCGTAAAAACATATTCTTGTAACAATATCAAAATTGTTGTTACTTAAAGAATGTTATAATTTTACTGTCAAAACAGACAATTCTTATTATATACGAGGTCTTTTATGAATTTTAAGAAGATTGCGGCAGTTACTATGACAGCTGCTATGACTATTCCTTTTGCTGCTTGTTCTAAGGAAGAGGAGGTTGTTGAGACTATCCCTACTACAGTTGCTACTCAGACAGAAGCTCCTGTAGAGACAGAACAGCAATTAGCTCCTATTATTGCTGAAACTACAGTAGCGACAGAAGCTACAATTGATCCAAGTGGATTAGCTCTTAATCCTATTACAGGTGAGTTTACAATGAATCCTGATAATGTTGGAATGCGTTCTGTTGCAGTTGTTGTTAATAACTGCCATGCTGCTATGCCTCAGAGAGGTATTTCTCAGGCTGATGCGATTTATGAATATCAGACAGAAGGTGGACAGACTAGACTTCTTTGTTTATTTGCTGATGTTAATACAATTCCAGAAATTGGTTCATTAAGATCTGCTAGAGTTTTGTCAACAGACTTGGCAGCTGGTAATAATTCTGTATTTATCCATTTTGGTAGAAATGCTCGAGTTCCAGATCATATTGCAAACTATGGTATTGATCATATTGACGGTAATAACTGCTCTGCTGGTGTATATAGCTCTTCTGCATATGAAGATGGTTATGTATCTCTTCCTCAGGGCTTATTCTTCTGGAGAGATTCTTATTGGAAATCTATTAGAGCAATTGAGCATACAGCGGTTTCTGATGGTAGACATATTCTTGAAGGTATTGAATATAACAATATCTCAATGATTGATAATGAGAATAATACACTCTTTAACTTTGTTGATGAATCATCCGATTTAGACGGTGCTGCTACTTGTACTGAATTTAATGTTTATTTCTCAGCTACAAATGATGATGCTTATTTTGTTTATGATTCTGCTACTGGTTTGTATTCTAAGTCTCAGTATGGTAATCCTCAGATTGATGAGACAACTGGTACACAGATTGCATTTACAAATGTATTCGTACTTTTTGCAAATATCCAGCCTCATGGAGATTCCACAATTGATGCGTACTTAGAAGATGGTGGTACAGGTTATTATTTCTCTGATGGTAGATATATTCCTATAACTTGGTCTAAGGCTGGTACTAATGACCCAATCATTGTTTATAATCAGAATGGTGATGAGTTAGAAGTTAATACAGGACGTTCCTATATCTGCATTGTTGATCGCGATGTTGCTGATTATACTTCAATCTATTGAGGCTTTTGTCAAATTATTGTACAATCGTGAAAGTTTAATTTGACGGAGATATTATATGAGTAAGACAGTATCTACATGTATTCTTGAGACAAATCTTGTGCCTAATCAGCCACAGGAGAATATTTTCTTCCATACTCTATATAGGACTATGGCTGATTTTCCTAATGAATTTGTTAGGACAGCAAGATCTACATCTCCAATTCAGGTAGTAGCTATATTATCTACTCAAGGACCTGATTCCTTAGCTGCGATGCTTAATATTGAGCTTAATCAGTTATTGTCTAAGATTGTTTCTTCTGCTCAGGGACAGCCTGTTCTCGATTTTGAATCATTCTCTAATCAAGTCGTAAATTCATTGAACGTTCATGTATGTAATTATATTGTTTCTCATGGTGGAAATCCTTTGAAAACATCTATGTCAATGGCTGTTATTGAAGGCGACACCTTGAGAATGATTCATATTGGTAATACAAAGGCTATCTTAGTTCGCGGTGGTAAGATAATGGCTCTTACTGAAGATCAAACAGTAGCTCATCGTTATGTTCAGATGGGTGCCATTACAGCTCAAGATGAGGCTAATCATCCGGGGCGTTTTAGTCTTACACAGTATCTTGGTAAGATGCCTCAGGATGGTGCAGTTATGCCTGATAAGAAGGTGCACCTAAAGCTTAAGGATAATGATAGTATCTGTCTTATGGGTATTGGTATTTCTAAGCTTATGCCTGCTTATAATCGTAATTCTATTCTTATTAAGCCTATGTCTACTGAAGCTAAGGCTCATGAATTGGTTAATAGTGCTGCAAACATCGGTGTAAAATATGGATTATCATTCGCTGCAATTGATATTGAGTCAACTTTATTACTCCCTGGTGATGCAATTATCCCAAGTGCTAATAATTTTGTAGCTACTAATAACACTAATAGTTATGAAGAGCCTTATAATGATGGTTCAGATGCTTTTGGTGGTTATAATGAGACTGAGCCTAGTGATACACAGGTGTTTAATAGTAATGTAAAACATTCTAGTAGTTCAGGGGAGAAGAGTAAGTCTAAGCATCCTGTAATTAAAGGTATACTCCTTACTTTGTTGTTATTTATTCTTTGTGCCGGACTTACATTTGGTGGTTTGTTTGCTTATGCTTCATATAAGGGCTTGATTAAGCCTTTCGATAAGTCATCTGATGAGACTTTGGTTGAGACTGTAATGTATATTACTGCTGACGGTACTCCGCTTTATTCTGCTCCATCTGAGGGTACAGTTATTGCTTCTTTGGCAGTTGGTGAACGTGTAATTTTTGTTGAGCAGGAGGGTACTTTTACTAAGGTTGTTGCTCCTAACAATGTAACTGGTTATGTTCTAACAGTAAACTTGAGTGCTTCTGATCCGCTTGAGGCTCCTTTGATTCCAACTGTAGATCCAACTGAGTCATTTATTATGGATGATGAAAATTCGCCTGTTGCTGAGCCGTCAACATCATCTGCTGTTACTCAGGCAGTATCAAATACTGTATCTACTGCTACAGAATCTACAGCTATTCCAGTTAATGATAATGAAGATGAAGCTGTTGAACAGGCTCCTATTGATAATGCACAGAATCCAGAGTTACAGGAAGCTCCTGAAGCAGAGGCTCCAGTACCTAATAATGATGCTTCTTCTGAAGAAACAACTCTCTAATATTTAACTAACTTACAATTTTGAAATTAACCTCGTTAATACTATAATAATTATTATTATTTTTATTAACGAGGTGTTTTTATGGCTACAAAAAAGTCTTCAAAGAAGGATGAGAAGCTTTTTGCTGAGTTTCCTAATTTATATAAAGATATTTCTAAAAGTGAAAACGAAGCTTGTATGGCTTTTGCAGAAGAGTATAAGGCCTTTCTTGATAGTAGTAAAACAGAACGAGAATTTACTGAGAATGCTATAGATGCAGCTAAATCGTTAGGCTTTGTAGATATTGAGACTAAGGAAAAACTCAAAGTAGGTGATAAGGTTTATTCTAGTATTAAGGATAAAGGTCTTGTTATGGCTGTAATTGGTAAAAAACCAGTTTCTTATGGTCTTAATATTTTGGGTGCACATATTGATTCTCCTAGACTTGATCTTAAGCCTAATCCTATCTATGAAGATAATGAAGCTGTTTATTTCAAGACTCATTATTATGGTGGCATCAAGAAGTATCAGTGGACTACTATACCTCTTGCTATTCATGGAGTAGTTTACACAAAAGATGGCAGTAAACATACATTTAAGATTGGTGAGAATGAATCTGATCCTATTTTTTATATAACTGATTTACTTCCTCATCTTGATGATGGTCAGCGTAATATGAAATCATCTGAATTCATTCCTGCAGAGGATTTGAATCTTGTTATTGGTAGTATGCCAATGTCGTCAAAATCAGTTAAGGATGATGCAAATGCTTCTAAGGAACCATATAAGGCTTGGGTACTTAAGTATTTGTACGATAATTTTGGAATTGTCGAGAAGGACTTTGTTACAGGTGAAATAGAGATTGTTCCTGCAATGAAGGCTAGAGATGTAGGTTTTGACAGAGCGTTAATTGCTGGTTATGGACATGATGATAAAGTTTGTGCATATCCTGCAATTATGGCTTTATTTGCTCAGGAAAGACCTGATAAGCCTTGTGTAACTATGCTTACTGATGAGGAAGAAATTGGTTCATCTGCAAATTCCGGAGCGCAGTCTGTTCTTTATGAGCATTTCCTTATGGAGATATGTGCTAAGACTGGTGATGGTTCATTTGATATGCTTAAGTATCGTAAAGTAATTGCAGCATCTAAAATGCTTTCCACTGATGTAACTACTGGTTATGACCCTAAGTATGCTAGTGTTTTTGAAAAGCGTAATACTGCTTTTATGTCTCATGGACTCAAGCTTGAAAAGTATACAGGTGCTAGAGGTAAGTCTGGAACAAACGAAGCTACAGGTGATTTTGTAGCCGAGATTACTCGTATACTTGATAGTAATAAGATTGCTTGGCAGACAGGAGAACTTGGTAAAGTTGATGTTGGCGGTGGTGGAACTATTTCTGCATACATGGCTAAGTACGGAATGTCAGTTATTGATGCTGGTGTTCCTGTTTGGTCTATGCATGCACCTTATGAAGTAATTTCAAAAATTGATTTGTATTATACATACTTAGCATATAAAGCATTTATTGAGAATATCTGAGGTAATTAATGAGAATCCGTTTTTATAACGCTAGAATACTAACAATGAAGGACAACTCAGTAATAATAGGTGAGTTGTGGACTAATGATTCAAAAATTGAATATGTAGGTGAATGTAAACCTTCTAATTTTTCGTTTGACAGAGAAATTGATTGTAATCTCAATTTGTTGATGCCTGGTCTTAAAGATGCTCATACTCATACTGCAATGACTTTTGCTCGTTCTCTAGCTGATAATTATAGTCTTAACGACTGGCTTTTTAAGGCGATCTTTCCTAGAGAAGCTAAGCTTACTCCTGAACATATTTACTGGTTTACCAAGCTGGGCTTTGCTGATTATATTTCTGGCGGTATTACATCGTGCTTTGACATGTATTTCCATCCTGATAGTGTTACAAAAGCTGCTGTTGAGATGGGATTTAGAAATGTATTCTGTGGTTCTGTAAATGATTTTGGTGGTATTGATAGACTTGAGAATGAATATGAAAAGTTTAATTCTGTTGACCCATTAGTTTCTTTTCAGCTAGGATTTCATGCAGAATATACTACATCTAAGGATTTAATGAATAGAATTAGTGATATTGCTCATAAGTATGAAGCACCTGTTTTTGCTCATATTTCCGAGACTTCAAGTGAAGTTGATGGATGTAAAGAACGATATGGTATGACACCTCCTGTTTTGCTCGATAAGCTTGGTATGTTTGATTTTGGCGGAGGTGGTTTTCACTGTGTATGGATGTCTGATGAAGATGTAGAGGTATTTAAGAGAAGAAAGCTATGGGCTGTATCTAACGCATGTTCTAACCTCAAACTTGCCAGTGGCATAGCTCCAATTTCTAAGTTCATATCAAGTGAAATTAACCTTGCTATAGGTACGGACGGTGCTGGATCAAATAACAGTTTGTCTATGTTTAGAGAGATGTACTTAAGTACTGTTCTTTCTAATGTTGTTAATAATGACCCAACAAGTGTTGATCCATTTAAGATTTTGACAGCTGGTACTGTTGGTGGTGCTAGATGTATGGGATTAACAGACTGTGACTACTTAGAAGAAGGTAAGCAGGCTGATATTATTATGATTGATATGAATAAGCCTTCAATGCAGCCTGAGAATAATATTGTTAATAATATTGTCTATAGTAGCGATAATTCAGTAGTTAAAATGACTATGATTGCTGGTCGAATTCTTTATGAAGATGGTGTATTTAGCACTATCGATTTTGAAGAAACAAAGACTATGTGTAACAAGTTAATTAAGGATCTTAACGACTGATAATGAAAACTGTACTGCGATATTTTGGATCTTATAAGTTTAAGAGTATATGCGCTCCATTATTTAAGTTTTTGGAGGTAATTTTTGAACTTATTGTTCCTTTGATTATCGCTTCAATCATTGATAACGGTATTAATACTGGTGATACGACTATGATTAAAAAGAATGTTGTATTGCTTGTGTTGATGTCTGTTTTAGGTTTCATAAGTACCCTAATTGCACAATACTTTGCTGCATCTGCATCAGTAGGAATTACATCAGATATTCGAATGGATTTATTCCATAAAATTCATCGTTTATCAATTAGTGATGTTGAGCAAGTAGGTCCTTCAAATCTAATTACTGAAATGACATCTGATTTAAATCAGATTCAAGCAGGTATTAATATTACATTAAGATTGTTATTAAGATCACCATGTGTTGTTTTTGGTGCAACAATTATGGCTTTTACAATTAATGTAAAGCTCGCTTTAATCTTTGTTGGCATAATCATTGTTTTGGGGACTTTTGTTGGATTTAATATTGCATCTTCCATCCCTGCTTATAAGACAAGTAGGGAAGGTCTAGATGAGTTGGTAAAGGCAACAACTAATGGCCTTAACGGAGTTAAGGTAATTCGATCTTTTAATAAGAGTAAAGATGATTTTGATGCTTTTTCTAATAAAAGCAACAAGCTTGAATACATGCAAATTGTTGCTGCTAAGATATCTGCTCTTCTTAACCCTACGTCATTTATGCTTATTAACTTGGCTATTTGCTTACTGATTTATAATGGATCATTGAAGGTGTCTGCTGGAGATTTAACACAGGGACAGGTTGTTGCGCTATATAACTATATGTCTCAGATTCTTGTTGAGTTAATCAAGTTTGCAAACATGATTGTTTCATTAAGTAGAGCAATCGCTTGTGCTTCTCGTGTTGAATATGTATTTAATTTAAGTGATGAAAAGCTTGATGGTTACGAAGAATTATTAGCATCAGATTATGCATATAGCGTCGAGTTTAAAGATGTAACTTTTACATATAAGGGCAATAGTGAACCATCATTAAATCATATTAGTTTAAAGATTGAACCAGGTCAGACAGTAGGAGTTATTGGCCGTACTGGTTCTGGAAAATCTACTTTAGCTTCACTAATTGCTGGTATTTATAAACCAGATTCAGGTCAAATACTGATTAATGGTATAGATGTCAATTCAATCAGTCGTGATTCTTTTTATAAGAATGTTGGTTTTTGTATGCAGAAGGCTAGAATATTTACCGGTTCTATTAGTGATAATGTTAAAGCCTTTCGAGAGGATGTATCAAACGATAGTGTAGACTACGCAATTGAGAAATCCTGTTCTACAGATATTATTAATCGTAAAGAAAGAGGTAAGTATTACAAGGTTTCTTCTAACGGATCTGGTTTGTCTGGTGGCCAGAAGCAAAGGATTGGAATTGCAAGAAGTCTTGCATCAAAACCATCGGTTCTAATAATGGACGATTGTACTTCTGCTTTGGATGCCAAAACAGAGACAAATCTTCTTAATAATCTTAAAACTCTTGATAAAAATCCAACAAGAATTATGATTGCTCAGAAGATTAGAACTGTTAAGGATTCTGATTATATTCTTCTGCTAGAAGAAGGACGCTTGATAGCAAGCGCTCCACATAAAGAATTAATTAAAACTTCTGAGAGTTACAGGTATTTATGTGCACTTCAGAAGGAGGCTTATAATGGCGTCTAAGAAGAAGTCCCTGAATATTAATATAGCTACTGTAAAAAGACTCTCAGGTTATATTAAGGGTTCTTTTAAACTTGTTGTTATATCTTCAGTATTTGCGATTATCGCCGCTGTATTGTCGATTACCATTCCTTTTATAGTAGGTAAAGCTATCGACTGTATTGGTGTGTCTGATGTAACTACAATTATCAGATATCTTCTGATTGCTGTTGGAGTTATTATCCTCACTTCGATTATGCAATACGCTCTTAACAGAATTAATAACAGCATAGCTTATAAGGTATCAAATCGCATCAGATCTGATGTATACGGCAAGATAAGTAAGCTTCCTTTCTCATTTATTGATAATTCGTCTGTTGGTAGTCTTCAGAGTATGATTATTAATGACTGTGAGACAGTTAGTGATGGCTTATTACTGTTTTTAAATCAGTTCTTTGCTGGAATAGTTTCTATTGTTTTTACGTTAATCATGATGCTTTATATTGACTGGCGTATAGCTCTTCTTGTGCTGGTATGTACGCCATTGTCATTTGTTTTTGCTTACTTTATTGCTAATAAATCTTTTAAGTCTTTTAAAGCTCAGTCTGAGATTAGAGCACAGCAAACTGCTTATATTTCAGAAATGACAAATAATCTTAGTACACTTCACGTAAATAATGCAGCTGAGATGATTTGTTCTGAGTTTAATGATATTAATGAGAAGTATCGCAAAATTGCTGGGAAAGCAGTTTTCTTAGGTTCTATGACAAACCCAGGTACACGTCTAATCAACAACTGTATCTATGCTTTGGTTGCATTTGTTGGTGCTTTCAGAGTCATAAGTCAGATGATGACTGTTGGTTCTCTGTCTTCAGTTCTTGCTTATGCAAATCAGTTCACAAAGCCATTTAATGATTTATCAGCTGTATATACAGAGTTATCCGATTCTTTTGCTTGTCTTGATCGTATTTTTGAATTTCTTGATGTCGAAGAAATAGATGATAATTTATCTAATACAACTAATGAGGATATCTGGTCTAATGAAGATAATTTTACAATTGAATTTGAAAACGTATCTTTCTCTTATGTTGAAGGACACCCTGTTCTTAAAGATGTATCTTTTGTTGTTCCAGCGGGTTGTGCATGTGCGATTGTAGGTCCTACTGGATGTGGTAAGACTACACTTATAAATCTTCTCATGCGTTACTATGAGCCTGAATCTGGAAGAATTCTTATTAATGACACTGATATCAGAGATGTACCACGTAATGTGCTTCGTAAGTACATTGGTGTTGTAGCTCAGGATTCATGGTTTAAAAATGGATCAGTAATAGAGAATATTAAATATGGTAACAATACAATTAGTGATGAAGATGCTATTAGTATTGCAGACACTTCAGGAGCGGATTCATTCATTCGTAAGTTACCTAATAAATATAATGAGGATATCGACTCATCTCGTGATGATATTTCTGAAGGTCAAAGACAGCTGTTAAGCATTACCCGTGCAATGGTAGCTGATAATGATATTTTGATTCTTGATGAGGCTACATCATCTGTCGATGTATTAACTGAAGTAAGAATTCAGAATGCTGTTAAGGAATTACTTAATGGAAGAACAGGAATTATCATTGCACACAGATTATCTACGATTATTGATTCAGATATGATTGTTGTAATTGAGAATGGAAAAGTAAGTGAGATTGGTAAACATAATGAGTTAATTAATGCTGGAGGTTTCTACAGCAAGCTATATGAATCTTATACAGAAAACTAAGTGAGGTGCTATATGAATAACAAAAAATTAGAAGATTTGATTGCTAATATGAAGGGAAAGAAGGCAGCTGTAATTGGCGTAGGTATTTCAAACCGTCCACTTATTAAGTGGCTTTATTCTTTGGGTGTAGAAGTAACTGCTTTCGACAAGCTTGCTGATGGTGACCCATCAATAGAGAAAGCAAAGGCAGAATTTGCGCAGGCTGGCGTAAGCTTAAACTGGTCCTTAGGTGAAGATTACCTGGACAGCCTAAAAAATGACTACTACGACTTTGTGTTTAAAACACCTAAGATGCGTTATACATCTCCGGAACTCCTGGCAGCAAAAGCGAAGGGCAGCGTTTTAACAACAGAGATGGAGCTCTTTATGAATCTTTGTCCAGCTAAGATTTTTGCTGTTACTGGCTCTGATGGAAAGACTACTACAACTACTCTTGTATCTGAACTACTTAAAGCATCAGGGTTTAAGGTTTGGACTGGCGGAAATATTGGAACTCCGCTTCTTGATAAAATCGCAGAAATTAAGGCTGATGATATGGTTGTTTTGGAACTCTCATCATTCCAGTTATTGGATTGTGCTTCAAGCAGTACGGTTGCTATTGTAACTAACGTAACTCCTAATCATCTTGATTTCCATAAGGATTACGATGAGTATATTGATTCCAAGAAGAATATTTTTAAGTATCAGTCTCCAATGGGCAGAGTTGTACTTAACTCAGCATGTGATATTACCTATAACATGAAAGATGAAGTTAGGGGAGAGGTTTCATTCTTTGCTCTTAATGAAGATACAAGTAAAAGAGCAGGTGCCAGCAAGTTAATTGCTACAGCTTATCTTGATACAGATGGCTACTTAACTTATGAGTACAATGGTGAAGTTGTTAAGCTAATTAAGGAAGATGAGATTTTAATTCCTGGAAGACATAATGTTGAGAATTACCTGGCTGCTATGATGGCCGTAAGAGATTATGTTTCTGCTGAGACTTTTGCTCAGGTTGCCAAGACATTTAAGGGTGTTGCTCATCGAATTGAATTCATCAGAGAAATAGATGGAGTTAAGTATTACAACTCATCAATTGATACTTCACCTAACAGAACAATTAACACAATGAATGCTCTTGCTTCTCGTAATCAGAAGGGTGTACTCATCTGTGGTGGAGCTGACAAGAAATGTGATTACACAAATCTTGGTAATGCAATCTTAAGTGTTAGCAATCGTATTATCATTTATGGTTCAAATGCATGCTTTATCAAAGATATTCTTGAGAAGGAAGCAAACGGACGTAATTATGAAGTATTTGAGATTGAATCTGTAGATGGTGATGTTTATGAATTCCCAGAAACAAGAGATATTGTAATTAAGAATTATGTTACCGCTGTGAATAAGGCAAAGGAAATGGCCAAGCCTGGTGAGATAGTTATCATGTCTAATGTTGGTACAAGCTATGATCATTTCAGACATTTTGAACACAGAGGTGATATGTTCAAGGACATTGTCAAAGACCTGTAACATAAGTTATGTATAATAATATTGAAATTGTGTAAATAGAAGGGAGATATCTGTAGATGGATAATAGGTCTGCCAATCAGACAGATGTTCTCAACAGAGTTATTCGAACTGTTATTCTAATTATTGTGTCACTTTTGTTATCGATTTTATCGGTTTCATTTGCTGTTCATCATATGCGATTACAGTTTGAGACTGAGTTTAGAAATACAACGGATAATAAACTCTCATCAATTTGTGATGTTGTAGGGATGACATTAGATGGTGATGAGATTGCAGCTGATCCTTCAAATGCTGCTGTTAAGTATAATGATGTTTTAGCATTGATGCTTGCTGATACTACAACAGAGAGCTATACAACAGAGAGTTACGCTTTGTTTTTATATACAGAAGGCCGACTTTCTGTTTTGATGAGCCATGGACCTGAAGCTCCTGAATCATTTGAAGTTGCTTCTAGAGATATCTCAGACTGGCTTAATATTGATAATAATCCAACTACTGTTGGTACAAGTACTACTGAGAGTATATTGGTTCCTATTGCTGATTCTACTGGTAGATGTGTTGCTGTATTTGAGTATAAGTGTAGTTTTAATAATCTTAAGCAGATGGGTGATAATTTTGAAAGTAAGATTTTGACTTCAGTTATTATTACTGTAGCTTGTGGAATCGTTGTCTATATTATTCAGCTTTTAGTTCCTAAGTTTATTAATGCCGGAAAGAGAGGTCAGCGTCTATGAGTAGAAATTCCGCTGAAATTAGGCGTAGAAAGGAAAGGAAAAGCATAGCTACTACGATTGGTTATTGTTTTGTCATTGTCCTTGTTGTACTTCTCGTTATGAGCAAAACTTTAACTGATACTTATACTGTTGTTTTGGAGTCTGAACGTGCAGAAGCAATGGAATCTATTTCTGTTGCTTGCTCCACTGCTTTAGGCCACACTAATATTGAGGAGGGAATGACATTTCCTCTTCCTGTATATGAGTATGCTAAGGGTAAAGCTTACACTTTTGATATTTATACGAAAGCAGGTAATTCCTTTTTAAGACTTTGTACAACATCGGATAATTCATCAATCGAACAGTATTATTTATCTGGTGTTGGTGATCAGTATAATAACTGTTTTGAGCTTCAGCAGGCTGCTTTTACAACAAGATCTGATAACGGCGTAAAATATGTTTGTGCTATTGCTCCTATTATTTCAACTGAGAATACTGTCGCTGGTATTCTAGAAGTTAGAATGCCATATGCAGATTTTGTCTCAACTGTTAATGGTATGTCTTTGAGTTGGGTGTTTACTATTATTTCCATCGCAGTGGCTATGGGTATTATTATTTATGAACTCAATTTATTTGTTTCTACTGTCTCAAGAGGTATATCTGGAAATGTTCCAGTGATTATTATGTATGGTAAGGAAGCAGTTAGTTTCTTATCTTTCTTTGCTTCTCTTGGTGCTGTAATGATACCTGTAATTATACCTTTGTATGTTAAAGACTGTTTGCAGGACTATAGTTATACATCACCAGTTGTACAAAGTTTAATCGCTCTTGGAATCATATTATACGCTTTTGGCTTTTTTGGCGGTTCTGCTGTTAGAAGAGAACTCAAATTTAAATTGACTTCACGTATTGCATTAATAGTTACAAATGCAATTGGTTATATGTTTAGTTTACTTGCAGGAATAGTTGATTTACTACCTGTTACATTAGTTCTATTACTATTTACTGGATTTGCTTATGGTATGGCCTTCAATGTTATGCGTGACTATAGAATGAATGCTGGTAGATTAGGTTACGAAGAGTTCTCTGATCGTAAGATTCATAACGTCCAGTACACAGGCTATTTCTTGGGTATTGCTGTTGGAACTGTTATTGCAGGAATTTGCTATGAGAGATTTGGCCTTTTAATTGTAAATGTTATTGCTGGTGCGGTAATGATTGTTGCTAGTTTGGGTATTATTTTCTTTATGAGAGATAATCAGCCTGTTAAGGAATCATATTTCCCAATTACTAGATGGCTTGAATTGATGTCTGATAAGTATGCTGGTAGGTTTTTGGCTTCTTCTTTCTTATCTATGGGTGTTCTAGTAGCATTTATGCTCAGTTTTTTACCTAATTATTTACCTACTGTAGGCATCTCCTTAGCAACTGCCTCATTTTATTATTTGGTTGCCACATTTGCTGCTCTTTTTATAGGATTTGTTATTAAAGAGAGATATGCTTATGCAATGACATCAAGAGTTCGTGTTTTGTTATCTTCATTTTCTTCTTTATTAGGACTGCTGCTATTTGCTTTGGTACCTACTGCTAAGATGCTATTTATAACAAGTGCTCTTGTTGGGTTAGGCTTAGGTATTCACGATTTCTATTATCTATATGTTTTATATTTACTCACCAATTCTAGATTTAAGAATAAGTATAATCTTAGAAGAGCTTGTGAAATTTCATTTATTTGTGGTGGATTGATTTCTGTTCCAGTATTTATGCTTGCTCTAATGTTTGATATCAGAATTGTATTTGTAGTTGCATTAGTTATTTATTTTATAGTTTCTTTCATCTATCCGTTATCTCAGTATTCAAGTCAGATTGATGAGAGAGATCCACAGTTAAAGCGTAAGAAGAAGGAAAAAGTGAATTCTAATCCAGATCCAATAATTCGCCCATCTGTAGAAGTTACCCCAGAGATTATTATGGCTGTTGATGGGGAGACTCCTGAAAATGATATTTATGGTCAGGAACAGATGGTTATGCCTACATCTAATCTTGATGTAAATAGCTTTATTGATGATCTTGCAGATTCAACTCAGGGAGGTTATTACAATGGACCTTTGGAATGAGAAATTAACAAGAGAAAACTTTGAGAATTTTTATCTTAGTACAGTTGAAATGGTTTATGCATCTACTTATAGTGTTTGTAAGGAAACTACTCGTACAGAGAATGCTATAGTTAAATCATATTTGGAAACATATCAACAGAGAAGTTCAATTAAGCCCGAAGATGTTTTATATGTTTTTGGCGACATTTTATTAAAAAATGCTAATGAAATTGTTGATAAATATCCATTGCCTGAAGGCGTTAATTTTGCTCCGAGAACACTTGATGAATATACTCGTAACTCAATGCTGGAAAAAATTATTGCTAAGCTTGATTCTACAAGTTACAAAGTTGCTGAGTTTATGTCTTCTGATAATAAGAGAGGGAAACAGACAAAAGCTGTCCAAAAATTAGTAAATATATTTCCAGTTACGCCACTTCTTGCTATTCATTTAATTCTTTTAGCTTTAGTTATATGGCTTGTAAGTATTGGATCAGTTACTTTGATTAATCGTAACAATAGAAGTATGGAGGAGTCAGATATTTATGGTTCGGCAGATCTTCAGGATAAGTACGTTGCAATTTTGGATTATTATCCGTTAAATGTTAGGTTCCCGGTTACTGCTCAGTTAGGTGATGGAGAGTATGTTCAACCAACTGAACCAGCTGAAACTGAAGGTGAGTTGGGTTATGCACCTGTTATTGCTCAAACTGAAGCAACTGAACCATCAGCGACTAGAGGATAAAATAAATAATCCGTCAACAGACGGATTATTTTTATATCAATTTACTTCATTAATACAATCGTTATTTGAATCAAGAGTCAATACATTTTCTATAGTAGTTGAAGCAATGTTTTCAAGTGCTTCCTTAGTAAGAAACGCTTGATGTGATGTTACTATTACATTAGGCATAGAAATCAATCTACTTAAGGTAGAGTCATCAATAATATCTTCTGATCTGTCTTCATAGAAGTAACCGGCTTCTTCCTCGTAAACATCTAGGCATGCACCTCCGATTTTCTTCTCAAGTAATCCTTGAATAAGTGCATTAGCATCAATTAATGCTCCTCGAGAAGTGTTTACGATTACCACACCTTGTTTAACTTTGCTAATTGAACCAAGATTAAACATATGTCGTGTTCCTTTAGTTAATGGGCAGTGGAAAGATATAATATCAGCTTCGTTGTAGACCTCATCAAGTGATTTATAAGTTACGTCTAATCCATCAATTGGAAATTTGTCATAAGCGATTACATTCATTCCAAATCCTTTGCAAATATCAATAAAGATTCGACCAATTTTTCCTGTACCGATTACACCGACCGTTTTACCATGTAAATCAAAACCTGTAAGCCCCTTAAGAGCAAAATTAAAGTCGCGAGTTCTAAGGTAAGCTTTATGTGTTTTACGATTTAAAGTGAGAAGTAGAGCCATAGCATGTTCTGCAACAGCATATGGTGAATATGCTGGAACTCGTACTACATGCATACCGAGTTCATGTGCGTGATTATAATCAACATTGTTGAATCCGGCGCATCTACAGGCAATATTTTTTACACCCAATTCATTTAGTTTATCTATAATTGGTGCACTAACATTATCATTAACAAAAACACAAACTGTATCGCATCCCTTGGCTAAAACTACAGAGTCTTCACCAAGGCGAGTATCATAAAACTTATACTTGATTTTTGCTTGCTTAAGACGAGGTTCAAAAACCTCAATGTCGTAACTCTTAGTATCGAAGAAAGCTATTCTCATATGAATACCTCACTTTCTTTTGTCTGGATCAAAACCTGCCAATGGATTGCTGTTGATAGCTTGTTGAAGTTGCTGATCATCAACATGTGTATATATTTGCGTGGTTGATACACTCTGGTGACCAAGAATTAACTGAAGATTTCTAATATCAACATTACCGTATTTGTACATCAAAGTCGCTGCAGTATGACGTAACTTATGAACTGAGTAAACTCTTGTATCGATGCCTGATTGCATTAAAAGCCTCTTAATTACAATTTGTATCATATCATCAGATATTCGAGTGCCTCGTTTACTAATAAACATGGCTTTACGTGCTTCAGGTTTTATCAACATGTTTGATCGTTTCTTTAGCCATTCATCAATCGAATCGAGACATGCTTTATTTAGATATATTGTTCTTTCTTTATTACCTTTACCGATAACTGTTAAAGTAGTGTCATGAATATGATCTAGATCGATACCTCTTAATTCTGCTAGACGTAGACCGCAGTTCAAAAATAAGGTTAGCATACAAAAATCTCTCTCATTGTATTCAGATGGAGACGCGTATGCAGTTGAGAGAAGTTCTTGACTTTGAGTAAGAGTTAAATATTTAGGAAGTCTCTTTCCAATTTTAGGTGTCTCTAAATCATAAGCAGGATTGCTGTCTATAAGATGTTTCCGTGAATGACAGAATTTAAAGAAACTTTTAAGTGATGCGATATGTCTAGCTCGTGTTGCGTTTGACTGTTTTTTCTCACGTCCTAGTTTAATAAGAAATACCATCAAATCATCTGAGGTCACTTTATTGATTTCTTCAACAGTAATATCTGAAACATCAATTGCATTGTATTCGGAATCTTTTGGAACTAGGCCTTTATCAATTTTATAAAAACGGAAGAATGAAACAATGTCATAAGTATACTCTTTGACGGTTAATTCAGACCTTCCCAATACGGCCAACATATAGTTCTGATACTGTTCCAAAATTTCAAATGTTTCCATACAAGAATTTTAACACATTCAATAAGTTGCAATTTTTCAATTTAGTGTATAATAGTGGCATAAATACTTTGATAATCAAAGGAATTGTAATTATGGATGATAAATGGATTAAGGCTATTGAGAATCTAGATGAGAGACGAGCTGATGTTATGTCAGCTGGTGGACAGGCTCGTATAGATAAGCAGCATGCTTCTGGTAAGCTTACTGCTAGAGAGAGAATGGAAGCTCTCTTTGATGATGGCACTTTTACTGAGATTAACGATATGATCTCAACTAGAGCTACTAATTTTGGAATGGACAAGAAAAAGCGTCCTGGTGATGGTGTTATTACTGGTTATGGAAAAATTCATGGAAGAACAGCAGTAGCCGCATCTCAGGATTTTACAGTTAATGGTGGTTCTCTAGGAGAAGCTCATGCACAGAAGATTGTTAAGTCAATGGATCTTGCTATGAAGCTTAAAGTACCTTTTATATGTATTAATGATAGTGGTGGAGCCAGAATTGAAGAAGGAATTGATTCACTTGTAGGTTATGGTGACATTTTCTATCGTAATACACTCGCTTCTGGTGTAATACCACAGATTTCCGTAATAATGGGACCTTGTGCTGGTGGTGCATGTTATTCTCCTGCTATTTGTGACTATATCTTTATGACAGCAGAATCTTCTCAGATGTTTATTACTGGTCCTGCTGTTGTTAAGTCTGTAACTGGCGAGGAAATCACTCCTAAGGAATTAGGCGGTGCAGCAGTTCACGCTGGTAAGTCTGGTGTTGCTCATTTCGTTTATAATGATGACTTAGATTGTCTTAATGGTGTTAGAAGACTTGTAGGTTATTTGCCACAGAATAATGAAGACTATTCTATGCTCGTAGATGGTCAAGCTGTTGATAATTCTGCATCTCTTGCAGATATTGTACCTTCAAATTCTAAGGCAGCATATGACGTTAAAGATGTTATCAATTCAATCGTTGATGCTAATTCCTTTATGGAAGTACAGCCTGATTTTGCAATGAATATCGTTGTAGGTTTTGCAAGAATTGATGGTCAGTCTGTAGGTATCGTAGCTAATCAGAGTAACTATATTGCTGGTTCTTTGGAAATTGATAGTTCTGATAAGGCTGCGAGATTCATTCGTTTCTGTGACTGCTTTAATATTCCACTTGTGACTTTGATTGACGTACCTGCATTTATGCCGGGTTCTGTTCAGGAACACAATGGAATTATCAGGCACGGAGCAAAGCTTTTGTATGCTTATTCTGAAGCTACTGTTCCTAAGATTTCTGTAATAATGCGTAAAGCTTATGGTGGAGCTTATATTGCTATGAATTCCAAGGGTCTTGCTGCGGATATTGTTTATGCTTGGCCTATTGCTGAGATTGCTGTTATGGGTGCAGCTGGTGCAGTTGCTATTATTGGTCGTAAGGCTATTGATGCTGCTGAAGATAAGGAAGCTAAGCGTCAGGAACTCATTGATGAGTATAACGATAAATTTATGAATCCTTATGTTGCTGCTGAGCATGGTTACGTTGATGAAGTAATTAGACCTGACGAGACTCGTAAGAAGATTGCTACTGCATTGGAGCTTCTTGCTGATAAAGATGTTTCCAATGTTCCTTACAAGAAGCACGGTAATATTCCTCTATAAGGCGGTGAACTCATGGACGAGAATTTAACAAATGATGAGATAGTTGTTATGGCTGCTGCTTGTATTGCTGAAGATATTGGAATAGATATTAGCAATATCAAAATCAGTAATTTCAGAGAAGTTAAGAAGAGCAGTCTTGAGCAGTTTATAGAAGACAATAAAATTAATTATAGAAAGTATCAGTTGGGAGATTAATTATGTCTAAGTACAGAATTACATTAAATGGTAAGTCATATGAAATGGATGTTGAACTCATGGATGGTTCTACACCAGTAACTCCAGTTGCTAAGGCTGCACCTGCGCTTGTACAGGCTCCAGCAGCTGCTCCTAAAGCTTCTACTCCAGTAGCAGCTACAGCTGGTTCAACAGTTGCTCCAATGCCAGGTACAATCCTTAAGGTAAGCGTTAATGTTGGTGATGCGGTTAAGGCTGGTGACAGTATCGTTGTTCTTGAGGCTATGAAGATGGAAAACGACATCACTGCTCCTAAGGATGGCGTTGTTAAGACTATTGCAGTTGCTAAGGGTCAGACAGTTGCTAAGGGCGATGTTCTTTTCGAGGTGGAGTAATCTATGATTGAGATGCCAAACAAAAAGTTGTGTATAACTGAGACTATCCTTCGTGATGCTCATCAGTCTCACGCAGCTACTCGTATGAGAATCGAAGACATGCTTCCTGAGTGTGAGAGACTTGATAACATGGGTTATTGGTCTATTGAATGCTGGGGTGGTGCTACATTTGATTCTTGCATGCGCTTCTTGGGTGAAGATCCATGGGAGAGATTAAGAACTCTTCGTAAAGCTATGCCTAAGACAAATCTTCAAATGCTTTTAAGAGGACAAAATCTTCTTGGTTATAGACACTATGCTGATGATGTAGTTGATAGTTTTGTAGGTCGCTCAATTGAGAATGGTATTAATGTAATACGTGTATTTGATGCCCTTAACGATGTTCGTAATATGGAAGCAGCGATGAAGGCTGTAAAGAAGTATGGTGGCATTTGTGAGGGAACTCTCTCTTATACAACAAGCCCTGTTCATAATGAAGAATATTTTGTTAATCAGGCTAAGGTTTTAGAGCAGATGGGTGCAGATGTTATCTGTATCAAGGATATGGCTGGTCTTTTGTTACCATCTGACATTTACTCGCTTGTAACAAAGCTTAAGGAAGCTGTAAATATTCCACTTCACCTGCATACACATGATACAACAGGTACTGGTGAGATGATTTACTATTCTGCAGCTCTTGCTGGAGTTGATATTATAGACACAGCGTTATCTCCTCTTGCAACTGGTACATCACAGCCAGCTACAGAGTCTTTGGTTGCAGCTTTTAAGGGAACTCCACGTGATACAGGTCTAGACTTATCAGAGTTAAGTAAATCTGCTGCTCACTTTAGAGGTGTAGCAGCAAAAATGGAATCTGATGGGCTTATTAGTTCTAAGGCTTTAAGAGTTGATCCAAATACACTTATTTATCAGGTTCCAGGAGGTATGCTTTCCAATCTCATTTCTCAGCTTAAGCAGGCTGGTGCTGAAGATAAGTATGAAGAATGCTTAGCTGAAGTTCCTGTTGTTAGAAAAGACTTTGGTTACCCACCACTTGTAACACCTACATCTCAGATTGTTGGTACTCAGGCAGTAATGAATGTTCTTATGGGTAAGTATTCTATTTTCCCTAAGGAATCTAAGATGCTTTTACATGGTGAGTATGGTCGTTTGCCTGGTACTGTAAATGAAGATGTTCGTAAGAAGGCTATCGGTGAACAGGATGTAATTACTTGTCGTCCTGCTGATTTGTTGGCTAACGAGATGGATGAACTTCGTGAAAAAGTTAAGGACATTGCTAAGGCTGAAGAGGATGTTCTTTCTTGTGCATTATTCCCTCAGATTGCTCCTGATTTTATTAAGAAAAGAGATCATGTCGAGGAAGTCAAAGAAATCGAAGTTCATTGGGTGGACTAATATTTTATATTTATATATAATAGACACGGTCTTGTTTTCAAGGCCGTGTTTTTATGTGCGGAGATAGTATGTAGGTTGATATTCCGAATGTGTATGTCGGGACATGAGCCTACGAACTACCTCCTACAAAATATTTTTAGAAGGAGAATGAAAATGGAAAAGATTTTCAGAACTGAAATTGCTGGTCGTCCACTCGTTGTTGAGACTGGCAAAATTGCACAGTTTGCAAATGGTTCTGTACTTATTAAGTATGGCGACACAGCTATCCTTTCTACATGTACAGCATCAGCTCAGCCTAAGGAGGGTATCGACTTTTTCCCTCTTTCAGTTGATTATGAGGAGAAAATGTATGCAGTAGGTAAAATCCCTGGTGGTTTCCTTAAGAGAGAGGGCCGTCCAGGAGAGAAGGCTATCCTTACATCACGAGTAATTGATAGACCTATCCGTCCTTTGTTTCCAAAGGATCTTCGTAATGACTGTGTAGTTAATAACCTTGTTATGGCAGTAGATCAGGATTGCTCTCCTGAAATTACAGCTATGATTGGTTCATCCATTGCTATCGCAATTTCTGATGTACCTTGGAAGGGCCCTGTTGGTGGTGTTGTTTTAGGTCTTGTTGATGGTAAGACTGTAATTAACCCTACAGCAGCTCAGCGTGAAGTTTCAGATATGTACGTTACACTTGCTGGTACAGCTACAAAGATTTGTATGGTTGAGGCTGGTGCTAACGAAGTTCCAGATGATGTAATGCTTCAGGCTATTGCTGAGGGTCACGAAGAGATTAAAAAGATTGTTGCTTTCATTAATGAGATTGTTGCTGAAATCGGTAAGCCTAAGTTCGAATATGCTTCTGCAGATGTACCTGAGGATGTATTTGCAGCTGTAAAGGAATTTGGCTGGGACAAGATGCGTAAGGCAGTTCTTTCTGATGATAAGTCCGTTAGAGATGCTAATGTAGCAGCTCTTCAGGAAGAAGTAGCAGCTATGCTAGAAGAGAAGGAGGAGGGCCTTTCTTCTTGGGCTGGCGATGCTATTTATAAGCTTGAGAAAAAGGTTGTAAGAGATTATCTCTTCCGTGAGCATGTTCGTGTTGATGGACGTGCTTTGGATCAGATTAGACCACTTTCTTGTGATATCGATGTTCTCCCTAGAGTTCATGGTTCAGCTATGTTCCAGAGAGGTCAGACTCAGGTTATGAATATCTGTACTCTTGCCCCTTTGGCTGAAGCTCAGAAGCTTGAAGGTCTTGATACAGAGACAACTAAGAGATACATTCACCACTATAATTTCCCAGGCTATTCTGTAGGTGAGGCTAAGCCATCTAGAAGCCCAGGAAGAAGAGAGATTGGTCATGGTGCTCTTGCAGAGAGATCTTTGATTCCTGTACTTCCATCAGAAGAAGAGTTCCCATATGCTATTAGAACAGTTTCTGAAATTACAATGTCAAATGGTTCAACTTCTCAGGGTTCTGTTTGTGCATCTACATTGTCTTTAATGGCAGCAGGTGTACCTATTAAGAGACCTGTAGCAGGTATTTCTTCTGGTCTTATCGTAAACGAAGAGAATGATGAGGACTTCCTCGTATTTATGGATATTCAGGGCATCGAGGACTTCTTTGGTGATATGGACTTTAAGGTTGCTGGTACAACAGAAGGAATCACATCTATTCAGGTTGATATTAAGGTTGAGGGACTTTCTCTTGATATCATCAAAGCTGCTTTTGAGATGACACACAAGGGTAGACTTCAGATTATCAACGATATCATTCTTCCTAGAATTAACGAGCCACGTAAGGAGCTTTCACCTTATGCTCCAAGAATTATTTCTATGCAGATTCCTGTTGATAAGATTCGTGAAGTTATTGGTTCTGGTGGTAAGGTAATCAATAAGATTATTGCTGATACGGGCGCTGATATTAACATTAATGATGATGGTCAGCTCTTTATTTCTACACCTGATATGGCTGCAGCTGAAAAGGCACAGACAATTATCAAGGGTATTATCTCTGATCCTGAAGTTGGTCAGGAGTTCGATGGTACTGTCACAAGACTTATGGACTTTGGTGCTTTCGTTGAATTCCTCCCAGGTAAGGAAGGTCTTGTTCATATCTCTAAGATGGCTTGGAACAGAGTAGAGAAGGTTGAAGATGTAGTTTCAGAAGGCGATAAAGTTCACGTTAAGCTTATTGAGATTGATAGCCAGGGAAGACTTAACCTCTCTATTAGAGATTGTTTACCAAAGCCAGAAGGTTATGTTGAAGAGGAGCCTAGAAGACGTGAGGCTCGTCCTAATCGTGAGAGAAGAAACGGTGGTTTTAATGGTAACCGTAACAGACATAACGACAAAGAAGAGCCAGCATCAGATGATTCTGAGCGCAAGGGCAGAAGAATCGAGTTTTGAGACTCTGTTTTATAGGTGACGTAGTTGGAAGTTCGGGGAGAAGGGCTCTTAGAGCCATTCTTCCCGGCTTTTTGACGTCTAATAGTATTGATTTCTGTGTAATTAATGCTGAAAATAGTGCCCATGGACTTGGTTGTAATTATAAGATATGTGATGAACTTCATAAGATTGGAGCAGATGTCATTACTCTTGGTAATCATACATTTTCAAATTATGATTTTATTAAAGAGATTAAGAATCTATCTTATGTTGTTAGACCAAGTAATGTTAGTGAATCATGGCCTGGTAACGATTATGTTATTGCTGAGAAAAACGGAAGTAAACTTGCTGTAATTAATCTTGAAGGTCAAGTTGATATTGAACCTTGTGGAAGTAATCCTTTTGAGAAAGCGGATGAACTTATAAAAGTAATTAATGGTATGGGAGTTAAGAATATTCTTGTGGACTTTCATGCTGAAGCAACGAGTGAGAAAAATGCTATGGGTTATTATTTAGCTGGTAAAGCGTCAGTTGTTGCTGGTACACATACACATGTTCAAACTTCTGACTCGAGAATTTTACAAGGTGGTACAGGTTATATTACAGATGCTGGAATGACAGGAAGTGTTGATTCAGTTTTGGGAATGGATATAGACGTTTCTATAAAAAGATTAAAAGATAAGTTGCCTGCTAAATATGCGCCTGCTGATGGACCTGCTTATATTAATGGTGTAATTGCAGATTTAGATGATGATGGCCGTTGTATTAGCTTTAGGAGATTTACTGAATATGAGTAGAATTAAGTACCCTAGTGTTTTGTTTATATTATTTTCAATTGTTTTAATTCTTATCGATCAAATGTCTAAAGCATTTATTGTTAAGAATTACGACTTGTATCGTGGTGTTGCTATAATTAATAATTTTTTATCGTTTTATCACGTTCATAATACAGGTAGCGCTTTCTCTTTTTTAGCTGATAAAGAGTGGGGGATTTATGTTCTAACTGCAGTATCATCTTTACTTGCATTGGGTGTTTTGTATCTTATGATTAAGGTATCTATGCGTAGAGATTTTTTGACAGCTGGTTCATTAATGTTGTTGTTTTCAGGCGCTGTTGGTAATTTAATTGATAGATATAGACTTCATTATGTAGTTGATTTCATACGATTTGATTTTGGAAGCTATACATTTCCTATTTTTAATATCGCAGATATTTGTGCTGTATTAGGCACAATTTTGATAATTTGTATTTTACTGTTTCTTCCTAAGAGGATAGATAATTTATGGTAAGTGGTTTAAGAACATTAAAAGCCGAGGAAATATCTAGACTTGATGTTTTTATTGGTAATTCAATAAAAGAATACACAAGATCATATTTTAATGGCTTGATTAGTGATGGTAAGGTAACTGTTAATGGCGTTATCATAACTAAGTCTGGTTACAAGTTAGCTTCCGGCGATGTTGTAACTGTAGATATTCCAGCACCTATTAATACTGATGCTGTAGCTCAAGATATTCCTCTTGATATTTTATATGAAGATGATGATTTAATAATTATTAATAAGCCACAGGGAATGGTAGTTCATCCAGCTGCTGGCCATAACGATGGAACTTTGGTTAATGCTCTGCTTAAACACTGCGGAGATAATTTGTCTGATATTAATGGTGTAATACGACCAGGTATTGTTCATCGCATAGATAAAGATACTTCCGGCGTAATGATGGCTGTTAAGAACAATGAGACTCATATGAAGGTTTCTGAAATGATGAGTTTACATGAGATTGAGAGGGTATATCGTACTGTAGTGTATGGTATTGTTCCTGAAAACAAAGGAACTATTGATGCACCAATAGGAAGATCGGGTAAAGATAGAAGAAGGATGCTTGTAACTCCAGATGGAAAGCCATCAGTTACTCATTTTGAAGTCGTTCAGAGATATCGAGAAGGAACAGATTTAAGAGTAGTTCTTGAGACTGGTAGAACACATCAGATTAGATCTCATATGACTTATATTGGTCATCCTGTATTTGGTGATCCATTATATGCTCCTAAGCGTAAAACATATGGATTAGAAGGGCAGTGTTTACACAGTACTTCAATTAGGTTTATTCATCCTCGTACAGGCGAAGAAATGTATTTTGAGACAGATTTACCTGATTACTATAAGAGTCTTCTAGATAAGCTTACGATTTTTTAATTGTGGTAGAATTTTACTATGGATAGCTACACAAACGATTTACTATTAGATACTAATAATCATGGATACGTAGAGCAAATTGCTGCATTCTACGGTTGTTCTGCGTCATTTATTGATAATTCAGTTAGTGTTATTGGCGATAGTACTTCAAGTGTAAATCGTGCTTTAGCTGCAATAGAAGAATTCTTGTCTTCTGAACCTGAAGTTATTTATACAACTCCATCTGGTCGACAGATTAAGCCCAAAACGTTAGGTCAAAAATATTACGTTGATTCCATTTATAAGTCTGAATTAGTTATTTGTGCTGGTCCAGCTGGATCTGGTAAGACCTTTTTAGGCGTAGCAATGGCAGTAAAAGCTTTTCGTAATCATGAAGTTTCAAGGATTATATTAACAAGACCTGCTGTTGAAGCTGGTGAAAGATTGGGCTTTCTACCTGGTGATATTGAGGAGAAGGTTAATCCTTACATGCGACCAATTTATGATGCTTTGGAAGTGCTTTTAGGAGCTGAGTTATTTGAGCGTTACTATGAGAAGGGATTAATAGAAGTATCACCTCTTGCATTTATGAGAGGACGTAATCTTGATGATGCCTTTGTTTTATTGGATGAAGCACAAAATACGACATGTGAGCAGATGAAGATGTTTTTAACTCGTCTTGGACTTAATTGTAAGGCTTGTGTATGTGGTGACTTTACTCAAATTGATTTGCCTCGTGGAGTTAAGTCAGGATTAGCTGACTGTATTAGTGTATTGGAATCTGTGGAAGGTATCTCTGTAGTATCATTGAAAACAGGTGATATTGTTAGAAATCCATTAGTACAGAAAATTGTTACGGCATACGAGAAGAGAGATAAGGAGAAAGCAGATGAATAAGAGTTCTGTATTTCAGCAAATAATTGTCTGTATTCTAACGACAATTCTTGTTACTCTGATTGTTTTTTATGGATATAGACCTGTAAGTTATGATCTAGATATTGGTTCTGTTTCCAATAGAGATATTTTCGCGCAAAGAAGCTTTATTGATACTTATCAAACTGAGTATGAAGCTGCATTAGCGAAGAACTCTGTTAGTTCTATTTTTATTAGATCTGAAGATTTATCTCAACATAGCATTGATAACGTTAATCTATTCTTTAACATTATTGCTGAGGCTCGAAATCAGCATTTAGACGAGTTTGGATTACCTGTTGATAACTGGGGAAATATTGTATCTACAATGACAGTACTTCTAAGACAAGAGTTCAGTAACTGCCCAAGTGATTCTAGTATAGATACATTTTTAAATATGTCTTCATCTGCTTTTAGTCTTATTCACGACAGAGCTGTTTCTATGACTGAGTTGATTGTAATGGATAACTTGAATACAGACTCTTTGTCTCAGGCTATCGATTCAAAGATGGAGTTATTTGATGAAAACTATTCTGAGTTTTCTATTTATTCTGATTCTCTACGAGATGTATTAACATGTCTTTTAATGCCGAATTCAATCTTTGATAGAACTGCTACTGACGAAGCTGCTGAAAATGCATATTTATCTGTTATTAATAATCCAATTGTAGTTGATAAGGGTACAAAAATTATTAGCAGCGGCGATGTTATTACAGAGCACATGTATCAGAATTTAGTTGATCTTGAATTAGTCAGAAGTGATACATTTGATATTTTGATTCTTGTCAGAATTGCCTTCTATATGGTTATTCTTTCAAGTCTGTTAGTAATCTATTTGAAGAGAAGTGGAATTAACAGATTTTTTGATATGAGAATACTCTATATGCTTGTTGTCGTATTTATTATTCCGATTGTAGCTTCTGTTTATGCTAAGGAATTATCAAATATGATGATTCTTACTTTGTTCTTTACGACGATTTGTTCCACTTATTTAGGTTCTAGAGACGGTATTATACTTTCTTCGATAGAAATGCTAATGATGTGGCCTCTTTATTCATTTGATTCTGAATTTATTTTAGTTAATATTGTTGGAATTATTTTTTGTGCAACAACAGCAAGTAAAGTTAATAAATCATACAACAGTGCATGGCTAATTATAATTCCATCGATTATGAGTGTAGCTACAGTTGCATGTTATAACGCAATATTTTCAGCTCCACTAGCAAGTTATATTGAATCAGGTGTTTGGACTGGAGTTTCTGCAATTCTATCAATAATTCTTGCTGTAGGTATGATGCCTATTGTTGAATTGTTTTCTAAGGTTGTTTCTCCAGTTAAACTTATTGAATTGTCTCAGCCTAGTAATCCACTACTTAGGAGATTGTTTTTGGAGGCTCCAGGTACGTATACTCATTCAATGATGGTATCATCACTTGCCGATGCTGCTGCTGACAGTGTTGGTGCTGATGCGTTATTTTGTCGAGTAGCAAGTTATTTCCACGATATCGGAAAACTTGAAAATCCTGTATATTTTACTGAGAATCAGTCTGATGGTTATAATCCTCATAACGATTTGCCTACTATGGATAGTGTTTCAATAATTACTGCTCATACAAATGATGGAGTTAAGTTAGCTCGTAAGCATCATTTACCTGAATCTTTTATAAAAGTTATTGAAGAACATCATGGAACAACATATCCGGGATATTTTTACTCAAAAGCTATTAAGGAAGCTAATGAGAATAATTTACCTGAGCCAAAAGTCGAAGATTTCATGTATAAGGGTAATGTACCTTCTACCAAGGAGTCTGCAATTATTATGATTGCAGATACTTGTGAAGCTGCAATTAGATCAAATAAACTTACTGATTCAGCTGAAATTGAGAAACTTGTTAGAAAACTCATTAAGGCAAAGATTGATCAAGATCAACTTAATAACTCTGGTCTGTCTTTTGATGATATTGAAAAGATAATTACCGCTTTTAAGCGAGTTTACTCCGGAATGAACCATGAAAGGATTCAGTATCCAGCATGAAAATTTTAATTAGCAATGAATGTACAGGTCTTGATAATTCAAAGGTTGAAGGATGGTCTGCTTATATAAACAAGCTTGCAAAAGCTTTTGTAGCTCGTTCTTATACTACTGATATTCCACTTAAGATTATGAATGATGCTTATGTTTCATTGTCTTTTGTAGGAATAGACGAGATTCGTTCTATTAATGAAGAGCAGCGTGGTATTGATAAAGCTACTGATGTCTTATCATTTCCTATCTTAGAAATGGACAATGGTAAACTTATTTCAACGGTTGAAGATATTGATTTTGAGATTGATGAGGATGGCAATAAAGTCCTTAATCTTGGTGATATTTTGATTAATCCTGATGTAGCTTTGGATAATGCCGCAGTATATGGTCATAGTGAAGAAAGAGAAATATCTTTTTTGGTAGCACATTCTCTTTTGCATTTAATTGGATTTGATCATATCGAATCTGATGATGAAATGCTTATGATTAAGGCTCAGAAGGAGCTAATGTCTGATATAGGATTAGCTTTTAGTGATGAGGAGTCAGAGATTACCAATCATCTTGAAGATAATATTGCTTATCCTGCTGGTTCCATTGCAAAACACTGTGGATATGTTTCTATTTTAGGTCGTCCTAACGTAGGTAAATCTACTTTTATAAACTACATTACGGGAATGAAGGTTGCTATAGTTTCTCACAAACCACAGACAACAAGAACTAACATTAGGTCCATTTATAATACCGATGATTCACAAATCATATTCGTAGATACACCGGGTGTACATAAAGCTTCAAATAAGCTTGGTAGAATAATGGTTGAAAACAGCTTTACTAGCGCTAAGAATGCAGATGCAGTATTGCTAATTGTTGATTCTAGATTTTCAGAAGCTGGATCTACAGAGAAAAAATTATTGGATTTATGTAAGGAATATCATAAGAAGGTAATACTTGCAGTAAATAAAGCAGACGAGATTTCTAAGGGTAAATTACTACCAATAATTGCTTCTTATAGCCAGTTGTATGAGTTCGAAGATATAGTTCCAATTTCTGCTAGAACAGGTGAAAACATTGATGAACTTATGAAGGTTCTCGAGAAGCAATTACCAGAAGGTCCACGACTTTTTGATTCTGAGTATATGACTGATCAGTCTGAAAGAACAATTTCTGCTGAGTTAATAAGAGAGCAAATTTTGCATTTTATTAACCAGGAAATCCCTCATGGAACAGCAGTTGAGATTGATTCTTTTGAAGATAAATATGAGGATGATGCTAAGGATGAATATGACAGAAAATGTGTAGTTATTAAAGCTACCATTATTTGTGAGCGTGATTCTCATAAAGCTATTATTATTGGTAAAAACGGTCAAATGATTAAGCGCATCGGCACTTCAGCTAGAATTAATATTGAACGTTTAGTTGATTGTAAAGTATATCTTGAGCTATTTGTTAAGGTAAGGGAAGACTGGAAGAATAACGATACTTTACTTAAGAGTTATGGCTTCCATGCAGAGGATGAAAATGCCCTCTAATCCAATAAGCTTTAAAGGGATAATTCTTAAGAGCAGTGAATACAAGGAAAAAGATAGAATTATCTCTGTTTTGACTCGGGATTTGGGAATTGTAAATATTTGCTGCAAAGGTGTAGCTGGTAAATCAACAAAGCTATCATTTGTTTCTGTTCCATATTCATACTGTGATTTTGTAGTATCTGAGAGTCATGGTTTTTTCTATCTTAAAGAAGGTAATGTCATTTCTGGTAACTCAGGTATAATGAGTTGCCTCGAGTCAATGTCTGTAGCTGGTCATATAGCTATGTGTCTTCTTGAGACTGTGATGCAAAGTGATAACTCCTCTGAGTGCTATGAATTAGCGATTTATGCATTGTATTTACTTGGTATTAAGCCTGATGAATATATATATGTAATGTGCATTTTCAATTGGAAGCTAATGTGGATTCTCGGATTAGCTTCCTTTAGTGTAGATTGTGTTAATTCTGTAGGTCCTAAGATTAAAGTTTGTCCTAGGACATGTGAAATATTGGATTACATAGGTAGTAATCCAATTAAGAATGTTTTTACCATCAAATTAGAGGAAAGCGACTTGTTTGAATTAAGAAGTTTTACTCTTGAATACTTGCGTGTCCAGCTTGAACGAGAAGTTCAAGATCCAATATTAAAACTAGATTTGCCAATTATCAGGGAATAAGCTCAGATACTCTGGTTTTTCAAGCCTTTCATCAATTAATAAAGCAAATCCTTCGTCGCTTTCAGTTCTAATTACTCGTCCAACTGCTTGAAGTACTTTTTCCCAGCCAGGAAATCTATAAGCAAACGCAAATCCATCTCCGAATTTTTCTGTATAGTAATTCGCTAAAATTTGACGCTCGGGTGTTAATTTTGGGTATCCAACACCAACAATTACAACACCTGACAATTTATCACCTACTAAATCAATTCCTTCACCAAAATGACCTCCTAAAACCGCAAAAGCAAGCATTAACCCATCAAAAGGTTGATTGAAATTATCTAGAAATTCATCTTTTTGACTTGCAGTCATACTTGGAGTTTGTTTAATCATCTTTAGATTACTGAGCTGTCCTTTTAAAGAATTATTTATACTATCATAAAGCAAGTTTAAATACTCAAATGAAGGTAAGAATATTAGATAATTACCACGTCTATTTATTAGTTCTTTTGTTATTCTAGATGTTAATTCTGGTAGTGTCGCCAAACGGTACTTGTATGAGGTATTAATTGATGAGTCTATTAATATCTCAAGATTTTCTGCAGGAAATGGTGAAGCTAACTCAATATGTTTAACACTTTCACAATTCTTTCCAACAATAACATTTCTATAGTATTCAAAAGGTGAGAGTGTAGCTGAGAAGAACACTGTAGGCATAATGTTTTCTATTCGGGCTCTGATTTTCTCGGACGCATCTAAACATATAAAACCAACAGTTACATCACCGTTTTCTAAATTAAAAGTCGAAATGTAGTTTTCATCGAATTCTTGTTCAAAAACAGTTAGAAAGAATCTTGTTTCAAAGAAGTATTCCATAGCAACTTCTCTGACTTCACCTTGTTCAATATTATCTAGAAGAGGCATTAGCAAACGAATGGATTTCCATAGAATTGCATAAAGGTTCATTGTTCTCTGAGTAGAACCTTCAAAGCTTTCAGTTCTAACTGTTTTACGCTCATCAATTTTTTCTAATTTTACGAAAGCAGAATCTCCGTTAAGTAGACAGTTTCGAATTTCAATAAAATAGTTTTCAGCTTGTTGAAGGAAAGATTCGAATCTAGGATCTCTTCCTGAATATACACGTTTCATTTTTTGAATTAATGATAAGGAGAGTCTACTGCTGTACATTTCTCTTGATCTATCAACCATATTATGTGCTTCATCAATTAGAAGAACATTACTGTTAACCTGTTCGCATTCGAATGCTCTAATTAATGCTACACGTGGGTCAAAAGCATGGTTGTAATCACCAATTACTATGGTGGAAAAGTTCATTGCGTCTAGGCTAAGTTCATGAGGACAAATTTTGAACTTCATTGCTATTTTAGTAACAAGTTCAGGAGTAATTTCATCGTACTGAAGAATCTCACTTAGTGCAGGCTTAACACGGTCGAAATAGCCGTTTGCAAATGGACAATTCTTAGTATCACATTTTTTGTTAAGTAAGCACATTTGCTCTTTTGACTTAAGTGTAATAGATCTAACAATAAGACCTTTTTTGCGCATATCATTAATTGCTTTAGCAGCAACAATTCTTGTTGATGTTTTTGCAGTTAGGTAGAAAATCTTGTCATATCGACCTTTTAATAATCCTTTAACAGCAGGGTATAAAACAGAGATTGTCTTTCCTGTACCAGTCGGTGCCAACGCAAATAGAATCTCATCGGAAGTAAGTGTAGAGAGTACTTTCTTCATTAACTCTTTTTGTCCGTTACGAATCTTTTCATATGGAAAAGACATTTCTTTTACTGAGTTAATTAAGTTTTCATCATATTTGATTAGTTTTTTTACGAAATCAATATATTGAAGTGCGTGGTCTTCGTAGATAATTATTGCTTCTTCTCTATCTATGTATACTGTTTTTTCTACTACTTCCAAAGAAGTTATATTTACATATCTAAGGGTTATTTTAATTTGATCAACTTTATCATTGCTTATAAAAAAAAGAGCTGCATAGATCTTAAGCTGAGCTTCGTGATCAGAATGTACTAGTTTTTCATACTGTGTTTTTGATGAATTAAAAGATTTGATCTCGATAATATGAGGAATTCCTTCGTTATCTTGTTCGAAAACAATATCAGCTCGACCACGTACTTCTAACTTAATTGGTGTTATGACATCATCATATTCATAAATATGGCTCAAATAAAACTCAGTTTCAAAATTTTCACCGAATTGTTTACGTAAATCATCAAATATTCGCTTATGCAATCGTGTTCCTTCGATTCCTGATACTCCATTAAATGAAGAACCAGAAGATAGATTTCCAGTTCTAGAGACAAATCTAGCCAAATCAGTAACAGAAACACTTAATGAACTCATGATTTGATTATAACAAATTAACGACTATAATTATTATAATAATAAGGAGGAATGAATGATGAGACTCTTTAATAGAATTGTTTCTTTATCTATCACTGCTTTGTTAACACTATCAGTTGCATTTTCTGTTTACGCTCCAATTAATGCTCAGGGAACAGGAATGAATGTAGCTTACCGTACACAAGAAGAGATTATTAACTATCTATCATCCCATAATGTTACTACTAGTGGAGCAGTTTCTTATTCGATATCTCCAAGAACTGTAGCTCCTTATACATATGGACAGATTTCTGCGACATCTGAGCAGCAGGCTCTCAATATGCTCAATGCAATCAGATACATCGCTGGACTTAATGACAATGTAACTATTGATGCAAATTATCGTACTCAAGCACAGGGTGCTGCTTTAATAAATGCAGTTAATAGAAGTTTAACGCATAGTCCATCTCAGCCAGCTGGTATGGATTCAGGAATGTTCCAGAACTGTAGAATTGGTGCTGGATCATGTAATCTTGCTTCGGGATCTAACTCTTTGAATAGCACGATTTCTAGAATGTGGATGAGTGACAGTGATGGATCTAATATTTCTAGACTTGGTCATAGAAGATGGATATTGAATCCAACTATGGGTAAGACTGCTTTTGGTGCTGCAGGTACATGTCAGTCTATGTATTGTTTCGATACTTCAAACTATGGTGCTGCCGGAACTACTGGTGTAGCTTGGCCAGCTCAAAATACACCAAGAGAATTTTTCAGTAGTACTGATGCTTGGTCTGTGTCTATTGGACAGCCAGTAAATGCTGCAACAGTTAGAGTTACTGTTACTCGTACTTCTAATGGACAGACATGGACTTTTTCTCAGGCTGGATCTAATGGTGATTTCTATGTAAATAATGAAGGTTATGGTCAGACTGGCTGTATTATCTTTAGACCAAGTGGAATTACTGCAAATGCTGGTGATTCCTATAATGTTTCTATTACTGGTATTGGCAATGGAATGGATATTAATTATACAGTCAATTTCTTTACTAGTAATGTTCCTTCAAGTCAGGTAGTAGCATTTGCTACTCGTCTGTATACTACTTGTCTTGGTCGTACACCTGATATTGGAGGCCGTGATTATTGGGCTTCTAGACTTCATAATCATGAAATTACTGGTACTCAGGCTGCTTGGGGATTCTATTGGAGTCCAGAGTATCTTAATGCTCACCATAGTAATGATGAATATGTAGATTCTTTGTATCATACATTCCTTGGTAGAGATGCTGATCCACAGGGTAGAGCATATTGGATGAATAGACTTAATACTGGTGCTACTCGTGAGAGTGTGTTCTATGGATTTGCAAACTCTGTTGAGTTCGGACGTATTTGTGATTCTTACGGTATTATCCGTTAATTAAAGTTTGGAGATTTTAAATGGCATATCCTTTATTAGAAAGTCCAATCGGGGATATATATCTTTATGATGGATCAATTATTAGTTCTGATTCAAGTGAAGCAGTTGCTTTACGTGAACCATCAGATGAAGTTACTTATTATGAGACATTAAGAGTAAAAGCGGGAATTCCTCTATTCTTTGAAGATCATCTGTCTAGACTTGTTAAGTCAGTAAGTGGAATTGAGAATTTTGATTTTGATCCTGATTACATTAAATCTCAGAGTATGTACTTCATTTCTGAGTATGATTCTGAATTTGATGGATCTCTAAGAGTAATTCTTACTAAATCGCATTTACTAATTCATGCTGTTGAAGTTGGAATTCCAACTCAGGAAAATTGGGATGAAGGTATTAATACTTTAACTTTACAATGGGAACGTGTTGATCCTAATCTTAAGGTCTTCAGAGGTGATTATAAGCAAGCAGTTGCTAATAGATTTGATGATACTAATAGTCATGGTAAGCCATATGAGCTTGTCTTATTAGATAACGATTGTAAGCTATATGAGGGCTCTAAGTCTAATTTGTTTGTAGTTAAAGGTAATACGGTATATTCAGCACCAGATGACAAAATTTTAATCGGAATTACTCGTAACAGAGTTATGAGAGCTCTTGAGGATACAAATGCTGAATTTAAGATTGGCATGTTTACTTTGGATGAGCTTAAGAATGATAGGGAGGCTGCAGTATTTGTTTCTAGTACTCCTTTTGATATTCTTCCGGTTCGTTATATTGATGACGTAGAGTTTGATTTTAAAACAAATGCATTGCTTATGAAGATAATGAGTAGTTATCAGGCGTTTGTGGATGAATATATTGCAAATGCTAAATATAAATAATTCTTTTTTGGAGGCATCTAAATGGAATCAAGAAGTGGTAAGGTTTCAGTTACAACTGAAAACATATTTCCGGTAATAAGACAGTGGTTATATTCAGACCAAGACATTTTTGTACGAGAGTTAGTATCTAACTGTGCTGATGCAGTTGCTAAGCTCAAGAGATTAGTTGAACTTGGAAAGGCTCCTACTTCACAGGAAGATTATAGAATTAATGTTATTTATGATGACGATGCTAAAACGTTGACATTTGATGATAACGGTATAGGTATGACTGCTGATGAGATTGATAAATATATCAATCAAATTGCTTTCTCTGGTGCATTGGATTTTGTAAATAAGTACCAGGAGCAGTCTACTGATAAGTCTGGAATTATTGGACATTTTGGACTTGGTTTTTATTCTGCATTTATGGTTGCATCCAAAGTTACTATTAATACATTGAGTTATGAAGAGGGCGCGCAGGCTGTATCATGGTCTTCTGAAGATGGTATGGAATATACAATTGATTCTTCGGATAAAACTTCAAGAGGTACTTCCATTACAATCAATTTATCAGATGAAGCTAAGGAAAACTTCGATGCTGCTACATTGAGAATGACTTTGCGTAAGTATTGTTCGTTTGTTCCAGTTGATATTTTCTTCATTGATACTAAAGCTGATAGACTTCACGAGGAATCTGAAGCTAAGCGTAAGTCGGAAGCGGAAGAGAAGGGTGAAGAGTTTAAGGCAAATGATATTGCATACGCTCCTATTAATAACAAGGAACCATTGTGGCTTAAGAAGCCAGCTGATTGCACAGAGGACGAATACAAGTCCTTTTACCACAGCGTATTTAATGATGGAAATGATCCTTTATTCTGGATTCATTTAAATATGGATTATCCGTTTACTTTGCAGGGTATTTTGTATTTCCCTAAGACAGATAATGTTTATCAGTCCCTTGAGGGTAGGATAAAGATTTATAATCATCAGGTATTTGTAGCAGATAATATCGATGAGATAATTCCAGATTTTCTTTTCTTGTTACAGGGTTGTCTTGATTGTTCAGATCTACCTCTTAATGTCTCTAGATCCGCTCTTCAGCAAGATGCTTATGTTAAAAAATTGTCAGGACATATTATAAAGAAGGTTTCTGATAAGTTAACTGAAATTTTCAAGAATGATAGACCGTCATTTGAGAAGTATTGGTCAGATATCTCCGTTTTTGTTAAGTACGGTATGATGAGAGAAGAGAAGTTCTATGACAAGGTTAAGGACTGCTGTCTGTTTAAGACTGTTGATGATAAGTTCTTCACAATGGATGAATTAACTTCTCAGAAGAAGCAGGTTAGATATACAAACAACAAGGTTGCTCAGGCTGCTTATATTGACATGGCTGTTAAGGACGGATTTGATGTTATTGTACTAGATGAAGTTCAAATAGATGATAATTTTATTTCTTTCCTTGAATTTAAGCATTCTGATATAACTTTTAAGAGAGTAGATGCTGATCTTTCCGGTAACGATAGTGATGATGATACTAAAACAAAACTTAGAGATTTTTTTAGAAGTGCTTTGAATGATGAGAAACTATCTGTTACTGCTAAGGCATTAGGTGCCGACTCAATGCCAGCTTTAATTATGGAATCTGAGGAAAACCGTCGTATGCAGGATATGCGTAAGCAGTTTGAGCGTTTTAATGCTATGCAAAATGGCACGGGTGAACCTATGAATCTTGATGAGATGTTTCCAATTAACACAGAGCTTGTTGTAAATACAGATAGTCCATTAATTGGCAAACTTCGTGCATTAGAAGCGATGGGTACTCGTAAAGACGAGACTAACAGACTTGCACAGCATATTTTTGATCAGGCTAAGCTTGCACATGGATCACTTGATAGTGAAGGTTTATCAAGATTTTTGAAGTTCAATAGCGAATTATTGGCAAAGAACGCAGAGAATATTTGATATAATTAATCGCATAATTTTATAAAGGGGCAACCTATATGTCAGTAAGAAGAATTTTGTCAGAAAAGAAAAGTGCATTTGCAGTAGAAGCAAAGGGCATTTTGCATGATGTATCCAGCGATCTTGATATTAAGACTCTGGAAAATGTTCGTGTTATTAACAGATATGATGTATCTGGTTTAACAGACGAAGACTATGAATCAGCAAAGAATGTTGTTTTCTCTGAACCACCAGTTGATATCGTTTACGATGAAGATGTTGATTTGGGTGACAGCTGTTTTGTACTTCCAATCGAGTCTTTGCCAGGACAGTACGATCAGCGTGCAGATTCAGCTGCTCAGTGCATTCAGTTTTTAACTCAGAAGGACAGACCAATTGTTAAGACTGCAAAGATTGTAGCATTTTATGGTTCACTTACTGATGATCAGAAGGAAGCTATTAAGAAGTATCTTATTAACCCTGTTGAATCCAGAGAAGCTTCTACAATTAAGCCAGAGACACTTGAAGACAAATATGATATTCCAACAACTGTAGCTACAATCGATGGCTTTATCGATATGGATGACAAGGCTCTGGAAGATTTGAGAGCTGGTATGGGTCTTGCTATGAGCTTTGCTGATATTAAGTTTACTCAGGACTTCTTCAAGACTCAGCAGAGAAATCCAACAATCACTGAAATCAGAGTTTTGGATACATACTGGTCTGATCACTGCCGTCACACAACTTTCCTTACTGAACTTACTGACATTAAGTTTGATGGTGATGATGAGCTTACAGCTCAGATTAAGGAAACATATTCCGATTATCTTAAGAACCGTGAAGAGCTCTATGGAGACAGAATTTCCAGCAAGCATATCTGTCTTATGGATATTGCAACTCTCGCTGCCAAGAAGCTTAAGAAAGATGGTAAGCTTCAGGATCTCGATGAGTCTGAAGAGATTAATGCCTGCTCAATTAAGATTAGAATCAAGGTTGATGGTGAAGATAAGGATTATATCTTTATGTTTAAGAATGAGACTCATAACCATCCAACTGAAATTGAGCCTTTCGGTGGTGCTGCAACTTGTCTTGGTGGTGCTATCAGAGACCCACTCTCAGGCAGATCTTATGTTTATCAGGCAATGCGTGTAACTGGTGCTGGTGATCCTACAGTTCCTGTTTCAATGACACTTCAGGGTAAGCTTTCACAGAAGAAGATTGTTAGAACCGCTTCATCTGGCTATTCTTCATACGGAAACCAGATTGGTCTTGCTACAGGTCAGGTTGATGAAGTTTATCACCCAGGTTATGTTGCCAAGAGAATGGAGATTGGTGCTGTAGTAGGTGCTGCTCCTGCTGAGAATATTGTAAGAGAGAGACCACAGGCTGGCGATATTATTGTTCTTCTTGGTGGTAGAACAGGTCGTGATGGTATTGGTGGTGCTACTGGTTCTTCCAAGGCTCATGATACAAAGTCTGTTGTTACTTGTGGTTCTGAAGTACAGAAGGGTAATCCTCCAACAGAGAGAAAGCTTCAGAGACTCTTCAGAAATCCTGATGTAACAAGGCTTAGTATCAGATGTAATGACTGCGGTGCTGGTGGTGTTTGTGTTGCTATTGGTGAGCTTGCTGAAGGTCTTGAGATTAACCTTGATAAGGTTCCTAAGAAATATGATGGTCTTGATGGTACTGAGATTGCAATCTCTGAGTCTCAGGAGAGAATGGCTGTTGTTGTTCATCCTGCTGACCTTGATAAGTTCATGGATGCTGCTGCAGTTGAGAACTTGGAGGCTACTGTAGTTGCTACTGTTACTGAAGAACCAATCATGAAGATGGTATGGAATGGCAACACTATCGTTAATCTTCCACGTGAGTTTATCGATACTAATGGTGCAAAGCAGTATGCAGAGGCTGAAGTAACAGCTACTGAGCTTGATAATGTTTACCTCGACCAGAAGCTTCCAACATTAGTTCCTGGCGATTTTGCAAAGTCTTTAAGTGGTGCTTTGAGTTCTCTTGATGGCTGCTCCAGATTAGGTCTTACTCAGAAGTTTGACTCTACAATTGGTGCTGCAACTGTTGTAATGCCTTACGGTGGTACATATCAGAACTCTCCTGAGGAAGGTATGGCTGCATTGATTCCTGTAGATAATGGAACAACTCATGACTGTTCTGTCATGACTTATGGCTTTGATCCTTATTTTACTGAGTGGAACCCATATGCTGGTTCTTATCATGCTGTTGTTGAATCTCTCTTAAAGCTTGCTTGTATGGGTGTTGATCCTTCTACTGCAAGACTTACTTTCCAGGAGTACTTCGAGAGAATGGGCAAGCCTACATCCTGGGGTAAGCCACTTCAGGCTTTGCTTGGTGCATATCAGGCTCAGCTCGACTTTGGTACAGCATCTATTGGTGGTAAGGACTCTATGTCTGGTACATTTAATGACATTCATGTTCCACCTACGCTTGTATCTTTTGCTGTTGGTATGACTACAACAGATAAGGTTGTAACTGCTACTCTGACAGCTCCTAACGTAAGTCTTTATCTCATTAAGGCCGCTCGAAATGGAATTGGTTATTACAAGAAGGATCATGTGCTTAGAGTATTTAAGGCTATTAAGGAATTACAGTCTCGTAAGGAACTTAAGAATGCTGCAGTAGTACGTGGTGCTGGTGTAGCAGCAAGAGTTGCTCAGATGTGTTTTGGTAATGCTCTTGGTTTTGATTTTGATGAGAATCTTACAGAGGAAGACCTCTTCTCAAGAACTTTTGGTGCTGTAATCGTTGCAGTTCCTAATGATCCTAATGCTATCGATAAGATTAAGATGACAGGTGGTAAGTTCTTAGGTAAGACTAATGCAGATGGCATTTTCAGATTTAAGGGACAAGAAGCTTCTGCAGGAGCTATGAATTTAAGCTATGAGGGTAAACTTGAGAAAATTTTCCCAACATTTGCAGCTGAAGCTAATAGAGAAGTAGATATTAAGCCTGTAACAACTGGAATGACATTTAAGGCTGCTCCTAATGTATTAAAGGGAGCTAAGCCTAAGGTAATTATCCCAGTATTCCCAGGTACTAACTGCGAGTATGACTCTGCCAAGGCATTTACTAGAGCTGGCGCTGATCCTAAGGTGTTTGTAATTCGTAACCAGAATTCCAAGGATCTTACAGAGTCTTTGCAGAACCTTGCCAAGTCAATTAATGACAGCAATATCATCATGCTTCCAGGTGGATTCTCCGCTGGTGATGAGCCAGAGGGTTCTGCCAAGTTCTTAGCTGCTGCTTTCCGTAATCAGTATGTTACTGAAGCAGTTCGTGATTTACTCTTCAACAGAGATGGTCTGATGATTGGTATCTGTAATGGTTTCCAGGCTCTTATTAAGCTCGGCCTTGTTCCATTTGGTGATATTAAGGAGTTGTCTGACAGCGATCCTACTTTGACATTTAACAATATTGGTCGTCACCAGAGTTCTTATGTTAAGACAATGGTAATGTCCGATAAGTCTCCATGGCTCTCATGTGTTAAGCCTGGTGATATTCATAACATTCCTATCTCTCACGGTGAGGGTAGATTTGTAGCATCCCCTGAGGTTATTGCAAAGCTTGCTGCTAACGGACAGATTGCTACATGCTATGTTGATGATCAGGGTATGCCAGCTCTTACAACTGATTTTAACCCTAATGGTTCTGATTGCGCTATTGAAGGAATTCTTTCTCCTGACGGTAGAATCTTAGGTAAGATGGGTCACTCTGAACGTTATGCCTCTGACTTAAGCCTTAATATTCCAGGTCTTAAGGATCAGATGCTCTTTGAATCTGGAGTTAAGTACTTCCTCTGATATGACTTCAGAAACAATACATAGATTATTAGCTGACAATGATTTTCTGCCTGAATCGAAATTCGGGCAGAATTTCTTATGTGATGACCAAATAATTGAGTCCATCATTGATTTATGTGAGATTAATCCTGAAGACAAGGTATTAGAGATTGGACCTGGTCTTGGAAGTCTTACCAGATCTTTATCTTGTAAAACTAATAATCTTACTTGCGTAGAGATTGATAAGAGATTAGCTGAATTTCTTGATAAGGATGATGAGATTAAGGCTTCAATTATTTCGAGCGATTATTTAAAACTTAAAGATTATGATGCATCTGAATATGATGTTGTTGTAAGTAATCTTCCATATTATGTAATGACTGACATTATGAAGAAGATTATTGGAGACTGTACTAATTGTCGTAAGATGGTCTTTATGGTAGAAGATGAAGCAATTGCAAGAATAATTGCAAAACCTAACACAAAGCAGTATGGACCTTTGAGTATCTTATGCGAGCTTTATGGAGAGGTAACAAGGGAATTTACTGTTCCACGTAATTGTTTCATTCCGTCACCAAGAACTACATCTGCAGTAATAAGTCTTACAAGAGGAAATAATAAGCTTGACAGCAATATAGTTAAGTTTATCGATAAATGCTTTACTAATCGACGTAAAAAACTCGTTAATTCCTGTCCTGAACTTAAAGGAATACTTGAAGAACATGGATATGACTCTAACATTCGCGCAGAGCAACTTATGCCTGGTTCGTTCTTAGAACTTTATAATGCTATAATTAATTGATATTTGTAAAAGTATAGAAGGTAATTATGAAGAAAAAGTCACAAAGTTTAATGAGCAAATACTCTGAAAAGCCAATGAAGAGAAAAAAGTCTTCATCATCAACTGATTATAGTGATTTACCAATCATGGCTAGTTACGAGCAGAGATATAAGGGTGGTATGTCTAAGGAAATTACTGAGACAAAACCTGCACCAACTTTGGACGACAAGATAGCCAAGAGAGAAAGCCTTAAAAAGCCTAAGAAGGAAGAAATAGAAGCACCTAAGAAGGTCTCTGTTGAGATTAATGGTAATCCATATCTTTTGGGATGCACAGCTGAGATATCTGAATCTAGAATTCGTAAGATTGCAGCTCTTGCTAATGAGATTTTATTAGATACCAAGGAAGCTAATCCTGGTCTTACTAATACTAAGATTAATGCTCTGGCTTTAATTGATGCATGTGACAGAATTCTCTCACTGAAGGATGAGAATTCTAATATGAAAACTGAGCTTATGTATTTTCAGCATAAGATTAATATTGAAGAAGAGAATTCCAAGTCAGAACCAACACCTATGGAGATTCTAGCTAATGAGATACAAAACTGAACTTCTTGCACCTGCAGGTGACGCGAAGATTTTCAAGGCAGCTATTGATGCCGGAGCCGATGCCGTTTATTGCGGTATCGATTTATTTAATGCGAGATTAAATGCATCCAATCTTACAATGGATGAACTGTCTGAATGTGTGGCATATGCTCATGAGAGATCTGCGAGTGTTTATTTAACACTTAATACAATTGTTAATGATGATGAGATTGATCTTGCTGTTAATGTTGCTCGCGAGGCATATGATGTAGGTGTAGACGCAATTTTGATTCAAGACATTGGACTTGCCGTAAGAATTCATCAGAAGCATCCTAATATTCCTTTACATGCTTCTACTCAGATGAATGTCTGGGGTAAAGATAAGATAGATTCTCTTAAGGGCAAAGGTTTCTCTCGTGTTGTTCTTCCAAGAGAATTATCAATGAAGGAAATTGAGAGTTATACAAATTATGCTTCAAAGAAAAACTTGGAAACTGAAGTATTTATTCATGGAGCTGTATGTATTTGTACGTCAGGACTATGTCAGTTCTCTGCCATGAATAAGAGTGGATCAAGGTCTGGTAACAGAGGAATCTGTGCTCAGCCTTGTCGTAAGGAATATGAGCTTATTAATTCTGGTAGAACAGTTTCAAAGGGACACTTAATCTCTCCTAAGGACCGTGGACTTATCAGATATATTCCGTCTTTGATTGACGCTGGTGTTGCTTCATTAAAGATTGAAGGCAGAATGCGTGATGAAGCTTATGTTAGAACTGCAGTATCATGCTATAGAAGAATAATAGACAGTTATTATGATGGTTCTTTAACAGATGATTTGTTAGAAGAAATCGAGAATGAACTTCTCGTTAACTTCAATCGTGGTGGAAGCTTTACTGACCAGAATATGTCAGGCAGGAAATCTGACAGTATTCTCTCTGGTGAGTATGTTGGTAAATATGGTCTTAAAATAGGTAAAGTTACGCTTCGTGACTGTAGAGAAGGTACAATCACCATTAGACCTTGCAAGGGGGCTATAGAGCCTTCCAAGGGCGATTATCTGTCATTACGTACAGATGATAAGGAAATAAAGTCATTTCCAGTTGGAAAATCCTCAATGTTTAAGGATAGCTTCGTTATTAAGGGCTTACATCCTGATTCTATTAAGAATCTTCCTGATAACGTCAGTGTCTACCTGATGAATCATGAATTTGCTACTGTAAAAAATGCTGGTAAAACTCATATTGATATCACTTTCGACAGTTCTGAAGCTGGAGTTATTAAGGCTTCTGCGCTTGTTAACAGCGGTGCATACGAGGGTGTTTTTGCACAGGATGAACTTAATTATGATTTTGATGAATCCCGTAATTCTCTTCTGGCATCAAGAGTAGAGGAGCAGCTTAAAAAGACTGGTAATACAGCTTTTGCAGTCGACAGTGTTTATGTCGAGGACCCATGTGCTGCAAAGTGTCCTATAAGCTTAATTAACGAACTTCGTCGAGGACTTCTGGAGTCATTATCTTCTGAGATTTTATCTGAAGGTTCTCATAGTGCTGATGAGGAATTCTTTATAGGCGATGTTGAAGAGGAGAGGGAAGAGGGTAATGGATCTGTTACTACACTTCGATATTATCCTTCGTTATCAACTTTGACATCTGAATACAGAGATGCTGATATTTATGCTTTCTCTGCTTATGATTATATGAATCCTAAGTACAGAGATGAGATTGATGAGTTAATCGATATTACTGGCAAAAAACTCATGATTGTAATGCCAGATTTTTGTCATGAGGATAAGTATGAGACATTTAAATCAAAAATTGATGCTGAAGTGATGCCTACAGCAGGGGCTAATATCTATAATGCTGAGTCTCTTAAGACAAATCTTAAGGAAAATGGTGGAGCCTTCATCTCATACGAACTTATGCAGGCAGAAGCAATTGAGATGCTTAAGAAAAATAACGTTCCCGGCAAAGTATATCTGCACTGTGGTGGTTTGATTCCATGGATGCAGTCTGATTACTGTCCTGTTGGACGCAATAGTAAGAATTGTGGTAAGTGCGCTAATATGGGCGTTTTCAATCTGATGCAGGATAATGGAGAAAAAGACTTAACAGTAGTAACACATCCTTATGACTGTTCTTCTATTATCTATGGTCCAGCCAAGGCTATATTTGATGACAAAGACTGTCAGGATATTGCTGACCTTGGTTATGATGTAATTAAGTGCTATACGGAGGTATAAAATGAACGATAAGATTAAACTTCCTATTGAAAAGTGCAGAGAAGATGCTGTAATGCCAACATATGCAAACGATGGCGATGCAGGTATGGATTTATACTCATGTGCTGATGTTCTTGTTAAGCCAGGCTGTAGTGTATTAGTTCCTACAGGTCTTAAGATGGCTATTCCTTATGGTTATGAAGTTCAGATAAGACCAAGAAGTGGTATCTCACTGAAGACTACTTTAAGAGTACCTAATTCTCCTGGAACTATTGACTGTGGTTATAGAGATGAAGTTAACGTAATTATCTACAATGCGTCAATAAGAGAAGATGCCTCCGAAGAAAACCCATTTACACTTAATGATAAGGGTTGCAAGCACGGTACTTATCTCATTAAAAAGGGCGACAGAGTTGCTCAGATGGTGCTTAATAAAGTCGAATACTGTGATATTGAATTCGTTGATTCAGTACAGGATATTGGAACAAATCGTGGTGGCGGTTTTGGCCATTCTGGTATTAACTAATAAGGTGGCAAAGCATATTGGGAGATGCTATAATATATTGCTAAATCTGTGAGTTAGGAGGCTATATAGATGCTTGAAATCTATACATCCAGAGAAGTAAGTAAAACAGCCTCCAAGATGATTTACAGAACAACAGAGATTGATGAGATTATTGAAGATTCCTGGATTAATCTATATTCTCCTACAGAAGCTGAAATATCACGTGTTGAATCCCAGTTAGGTATTCCTCAGGAATTCTTCAGATATCCTCTTGATGAAGAGGAGAGACCTCGTATTGACTATGATGATGATACAGGCTCTGTTCTTATTATCGTGGATATTCCATTCTCAAAGCGTGAGAACGATATTATTAAATATGAGACAACTCCTCTTGGTATCATTCTTTCTCACAAGCATATTGTAACTGTAGCATTAAAGCAGTCTCCAATTCTTGATCATTTTATTGAGAACAGAATCAGAGATCTCTATATTCCATTTAGAACAAGATTTACTATTCAGATTCTTCTTGCTGTTGCCAAGGAGTACTTAAGACTCTTACGCTTCATTGACAAGACATTGGAAGTAGCAGAAGCAGAGCTTTCTAAGGCGATTTCCAACAACGAATTATATAAACTCCTTGAATTAAGTAAATCTCTCGTTTACTTTGCTTCATCATTGAAGTCTAACGAGGCTGTTCTTGAGAAGCTTATGCGTGGAAGAACTATTAAGCTTTATGAGGAAGATGAAGATCTTTTGGAAGATGTTGTAATCGAGTATAAGCAGGCTCACGAGATGGCTGATATTTATTCTAATATCGTCAGCTCTACAACAGATGCTTATGCTTCTATTATTTCCAATAATATGAACGACATCATGAAGATTTTAGCAGCTGCAACAATTTGTCTTACTATCCCTGATTTGATTGGTTCTTTCTTCGGTCAGAACTGTCCAATGCCATGGGATGATACATTTGCAGCTAATCCAGGGCCATTTATTGGTCTTACTCTTGCGTGTACTGCTACAATGATTATTACTTTCATTTTATTAAGGAAGAAAAACTTCCTGTAATTGTGTTTATATGGCTTCGGGTTTTGTTCAGGCAGGCGGTGGAAAGATAAGAAGAAACAACAATGGTGCAATCGTAAGATCTGCATTATTACTTAGTATTCTTGCTGTTATACTTATTTTCTTCGTTGTACTTACAATAATTTCTTCTAACAATCTTATGAATCTCGAGAAGACATCTGTTTCTAATGTGCCTTCTAATGTTTTGCCATCCTATTCAACTTGTTCATTTGAATCATTTGATGGTCAGACAAACCTCTCAGGCTGGTTCTTTAAAACGGATAACCCTATTACAACAGTAATTGTGGTGCATGACGCAGGCTCGAACCGATTGCCTTTCGGCGTTAATATGATTGACCTTATAGAATCACTACTTAACAATAATTATAATGTTTTCTTGTTTGATCAGCGTAACAGTGGTGAGTCTGAAGGTGATGTATGTGATTATGGATACCTTGAATGGCAAGATGTTTTGGGAGCTATTGCGCAGGTCAGACAGATTTCTGTTACAACTAATGTAGTTCTTTATGGTATAGGTACTGGAACTACTTCTTGTATGATTGCTTATGATAAACTACCAACAAGTAACCTAACAGAAGCTGACTTAAATAACTATAGTAGTTCTATACGTGATCTTGGTTTTGATAGATCTTATATAATTGGTATGATTTTTGATTCTCCAGCTAAGAATTCTGATGACTACATTATTGCTAGAGTTGAACAAAATGAGTTTTTGGGATCTATAACTAAGAATTACGTTCCATATGCAATACGTATATCTGCTGGTGAATCTGGTGCAGTTAATCTTGTTGCTGAGATCTCACGTTTACCAGTTCCAGTTTGCATAATTTATGGAGGACATGATACCTATATTGGTGCAGATAGGATATCGCAAATTGTTGAAGAACGTAATAGACTTAATTCTAGTCTAACAGTATCAAGAATGATTCCAGGTGCAGGATATTTAGAGTCTTTCAGATTAGGTAGAGAATCTTATATTGAAACTGTAATGAACTATATGCAATCGTATTTTGTATGAGAGAAATAATGGCTGATAAAGACGTATTAATATTAGGAATTGAATCTTCGTGTGATGAGACTGCAGCTTCTGTAGTAAAAAATGGTCGCGTTATTTTAAGTGATGTCATTGCTTCACAAGCAGACTTTCACGAGAAATATGGAGGCGTTGTTCCTGAGATTGCATCACGTATGCATGTAGATGCAGTATATCCTTGTATTAAATCTGCTTTAGAGCAGGCTAAAGTCTCATTAAATGACATAGATGCTATTGCGGTAACTTATGGGCCTGGACTTGTAGGAGCCCTATTAGTTGGTTTATCAGCAGCTAAAGGGCTTTGTGCAGTATCAGGAAAGCCTCTTGTTGGCGTAAATCATTTACATGGACACATTTGCGCTAATTATCTTTGTTTTGATGAATTAAAGCCTCCTTTTATTTGTCTGTGTGTGAGTGGTGGTAACACGCAAATTGTTTTAGTTAAGGACTACACTGATTTAGAAGTATTAGGTAGAACACGTGATGATGCGGCAGGAGAAGCAATTGATAAGATAGCTAGAGTTATTGGCTTAGGTTATCCAGGAGGGCCTAAGATGGATAAAGCAGGTCAGGGAGGAAATGTAACTGCGTATACATTTTCTAAAACTCACATGGGTGATACTCTAGATTTCTCTTTCTCTGGTATCAAGACTTCAGCATTAAATACAATTAATCAGTCCAAACAAAAAGGGGAAGAGATAAACATTTCTGACTTCGCTGCTTCCTATCAGACTCATATCGCTTCCATTCTTGTTAAACAGACAGTAGAAGCAGTGAAGAGGACTGGCATTAAGAAAGTTAGTTTAGCAGGTGGAGTATCAGCAAATTCCTTTTTACGTAAAGCTTTTGATGAAGCATCAAATAAGTACGGATTAGAATTATTCTATCCAAATCTTCGTCTTTGTACTGATAATGCTGCTATGATTGCATCTGCGGGTTACTTTGAATTTATTAACGGTAGGGTAGATACATTAGATTTAAATGCACTGCCTTCATTGAAATTAGGTAAATAATATGGCTAAGGAAAAAGGAATAAAAATAATTGCAGAAAATAGAAAGGCATTTCATGACTATTTCATTGAAGAAAAGTATGAATGTGGAATTGTTCTTTCAGGAACTGAAGTTAAAAGCTTAAGAGCTGGAAAAGTCAATCTTAGGGATAGTTACGTTACTATAAAAGCAGGTGAGGCGTGGTTAATAGGTGTTAATATTAGTCCATACGACCATGGAAATCGATTTAATCTAGATCCTATGAGATCTCGTAAGCTTTTAATGCATAAGCGAGAAATTATTAAGTTATATTCTACTGTTAAACAGGACGGACTTACTTTAGTTCCAACAAAGTGTTATTTTAAGGACAGTAAAGTAAAATTTGAAGTCGGACTTGCACGTGGTAAAAAGAATTACGATAAACGTGATGTTCTAGCTGAAAAGCAAGCAAAAAGAGAAATTGACAGAGCTATTAAGTCTAAGAATAGGAGTAACAGGTAAGAGGTGGTTAAGGAAAAAATAGATATTGATATCAATTCCTTAATTGGGTCAATAATTTGTTGGCTAATAACTTGTGCGTGGATTATTTTGATATTCTTTTTGTCATCTGAAAATGCAACAGAATCATCAGCAAGAAGTCTTGAGGTTCTGCATTATTTAGAACAAATTTTCGGTAAAAATATACTAAATGAATTAATGCTTAGAAAGATAACTCATGTACTAGAATTTTCTTTTCTCACCTTGATTTCATTCTTGGCTGTTAGATTCACTAATAATGTATCAACATTAACATCTTATGCAGAAAGTCCAGTTAAAATAATTAAATCTGATAACGAGATGTATATTGCTATTTCAATGTGGCTATCATTTTTAGTTGCTGTATTGGATGAATATCATCAGTTATTTGTTGATGGTCGCTCAGGATCAATTCTTGATGTTGCAATTGATGGAATAGGAATAATTGTTGTCCTGATTATTATTCGTGTAATCTTTACAATCTATCTTAAGCAGCTCGGCGCACAGGAAGTTCGCTACGAGTAGAGGAGCTTATCCATTTATCAATTAATATATTTTGCTTATGTACTAATTCGGTATAATTACAATTTTGGTGAATTAAGAAGATAGAGAAAAACTGGGCAACGATTAATTGCCCAGTTAATAATGATTATTATAAATACCAATTAAGCTAATGCGATATCCAAAGCCTGCTTAATATCAGCAATGATGTCATCTGGATCTTCAAGACCAACTGAGAATCTGATTAAGTCTGGAGCAACTCCAGCTTCCTTAAGCTGTTCTTCAGACATCTGTCTGTGTGTATGTGATGCTGGATGCAATAACAATGTCTTACAGTCAGCAACGTGTGTAGCAATTGTTGAGAGCTTCAATGAATCCATAAACTTGATAGAAGCTTCGCGACCGCCCTTAACGCCAAAGCACAAAACACCACAAGATCCCTTAGGCATATACTTAAGCATCAATTCGTGTGCAGAATCAGTTTTTAATCCTGGATACTTAACCCATGCGATTCTGTCATCGGATGCAAGATACTCAGCTATCTTAGTAGCATTCTTAACATGACGCTCCATACGTACAGCAAGTGACTCAAGACCAATCTGCACATAATAAGCATTCTGAGGAGCCTGGATTGAACCCAAATCTCTCATAAGCTGGCTGGTTGCCTTTGTAATATAAGCAGCTTTACCGAATCTCTCAGCATAAATAATTCCATGATAAGAATCATCTGGTGTAGTCAATCCAGGGAATTTTTCCTTATGAGCAAGCCAGTCAAAATTACCTGAATCTACAATCGCGCCGCCAACAGATGATGCATGACCATCAATATACTTAGTTGTTGAATGTGTAACAATATCCGCACCAAGCTTCAATGGATTACAGTTAACAGGTGTAGCAAATGTATTATCTACAATAAGTGGAATTCCATGATCATGAGCAAGCTTAGAGAACTTGTCAAAATCAAGAATATCAACTGTTGGATTAGTGATAGTCTCACCAAAAATACACTTAGTATTTGGCTTAATGAACTTACAAAGTTCTTCATATGGCAAATTCTGATCAACAAATGTGCACTCGATGCCCATTTTCTTCATTGTTACACCAAACAAATTGTATGTACCACCATAAATAGATGATGATGTAATAAAGTGATCACCAGCTTCACAAATATTAAATACAGCAAAGAAATTTGCAGCCTGTCCGGATGATGTAAGCATAGCTGCATAGCCGCCCTCAAGCTCACAAATCTTAGCTGCTACAGCATCATTTGTTGGATTCTGAAGTCTTGTATAAAAATATCCTGAAGCCTCCAAATCAAAGAGCTTTCCCATATCATCAGATGTGGAATACTTCCATGTTGTAGACTGATAAATTGGAAGCTGTCTTGCCTCACCATTACCAGGAACATAACCAGCGTGAAGACACTTAGTATCTACTGTTGTTGACATAAATTAACCTTCTTCCTCATTGCTTCCTGCAATGTTCATTTCTGAAATAACAATTGAAGGGCAGAAGTACTCACCTACTCCCTCCTCTACTGCTTCCAAGTCTCCCCCTACTTCTTCTATCTTTTTAAGTAAATCATAGAAGTTATCAGAAACAGTAATTTGTTCTACAGGTCTTTCTATTCTACCATTTTTGATAAGATATCCCTCACAGAAAAGAGAAAAATCACCAGAAATTCTGTTTACACCAGCATGAAGGCCGTTAAGTTCAGTGATATACAAACCATCCTGCACAGTCTCTAAAATCTCATCAAAGCTCTTATTTCCAGGAGTTACAACAAGATTTGATGCCTTAATTCCCTTAAAGAAATTACCAGTTGATGGAATTCCTTCTTTATTAGCAGTCTTAAGATTATGTAATGCCTTAACAAATACTCCATTGTCAATTATTGCCTTCGAATATGTAATTACTCCTTGGTCGTCAAATGGAAACTTAAGTAAAGCATCTTTATACATTGGCTCTTCACGAATAGTAAAGCAATCAGAGGCAACTTTCTCCCCTTCTTTACCTGCTAATAAAGATAGTCCTTTTTGCATAGAATATGCAGAGAAATTTGACTCAAAAGTATCATACAAAGAAACAAAAGCTTCTTTATCTAATACAACTTTATATGAACCAGATTCAATTGATGATGCACCTAATTTTCCTAGAACTTTATTACCAACCTTTTGAAGAAATTTTGCTTCATCAAAGTCATCAATATTATGTCCTGCCCAGAAATGGCCTCCAGTCTTAACAACACCATCACGTTCTGCTCTGGCTTCAGCCATTACAAAAACTAAGTCTCCATCCTTATACATTGTTAACCCCTTAGAATTAGCAAGGTAAGTAGGGCCACAGCAACACGATATTGATAAATAATCAACAGCCTTAATATCAGGAGAAATAGCAAGAATATCTTGCTCAAGTTTTAAACCTAACTGCGAAAAACGATTATAGGTATTCTTATCATAATGACCGCTTCGCTCATCATTTACTAAGTGTGAATTATCTGGATCACAATAGAAAAAGTCTTCATCTTCATCATCCTTAACTTCACAGTTTTCCATTGAAGATTTTAAGATATATTCTATTGATTCATCAGAAAAATCAGATGTTGAAGCTCCGCCCATCTGACCATTCTTTTTACCAATAAAAGCAATACCAGAAGTATTTGAATTCTCATAGGAAGATACTTCACCTTCAAAGATATTAATCTCCATATGAGAATCACTTGAAAAACTTGCTTCTGCTTCTTCAAAACCAAAAGCAATAGCTCTATCAACAAGTTTTTTTAGGAAGTCTAATGTCTCCGTTTTATTCATTAGTTTTCCTCCCTTCCGCCAACAAGAATAGAGGAAACTCTTATAGTAGGCTGACCTACAGTAACAGGAACGCTACCAGATATAGATCCACACATACCTGCTGATAAAGCAAGGTCATTACCTACCATATCAATATTCATCAGGATTTCTGGTCCTTTACCAATAAGTGTTGCTCCACGTACAGGTTCACAAACTTTACCATTGCGAATCATAAAAGCTTCATCAGCAGCAAAATTGAATTCACCTGTAGCTGTATCTACTGAACCTCCACCCATCTTTGTGCAATACAATCCATATTCAGTATTAGCAATAATATCTTCTGGCTTTGAATCACCATTATCAATATAAGTGTTGCTCATACGAGACGTTGGAGCATAAGAAAAACTCTGTCTTCTTCCACAACCAGTTGGTTCACAGCCCATTCTTCTTGCACCTAAATCATCTACAAGATAATTCTTAAGAATACCATTCTCGATAAGAAGCAAATTTGAAGACTGGCGACCTGTGTCATCAATCATATAGGATCCCCACTCACCTTCAATTCTCGCATCATCACGAGCAGTAACAACAGAAGACGCAATCTGCTTTCCTAACATATCAGAAAAGCATGAAGCCTTAATTCCAACTGAAGTTGACTCCAAAGCATGTCCGCATGCCTCATGGAAAATAACTCCACCAAAACCATTACCAATAACAACAGGCATCTTTCCTGATGGAGCATAACCGGCATTTACCATACGAATAGCTGATTCACAGCATTCAGTTGTCTTTTCAATCATTGGATATTCAGTTACAAACTCATATCCGCGCATAGAACCAGGAGCCAGACGACCTGTCTGCTTCTCATTACCCTTAGTTGCAACTGCTTCTAGAGTAAAACGAATTCTGGACTTGTCTTCAAGCGCATTGATTCCTTCATTATTAACAACTCGAATAATCTTATGAGAAGTAGTATATGAAGATGCAACCTGAGTAATTAATTCATCATAGTTAAGTGCAAAATCGGAGGCTTCCTTCAGGAAAGCTATATTATCTTTCTTGGAAACCTTAAGAGGATCAGTAATTATCAAAGAAGGTGTAGTTCTGCAAAGTGCTTCTAATTCTTTAATAGCGCCTGGATTACCACCCTTCAAAGCATCTGCTGCATCCTTGGCAAGCTTAATCAAAGCTTCTTCGGATTTCTCGCAGGTATAAACATAAACAGTATTAGTACCAGACATAAGTCTGATACCAACACCATAACCTCTATGTGATTTTGCATCATGGGTTCTGGAATTCAAAAGTCTTACTGAAGATGATTCAGATTCCTGCTCATAAACTTCTGCGAAATCCGCAGTTTTACTCATCGCAGCTTCAATAATTCGTTCAATAACTGAATCGTTTAGCACTAAAATTAATACCTCTTAATCTTACGTGAAGTATTCTTCTCAAACTCAGTTTTACGAAGAACAGTCTTACGTATTTTCTTATAAATAACGAGTTTGTCATTAACTCTGGATACAACGCCTTCAAGAATCTTCTGAATTTGTTCATCAGATACATCTTTTCCAAATTCAGCTTCAATTTTATCCATATCTGGGAAGATAGTTGCAACAATCACAATATCATTCTTGTTTTCATCATGTTCGCCAGAAACAACTGATTCAGAAACATACTCATCAAGAGAGAGTAAGTACTCTATCTCTTCAGGGAATACATTCTTACCGTTAGACGCGATAATAACATTCTTCTTGCGTCCTGTAATAATACAGAATCCGTTCTCATCAATATATCCCAAATCACCAGTATGATAATATCCATCCTTATCTAGAGCCAAAGCAGTTGCTTCTTCGTCTTCATAATAACCAAGGAATACATTGTCACCCTTAGCAATGAACTCACCAATTCCATCTGAATCTGGATCCAAAATCTTAATATCACAACCAGGAAGAGGTAAACCCGCAGCTATATTTTCAAAGTCACAATCTCTGTTCAAAGCTAGAATTGGAGCACATTCAGTAAGACCATAACCCTGAACACAGATAAATCCCATGTCCTGGAAGAATTCCAAAGCCTCTGGCTTAACAGGAGCTCCACCAAGAATAATAAGACGCATCTTACCGCCAAATACATCATGAATCTGTGCAAAAAGCTTCTTACGCTTATCAATACCAAGCTTAAGAAGAACTTTTGATAGTTTTCTACCAAAGTTAAAAGTTCTAGCCTTCTTAGGGTCAGAATTAATATTCTTCATGATAGTCTTATAGAACATCTCAAGCATCGCAGGAACCATCAAAACAGCTGTAGGCTGAGCTTCCTTAATCTCAGATGTTATATATCGAAGACCAGAGCAAATAGCAACTGTTGTTCCTCTGTAAATCTGGCCAATAAAGCCACAAGTACACTCATATGTATGATGTAAAGGCAGAACTGAGAAGAACATATCATTTCTGTCAATGTAGAGCATGGAAAACATTGCTTCGAGATTCTTACAGATATTTCTCTGACATAACATTACCGCTTTGGACTTGGCTGTTGTACCAGAAGTAAATAGGAGAATTGTCATCTCTTCTGGATCAATTGTAGCTTCAGTAAATGTCTTGTCACCTTCACTTAAAAGCTTCTCGCCCTTATTAAGCAATTCAGAGAACTTTAAAACATTATCCTCTTCGATATCATCCATGCATACGTAATACTTCAGGGAATCAATCTTACCCATAGTATCCTTCACAGTATCTAGCTTGGATTTTGAGAAAACTACCATATCAGCATGAGCTCTCGAAAGGCAGTTAATTACTTCCTCTGTACCAAGCTCCTTATCAATCGGTACAATGCATCCTGTGCCGTTTGTTGTAGCAAGATATGTTACATACCATTCGTAACGTGACTCAGCCAAAATGGCCACTCTAGAGCCCTTAGGAAGCAAACTCATAAAAGCTGTACCCATAGCATCGATATCTTTATCATACTGTTCTGTAGAAACAGGTACATATCCCTTACCTTTTACAGGCTTATGAAGGAATACTGGATTTTCAGGAAATTCTTTTACACGTGTTTTAATAACATCTCTTAGATTAGTAACATGTGTAACTTCATACAATGGAATATCTTTCATAAGTTTCTCCTTAGTTGTTTTAAAATTATTGAACAAATCCCTTCTCAATAGCAAGGCGAGCACGTTGCTCATTTTTGCCGCCCATAGCAATCTGATTATCGATAAAATCTGGATGAGAAGTTAAGAAATCTTTCATATAAATATCTGGATCAGCAAGAAATTTCATTACAAGATCGTACTGAGCCTGATCGATAGCACCATTAGAAAGAGCTTCATCAAATAAATCCTTATTAATTCCTGTTAAAGTCTCCATATTTACTCCAAGAGCAGTAAGTACAGCACGACCATTTTGATGACGATCAACAACAGCGATTGTATCCTTAATATCAGCACCCATATCTCTTAATGCAGGAACCCATGCTCTCTCATAAGAAGATGCTTCAGTAATTAAGTCTGCAATATGAAGAGAAACTTTACCATCCATAGAATCTTCAATTGGGTTAAAGTCACTGTCAGTTAATGTAGAAGACAAATCCTTATAAATTGTAAGATGTGGCTTCTTCATTATATAAGCTGGCATCATAGAGAAGAAGAAATCTCTTCTCTCACCACCAGAAATGAAATCAAATTCATACTTTGATGCTGCTTCTACAATTGCATCAATTACAGTCTTATATGTTTCAGAAGTCTCATATAAAGACTTAAAAGCTTCAAAAATAACCTTAGGAGCAGTAGTACGATCCTCAGCGGAGGCATTCTCGATAAGCTTAAGCATATCGTTTGCTGTCTGCTCATCCTTTACAAGGAAATGAGTATTGATGTAGAAAGGTCCAAGCTTACCAGATGTATACCAGAATGGTGTATCACTTGGAGCTACTCTAACTGCATTTGTTTTAAATAAATCCTGAGCAATCTTATTAGACATAAATATCTCCTTCTTACCAAAGTTGTAATGTAGCCGTAAGGCTTTCTAAGCTTGTATCATTATCTTTGCACCACGCTTCGAGTTCCTCAGTAATAAACTTAGGACTCTCAGGTACAACGAGATTAGCTGTACCAATTTCTACAGCCGAAGCGCCAGCAATCATAAATTCAATAACATCTTCTGCGCTTGAGATACCACCGCAGCCAATGATTGGAATATCAAGAACCTGACTACACTCAGCTACCATTCTGATAGCAACAGGCTTAACAGCAGGTCCTGAATAACCACCTGTATTATTACGAAGCACAGGTCTTCTTGTCTTAATATCAATTTTCATACCAAGAAGAGTATTAATTAAAACTACTGCATCAGCTCCACCTTCCTGCGCTGCCAGAGCTGTCTGCTTTATATCAGTAACATTAGGTGTAAGTTTGATCCATAATGGAAGATCAGTGAGTTTTCTAAGTTCAGAAACGATTGCTTTAATCTGCTCTGGATCACTACCGATAGACATACAGCCAGCCTTAACATTAGGGCATGACAGATTAACTTCCAAAGCATCAATCATATCTGCATAAGGATTGAGCTTATTAACGATGTCAATATAGTCTTCAAAACAGTGACCAGCAACATTAACAATAACCCCAGTATCAAGGGTATTCATGTAACCTAAGTCTTCCTTAATGAAGTGATCTACACCAGGATTTTGAAGACCTACTGAATTAAGCATTCCACACTCACATTCAGCTACACGCACGCCTTCATTACCAACTCTAGGCTTAATAGTAAGGCCTTTAGATGATAAACCACCAAGTATTGATAAGTCATAAATTTCAGACAATTCACGGCCCATATTGCAAGTACCAGAAGCAAGGATAATAGGACTCTTAAGAACTACATCTCCAACTTTTACAAACAATTTCTCGCTCATAAAATAACCTCCTTACTGTTAAATACAGGGCCATCCTTACAGCATCTCTTATGGTCGAACTCTACTCCCTGCTCCTGAGCCTTTGTCTTACACACACAAACAAGGCAAATACCAATACCGCAAGCCATTCTCTGTTCCATGGAAATATAACAATCAAGTCCCTTGGAATCAGCCCAAGCAGATACAGCTTTCATCATTGGAATTGGACCTACACATGCAACAGTAGCATCTTTTAAATCTTCATCAGACAGTGTATTTAATCCATCACAGCAGTTACCCTTAATACCGGCATCTCCACTATCAGTAGTAAGAATAAACTCAGGCTTGTTCATGATAACCTGAGACATATTTCTGAAGCCCTGAACTACTTTTACATCAGCTCCAATCTCAGAAAGATACTCATATGCAAAATTGATTGGGAATACGCCTGTACCACCACTAATGAGAATATATTTACCATCCTTATTAAAATCAAAACCATTACCAAGAGGGCCTAAGATAAATACCTCATCACCTTCTTCAAAGCAAGCGATTTCTGTAGTACCTTCACCAATAATTTTTACACCGATTCTAAATGTACCCTTTTCCTTATTAACACCTGCAATACCAAAAGGTCTTCTAAGGAACTTGGAACAAGTAACATTAACAAACTGACCTGGTACAGCATTATTAGCAATCTCTGGACATAAGAACTCAAGATACACTGTATCTTCGTTTAAGAACTCTTTTGATACGAGCTCGCAGTAATTATCCTTCATTATACGTACTTCCTATTCTTCAAAGCATCGTTAAGCTTAGTCATCATATCGATAGCTTCATCTCTTGTAGCCTTACCAAAATCAGTTGGCTTCAAGTCATCTCTCTTCTTCCATGCACACATAAGGCTTCTGGAAGCATTAACAATAGAACCCTTACCATCCTTTGTAAAAGAAGCAACAGCTGCGTCTGGACCAGCACCCTGAGCGCCATAACCAGGAACAAGAATTAAGTTCTCAGGCATTCTCTTACGAATCTCAACAGCCTGCTCTGGCCATGTAGCACCAGCAACAGCACCAACAGATGAGAAACCAGATTCGCCAATCAATCCTTTACCCCATTCATTAACCTTATCGGCCATAAGTTCATATACAGCTCTTCCATCTTCAAGCTTAAGATCCTGAAGATCTGAAGCAGATGGATTAGATGTATGAACAAGACAGAAAATTCCTCTTCCATCTCTCTCGCAAACGTCAAGGAAAGGCTTAATACCATCAATACCGAGATAACCATTTACAGTTACTGACTCAGCTCCATACATAACTTTGTCATTACCATCACAAAGAGATGTCTTACCAATAATTGACTCTGCATAAGCAGTAGCAGTTGTTCCAATATCATTACGCTTTGCATCAGCAATAACAATCATACCTTTGCTCTGAGCGTACTTAATTGTTTTACGTAATGTCTCAACTGCTGTAGGACCATACATTTCATAATAAGCAAACTGAGGCTTAATAGCAGGAATGATATCACATACGCTATCAATCAATGTCTGGTTAAATTCATATATTGCCATTGCAGAAGCAAGTTCCGGATCACCAGCTAAATCATTGTTCCATCTAGTTGTAATTTCAGAAGGAATATACTCAAGTCTTGGATCAAGACCCATTACTGTTGGGTTGTTAAGCTCAGCAATTCTGCCAGTAAGTAAATCAGCAAAGTTTTTCATATGTCTTCTTTCCTCCCATCATTGTAAGTACTGTCTCACCATAAAGCTTCCATCCATCAAAAGGTGTATTTCTACTCTTTGAAAGCATCTTGTTCTTATCGAAAGTAAACTCATTATCAAGATCAAATACAGTAAGATCGGCATCGTCACCAATTTCCAATCCACCTCTACCAAGTCTTAAGATATTAGATGGGTTGTAGCACATAAGATCAATAAGTCTCTCGATTGAAATAATGCCTGGTTTAACAAGATATGTGTATCCAAGAGCAAAAGAACTCTCAAGACCAACAATACCGTTATTTGCAAGTGAGAATTCAAGTTCCTTCTCATCCTGATGATGTGGTGCATGATCTGTTACGATGCAGTCAATTGTTCCATCAACAATTCCTTCAATAACAGCCTGTTTATGCTCTTCTGTTCTTAGAGGTGGATGCATCTTAAAGTTAGTATCATAGTTTTCGCAAGAATCATCTGTAAGAGTAAAATAATGAGGACAAGTCTCAGCAGTTACCTTAACTCCGCGAGCCTTAGCGTCACGAATCATTCTAACACCCCCCTTAGTACTAACATGCTGAATATGAACTGGTACATCCAAATATTCAGAGAGAATCAAATCTCTACTAATCATAATATCTTCAGCTGCAGTTGGAATACCTCTGATACCAATAAATGTAGATACAGGACCTTCATTCATAGCACCTTCAGAAAGGAAGTCATCTTCACAGTGATTTAGGACTGGCATATCAAAGTCAGACGCATACTCCAAAACCTTACGCATGATACCAGCATTTGCAATTGGTTTACCGTCATTAGATACAGCAACAATACCAGCTTCCTTCATGAGACCAATCTCAGCAATCTCCTTTACTCCAAGACCCTTTGTTGCAGCTCCGACCGGATATACACGACACTTCGCATTCTCTGCCTTCTTGATAATACCGTTAACAACAGCTGCATTATCACATACAGGGAAAGTATTAGGCATTGAACAAACGGCTGTAAAGCCACCCTTAGCAGCTGCAGCACAACCTGTCGCGATTGTCTCTCTATACTCGTATCCAGGTTCTCTTAAATGAACATGCATATCTACAAGACCTGGGAATACCATCTTGCCTTCAAGATCAATTACTTCATCTGCTTCATTTTCTGGAAAAGCTGCTGCGAACTTCTCTCCATCAATATATAGTTCAGTTTTATCAGAATTAAAAACCTTACAATTCTTAATTATAGTTTTCACAGATTGTTCCTCCTTGCCATAAGTAAGTAAAGCACAGCCATACGAACAGCTACACCATTTGTAACCTGCTCATTAATAACAGACTGATCACAGTCATAAACAGCAGTTGGAAGCTCTACACCATGATTACATGGACCTGGATGCATTAAGAATGCATCTGGCTTAGCAAGCTGCAAAATCTCAGGTGTAATAGCATAGAACTTTGAATATTCAGCTACAGATGGGAATAATGCAGAATTCTGTCTCTCAAGCTGAACTCTAAGACCCATTACAGCATCAGCATCCTTAACACAATCTGCAACACTGTCAGCAACTCTTACGCCCATATTCTCAATTCCTACAGGCATCATTGTTCTAGGACCGTATACGCTTACATTAGCTCCTAATTTTGCAAGTCCAATAGCATTTGATCTAACTACACGGCTATGGTAACAGTCACCACAGATAGCAATATTCTTACCTTCAAAAGTATCAAATCTCTCATACATAGTAAGCATATCAAGAAGCGCCTGAGTAGGATGCTCATTCATTCCATCACCAGCGTTTACAACAGATGCATTAATCTTGTTTGCAATTGAATGTGGGGCTCCAGACTGATTATGTCTCATGATAATGATATCTGTTCCCATAGCATCAAGAGTTCTAACAGTATCAAGGAGTGATTCACCCTTAGCAACAGAAGAACCACTGGATGAGATATTTGCACTTGATGAACCCATATAGTTTGAAGCCATCTCAAAAGAAGTTCTAGTTCTTGTAGTATTCTCATAAAATAGAGTAATTACAGCTTTACCCTGTAAGTGGCTAGTCTTTTTATTACCAGAAGAAATTACCATCTTCATTGTCTTGGCAGTATCTAAGATTTCCATAATCTCTTCGCTTGTAAGTTGCTTCATGCCAAGAAGGTCTTTATTCTTAAGTGCCATTACTCTGCCTCCTTCTTAATAATTACATTAGTATTATCATCAACATCGTCGAAAGCAACCTCAATTGATTCATGAATAGAAGTAGGAACATTCTTACCAACATAGTCAGCTCTGAATGGTAACTGTCTATGACCACGATCAATAAGGATTGCAAGCTGAATACAAGCTGGACGACCCATATCAAAAATATTATCAATTGCAGATCTAATAGTTCTACCAGTAAATAGAACATCATCTACAAGAATAATCTTAGTGTTATTCACATCAAAAGGAATGTGTGTACCATTAACTACAGGATGAGCACTTAAAGTAGACAAATCATCTCGATAGAATGTGATATCAAGAATGCCAAGTGGCACCTTAACACCCTCAATTTCTTCAAGACAATCACGAATTTTCTTAGCCATTGAAACACCGCGTCTCTGAATACCAATCAAAGCAATGTTTTCAAGACCTGCGTTCTTCTCAACAATCTCGTGAGAAATACGGATAATAGCACGCTGAACCGCAGCCTCATCCATCAATACCGTAGCTTTTTCATTTAAAGCTTCACTCATTTGGAACTCCTTACCCCGACAAAAATTGCCGGAAAATTGAAATTCCCGGCAACACAAAAATTCTTAATTTAAAGAATCTTACAGCCTCGCCGGGCTGTTTAAAGATAACAATTAAAGTCTATTCTTATATAGGTATAAATTCAAGTTACAAATATCAATTTATACAATAAAAAACTGCCTCCCTGTTTCCAGAGAGGCAGTAGATTACAACTTAAATACTAAGCTTTAAATTAGAGCTGAGGACCAGCTGCAACGAGAGCCTTACCAGCCTCG
>JAKSRJ010000007.1 GCA_024403715.1 Saccharofermentans sp. | reverse complement strand
ATGAAGAGGCTTTTTGGGAATTCTTCACTAAGGGAGTAAATGTATCTGAACAAAGGGTAGCTGAGTTAAAAGAACAGTTCCCAGATCAGCCACAAAATGATGAAGACAAATCTCAGGCAGCAGTTGATGCGCAGAATCCATTTCCTGATGTTAGACTTTGGCCGGAGCTGGCCTATGCCTGGATGAATAAGTTGTAGAATAAAGAAATATAAGGGGATAAAGATGAGTTACGCAGACAGAGTCTTTGTACAGATGTGCAAGGATATATTGGAAAATGGAACAAGTACAGAAGGAGAGAAGGTCAGACCACATTGGCCGGATGGAACTCCTGCTTATACTCATAAAGCGTTCTCTATTGTTAATAGATATGATTTATCTAAGGAATTTCCGATGCTTACACAGCGATATATTAACTTCAAGGGCGCTGTTGATGAGCTTTTGTGGATTTGGCAGAAAAAGTCTAACAATGTAAAGGACTTGGGTACTCATATTTGGGATGCATGGGCTGATGAGACTGGTTCTATCGGTAAGGCATATGGTTATCAGTTAGGGGTTAAGCATCACTATAAGGAAGGTGATATGGATCAGGTGGATAGAGTTCTATTTGATCTTAAGAACAATCCATCCAGTCGTCGTATCATGACTAATATTTATGTTCATCAAGATTTATCTGAGATGAATCTTTACCCATGTGCTTATTCTATGACTTTCAATGTTACAGGTAATAAGCTTAATGCAATTCTTAACCAGAGAAGCAATGATATGTTAGTTGCTAATGGTTGGAATGTTTGTCAGTATGCTGTTCTCGTTCATTTATTTGCTAGATGCGCAGGTCTTGAAGTTGGTGAGTTTGTTCACGTTATTGCTGATGCTCATGTATATGATAGACATGTACCGATTGTTAAGGAACTTATCGAGCGTCCTATGTTTAAGGCTCCTAAGCTTGTAATAGACGAAGGAATTACTGATTTTTATCAATTTACAACAGATAATATTCGTCTCGAAGGCTATGAGTACGGAGAGAAGATTACAAAGATTCCAGTCGCTATCTAATAGGAGAGAATAATCATGAGTATGATTGCAATTGCTGCTGTAGATGAGAATTGGGCTATAGGCTATAAGGGTGATCTTTTGATTTCTATTCCAGAAGATCAAAAAGGAGTTTTTCGTAAGTATACAGCTGGTAATACTGTGGTTTATGGTCGTAAGACGTTGATGACTTTTAAGGACGAGAAACTATTGCCTAAGCGCATTAATGTTATTTTGACCCGTAATCCTGACTTTGTAAAAGAAGGCGCAGTTATTGTTCATAACGAGGATGAGTTGGACGAATATGCTAAGACTCATCCTGATGAGACGATTTTTTTAATCGGAGGCGAATCTGTATATACCTCAATGCTAGGTCTATGTGATGAAGCGATTATTACATACATCCATAAGACTTTTACTGCTGACGCATATTTCCCTAATTTAGATGAAAACGAAGAATGGGAGATGTATGAGGAAGAAGAAGAGATTATGTCTGAAGTTGGTGTTTCATTTAATGTGAGACACTATAGAAGAATTAAGTAATTGTCGATGGTAGATACCAACAAATTAACTATTGAATATCTTGGTCGTAAAGACTATCAGATGTATCAGATTAAGGACGGCTTCAGGTTCGGTACTGATGCCGTTTTGCTTGCTTGGTTTACGGCATCTCATCTTAAATCAAATCGTAAATATAAAGCTTTAGAGTTAGGTTCAAATACCGGTGCATGTTCTTTGTTGCTATCAGCAAGGCGTCCTGATGTTGATATCGATGCCATTGAGATTGATGAAGACGCTTATGAAGTATGTAACATGAACATCAAACTTAACAAACTAGAAGGTAAGATGCGTGCCTTTCGAGCTGATGTGCGTGATTTAAGTGCAGATATTCCAAAGGCAAAATATGACGTCGTTTTTATGAATCCTCCGTTTTTCTCTAAGGATAACGGACCTCGAGTAAGTGAAGAAAAAGCAATGAGGCTTAAGGGAAGATTTGAAGAGAATGGAGTTTTGACAGATTTTATTGAAGCTGGAGCATCAAGACTTATTCCATCTCATGGGATCATGTGTGTAATAATGGCTGCGTCTAGAACCGCTGAATTAATCGCACTTATGGAGAAAAATAAAGTTAAGATAATGAATATCATGCCTGTACATCCTTTTGTTGATCGTAAGGCAGAGATGGTTTTGATTTGCGGAAAAAGAACTGATACTAAGCCTCAGATGTCTCTTTTGCAACCTCTTATACTTAATGAAAAGATGGAAGACAGCAAAATTTGTCAGACAAAGCGTATAATTGATATCTACGAGGAGGAACACCACGATTGCTTTATCTAGTTGGTACACCTATTGGAAATCTGGGAGATATCTCATCCCGTGCCGTCGAAGTATTAAGTGAGGTTGATTGTATTGCATGCGAAGATACTCGTGTGACGGGCTTGCTTTTGCAAAAGTTAGGTATAACAGGCAAGAAGCTTGTTTCCTACCATGAGCATAATAAGGTAACTAAAGGTCCTCAACTTATCGAAATGCTTAAATCTGGTATTACAATAGCTCAGGTATCTGATGCTGGTATGCCAGCTATATCTGATCCAGGTGAAGATTTGGTTAAACTTTGTATTGAAGAAAATGTTGATTTTACTGTAATTCCAGGTCCTGTTGCAGCAATAACTGCGCTTGTTTTAAGTGGATTATCTACACGTTATTATCATATGGAAGGATTTCTCCCTAATAGTGGTAGTGACCGTAAGAAGAGGATAGATAATCTAAAGAATATTAACGAAACAATTATTATTTATGAGGCTCCTCACAGAATAAAGAAACTTATGAGTGAGTTATTGAGTGTTGGTTTTTCAGATAGCAAAGTTGCGTTATGCCGAGAACTAACCAAGAAATATGAAGAAGTATTACGAATGACTGTTGAAGAGGCAAGCAAATACTTTGAAGATAATGAGCCAAGAGGTGAGTATGTTGTTTGCTTAGAGCCAAAGCCAGAGGAAATATTAGAAGCATCTACTGATGACGTAGAAGAACTTGCTAGGCATCTAATAGATGAAGGATTGCCAACTAAGCAAATAGCCTCAAGATTATCAGAAATTACTGGAAGACCCAAAAAAGAAATGTACACACTAGTATTAAATTTGTTAAAATAATATGACACTAGTGTGGAAGGTTTGGGAGCTCGATGAAGGATCTTGATGGAAACGAATTATCTAGGGAAGAGACTCTAGCGTATGCAGAAGAACTTTCTTTAAAAGAGTTCGAGCCTATTATAGCGGGTACCTATAAAGCAATCGCTGTTATTGATTCGTGGGACAAGACTATATGTTTTTCAGATTCAATGAGTGACATCTTGGGAGTCGCTGCTTCTGGAATGATGTATCTTTCACAGTTTTATCAATATATTACTGATGACGTTCGTGTTGTTATGGCGTCGAGATATGATGCCATCATAAGTGAACTTAAAGATGGTGGCGTACCTTTTTCTGCTTTAGAGCATACAATCCGTGGTATTAATAATGAGATATACAACCTTAGGTTTGATATGAAGGCCATTAGTGTTGGTAAGTCTCGTGCCATTTTAGCTGTTATTACTGATGTTACACCTAAGTTTGCAGATCGTGCCTTTAAGCAGTTTTTTGGTCCGTCAATGGATGCATATTTGTTTGTTTACGACACTAAGCAAGATGTTTGTAGATTGAGTGAAAAGTTTGTCAAAGATTTTGATTTTTCATCTTCTGTTATGACAAACTTCAAAGAAACTTTCAATCAGTATGTTCATCCAGATGATTCTCCTGTTATACGTACTGCTTTGGAAGCATATATCACATCTCGCCAATTTGATGCAGGTTTGAGGGTTAGATTTTTAGCTCCTGCTAGAGGCGAACTTCATTTACGAATAGATGGCTTTTCTGATTATGGTTCCGACGGTAGATATATATCTTGTATTTGTTCTGATGTTACTGATTTTGCAAGAGAAGAGCATCTTCAGAAGAATATGTTTGATGGTTTATCTGCTGCTTTGTTTTTGACTGATCTCAATAAAGAGACCACGATTTTTAATGAGAGAATTAATACATTCTTTCCGAGTTTTCCTCGTGAAGTTAGTGGAGATATTGTAGAAATAATAGCTTCTTCTTTGGTTCCAATGGATCGCCAACGTTTCCGTAACGTGCTTGGAAGATCTGTTCAGGAGATTGGTACTAGTTTTTCTGTAGAAGTTCGTATTAAGAACGATGAGAATAAAGCATCTTGGGTAGCGATTAGAGGTAAGTCTTTTGAAAACAAGAATGCTATGACTCGTTCTTTGTCTGGTGCGATTTTTGATTTGTCTCAGATGAATGAGGTTAAAGAGAATTTTGAGAAAACAGGCGCTTCTCATGAGATTACAGGACTACCGATGAAGCTTAGATTAGAAAAAGATATCGACGCTTTGATTCGTGACCGTAAAACTCTTGCTGCTGCTGTTACTTTAATTGATGTTAATGATTTCCATGATATTGTGGATCGTTATGGTGCGCATAATGCTGATAATGTTTTGATAAAGCTTGCGAAGCGTATAAATAAGTCAATTCCTCAGAATGCAAGACTCTACCATATTGATACGGATGTTTTTGCAGTTCTTTGGCCTGGCGCAACATCTATCAAAGTTAATGAGTTTATGCAGAATATGATTGATTCATGCGATATTGCATATCCAACTTCTAAAGGCGATGTTTACTTAACATTGATTGAATCTGCTGCTTTTTATCCAGAAGGTAAGACAAGTAGTGAGCTTTTGACTCAGGCTGAGATTACTCTTCATAAGGTTAAGGAAGATAAGACTTTAAAGTATGCGATTTTCTCTCCTGCAGATCGAAATGATCTTAAAGAAAAGTTGGATTTCCAGATGACAATCTCATCTGATATTCGTAGTGGCTTTGCTAACTTTATGCTTTATTATCAACCTTTAACAGACGCTAAAACAGGCGAGCTTAGAGGTGCTGAAGCTCTTTTGCGTTGGATGAAACCATCGGGCGAGCCTGAGAATCCAGAGAAAGTAGTATCAGCATTGGAAGCTATTGATCAGATGGCTCCTGTTGGCAACTGGATATTAAATGAGGCTGTTCGTCAGTGTTCAGAGTGGATTCACAAGGGAGCTCCAAGAGATTTCTTTGTTCATATTAATGCTACTGCCGATGATCTTGTCGCAGAAGATTATGTTGATCGTGTAGTTGAAGCTTTGAATAAGTACAAATTGCCACCACAAAACATAGTAATTGAGCTTACTGAGACATCGTTTATGAAGAATATGTCTTCTTGTAGACGTAATATTAAGCTTTTACATAAAAATGGCATTAAAACTGCATTAGATGATTTTGGTTCTGGATATTCTTCGTTCGACTATTTGAAGGAACTTCCAGTAAGTGAGATTAAGATAGATAAGACCTTTGTTGACGATATGCTTACAAGCAATTTTGATAAGTCATTCATTGCTGCTATGACTATTCTTTCTCATTCTATCGAGAAGGGTGTTGTTGTTGAAGGTGTTGAGACTCAGGAGCAGTATGAAGCTTTACGTGATATGGATGTCGATATCATTCAGGGTTATTTCTTCGGTAAGCCTATGTCTGTCTTTGCTTTCTGGAATAAATACTTCGTTTGAGTTATAATTCTTAGGTTAATCTTTTATATTAAGGGAGTTTTATGACCATGTCAGAGAAAACACCATACTACATTACTACGCCTATTTATTATCCATCAGGCAATCCGCATATTGGACATTGCTATTCTACGCTTGCTTGCGACTGTGTTGCTCGAATGAAGCGAATGCAGGGCTATGATGTTATGTTCTTGACTGGTACAGATGAGCACGGTCAGAAGATTGAGAAGAAAGCGGCCGAAGAAGGTGTAACACCTCAAGAATATGTTGATGGAATCGTTGCAAATTTTAAGAAGCTCTGGGAGACTCTAGGCATTTCTTACGATAGATTTGTAAGAACTACAGATGATTATCATGTAAAGACTGTTCAGAATGTGTTTGAGAAACTTTATAAGGATGGCTGGATTTATAAGTCTTCTTATACAGGTAAGTACTGCACACCGTGTGAGTCTTTCTGGACTGAGTCTCAGCTTGTTGACGGTAAGTGCCCAGACTGTGGTCGTGAGGTTCAGGATGCTTCTGAGGAGGCATATTTCTTTAAGCTTTCACACTTTGCTCCACAGCTTCGTGAACTTTTACTTGATGAGGAGAGAGGTTTCTTAAATCCTAAGTCCCGTGTTAACGAGATGGTTCATAACTTTATTGATCCAGGTCTTCAGGATTTATGTGTATCCCGTACTTCTTTTAAATGGGGTATTCCAGTTACTTTTGATGATGACCACATCGTATACGTATGGCTTGACGCATTAACAAACTACGTATCTGCTTTGGGCTTTATGAATGACACATATAACGATTATGAGAAATTCTGGCCAGCTGATTCTCATGTAATGGCTAAGGAGATTGTTCGTTTCCACTCTCTTATTTGGCCTGCAATTCTGATGGCTTTGGGTGAGCCACTCCCTAAGAAGATTCTAGGCCATGGCTGGATTACTTTTGGTGATGGCAAGATGAGTAAGTCTAAGGGTAACGTAGTTAATCCATTCGTTCCTTGTGAGAGATACGGTGCTGATGCTCTCCGTTATGATCTTTTACGCGAGATGCCATTCGGTTCAGATGCACCATACTCTAATGAGATGATGTTTAACCGAATTAACAGCGACCTTGCTAATGATTTGGGTAACCTCATTTCAAGAACAGTTGCTATGACAATTAAGTACTTCGGTGGTACTTTGCCAGTTGATAAGGATTTCCGTGACAGTGATGAAGAGCTTTTGTCTATGACTGATGCACTTCCTTCATTTGTTGAGGAGACTTTCGAGGGATTAAGATTCTCTGAGGGCTTAGACAGAATCATTAGAGTTGTTGCTCGTGCTAATAAGTATATTGATGAGAATGAGCCTTGGGTTCTTGCTAAGGATGAGGCTAATAAGCCAAGACTTGCTGCTGTTCTTTATAATTTGCTTGATACAGTTAGAAGATGTGCAATTCTCTTAAGCCCGGTAATGCCACATGTATGTCCTGAGATTTTTGAGCAGATTGGTGCATGTGAGTGTTGTACAACTTGGGAGGCTGCTACTAAGCGTCATGCTCTTAAGGCCGATGTAACAGTTACAAAGGGAAGAATTTTGTTCCCTCGTATTGATGTCGAGAAGGAAGTTGAAGAGCTTGAGGCATTAAGCAAGCCTGCTCGTGAGCTTCCGGAAGAGCCAATGAAAGACATTACAGTATTTGATAACTTTGCTTCGTTAGATTTACGTGCTGTTAAGGTTCTTTCATGTGAGAGAGTACCTAAGTCTGATAAACTCTTGAAGTTCATCGTTGATGATGGTTTTGGTGAGAGACAGGTTCTTTCTGGTATCGCTAAGTACTATAAGCCAGAGGAGATGATAGGTAAGACTTTGGCTATGATTATTAACCTTGCTCCTCGTAAGATGATGGGTCATGAAAGTAATGGTATGATTCTCTCTGTTAGAGACGGAGATAAGTTTAGAGTTATTGAATTTGATGACTCTATTAAGCCAGGAGCTGATATTTCCTAATGTCACATAAAAGACAGCCTGCCGTGATGTATGAGAGACGTATAGAAGGCGTCTTTGATACTCACGCGCACCTGTATGATTCGATGTATGTTGAAGGAGAACATGTTAAGACTCCTGAAGATATACTAGCTAACGCCTCTTTGGTTGGCGTTAATAGAATACTAATACCAGCAGATCGTATAGACACCTCTATTCGCGCCATAGACTACGTAAAGCAGTACGATGGTGTGTCTGGGGTGTCTTTATATGCTTCTGTAGGCATTCATCCTCATGAAGCATCTTCTTATGATGAAAAGGCACAGGAATATCTTGTAGAAGCAATAGCTAATCGTAAGGAGAATAAAGTATGCGCGTTAGGGGAAATAGGACTTGATTATTATTATGACTATTCTCCACGCGATATACAGAAAATTGTATATCGAAAGCAACTTGAATTAGCTTATGAATTAGATATTCCAGTAATTCTTCATGAACGTGAAGCTGCAGGTGATAGTATTGAGATTCTTAAGGATTTCTATAGGCGTGGACAAATGCGCAAAAATCCAGGTGTATGTCATTGTTGTTCTTGTTCATTAGAGATATCACGTGAACTATTGAAGATGGGATTTTATCTAGGTTTTGATGGTCCAATTACATACAAGAATAATGTTAAAAATATCGAAGTATTATCTGAGGCTCCTGTGGATAGAATAGTGGTGGAGACAGACAGTCCATACTTAACACCAGTTCCTAATAGAGGTCACCGTAACGAACCTTCGTATATATTGTATACACTAGAACGTTTGGCTGAGATTAAAAATATCGATATATTAGAGGCAGTCCGAATTACACGAGAGAATGGTCTTTCGTTATATGAGATTGAGGAGAATTAACATGAATCAGAATCGAAGAGAACGTATATTGATAATAACAACAATTGTTTTAGCGCTATTTATGATCGGTTGTTTCATATACGATAGTAGCAAGAATCTTCTTAAAAGAACACTGGCTTATGAATTGCCCCAGTATGCGAAGGTTGTAGAAATAGACAAGCATGGTTTTTCTTTCTACAGAGTAGGATACGAGGCGAAAGTTTTAGTTGACGCTAATAATCCTGAAGATATTCTTGCTTGCTTTGTTAATGGTTATGATTTTTCTGGTAGTATGATGAGTTATCAGGAATACCAAGAGATTAGTGAGTTGTTATTTGGCGAAGACGGACAGCTTAGTTATGCAGATATTGTACCTAATCCAGCTTCGGGTAGTGGAGTTTGGATGTGTGAAGTAATTACAGAAGAAGGACATACAATTGTTCAATTGCTGGATATAGAGAATAGTGATGATTCATATCTTTATATTTATTATATTCGTTAACTGCTTTAAATACGAGGCTTGCGAGCCTCGTTTTTATTAATAAAAATATTTCTTTAAAAAAGTTGTTGACATCAAGTTTGATGTTCGGTATACTTCTTTTGCGCTTGAGAGAGCGCACCAGCAAATCACTTCAGATGGAAGCTTAGCTCAGCTGGGAGAGCATCTGCCTTACAAGCAGAGGGTCACAGGTTCGAGCCCTGTAGTTTCCACCAATGGCGCAGTAGTTCAGCTGGTTAGAATGCCAGCCTGTCACGCTGGAGGTCGAGGGTTCGAGCCCCTTCTGCGTCGCCAGTTAGCCGGTTCCTTGTGGGCCGGCTACTAATTGCCCAGATAGCTCAGTCGGTAGAGCAGGGGACTGAAAATCCCCGTGTCGATGGTTCGATTCCGTCTCTGGGCACCAACTACGCTTCGCATATGCGAAGCGTTTTTGTTTGCTATAATTATCTGTAAGGAGGTGTCTCCAATGATAATTAGAGAAGAGGGCTGGAGAGCCGCATATAGAAACTTTATTCTTGTTCCTTTGAATAAAGCATTAATATCGTTGATTGATGGATTTCCTGGCAAGGGAGATTATGTACTTACATATGGGTATATTGATAATGAGACTACTCTTCGATTAGAGGTTGTTGCTCTAGCACAATCAAGCGAAGATGGATTTAAGTTTTTTGATACAAATGATAATATTCGTTCTCATATTAATCCAAGTGAATTTCTAGATTTGGATGTAATTTATGTACCAGATGATAAAAGCAAGCTTAGAATGCGCTATGATGCTAAGATCGATATGTTATATGAATTATATGAGACTGATGAATTATATATTTTAAGAGGACTAGGAATACTAGATGAGTCTAGATATCTATCTTCTCCTGATATAGTTGATGTTTTACTTTCTTCTGAGACAACTAATAATGTGTATGAGCGAGTACTAGTTAAAACAGTTGGAATAAATGAGGATAAGAAATTGATTAAAGGCGTTATTGCTAAAGAACCTGAGCAAAATCTCGGTTTACATTTGTACGATGAGATAGAGTTCATTGTAGAAAAGTTAGATAGCGGACGTATAGTCTGTGTATATAAAGGAGATTAATTATGACTAGAGTAAATTTTGGCGTAAAGCCTTACGTTTATCCAATGCCGGTTTTAATCGTTGCTACTTACGATGAAAACGGAGTTCCAGATGCTATGAATGCGGCATGGGGATGTATTACTGATATGAACGAGATAAGTATTAGTATGAGTTCGCATAAAACTACAGATAACATCGAGAAGACAAAGGCTTTCACTGTTAGTTTTGCAACTGAGGATACAGTTGTCCCATGTGATTATGTAGGAATTGTATCTGCTAATCAGGTGCCAGATAAGTTTGCTAAGGCTGGTTTTCATGCTACTAAAAGTGAGTTTGTTGACGCTCCTCTTATTGATGAGCTTCCAATGGCCTTAGAATGCCGATATAAGAGCTTCAATGACGGTATCATGATAGGAGAGATAGTAAATGTTAATGCGGATGAGAGCGTGCTTACAGACGGTAAAATTGATATAGCAAAATTAAAACCGATAACTTACGATCCAGTGAACCATAAATACACAGCTTTAGGCCCAGTAGTGGGTAATGCTTTTTCCGATGGAAAAGCTATTAAATAACTAGCCTTTTGTGTTTTTATTTGTGCCTCAACTTAGTTATATTGAGGTGAACAAATAATAAGTTATGAGGGGATTATGAAACTATTTAAAAAGATAATTGCAACTTTGGTTGTATTTTCCTTGCTATTTACTGTAGTCGCTTGTGAAAAGGATACAAGAAGTATTGATGATGATCGTGACGAAAGGCAAGAGCGTGATGAAGATTCTTCTGATGAGAAGAATCCTGAAGTAGATGAGAGTTCTGTAGATGAGGAAGAGGAATCTCAAGAGGGTCACGAGGCTTCGATTACTCAGGCGTACTACGATTACATCAGAGATGTCCTTATTCCTTCAGAGGGGTTAACTAATCTTGATGGATCTATTATCGTATCGTTCCAGAGCACGCCAATACATGAGACGTCTGATATAAATGCTCGTAATGGTATTTTATCTGCCGATGTTCGTGACTATAACGGAGATGGTGTCCTTGATTTAGTTACGTATTCCTTGGATAGTATTGTATGGGATCATACTAGTACTGGACTTGTAATGAGTGAGTGGTATGGAGAACAGCGTAATTTCTATGGTGTTACTGCTCGTTTCTACTCGCTGATTGATGGAGAGATTACACTTCTTGATCAAGTGGATTCCATAACAGAATTCGGAGCGGATCACGTAGGTACTATGTATTATGGTGTTTATGACGACGAGGGCTCAGTTTTTATCTATGGATTCTGTAATACTGAAACAGTAGAAACATATAGCGTTCGTAAGCTTAATATTTATCACATTGACGGCGATAGTTTTGTCTTTGATGCTACAAGTGGATTCTACGGCTTTGGACAGGCTAGTGTAGATTCAGATCCTAATGTAGTGTGTGGAACACTTGATTATAATTATGGAGCAACAGCACTAGGTACTGCTATTTCGAATGCATCTTTTGCTTCAGTTACAAATGGTATTGGAGATGGAATGCTTCTCGGTGGTGTTCAGTTTGCTTTCTACAATAATATGACACAGGTTGAAGCAACATATTATGATGTATCACGACTTAGAGATGTATTAAGTGATGGAGTTACAGTCTTGGATAATCGTCCTTCGATGCCTGTATATGATGCTCCTGATAACGTTGATCCAACAGAACTGGCTGATAGAATCGCATTAGATATCAGTAATGCAGCTGGCTTCACTCTTACATATCTTGAGACAGATTATATTTCGGGTGGTGGTGTTAATGTCAGATATACTAATGATGGAGGTGATATCACATTATCTTTACGCTTTGATGAAGACGGTAAGCTTCAGGTAGTAAACTGCACTCTCGATACTTGGAATATAACAAGCGAATGGATTGCTTTTAAGGATGCTATTTTTACATATGCACCATTTGAAATAAACCCTGATGATTATCAAAGTTGGCTTGGTGATTGTGATATGAACCAGACTCCTTTGAGTAATGATGATTACTCAATTGTTGTAGCGAGAATGGATCAAATTTGGGTAAATATAAGTTTTAGTAACTAGTTAAATCACGTAATTGTATATAAATAAGAAAAGCTCGGGTTATCCGAGCTTTTCTTGAGAGAATAAATCTCTTTTCTTATTATCAGAATCTCATTGAGGCAACTTTCCATACTCCATCAATTCTTACGAAGTAGATACGAGCGTTGGTTGGAACAACCTCAGGCTCAGCGCCACCCCAGCCCATCTGCATCCATTGTTCAATGTAGCACTCGATGTAGACGACATCCTCGGAGTAGGTGATGAATTCGAGAATCTCTTGATTATTGATTGTTACAGCACCGTGAGTTGTGAAGAATTGTAATGCAGTGTTACGACTTACGGCGTCAAATGTTACGCTATTAGGAGCAAAGTAAGGCCTTAGGTCTTCGATATTTGCATCCTTAGAAATAACATTTGCAAACAGACTTGTAAATTCAATTGCCAATTCTTCGAGTTCTGCTCTTTCTGGATTCTCTGAAGTATAAGTAGATTCATAAATGTCACGAGCAGAATCATAGGTAACAGGAATCTCATTTCCGAACAAATCTCTAACAACAACTTCTGGTTCTGCATAAAGATCTGCTATGTAATATGTATGAGTTCCTGGCATTGTGTTGTATGGCTCAACATAAGATATATCTGATGGATAAGTAATGTCAGAAGCTACGTAGAAATCATCTAGAAGAATACCATTAACATAAACTGTAGAATTCTCTGCAGCTGTTATCATCACACTCTCGAAAGGTTCAGTGTAATAGGAGATAGATGCCAAAGTCCATGTAGGGAAGCCATAATCTCGCTGTGGAGCCATTAAGTCTTTTGCTAGCTTTACTTCAGCGACGATAAGACCATCAGCTTCGATAACATAAGAAGGAGATTCTTCTGTATATGTATTTGAAGGCTTATATGTCATAGCCTTTCCGTTAATCATTTCTAGGATATAATTACGAACTGTTTCTTCGGATTCAAATTGGCTTGTTGCAGGATGAGAATCCATATGCTCCCAAATATAATCTATATCGTAGTTTTCGAAGTGAGTGAAAATTTCATCAATAACATGCGATGGTCTAGATGCTTGATACGAAGCTTCATAGCTTACAAGGTAATCATTGAATTTCTTATAGATGTACATAATTCCACCAGTAACAGCAATAAGCCAATCCATAAGTATGGCAACATACACGTGTAACTGCTTTTTCTTTTTACGCTTTTTCTTAGCAGGAGTCTTAACTGTCTGTTTAGCCGGTGCTTTAGCTGGTGTTCTTGAAGGAGTAATCTGAATGCTTCTTATTTGATTTCCGGAAGGAGTGATGTTATCTGTATGCTTTTTCATGTTATCCCTCCTGTTCAAGTGGCAATACGACCCAAGCTGTAGGAAGAGCTCGGCTCTGTCTTAACTGTGCATTGCTAACAACTTCTTCGCCGTTATACCACATAGATGATGACATGCCACCATCAAGATTAAATGCGTTAACAGCACCATATTCTTCCATAATTGAAATTAGGTCTGCCATAGAAGCTCCCATTGATGTTGTGCGTCTTCCTTCGATGCAAAGCATCAAAACAGCTCCGTCTGCTCTTTGTCCAATTGCAGTACGTGGGTTAAGGCCACCGCCTACGCCTGAATATCCGGCTGAAACACCATTAACAATCAAAGCAGGTCCAAATGAACATGCATCACGAAGACCTAGGCCCTCAGCATATCCAGCTCCGAAAGTACCGACGATTAAAACGTCGTCTTGGTTAAAGCCTACTGTAGGGTAGGAAGTAATAACTCCATCTCCGATTTGATAACCGTTCTCGTCAGTTTCTGCTGGTAATGGACCATCATGACAAAGAACTCCCTGGGATATTACTAGTCCCAAAGGCCAACCACCGATACCTGTTCCACTCTCATCTTCATACTGACCACCATTGATACCTGCGACAGCTCCATATCTGTTTATTAACTGCTCTACAGTCATGCCAGCACCTGAATGTGTATAGGTAGGTATAGTCGCACAGATTACTCGTGATGGATCGTAAACAACTAACATTTGACCGTGGTAGGTTGGTCCTGAAATCTCGTGGATTTCAATTCCATCTCCATCAGGATCCAATTCATTTGACATTGCTTGGTTGTTAGCTTCTTGAGCTGCATTATTTGCTGCAATCGCTTCATCTCTCATGATGTTTACTAGAGATGCATCTGTTATATAGTCAAATTCAATAATCTGGTTGTTAGCCATAATTTGATTTATTTCTTCGTCAGATAGCACAGTATGGATTGCAATAGGACCTGCCGAAGACTCCATCATTGATGAAACAAATAGATTTCTGAACTGCTCAGATGGTCCATATATTGCAAGCTTAAGAAAGCCATAAAAGCCAACTAATACAACTAAAATAGTGGTTATGAGATATAGGAAAAAACCACCAATTATTTTTAAAAAAGTTTTCAATTTTGTTCCCCTCATCATATATTGAAAAAGTACAAGCATATTTTATAATTAATAAAGTTTGTAAACAATATAAGCGGACGAAGCGAGGTTAAAAAGACATGGAAAAGTCATTTTCGCAGAGCGTTGAAAGTGTAGTTGGCGAACTTAAGACGGACGTTAATAAGGGTTTAAGTTCATCTGAGGCTAATAATCGATTAGAAAAGTATGGCCCTAATACCTTAGGAGAAGAAAAGAAAGTTCCACTTTGGAAAAAGTTCTTTGCTCAATTCGCTGATGCAATGGTAGTAATTTTGATTGCAGCAGCGGTCCTTTCTGCTTTTATGGCTATTAAAGAGAATAACGGCTTTGAAGGATGGGTAGATGTAATCGTTATCTTAGCTATTGTTATTCTTAATGCCATTTTAGGTGTATACCAGGAAGGTAAAGCAGATCAGGCTCTCGCTGCTTTGAAGAAGATGAGTTCTCCACAGACTAAGGTTATTCGTGATGGTGAAGTAGTTCTAGTGGATTCTGAGAAAATCGTAGTAGGTGATATTGTATCGATTGATGCAGGTGATGCGATATCTGCTGATATTAGACTTATTTCTTCGAGTTCTTTGAAGGCTGAAGAAGCTTCATTAACAGGTGAGTCTGTTTCTGTTGAGAAGGACGCAAATGTAGTTTTAGAATCTGATTGCTCAATTGGGGACCGTAAAAATATGCTCTTCATGGGTACAGCAGTAACATATGGTAGAGCAAAAGGTGTTGTAGTAGGCACTGGAAAAGATACAGAGTTAGGTAAGATAGCTGACAGACTTACCAATATTGAGGATGATGTAACTCCATTACAAAAGAATCTCAATAGTCTTGGTAAGATACTTGCTATCGTTTGTATCATCGTATGTTTTATCGTATTTGCTGTAGATGTATTTATTCAAAAGCTCCCTGTAGTAGATGCTTTGATGACAGCTGTCTCTTTGGCTGTTGCAGCAATTCCAGAAGGCTTAGCTGCAGTTGTTACAATCGTTCTTTCTATCGGTATGACAAAGATGGCTCAGAGTAATGCTATTGTTAAAAGACTTTTGGCTGTTGAGACTTTGGGCTGTGTAGATGTTATCTGTTCAGATAAGACTGGTACTTTAACTCAAAATCAGATGACTGTTAAGGTTCTATACGATGGAAATCAGGTTTATAACGTAGAAGGCAACGGTTATGCTCCTGAAGGTAAAATTACTTATAAAGATGGAAATGAAATAAAGCCAACTTCTGTAATTACATCTCTTATCCGAAGTGCTGTTCTTTGTAATGATGCTGCTATAGTTAAGGGCGAAAATGGTGAGTATTCATGTATCGGTGATCCTACTGAGGGAGCTTTGACAACTCTCGGTATGAAGTTTGATATGAAGCGTAATGATACTATGGATAAGTATCCTCGCGAGATGGAACTCCCATTTGACTCTGACCGTAAGATGATGACAACATATCATTCAGGAATTATTGATGGAAAAATTGTTTCTTACACCAAGGGTGGTCCGGATATCGTACTTTCGAGATGTACTAAGTATGTCGATGAAGATGGTGTTCATGAGATGACCGCTGATGTGCTTAAGAAAATACAGAATCAAAACCATGATTTTTGCCTAGAAGCTATCAGAGTTTTAGCTTTTGCTTATAAGACTCATGATAATGTTTTCTCACCAGACTTCAGACACGAAGAAGATATGATTTTTATCGGATTGATCGGTATGATTGACCCAGCTAGAGAAGAGGCAAAGGCTGCTATTGCTGTATGTAAGGAAGCTGGTATCAGAGCAGTTATGATTACTGGTGATTATAAGGATTCAGCTGTAGCTATTGCTAATAATCTTGGGATGATGGATGAGACTTCAGAAGCTCTTTCTGGTTCTGAGCTTGATAAGATTGACGATGAATTACTAAGAATCAAGTGTGAGACAACAAACGTATATGCACGTGTATCTCCAGAGCATAAGGTTCGAATTGTAACTGCCTTAAGAAATAATAACCATATAGCTTCGATGACTGGTGATGGTGTTAATGATGCGATGGCACTTAAATCAGCAGATATCGGTGTAGCAATGGGTATTACCGGTACAGATGTGTCTAAGAATTCTGCTGATATGATTTTGATGGATGATAACTTTGCTACCATTGTTAAGGCGGTAGAAGAGGGAAGAGTTATTTATTCAAATATCAGAAAGTTTGTTAGCTTCCTTCTTTCTTGTAATGTAGGTGAGATTCTAGTTATTTTCCTTCTCTCACTAATTCCAAATTCGATTATTCCAGGAATTGCTGCTCCTCTTACAGCTATTCAGCTTTTGTGGCTTAACTTAGTTACAGATAGTTTCCCTGCATTGGCACTTGGTCGCGAGAAGGGTGAGCCAGGAATCATGAAACTTCCACCAAGACGTAAAGGTGAATCAATTATCAATAAGTCTATGATGATTAATATTGTAATTCAGGCAATTGCTATCTTTACAAGTGTTGCTATCGGATTCCTTTATGGCCTTACTAAGGGTGTAGGTACAATGTTTGCTTCTGATATTGATGCGTTGACTGGTGCTAGAACAGTAGCTTTTGCGACACTTATCTTCTCAGAGTTATTCAGAGCATACGCTGCTAGATCTGAGAGAATGTCTGTATTTAAGATTGGATTCTTCTCTAATAAGCTTATGAATGCTGCTGTAGGTTTTTCATTGATTCTTACATTGGTTGCTATTTATGTTCCTGGAGTAAATACAATCTTTAAGAACGTTGCATTGATGCCTATGGCTTGGCTTATCATAATCCCTCTTGCATTAATCCCATTTGCTGCAAGTGAGATTTTCAAGCTTATCAAGGGAGCTAAGTGATAATACATTTGCATATAAAAATTGCTTATGTTATTATCGTACGGCTTGAAATATTTAGGAGGCTTTAATAATGAGCGCACTTGATATCTTTTTATCTGTTATTGATATATTACTTGGTGTATCTATGGTAATCCTTTTCCTCGTACAGGAAGGTAATGACCAGGGTATGGGTGTTGTTTCTGGCGCATCCTCTGACTCTTACTATAGCAAAGCTAAGGGTAGAACTTTAGAAGAGAGACTTAAGCAGGCAACAAAGCTTGTTGCAATTCTTTTTGCAGTAGTATCTATTGTTCTTTATCTCGCAGTAACTAAGGGTTTCTGATACACAGATTAAATAAGATTATTAAGCGCCTTCATATGAGGGCGCTTTTTTATTGCTTATTAGGCGTATAATTAGAATAGAGGTAGATAATATGACTAGATTTAATGGAAATAGACTTAATAGAAGTAAGTCTGCACAGAATATGAGTATTAGGCAGCAGGCTAGAAGAGCAGCTGCTGAAGGTGATTTTGGTAAGCCAAAAAACTTTGCTGAACTCGAGGCTAGAGGTCCATTGCAGGTTAAGAATCAAGTAGTTGGACTTCTTTTACCACATGGTGAAGGTGGAGTAGTTGTTCCAGATAGAAGTTTTAAGGAAACTAACTTTGGAAAGATTTACATCGACAAAGTGCATCTTAATGGTGCCCCTTATAAGATGACTGTTGTTTGTGAAGTAATTAACCCAACAAATACTAATCATGAATTTTATGGAAAGATAGTTGAAGTATTAGGTGATATAGGAAAGCATGATGTAAGGATGATGACTGTACTTCGTCAGTATGGTTTATCACAAACTTTCCCAGAAGCAGTAGTTGATGAAGTAAAGGACCTTCCTCTTAATCCAGAGCCAGAATTGATTAATTCTGAGATTAAGTATGGACGTAAGGATTTAAGAAATCTGACTACTATTACAATAGATGGTGAGGATGCCAAGGATTTGGATGATGCTATTTCTATTGAGAAATTAGAAGATGGTAATTATAAGCTTTATGTTCATATTGCTGATGTTTCTAATTATGTTAGAGAAAATACTGCTTTAGACGTTGAGGCCAAGCTTAGAGCAACATCTGTATATCTTGTAGATAGAGTTATTCCAATGCTTCCTCCTAAGCTATCTAATGGATTGTGTTCGCTTAACCCTAATGTAGATCGATTAACTATGACTGCAGAGATGTATATAAACTCTGAAGGTATAACTTATGATGGCGCAGTATACGAGAGCGTTATCAAGTCTGATAGACGAATGAGTTATAACGAGTGTTATAGGATTCTTACTGAAGAAGAGACTGATGATCCTATGTATCAGATGCTTCTTCAGATGAATGAGTTAGCAACAACTCTTAAGCGTATGCGTGACAATCGAGGTGCTATTAACTTTAACTTCCCAGAGACTAAGGTAATCTTAGACGAGGAAGGTAAGGCTATTGATGTAATGGCTTATCCAATTACTTTTACTAATGGCATCATCGAACAGTTTATGATTTGTGCTAATGAATTTGTAGCTGAGAAGTTCTGCAGGATGAATTATCCTTTTGTTTATCGTGTTCATGAGAATCCAGATCCTATTAAGCTAGCTAGATTTACAAGGGTTGCTCGTGAATTTGGCGCTATGGGTAAGCTTGTTGGTGATATTACTCCGATGGATGTAGTTAACTTCATGGATACGGTAAAGGATGAGACTGCTAAACCTATGCTGGATCAGATTTTGTTGAGATCTATGGCTAAGGCTTGCTATAGTTCTCATAATTATGGACACTTTGGATTGGCATCTGAATTCTATTGCCATTTCACAAGTCCAATAAGAAGATATCCTGACCTTTATATTCATAGAATAATCAAAAGTTATATTCATGAAGAGCAGAAGCGTTCACATTTCGTTGGTCTTGTTGAAGCAGTAGCATTCCATAGTTCTGAGATGGAACGTAATAGCGTGGAGGCTGAAAGAGCCTCAGATGATATTAAGGTTTGTGAATATATGACGGATCATATTGGTGAGAGATACGATGGTATGATTACTTCTATTATTCCTGCAGGTCTTTTTGTAATGCTTCCTAATACAGTAGAAGGATTTGTACCATTTCGCTCTATGAAGGACCACTATCTTTTTGATGAGAGATCTTTCCGTGCGGTAGGTGCCAGAAGTGGTGTGAAGCTCACAATTGGTCTCCCTGTTAGAATTGTAGTTGAGACAGTAGACACTGAGTTAAACAGAATAGATTTTGTCTTTGAGCCAGGCTTCGAGAGACAACTCGGAGGTGGGCGCACTCAATTTGAGGGCAAGCGTCCTCATAAAACATCTCGTAAGAAGAAAAAGGGTAGAAGATAATTACTCTACGATAAACTTTTCAATCATCTTAAGGAAGTCATCGCAGTTGTCAGAGAAAATCTGACACTCGAGCTTCTCTGATGGAACAATACTGAAGATTCCCATTAAAGACTTAGCGTCAACAATGTATCTGCCAGAAATAAGGTCGATATCATAAGAGCAAAAGTTTGATGATGTAACGAATTCCTTAACATCATCGATTGTCATAAGCTTTACATTAACACTCTTCATTTGAAACCTCCTTGAAGAAATTGGTGTACTTTTCTGTAATTACGTCCCAAGTAAATCTTTGCTTAACATATTCACACCCTGTTTTACCCATAGTTGCAGCAATATCTGGATGTGATAGGTAATAATCAATAGCACCTTCGAAATCAAAATAGTCTTTGAAATAGAGTCCTGAATTAGATTCTTTTGCAAATGCACAGGTAACAGCACAGTCTTCGTGAACTAGAACGGGTCTTCCTGAAAGCCAACTCTCCATAATTACAATAGAGAAACTCTCATGTGTAGATGGCTGGCAAAGACAAAGTGCAGCTGCGCATGCATCGTATTTGTCCTGTCTATCTACGAATCCTAAATCGATAATTTCAGATTTAATATCATCAGGAATATCTATGGTTCCTCCTCCAATTAATACAAGCTTTATGTCAGAATCTACTGGCTTGCGTCTTCTGTATTCACGGAAATACTTAATAAGCATATCTACATTCTTACCAGTATCTTTACGACCAGCGTAGAGGATAAATGGAGATGTGATTTTAAACTTATCACGGAATCTCTGAGCTACTGGATCAAAGTCTGAGTCAACTCCAGCCCCTAATACAGCTTGCTTAACTTTTGATAAATCATAAAGCTCATTTGCTAGTTTCATTTCATTAGGAGCTAGGTAAATTGCACCAGCTATAGTAGGGAATACATCCTGATAAATACTCATGTGTGCATAGGCTTCTTCGTGTAAGCATGGTATGAGTATTGATTTTTCAGGACAAGCTTTGATTCCGTAGTATGCAGTACCAAACATATAAGGTATGTGAACATAAAGAGAATACTCTTCTTTATGTTCCTTCATATATTCATAAAGAGCAGGTGAATTAACCATCTCTTGCATGAATATCTTTTCTTCTTCAGGTGATACAGGAATTCCCTTAATAAATTTAAGGTTAACTGAATCAAAGGCGACAGTGTCCCTTCTACGAGCAGGAAAACGTATTACCTTAAGTCCACCTTCATCTGCAATTCCTTCTTTATAAAAGTTTACTGACCAATCTGATGAAAACTCTTTTACACAAGTGGTAAGTATCTCAAGTTCTACACCTGCGGCTTGTAAATGCTTCGCAATACCACGAAGTTCTGCTTCTGCGCCACCTGGAATCTTATCTCCATACCAAGGAATAACAAAACCAATCTTTTTCATATGGCAATTATAATTTAGTTACACTTCGTTTTACAACCATTTTTAGATATTGAAGCTTTTTTGTTGTAAAATAGCCTTGTTTATTACGGAGGATCGTAATGAAGAAGAGTTTACAAAGAATACAGCTTTTGTTTGGGGTTATATATATTGCGATTACAGTTGTTTTTGCTGTAGTCGTTTCTTCGCTTCTCATTAATTCTTCTAAGTCTTCAATGGAGCGTAATGCTTCTGACTTTATTGCAGCAAATGCTCATCAGATTGAACTCAACCTTGATAATTATCTAAATACAGTTGAGACAGTATGCTCTTTGTTGTTTTCTGATGAAGCTTATTATGGATACTACGATACTAATACTGAAGTATCTGATTATGAGCGTATTCTTGCCAAGGATGCAATCACATCGCGTATTATTGACCTCAGTATGATGGAAAACTTCTGTGACTTTGGAGTTCTCTATCCTAATGATAAAAGTGCAGGTTGGATTTCGCAGACAACAGAGAGTATGTTCCCTAATGGTGGTAAGTATGAGTTTTTTTCTAGCCTAATCACTGATGATAGACATGAAGATGGTTGGGCAACGGGCGTCATGGGTAATATTGATCGTATTTATTATGTCAAGCGATTGAATCCTAACGCAGTTGCTGTTTTATCATTTTATACAGATGAGTTCGATAGTGTATTTGCTATGCCAGATGAGCTTTCAGCTATGACAGTTCGGATGATAGATAATCGTGGAACAATTATCTATTCAACATCTGATGTGGAGGTTTCTCAGAGTTTACCTGTTGATATTGATTTGCTGCTTGGTAATCAGACAGGTATTAGCGCAATGGATGATAATTATCTTGTTACTTCTAATAATTTGACTAACGGATGGAGAGTAGTTACTTCAATTCCAACTTCATATTTAATGCAGGAGCAAATACAGTTAAGCACAACAATTATTTTGATAGTTATCGTTATTGTTGTTGCAATTATACTAATTCAGTTGATAGTACTTACAAAACTAAATAACTCAGTTACTGATGTTGTTGAAAATTTGGAAGATAAGGCTGCTACTGATCTTATGACTGGTCTTTTAAATAAGACATCGTTCAGAATACAGGCAGAGAAAGATTTAAGAGTATATAACGGTAAGCAGTCTAAGGTTTTCTTCATTATGGATCTTGATAACTTTAAGTCGGTTAACGATCAGCTCGGTCATAAGGTTGGTGATGAAGTCATTGTCAATATGGGTAACTTGTTAAGAGAGGTGTTCTCTGAAGATTTCGTAAAAGTTGGTCGTATCGGAGGCGATGAGTTTGCGGTTTATTGTTCATTTGTTGATAAATCTCAGGAGAGGGCTGAGGAATGGGCAAAATTTAAAGCCGACCGTGTCTATCTTGCTTTTGAGAAGATGTTTAAGGAGAAGATTGAACAGTTTAATCTGTCTGTAAGCATGGGTGTGCTTATTGAAGGAACTGGAGACCATAGTTACGACGATTTGTATAAAAGAACAGATACAGCTCTTTATGTATCAAAGCGTAATGGCAAGGGTAAACCAACATATATCTGATGGTAGGATGACTGTATGAAGAGAAGTCTTATAAAATTAATCAGTTTATTAGTCATATCAACTGTATTTCTTACAGGATGTTCTTCTGATGTTTTGGTTACTATAAGACCACAGAGTAGAAGTGTACCAGTATCTGTTTCTTGGTGGGGAAATGATCCTCGCCATGAATATATGATTGAGGGCCTTAGATTATTTGAAAACAATAACCCAAGTATTAGAATAGAATATTCATATGCTGTATGGAATGGTTATGAAAACCGCTATCAGATGCTTATGAGATCTCGTAATAATGCTGATGTAATGCAGATTAACTATGCATGGTTATCTAAATATTCAGATGATGGTACTGGTTATTATGATTTGTCTTTGCTCTCTGATGTAATTGATTTTGATAATTTTACTGACGCTGATATTGATACTGGTATGAGAAATGGTGTTCTTAATGCTCTTCCAACGGCGTATAACACTAGTTGCTTTTTCTATAATGGAGACATTTATAGTTCGTATGGTTTGGAAGCTCCTTCTACATGGGATGACCTATTTGTTGCTGCAGATAGAATGAGAGAAGACGGTATGTATCCTCTTGGTATGATATATAAACATGTGTTTTTGGTGCTTAATGCTTGGTTTGAGCAGAATTATGAAGCGCGTCTTTTTGATGATGATGGAAACTATATTGGCAATGAAGATGATGTTTACAATATGCTAGAGTTTTTAGGTGAACTTGTTAATAATCAAGTTTTAATGCCCCCTTCTGAGTTTGAGGTCTCGTATTTTGGTGCCGGTTTAATAGCAGGTGTTTCTTGTTGGGCATCTGATTCCCAGCGTTATTGCAATGAACTTGTAGAAAACGATATTCCGGTTATTGTAGGTGATTTTTTAAGTAGTGATAATGATAATGGCTCTGGATGGTATATTAAACCAGCTACTATGTTTGCGATAAGTAGTAACTGTGAAAATCCTAATGAAGCAGGTGAAGTTTTGAATTATTTGCTTAATTCTCCCGAATTTATCATGCTCCAGGGTACTGAGCGAGGTATACCAGTTAGTATTACGGCACTCGAGACTTTGACAAATAGTGGTGAACTAACTGGTGTAGAATATGAATCTGGTCAAATTATCAGGAATAACATGGATTCTATGGTTTTAATTAATCCTATGCTCGAGAATAGTGATGTTCAGGATGCTTTTAAGACATACGCAGATATGTATTTATATGGTGAAGTGCCTTTGGAGGACGCTGCTGCTATGCTTAATGAGGCTTTTGAAGCAATCGGATAAATCCTTGATTTAAGCCCTTTTAATTATTATAATAGTTTGATTTATTTTGATTAAATGGGGTTTTCTATAATGGCAAACATTTACAGAGACAAATTAATTAACCAGATTTCAGAGAGTGATGTTGGATCCTCTATCAAAGCTAGTGGTTGGATTGAGAATATACGTGACCACGGTGGTGTATCCTTCATTGATCTTCGTGATATGTACGGTGTTCTGCAGGTGGTTATGAGAGACACAAGTCTCTTGGAAGGTCTTGTTAAGGAAGACTGTATCTGCGTTGAGGGTATTATCGAGCATCGTGATGAAGAGACATATAACCCTAAGATTGCTACTGGTACTATCGAACTTGATTGTAAGTCCGTTAAGGTTCTTGGTAAGGTTTATTCACAGCTTCCTTTTGAAGTTCAGACTTCTAAGGAGATACGTGAGGACGTAAGACTTAAGTATCGTTACCTAGATCTTCGTAACAAGAAGGTTAAGGATAATATTGTTTTCCGTTCCAATGTAATTTCTTATCTTCGTCAGAAGATGACAGAGATGGGATTCTTAGAGATTCAGACTCCAATTCTTACATCATCTTCTCCAGAAGGGGCGCGTGACTATATCGTTCCATCCCGTAAATATAAGGGTAAGTTTTATGCACTCCCACAGGCTCCTCAGCAGTTCAAGCAACTTTTGATGGTTTCTGGTTTTGATAAGTATTTCCAGATTGCTCCATGCTTTAGAGATGAGGATGCTCGTGCTGACCGTTCACCAGGAGAATTCTATCAGCTTGATTTCGAGATGTCTTTTGCAACTCAGGAAGATGTATTTAAGGTTGGTGAGGATGTACTCACAGCTACATTTAAGAAATTTGCTCCAGAAGGTGCACAGGTTACAGAAGCTCCATATCCAATCATTTCCTATAAGCAGGCAATGCTTGAGTTTGGTACAGATAAGCCAGACTTGAGAAATCCACTTAGAATAATTGATGTTTCTGAGTTCTTCTCACGTTGCACATTTAAGCCATTTATCGGTAAGACTGTTAGAGCTATCAACGTTCATGCTAAGCTTTCAAAGGGTCAGCATGAGAAGCTTTTGAAGTATGCTCAGGATGAGCTCGGTATGGGCGGTTTGGGTTATCTTGAGGTTCTCGAGGATATGTCTTATAAGGGACCAATTGATAAGTTTATTCCAGATGATATGAAGTCCGAGATTAAGGATCTCGCAGGTCTTACAGCAGGCGATACAATCTTCTTTATCGCTGATAATGAAGCTAAGGCTTGTGAATATGCTGGCAAGATTCGTAATGAATTAGGTGCTAGACTTGATCTTATAGAGAAGAATTCTTATAGATTCTGCTATGTTAATGATTTTCCTATGTATGAGTATGATAAGGAGACTAAGGGATATATCTTTACACATAATCCATTCTCTATGCCACAGGGTGGTCTCGAGGCTCTAGAGACCAAGAAGCCAGAAGATATTCTTGCATATCAGTATGATATTGTTTGTAATGGTGTAGAGCTTTCTTCTGGAGCTGTTCGTAACCATGACATTATGATTATGAAGAAAGCATTTGAGATTGCTGGATATACAGAGGATGATTTGAAGGTTAAGTTTGGTGCTTTGTATAATGCGTTCCAGTTTGGTGCACCACCACATGCTGGTATGGCTCCTGGTGTTGACCGTATGATAATGCTTCTTAAGAATGAGGAGTCTATCCGTGAGGTTATCGCATTCCCAATGAATGGTAATGCACAGGATCTTCTCTGCGGTGCACCTGGTGATGTTACTGAGCAGCAGCTTCGTGAAGTTCATATTAAGGTAAGAGCTTAAGTTCTATTTAGATTTATTAATTAGAGCCATCGCTTTTTTATAGCGGTGGCTTTTTGTATAATGTTTTTTATGAATATTTATTTTTATACATTGGGGTGCAGAGTTAATCAGTATGAGACGGATGCTGTTAGGGAGATGTTCCAAAGCGGTGGTCATACTATAGTAAATGATTCTTCGATTGCTGATGTTTGTATTGTTAATACCTGTACTGTAACAGGTGAAGCAGATCGTAAATCAAGACAGTCTTTACGTAAAATGGCGCGTGCCAATGATGATACTATTGTTGTTGCAATGGGATGCGCTGCTGAAATGGCAGAAGGTCTGGTTGATGCTGATATTGTTGTTGATCGCAAAGATCGAAACAAAGTTCGCGAATTAGTAGAGAATTATATTGGTGCTAAATCCCATAAGCTTGAGCACAGTCGTCCTGTTGTTACGAATCACGACGATTACCATGATTTTGGAACGGTAATATCGCCTGAAGGAAGTCGTGCGTTTATGAAGATAGAAGATGGATGTGATAACTTCTGTTCTTACTGCATCATTCCTTTTGCGCGTGGTCGAGTTGCAAGTAGGAATGAGGCTTCAATAATAGCTGAAGCTCAAGATTTAGCTTCGAAGGGATTTAAAGAGATTATAGTTTCTGGTATTGAGATTTGTTCTTATGGTAAGGATAGAGGGGAAGATATCAACTCATTATTAAGAGTAATTAAGCAAATATCTCTTATTGGAGGAATTGAACGTATAAGATTAGGTTCTTTGGAGCCGTCTTGTATAAGTGATGAATTTGCTTTTGAATTATCAAAAATTGAAGGTGTATGTCCTCATTTTCATCTCTCGTTACAAAGTGGTTGTGATACTGTACTGAAGAGAATGAACCGTAAGTATAGTACGTATGATTATTTGAATGTAGTTAATAGGCTTCGTAATTATTATCCAACGATGCAATTAACTACTGATATTATTTGTGGCTTTCCAGAAGAAACAGAGGAAGAATTTAAAGAGACTTTAGAATTTGTAGCAAAAGCTGGATTTAATAAGATACATGTATTTCCATATTCTATTCGTAAGGGAACTGTAGCAGCTACTAAGAATCAGGTGCCTAAGGATATAGCAAAAAACAGAGTTAATAAACTGATAAATTGGTCAACGGAAGCAGAAATTAGTTATGCTAATAAATTTATTGGAAAAAAAGCCAAGGTTTTAATTGAGTCTGAAAAGATTGATGATAATGGTAATAAATATTATCTTGGATATAATGAGGAATACGTTAGATGTGCAATTTACACTGATGATTCCTATTCAATAGGTAGTATAGTCGAAGTCGATGTATTATCCCAAGAACAAGCTTTACTTCATTGTAAGTTTTAAAAAATATTTTAAATAATCACATAATAATCTAAATATTGTGGTATTATAGTTTTAGATTATTAGGGGGTATTTCAATTGGAATCAGAGACAACAAGGTTCAATTTTTCCGCTGACAAGTCAGAGAATGTCAGAGAATTGATGACATATGTCCTCGGTTGCTTGAGAGAGAAGGGCTATAATCCAATCAATCAGCTTGTCGGATATTTTATCTCTGGAGACCCTACTTACATCACTAGTTATAAGGGTGCAAGAGGTGTCATTAAGAGAATTGACAGGGATGAACTCTTAGAGGTAATCATTACTGACTACATTAGTAGACTTTGATTTTAACTTGTATTTATGAAGCTTTTTGGCGGCGTCTTACTTTGATGCCGCTATTTTCTTGAAAAGGAGTTTTTATGGGTAAAGGAAGAATAATGGGCATTGATTTCGGTATGAAGCATATAGGTGTTGCTTTATCAGATGAGTTATGGATAACAGCCTCAGGGTTTGAGACAGTAAACTGGAATGGTGAAGATGATTCTTGGGCATTAAATCGAATCGCTGATATATGTAAAGAAAAAGGTGTTGTCCGTATCGTTTTAGGTAAGCCATCAAGAACAGATGGAACCAAGTCTCATACTGAAGAATGTGCTGAAGTATTTGCCTCGAAGCTTACGGATCTTACAGGTTTGGAGCCTGTTCTTAAGGATGAACGTTATACTACGGTTCTTGCATCACGTTTTATGCATGAGACTGGTCGTAAAGCTAAGAACCAGCGCAAGGTTATTGATCAGGTTGCTGCAGAGATTATATTAGGTGATTATCTCGAGACACTGAGATAAAAAAATACACGTATGTTATAATTTTAAAGTTAGAAATATTTTTGAAGGAGATATATCATGGCAGACGAGAATATTATTACTATGGTAGATGAAGAGACTGGTGATGAGGTTCAGCTCCAGCTTATTGATGGTTTTGAAAAAGATGACAGAAATTTTGCTGTATTCCTTACTCTTGCTGAGAATGATGAGGATGTTGAGCTTGTAATTCTTGAGGAGATTGATGAGGGCGAAGACGTATTGCTTCAGTCTCTTGAAGAAGGTGAAGAGGATGAGATTTTCGATTATTATGATGCTTTGTGCGAAGCCGAGTTAGAGGACGAAGACGAATCTGAGGCTTAATGAAGACTAACAGTAAAAGTAGTTTTTTTAAGAGCTTATTTGGTAAGAAGGATAAGACTCCTTTCTTAAGCCGTAAGAAGACCGGAGAAAAAGACGAGCTTATTGTTATTAGAGATGTTTCTACTAATAAGGATTATTATCTCTCGGTAGTGGATGACTTCTTCTATAAGGAGAAGGAGTATATTGTCACGTATAATTATGCTCCTGATGATGGTAACCACGATAATCCTGAACTAGTAATTATGGAAACGAAGTTTAATGACAAGGGCGATCAGATTTTTCTTTCTATTCGCGATAAGCAGGAACTTGAAGTTGCTTTTGCTGTTTTTATGAGACGCTACTATGATTCCGATGTACCAAATCGTCAGGAGCGTGTAGGAGTTAGAAACTAATTCTTATGAATAAAGCTTTGGGCTACATTAGTGCAGGGTGCAAAGTGCTAATTTGTGTCGCTTTGTTCTTGATTTGCCAGATGTCGGCCCTTTTTTTATTCGAATTAATTAATATCGATTATAAAGTTTATGAAGGAAGTTTTATCACTACATATTCGCTTGTAATCATTATTGTATTTGTTATTTATACTGCTATTTGCTCATATAAAACACAGCCACTTCTATTGGTTGAACGACTTAATAAGAAACAAGTTATTACACTGATTGTAGTTGGTTTTGCTCTTTTAGGAATAGTATCAATTTATATGATTATAGCGAATATCTTGTCAGTTGTTCTTACACCTATACAGGATGAACTTGAGAAATATTCTGAAAGTGTTGATAGATTCTCAGTTATAAGTGTTGATGATGTTCCTTGGTGGGATCCGTTAGTCGATGCTTTTGCTACTGCATTTATAGTTCCTCTAGCTGAAGAATTAGTATTTCGTGGTGCGATTTTTGGTGAATTAACAAAGCGTTTTAATTGGATTATAAGTACTGTAGTTTCATCAGTAATTTTTGGACTTTTTCATGGCATTTCAATACACATTGGTTATGCATTGATGAGTGGTTTTTTATTATGTACCGTTTATCATTACACCAAATCGATAATATCATCCTATATTGTACATATGGTTTTTAATTTGTTTGGTTCATCTATTTTCATTTTATTCGACTCAAGTATTATGAAAAATCTTGGAGTTAATACTGAAGATTTAAACTTATATTTGTTATGCTTAGAGATAGTAGCTATTTTACCTGCCTTTGTTGGAATATATTATTTATACAAGACTAATAAAGAAGAGCGCGAATGTGCTGAGGGGCAATTATGAACAGATTAGACAGATTTAGATTTGGTAATCTTCATAAGAGAAGAATATTTGGAGTAATCTCCATTTTTGTTTTGATTGCTGTAGTTGCTGTTTCTTTACTTGCCATTTTGGGGTTCTTTGGTAGCAGGGCTGAACTCCCAAGAATTAATCTTTCAGCAAATCCTACTTCTGGAAATATTCAAGGTGTAGGTTTTAATATTTTAGATATACCTGATAGTAATGTAATTGAAGATCCTTTTTTTGATAGTAGAGATAACTGCTTATTTGCTACGATAACTGAAGCTGAAGGTAATTATATATACTTTGATTCATCAGAAGGAATTTCGTTTGGTGATGTATCTGCTAGTAGTGAAGTAAATGTTTTATCTATCGATGCAGACGGTGTTATGGGTTTAAGGTTTAGTAGCTATGTTTCTGGCTATGATTCAAATAGATTTGGTATACCAATTATTATTCATGATTCTAGTAATATTTGGAGTCAGGATTCTATTGCTAAAATTGCTGAAGCATCAGGGGTTGTATATGCATTAACTGAAAGTGGTGTTTTGGTTCAAGACATAACATCCAAGACTTCTATTGTAGATTCAGATGTATCTTTTGTTGATATTTGTAGTAGTGGGAATTTTGTTTATGCGGTAGCTACGAATGGAGACGTTTATATTGCTTCTGAAGGTGGAAACTTTACTTATATCTTCAATTGTTGTGGTGAAGATATGGTAATACCAACATTCATTAGTTCGGTTAATGGAAGTATTGTAGTGTTCATGGATGATGGCACTGTAAGAATGATGAGTGGGGATTCTTCATATATAACTTCTGTTATGGATGCATCATATGTTCAATCTAGTTTTAATCATGTTGTAGTTGTTGACTGTGATAACAAGGTATATGTCAGTAGCAATGCGTTGTTTTATAACCAGCGTGAAGACGTTAGTTCTTTAATTCCAGAATTCGATTCAGTAATTGATCTTCAAATGATTGATTCTACTGTTTTTATTCTCACTAACTATGGAACACTAATATGCTTTGATATTAATACTGATAATTCTATAGCATGTGATATATCTTCTATAGAGCCTGTTGGAATATGTCCTGTTAGTTCAGGACGTGCTATAGCTGTAGCATCTGATTATCAAGCGTTTGCAGTTGATGTAGATGATGGATCCACAGATTCGCTCGGGACTGGTAATATTGTTGTAGAAGATGTATTTAGGTATGATGATAATCAGTTTATCATCAACAGTGGTAATAGTTTATATGAGACTTCGTTGATGTCTGCTCTTCTCGTTGAAAACCCAATTGGGTCTAGCATAATTGAGAGTGGTGATATATGCATGGTTAAGACCTCAAGTGTTAATACCGATACTTGGGATGTGCAGGGTGATTCACATTTAATAGGTAGAGAAGAGGGTGTAAGCCTTACTGGTAATGGAGATGGTTTGCACGTTATGTCACGAAGACTTGAATATATGACTCCAGATTTGTTTGAAGATGGAGTGTTTTACAGAATTGATCTGGCCTTGTCAACTACTGGTGGTGATTTAGATGTTTATGCATGGCTTGAGGGTGAGTCGTTCGGTCAACAAGGTATGCAGGTGAATGTAGTTGATAGTAATACTGAGGTTTATTCATTTGTATTTGCTGTTACGGATAATATGATTGATGACGAGTATTTACGTTTAAATATTGCATATGAAGGTTATGGAATATTAAATGTTGATTATGTTTATGTTGGTCCTTCTAATAGTGATGTCAATACTATTCCAAGTGATTTTCGTAATTGTATAGTTCATAATAATCCTTCTGCGCTTCGCTTTCAGTCTATGATTATAGGTAGTTCTGGTTTTTGTGACGAAGCCTTCTATGGTATTCATCCAGATTCTGCAGAAAGCGCTATGCTTATGAGTCGTGATGCTGGTGCTAATCCATGGTTTGTTATGGGTTCTCAAATTACTCAACACGATGTAGACAATTTTCTTGGTTATATGTGTGGATCAGTTTCCTCCGAGTACGGTAAACGACGAATAGACAATGGTACTGCACTTCCTTGGAGCAGGCAGTTTGATAGCATTTTTATAGAGATTTGTGATAGCGAAGATGCATATTTAAGTGATGTTCAGCGTGGCGCTTATGTTGATTATGTAAAAGGACTTTTCGAGAGAAGTTCATTCTATATAGAGATTAAAGATAGAATTATATTTGTTGATGGAATGAATTATGATGGTGGTGTTGTACTATCAAGCGCGGATAGACATGCATCTTCTATGAATGTAAATACCCCTATTACGGTTGATAATACCTTCATAGATTGTGTTAGTAGTGCAATAGATGCCGCTAGATTTAATGCCCCTAGAGCAGTAGGTGGTGAGTATATTTCATCGCTCTCTTTTAATAATTATGAGGGTTCATATACAGCAGCTGATGTAGTTGCTAGTATTATTCAAGCGCAGTCTTCCTTTGCTGAACTCGTTATGCTTGATTCTGATACTGAGGTATTTAATTCAATAGAGACTTTACGATTCTTAGTTGCTAGAGAACAGATGTTTTATGAGGTTTTAGATCCTGTAGATTCATCTTCAGAATTTACCTCAGATGGATTAATTGATGCCTGCGACTTTATGCTTGTAGATGGAGATACATCAATCTATCTGATAGTTGCTAACCATTCAGATATTGCGCAGCAGTTCATTACACAAAGTTCAGTTTTTGATATTAGAAATGCTTCGTATATAAGGTATTCATCTAGTGGTGAATTATTGGTTCAACGAGATATCAATCGTTTTAGAATCAGACAGTATTTACAGCCTGGCGAGTATATGATTGTGAATATTCCTAAATAACTCGTATTTACATATACCCCGTGGGGGTATACAATCTTGTTGGAAAAATACCTGCAGGGGGTATGCTGGCATGGATGAAATTAATGAGACCTTATGTTGTTGTAATAAGTATAAGGAAAGAGTTGATTCAGAGAAAAAAGATTTAATGAATAGGCTTAAGCGCATCGAAGGTCAGGTGCGTGGAATTGAGTCTATGCTTGAAAAAGATGCATATTGTACTGATATTCTAATTCAGGTTTCAGCTGTTGTATCAGCTCTTAACAGCTTTAATAAGGTTCTTCTAGGGAATCATGTAAAAACATGTGTGGCTGATAATATTCGAGCTGGTAATGATGAAATAATCGATGAATTAGTAGCAACTTTACAAAAACTCATGAAGTAAGGTATTCCCATGGAACAGTATAACGTTACAGGAATGAGTTGTGCCGCTTGTCAGGCCAGAGTCGAGAAGGCGGTAAGCCAGGTTGCTGGTGTAGATAGTTGCGCTGTAAGTCTTCTTACAAATTCGATGGGGGTTACAGGTACCGCGTCTTCTGAAGCGATAATTAAGGCTGTGACTGATGCTGGTTATGGAGCAAGTCTTAAGACCAGTAACTCTATTAATTCTTCTGAAGTTAACAATGATGAGTTAAAAGATAATGATACGCCGTTGCTTTTAAAGAGACTTATCGCTTCATTAATCTTTTTGATTCCACTAATGTATGTCTCGATGGGACATATGCTTTTTAGATGGCCATTACCATCTTTTTTGAATAATCATATATCAATGGGTTTATTTGAATTGCTATTTACAGGAATCATTATGGTAATTAATCAGAAGTTTTTTGTAAGCGGTTTTAAGGCGCTATTACATAAGTCTCCTAATATGGATACTCTAGTTGCTTTAGGTTCTAGCGTGGCTTTTACATATAGTGTGTATGCATTGTTTAAAATGGCTTCAGCACAGTCTGTTGGTGACTTAGAGTCTGTTATGTCTTTGATGGATGAGTTCTACTTTGAATCTGCTGCGACAATTTTGACTCTTATTACTGTAGGTAAGATGTTAGAAGCTAGAGCAAAAGGTAAAACAACAGATGCTCTTAAAGGCCTTATAAAAATGGCTCCCAAAACAGCAAGTGTATTACGAGAAGGAAATCTAATTTTAGTTCCTATTAATCAGGTCATAAAAGGAGATCGATTTGCTGTTAAGCCTGGAGAAAGCATTCCTGTAGATGGAATTGTAGTCGAAGGATCCTGCTCTGTTGATGAATCTGCAATTACAGGTGAGAGTGTTCCTGTTGATAAAAGTGTAGGTGATAATGTAACGTCTGCAACTATTAATAAGTCCGGTTATATTGTTTGTGAAGCAACAAGAGTTGGTGAAGATACGACACTATCTCAGATTATTCAGATGGTATCAGATGCCGCTGCAACTAAAGCGCCGATAGCTAAGATTGCTGATAGAGTTTCCGGAATTTTTGTACCGGTTGTAATTGGTATAGCTTTATTTACTTTGATTGTTTGGCTTTTAGTTGGACAGCCTATAGGTTTTGCTTTAACAAGAGCAATATCCGTTTTAGTTATTAGCTGTCCTTGTGCATTAGGTCTAGCAACACCAGTAGCGATAATGGTTGGTAATGGTGTAGGCGCTAAGAACGGAATTATGTTTAAAACTGCAGTTTCATTGGAAGAAACTGGTAAGGCGCTGATTGTTGCACTTGATAAAACTGGAACTATAACCCAGGGTGAGCCTTCTGTAACTGATATAGTACCTGCAGATGGTGTGACAGAAGAAGATTTAATTAAATATGCCTTTAGCTTAGAGAATAAAAGTGAGCATCCATTGTCACGTGCAATTGTTAAGAAGGCAAAAGAGTTTAATATTAATGTCGATGGTCTCGAGATTACAGATTTTAGAATTGAATCAGGATGTGGTCTTACAGGTAAAATCAATAACAAAGAGATTAGAGGCGGAAATGAGAACTATGTTGCTTCGACTCTTGATTCTACTGAATCTAGCAATAAAGAACTTAAGAATAAAGCTCAAGCTCTTGCTTTGCAGGGTAAAACTCCTCTATATTTTTCTTATGATGGAAAGCTTTTAGGCTTAATTGCTGTAGCTGATGTCATTAAGGAAGATAGTATAGAAGCTATAAATGAACTTAAAGAGATGGGCCTTCATGTTGTAATGCTAACGGGTGATAATGAGATTACTGCCCGTGCTATTGGCATTGACGCTGGTGTTGATGAAGTTGTCGCTGGAGTTAAACCTGATGGCAAAGATGATGTTATTAAAAAGCTTCAGGAATACGGCAAGGTTATTATGGTAGGTGATGGTATTAACGATGCCCCTGCTTTAACTAGCGCTGATGTTGGAATAGCTATTGTTGCGGGAACTGATATTGCAATTGACGCTGCAGATGTAGTTCTAATGAAAAACAGCATTAAAGACGTGGCTGCTGCTATCCGTCTTAGTCGTAAAACTCTTCGAAATATACATGAGAACTTATTCTGGGCGTTCTTCTATAACATAATAGGTATTCCTCTAGCTGCTGGTTTATGGATTCCGATTTTTGGTTGGACATTGACGCCAATGTTTGGTGCCGCTGCTATGAGCTTGTCCAGCTTTTGTGTTGTAACTAATGCTCTTAGACTTAACCTTGTAGATGTTTACGATAAAACCATAGTTAAGGCGATTAAGAATAGTATCGGTCATAATCCGATTCTAGATATAAAATATAATGAAGATTTCAAGGAGGAAGACAAAATGGAAATTACAGTAAATGGTATGATGTGTGGTCATTGTGAGGCTCATGTAAAGAGTGCTCTTGAGAAGATTGATGGAGTAGTTGAAGCAACTGCAAATCATAATGATAATCTTGTAACAATTACAACTAATAAAGAAGTTAGTGAAGAAGTAATCAAGGCAGCTGTAATTGACGCTGGTTATGATTACGTAGGAATTAAGTAATTCTTATGAAAACCATTTGGCCTGACTACTACTCACGCTTTAATTGTATTGGATCTTCTTGTAAGCATACCTGCTGTGCTGGATGGGAGATAGATGTTGATGAGAACTCTTTACGTCGTTTTAAGACTAATCCTGATGTATATAAACATGTAAAGGATGAATCTATTGTTTTGGTAGAAAACGAGAGGTGTCCATTTTTGTGTGATAACGGTTTGTGTCAGATGATTCTTGATTATGGTGAAGATTATCTTTGTGATATCTGTAGTGAACATCCGAGATTTTATGTAGATTGTATTGATCATTACGAAGGTGGTATTGGTCTTGTCTGCGAAGAAGCATGTCGTATAGTTCTGGATTATGAAAAGGATTTTATGCTTGAGGATAATTATCCATTGCCTGAAGAAATCCAATTAATCTTTAACCGTTCTAATGTATTAAGCTTTCAGATGGATAGTCTATGTAATGACGTATGGTCATCTGTTGAACGCGCAAAATTCTTTTTGAATATGGAAATCTTAGATGAAACGTGGCCTAGTTATCTTCATAGAATCAAGGAATTTGATATAACTAAGATTCAGGAAGATGAATTAATCAATAACAATAGAAGAGTGTTCTCTAATTTTCTTGCTTATTTACTTTATAGACAGCGTGATGCAGTAAATTTTGCAATTGAAGCAACGAGGCTTCTTGCTGATCTTGTGATTATCGGTATGGAGATACATGAAGCTGCCAGAATGTTTTCTGGTGAGATAGAATACTCTGATGAGAACGTTGATAAAGCTTACGATATTTGATAGGATTGTTGAGCTTGGATGCTTAGCTCAGCTGGCTAGAGTACCTGCTTGACGTGCAGGGGGTCACAGGTTCGAGTCCTGTAGCATCCACCATAGGTAGCCTCGGTTTAAGCCGAGGCTTTTTTATGTACATCTGCCCACGAGAGATGGACAAATACGTATTAGTGTCCGTCTATCGAGCACAGCAGTCCACCTATCAAGTATAATTGACGCGTTATTCTTGCGAATGTTAAAATTGCTCGAAAATTATTTTTTAGGAGGTCTATCCTATGGCTATTTTTGAAGGTGCCGGTACAGCTATTGTTACTCCGTTTACAGATAATGGTATCGATTTTGGTAAGCTTGAGAAGCTCATTGAATTCCAGGTTCAGAATAAGATAGATTCTATTATTATTTGTGGTTCCACAGGTGAAGCTGCAACAATGACTGATGAAGAGCACTGTGCAGCAATTAAGTTTGCCGTAGATACAGTAGCAGGTAGAGTTCCTGTTATTGCTGGTACTGGTTCTAATGATACAAAGTATGGTGTAGAACTTACAAAGAAGGCTGAGCAACTGGGCGCTGATGCAGCTTTGGTTGTAACTCCTTATTATAACAAGTGCACACCTGACGGACTCGTTAAGAACTATGAAGCAATCGCTAAGAGCGTTAATATTCCAATCGTTCTTTACAATGTTCCTTCAAGAACTAATGTAAATATTAGCCCAGAAGTACTTTACAGACTTGCAGATATCGAGAATATCGTAGCTGTTAAGGAATGTAATCTTAGTCAGGTGCCTGAGGTTTATAGCTTGTGTGGTGACAGATACACACTCTATTCTGGTGAGGATGGACTTGCAATTCCTATGGTTTCTTTGGGTGCTAAGGGTGTTATCTCTGTAACAGCTAACCTCATTCCTGAGTATACAAGTAAGATGATTCATGCTTATCTTGATGGTGATATCAAGACAGCAAGAGATATGCAGATTGGTGTTATTCCTCTCGTTAAGGCAATGTTCTGTGAAGTTAACCCAATCCCTGTTAAGGAAGCACTTAACATCCTTGGCTGTGGTGTTGGTTCATGCAGACTTCCACTTTGTGATATGTCTGCTAGTGGTCATGCAAGGGTCGAGGAGACATTGAAGCAGTACGATCTTTCTGCTATTACATCTTTCTTTGCATAATATTTAAAGGAGTTTATTAAACCCCATGGTTAAGGTACTTATTAATGGCGCATGCGGTAGAATGGGCCGAACAATTGCTAACATGGCAGCTGAGAATGATACTTTCGAGGTTGTTGCTGGTGTAGATATCATTGCTAACGATACTTTGGGATTTCCTATTTTCCCAAGCGTTAAGGACTGTACGGTTGAGTACGACGTAATCATCGACTTTTCCAATGCTAAAGCAGTTCCTTCCTGCATTGAGGGAGCGGTAGCTGCTAAGAAAGGTCTTGTTTGTTGTACAACAGCTTTGGAAGATTCAACTTTGAAGATGCTCGACGAGGCTTCAGAAGTTATTCCTGTATTTAAGTCAGCTAACATGAGCTTTGGTATGAACGTTCTTGTAGGTCTTGTTCAGCAGGCTGCTAAGACTTTGTATCCTGGTTACGATATCGAGATTTTTGAAGCTCATCACAGAAGAAAGTTAGATGCTCCTTCTGGCACAGCTATGATGATTGCTGACGCAATTAATGCTTCTGTAGAAGATGATTTGGAGTATGTTTTTGACAGGCATGATGTTAATAAGGCAAGAGGTGATAAGGAGATAGGTTTCTCTACACTTCGTGGTGGTAACATTGTTGGAGAGCACGAAGTATACTTTATTAGTGACGAGGAAACTGTTAAGATATCTCACAGCGCTAAGACAAGAGATGCATTTGCTCGTGGTTCATTAACAGCAGCTGCATTTATCGCAGATAAGAAGCCTGGTTACTACAATATGCAAGATATTGTAGCTAGCGCTTTTAACTAAGGAGGAATAATAATGTTTTTGAATTTAATTCTTGATACAGCTGATGCAGTATTGCAGGAAGAGGCTAAGTCTCAGGCAATCATCAGTACAGTAATGGTTGTAGGTTTCTTGGCCGTAATGTATTTCTTGATTTATATGCCTCAGAAGAAGAGAGACAAGAAGTTGAAGGAGCAGATGGATAAGCTCTGCATTGGTGATAGAGTGATCACTATTGGTGGACTTACAGGTATCGTAGCTCATATTGATGAAGATGAAGTTACTATCTATACTTCTGTAGCTAATACTCCTGTTAACTTTACTAAGGCAGCAATTCAGACAGTTATTCCAAGAAATGCTGAGACAGACGACAAGAAGTCTAAGAAAGCTGATAAGAAGTCAGATAAGTAATTCTAATTACTAATGGCGAGAATACCAGAAAGTACTATTGACGAGATACTTTCAAAAGCTGATATTGAATCGGTAGTTGGAAGATATGTAACGTTTACTAAGAGAACAGGCCAAAATTTATTTGGCCTGTGTCCATTTCATTCGGAAAAAACACCATCTTTTTCTATTAGTATTCCTAAAAATATTTATAAGTGCTTTGGTTGCCAAAAATCTGGAAATGCAATCGGTTTCATTATGGAACTCGAGAAACTTAGTTTTCCAGAAGCAGTTAAATATTTGGGGGATCAGTATGGAGTTGAAGTAGAGTGGGGCGATGATGATTCTCAGAGTGCTAAGGATCTCAAATCGAAGAAGGATAGAGTAAGAAGTATTCTTTCTGACGCTGCTGTTTTTTACTATAAGGCTTTAAATAGCGAATGTGGAAAGCCTGCTAGAGATTATGCTGCCAAGAGAGGTCTAACAAAGGAGACATTAGTAAAATTCGGAATAGGTTACGCACCTGATGGATTTGATAATTTGGTTAAGCACCTTCGTTCTAAGGGATACACTGATGATGAACTTCAAAACTCTGGTTTATTCACTGTTGCGAAGAATGGCAATCTTGTTGATTTATTTAGAGGTCGCTTTATTGTTCCGATTTTTGACGCATTTGGAAAAATCATTGCTTTTGGTGGTCGTAATCTTGGTCCAGAACTTCCTAAGTATGTTAATTCTCCTGATTCTCTTGTTTATAAGAAACAGGAACACCTATATGGGCTTAATTTCGCGAAGAAGGCTAAATCTAAGCAGCTTATTATTGTTGAAGGTTATATGGATGCAATTGCCATGCACCAGGCTGGAATCGAGAATGCTGTTGCTGCTTTAGGTACTGCTTTTACTGACAGTCAGCTTAGGCTTGCTTCTAAATACGCTGAAGAGATAGTTTTCTTTTTTGATAGTGATCAGGCAGGGAAAAATGCTGCTATTAGAGCGACTCATATGATGCTTAATTATCTTCGTAAAGTATCAGGCCTTAAGATTAGAATTAAGATAGCTGCTGTACCTAATGGAAAAGATCCAGATGAGTATATTAAGACATATGGCGCTGAGAGTTTTAAAGCAGTTGTAAATAGTGCTAAGGATGTAAATGATTATCTGTTTTCAAGAGCTTATGACGATAATTTCATAGATGGTCAAGGTCTTGATTTGACAAAATTCCAAGAAGATATCGTTACATACGGTTCTTGGATATACGATGAGATTAAAAGAGAAAAACTTGCTACTGAAGCAGCACAATACTTAAGTGCTCGTCCTGAGACCATTCTTAATGCAATCAATCACGCGGAAGAACGTGATATGAAAGCTGAGAATAATATAGTGATGCGAACTAATGAACGTGAAGAAAAAACTGAGGTTGCGCGTCGTAAGGGTGAGATTCAATCTCAACTTCCAAACGAAGACTTAGCTTATATGCAGGAATTGGAATTGTTTGTTAGAGCTATTCGTCTTGGTGGTTCTATGGCAAATGTTGAATACATAAAAAGAGAAGACGTAATACGTAAAAAGGATTTCTTTGGTAAAAATATGCAGGATTTGGCAGGTTTTTACTTAGAGAAGTTTAATCCTAAAAATGGTGTATCAGATGCATTGCTTCTTCAAAAAATGTCCGAGATGACTCTTAACGGTCAAAAAGCAGAAGTTGTATATTTAGCAGCTTGTGATTCAATTCCTGAGGAGAAATTAAAAATTGAAGCTGATAAGTATAAGAAGTGCCTTTATCAGATTAGAGTTAAGAGAATTGACATGGAATTGAATGTTCTTGCTGACATGGCAAGAGACTCTTCTGATAGTAATGCTCGTAAAATGATTGAAGAGCGTATGCAGAAGGCCGAGCTATATAAGGAGCAGCTACTCGAAAAGGAGTCTATGTTATGATTCGCGAATCGATTAATCTTTCATCTAGGCTTTTAGCTGTTCATGACGTAGCTATAAACGGTGTTGAAGACATATCCTCAAAGAGGTTTATTGATGTTGGTTCAGATCATGGTCATTTGGCTTTATATGCTTTGCTTGAGGATGGATTCAAAAAAGCCGTATTAACAGATATTCATAAAGATCCTGCCAAAAGATCTGAAGAGACTATGAGACTATATGGTTGTAGTGATAAGTCAGAAGTTTATTGTACTGATGGATTAGATGGAATAGAGCTTATGTATGGCGATGTTATTTGTATGGCAGGCTTAGGTGGAAATAATATCATTGATATTGTTGATCGTGCAAAAGATACGTGCAACAGCTCTACTTTATCAACTGTTACCTGGGTTTTACAGCCTCAAAAATCATCTGATAAGCTTCGTGAATTCTTATTTGAAAATGGATTTACAATTTGCGATGAAGTATGTGTTGAAGATCGTGGAATCTACTATGTGATTATGAAGGTTAACTATACAGGGGAAACAGTAAGTTATACATTGTCGCAGAAGTACTTTGGGCCAATAGTAATGAAAAAAGCATTAGAAGGCGATGACTTATCCAATACCTATATCAATAGACTTAAAGATAGATTCTCTTTGGCTAGAAGAGGAGATGAAGAGATTAATAGACTAATGGAGGAGTTAGAAAATGGCCAGAATTAAAGATATAACTGATTATCTTGATGAACTTTTCCCTAAGGAAACAGCTGAGAGTTTTGATAATCCGGGTTTGTTGACTGGTCTGCGTGATAAGGCTGTGACCAATGTTGTTTTAACTCTAGATGTTACTTCTGGTAGTGTTCTTAAGTGTGTTAGAGAAAACGCAAATCTTCTGATTTCTCATCATCCATTAATCTTTGGTGGTATTGATAACATTAACGAAGAAAACGTAAACGGTATGCTTCTATCAGCCATGATTAAAAATGATATTACCAATTATGCCGTTCATACTAATCTTGATAAAAATGCTGATTATAGTAACTCTATACTCGCTCAAAAACTAGGTGCTGCCCAAGATAGCATTAAGATATTAGATAACACTAGTTGTGGTGTTTACTGTGAATTAAAAGAGGGACTGCGTCTTGGTGAGTTTATGAAGTCTATAAGCAAAAACTTAGATTCAACTGGATGCATTTCGATAAATAATCTGGATACTCCTGTAAGGAAGGTTTTTGTACAGGGTGGTGCTTTTGACGAGGAGTCAATAGAGTCTATTAAGGAAAGTGGTGCTGAGGTAGTTGTATCAGGCGAGATTAAGCATCATGTAACGCTTCTTCTAGCTCACATGGGAATAGCAAGCATTATTGCAGGACATAACGCGACAGAACGCGTATTTATGGAAAACTTGTGCGAAGTACTCAAAAACAAGTTTCCTGATGTAAGTTTTACTTACGATAAGGGTATTGAGAAGGCTTTAATTTAAGCTTATTTATATATATAATAGTTGTGTTTTCCGACCGGCCGAGGCAATCGCGGGCACTTATAGCGAAAGCTTGTGCGTGAGGAAAGTCCGGGCTTCATAGGACAGGGTGCCGGGTAACGCCCGGTGAAGGTGACTTTAAGGAAAGTGCAACAGAAAAGAAAACCGCTCTATTAGAGTAAGGATGAAAAGGCGAGGTAAGAGCTCACCGGCGATATGGAGACATGTCGGCCTTGTAAACCCCACCTGAAGCAACGTCGTGGAAGGCATTACCGTGGTCCGCGGGTCTTAGGAGACGGCTTGAGCCTATTGGCAACAGTAGGCCACAGATAGATGATTGCAAACACAGAACCCGGCTTACCGGCTGCGTCGAAAACATTAATATAATACGGAGGATACATCATGGCAGCAGAATCTTATTTGAGCAGAGGAGTTTCTCCTACAAAGGATGATGTAAAGAAGGCAGTTGCCAATCAGGATAAGGGAGCATTCCCAGGAGCTTTTTGTAAGCTTATTGAAGATATTGCTGGTGATCCTGATTATGCCACAGCACTTCACGCTGACGGAGCAGGTACTAAGTCTTCTGTTGCTTACCTTATGTACAAGGAGACAGGTAACTATGATTGGTTTAAGGGACTTGCACAGGATTCTCTTGTTATGAATACTGATGACCTTGCTTGTGTAGGTTGTTATGAGAACTTGTCTTTATCTAACACAATTGGACGTAATGCTCATCTTGTTGATGGTAAGGCAATTGCTAAGGTTATTGAGGGTTACGATGAAGCAATCGCTAAGCTTTCAGATGCTGGTGTTGGTATCAAGATGTGTGGTGGTGAGACTGCCGATGTAGGTGATCTTGTTCGTACACTTATTGTTGATTCTACTATTGTTGCTCGTATTAAGAAGACTGATGTAATTAACGCAGCTAATATTAAGCCAGGTCACGTTATCGTTGGTCTTGCTTCTTCAGGACAGGCTTCTTATGAGGATGCATATAATTCTGGTATTTCTTCAAATGGTCTTACAGCGGCAAGACATATGCTTCTATCAAAGTATTATGCTGATAATTATAAGGAGTCTTATTCTGATACAGTACCTTACGATAAGGTTTACTGTGGTAAGTTCAGACTTACTGATAATCTCCCAGGAACAGATGTAAGTGTTGGTGCTGCAATTCTTTCCCCAACAAGAACATTCCTTCCAATTCTCGTGCCTGTTTTGAAGCAGTATAGAGAGTCTATCTCAGGAATTATCCACTGCACTGGTGGTGGTCAGGCTAAGTGCCGTGACTTCGGTAAGAATATTAGAATTGTTAAGGATAATCTCTTCGAGTTGCCACCAATTTTCAAGGCTATTTACGAATCTGGTGAAATCCCAATGAAGGAGATGTTCCAGGTGTTCAACTGTGGTCATAGAATTGAGTTCTACTGCGATGAATCTGTTGCTCAGGGCATCATCGATATCGCTAAGAGCTTTAATGTTGATGCACAGGTTGTAGGTCATGTTGAAGCACTTCCAGAGGGTTCTGAGAACGAAGTAATTGTTAAGTATAACGGTGAGGAATTCCTCTATAACTAAGTTTTACAATTAAGTTATAAACGGCCCGTATCGATTGACGCGATACGGGCTTTTTTGTATGTTGAATTCAATTAATATTTAAGGAGGAGCTTTTATGGCATCTATTAAAAAGTATGTTGCTGAGTTTATCGGCACATTCGTATTAGTTTTCGCTGCTTGTGGTACAGCAGCTACTGTTGGTTGTTCTACAACATCTTTTGATTCAGCTTATATCCTTACAGCACTTGCATTTGGTCTTGTTATCGTAGCTATGGCTTATTCAATCGGTAACATCTCTGGTTGTCACATCAATCCTGCTGTTTCTCTTGCTGTTCTTATGTCTGGCAAGATGACTGCTAAGGATTTCTGTGGTTATGTAGTTTCCCAGGTTTTGGGTGGTATCGTTGGTGCCGCTTGCATAGGCCTTATGCTTGGCTTTGATTGTGGATTTGGAGCTAACGGACTTTACAACGATAATATTCTTTTGTCTCTCGTTATCGAAGTTCTTCTTACATTCATCTTTGTTCTTGCAATTTTGGGTGTAACATCAAAGCCTGAATATTCTAACGTTGCTGGTATCGTTATCGGTCTTTCTTTGACACTTGTACATATCTTCGGTATCCGTTTTACAGGTACATCTGTTAACCCAGCTCGTTCTTTGGCTTCTGCTGTTTTTGCTGGTGGTCCAGCTCTTGCTAACGTTTGGGTATTTATCGTAGCTCCACTTATTGGTGGTGCTATTGCAGCTCTTGTATGGAAGTTTCTTTCTTCCGATAAGAAGTAATAATTTTTAATCTTTTAATGCTTATTAGCCCTTTGCCATATGGTAGAGGGCTTTTTATATTCAACAAATGAAAATCATATAGTATCCTACAGTTAAATAATGATGAAAGAGGTGTCTATTATGGGTATGACAATGACACAGAAGATACTTGCAGCGCATAGTAACTTGCCACAGGTTGAGGCAGGCGATTTAATTGAGGCTAAGCTCGACAAAGTACTTGGAAATGACGTTACTACACCTCCTGCGATTGGTGTATTTGAAAAGATGGGTGCTAAGGATGTATATGACAAAGATAAGGTCATTATGGTTCCTGATCACTTTACTCCCAATAAAGATATTAAGTCTGCTGAACTCTCTAAGTGTATGAGATGTTTTGCAAGAAGTCATGAGATTACAAATTACTTCGAGTTAGGTGAGAAGGGCATGGGTATTGAGCACGTTATTATCCCAGATAACGGCTTGATTTTCCCAGGTGATACTATTATTGGCGCTGATTCTCATACATGTACATATGGTGCGCTTGGTGCTTTTGCAACTGGTGTTGGATCAACAGATTTAGCTTGTGCTATGGCAGCTGGTTCTACATGGTTCCGTGTACCAGAAGCAATTAAGGTTGTTCTTAAAGGTAAGCCATCCAAGTATGTAACAGGTAAGGATGTTATCCTTCATCTTATTGGTATGATTGGTGTTGACGGAGCTCTTTATAAGTCTTTGGAATTCTGTGGTGAGGGTGTAAAGGAACTTTCCATGGATCAGCGCCTTACTATCTGTAATATGGCAATTGAGTGTGGTGGTAAGAACGGTATCTTCCCAGTAGATGAGATTACACTTGCTTATATGGCTAAGACAAATCCTACAAGATTTGAGAATAAGGAATATGCTGTATTTGAACCTGATGAAGATGCTGTTTATAGCGAAGTAATTGAGATTGATTTGTCTAAGGTTCCTTTTACTGTAGCTCTTCCACATTTGCCATCTAATACCAAGCCAGCAACTGAAGTTGATAAGGTTATTGATCAGGTTGTAATTGGTTCTTGCACAAATGGTAGAGAAGAGGATATTAAGCTTGCTGCTGAACTGTTTGAGGGTAAGCATGTAGCAAAGGGTATTCGTTGCATTGTTATTCCAGGCTCACAGCGTGTATATCGTAAGGCATTAGATGAGGGATGGCTCAAGATTTTTGATGATGCAGGTTGCGTAATTTCTACTCCTACTTGCGGCCCATGTCTTGGCGGTCATATGGGTATTCTTGCAGAAGGTGAAGTTTGTGTATCTACAACAAATCGTAACTTTGTAGGTAGAATGGGACATGTTAAGTCTGAAGTTATTCTTGCAGGTGTTCCTGTTGCGGTTGCATCAGCTATTAAGGGACGAGTAGCGGTTCCAACAGAGCTTTAAGGAGGGATAATTATATGTCAGTTAAGGGCACAGTTTTTAAATATAGCGACAACGTTGATACAGATGTAATCATTCCAGCAAGACACCTAACATCAGCTGATCCTAAGCATTTGGCTGCACACTGCATGGAAGACATTGATACTTCATTTGCTACATCAGTTACGGCAGGAGATATCATGGTTGCAGGTAAGAACTTCGGTTGTGGTTCTTCTCGTGAGCATGCTCCAATTGCTATCAAGGCAAGTGGTATCTCTTTGGTAATTGCATCTGATTTTGCCCGCATTTTCTATCGAAATGCTATTAATGTAGGACTTCCAATTATGGAATGTCCAGAAGCTTCTGAAGGAATATCAAATGGGGATATTGTAGAAGCTGATTTTGATACAGGTGTTATTACTAACGTAACTACAGGAAAGACATTCCAGGCTAAGCCTTTCCCAGAGTTTATAAAGAGGATTATTGATGCTGGTGGACTTGTTCCATATACAAAGGCAAAGACGGAGGCATAATATGAAGTCATATAATATTGCGGTTATTGCTGGTGACGGTATAGGACCAGAAGTAACTTCTTCTGCTGTTGAAGTATTGAAGGCTACAGCTTCTAAGTGCGGTTTTGAGTTGAATTTTGACGAGAGACTTTTTGGTGGAGCTTCAATAGATGCTTATGGTGAGCCTTTGACAGAGGAAACTCTGGCTGTATGTAAGGCATCCGATGCTGTTTTGCTTGGTGCCGTAGGTGGACCTAAGTGGGATAAGGTTGATCCTTCAATCAGACCAGAGAAAGGACTTCTTAATATTCGTAAGGGTATGGGTCTTTACTCTAATTTAAGACCTGCCTTAATGTTTGAAGAGTTAGCTGCTGCATCTCCACTTAAGAATATAAGTGCTATTGATATTCTTATTGTTCGTGAACTTACTGGTGGTATTTATTTTGGTGAGCGTGGACGTAAAGAGTCAGATGAGATTTTACCTGATGGAACTCCAAAGGGGATTGTTGCATATGATGTCGAGAGTTACTCAGTCGGTGAGATTACACGAATTGTTAGACAGGGATTTACTTATGCTCAGGGCAGAAATAAGAAACTCACAGTTGTTGATAAGGCTAATGTACTCGAGTCTTCACGTATGTGGAGAGAGATTACAGAAAGCTTAAAGCCTGAGTATCCAGATGTAGAAGTAGATTATCTATATGTTGATAATGCTTCCATGCAGCTTATAGCTAGACCTTCAAGTTTTGATGTTATTGTAACTTCTAATATTTTTGGAGATATTCTTTCTGATGAGGCAGGTCAGATTACTGGATCTATTGGAATGCTTCCATCCGCATCTTTAGGTGCTCCAGGTACACCAGGACTTTATGAGCCAGTTCATGGTTCTGCTCCAGATATTGCAGGTACAGGTAAGGCCAATCCACTCGCTACTATTCTGTCTGCTGCTATGCTTTTACGTTGGTCCTTAAATGAAGTAAAAGCAGCAGATATGATTGAAAATGCCGTCCGCAAGGTACTCGCAGACGGCTATAGAACAGTTGATATTCTTGGAAATTCTTCTGATTCTTCTTTGAAGGTCGTTGATACAACCAAGATGACAGAAGCTGTAATCGCTAGACTTTAATCGTTAGATTACTTATTGATTCCAAGTTCCAAAGCAATCTTCTCGAAGGCTGCTTTGGAATTTTTAATTGTAGTTTCAGATACGCAGAAAGCTAAGCGGCAGTAACCTGGTCTTGAGAAAGATGCACCTGGAACTAAGAGTAGGTTGTACTTAGCACAAACATCAGCAAATTCTTTGTCTGTAAGGCCAGCAGGTGTCTTCATGAAAATATAGAGCGCTCCATTAGGATTTACTGCCTCAAAACCTGCACCTACGATATTTCCGTAAAGAAGATTTCTTCTGTACTCGTAGTTAGCAACATCAACCTTAGCATAGATGGACTTCTCGATAACTTTCTGCCAGATTGCAGGGGCATTAACGCTACCAAGAGTTCTATTGGAAAGAACGATGGCACCTGTCAAATCATCATAATCAGCGTGCTTAGGTGATACAAGTGTATAACCAATACGCTCGCCAGGAAGAGACAAGGATTTACTCCATGAGAAGCAGATGATGAGGTTATCAATATATGACAAAGCAGCAGGAACAGTTAATCCATCGTATACGAGATCGATATAAGGCTCATCTGAGATTACGTGGATGATGTGATCCTGAGTATTCAATAATTCATTAATTTTAGTGAGCTGCTCAGCTGAATAAACAACACCGGATGGATTGTTAGGAGAATTAACGATAATTGCCTTAGTCTTTGGTGTGATAGCCTTAGCGATAGCATCCATATCAGGCATAAAATTGTCGTCTGTTTGAACGATTACAACCTTACCGTTATGGTTCTCGATATAGTTGATGTACTCCATGAAGAATGGTGCAAGAACAATAACTTCGTCTCCATCATCAAGAATTGAGTGAAGAACATCGTTCATAGCGCTTGCTGCACCTACAGTCATACAAACTGCAGAAGCATCAATCTCCATATCTGCTTCTTCGCCACGCTTCTTGGCAATGATAGCTCTTGTGGATTCAAATCCGCTGTTACTCATATAACCATGCATGCCTGGTGTAGGATTGTTAGCCAGATCCTTCAAAGCATCCTTAACTTCCTTAGGTGGCTCTAAGTCAGGGTTACCAATAGAGAAATCAAAAACATTCTCTGCGCCATAAATTGCCTTAAGGCGATTACCTTCTTCAAACATCTTTCTGATAGCTGAACCAGAAGCGAGTTTTTCTTTCATTTTGCTGGAAATCATATGAATATCTCCTTGTTAATATGTTATGTAGAATAATATCACTTATTTATTAATTAGAAAAAGACCGACAAGACAAATTGCCACGCCAGCAATTTTCTGAATGCTGACTGATTCCTTAAACAGAAAATAACCTACGATTACAAGAACAACTGCCAGGAATGCACTCGTTACTATCTGAGCCGTGCTTACTGTCCAACCGACTTTGTACATAAGCATAAATCCAGCTTCAAGACCAACAATTGCAAGTCCCAAAACAATACTTGCCCAGTTAAGCTGCTTATATTCAGATAGTAAACTTAGTTGCTGATGATTAGCAGTTTTAGTAATGATGTAAAGAGCAAGTGAGAATAGTGCGCCTATTAAATATGTAATTGTAAGTGATGCAAATGTATCAATTCCTTCAGGTGCTGATTTGGCACATATGTGGTATATTGTATTGGAAATAACGACTATAAATACAGGTATGAAGATATTCATGTAAACCTCCAGTCTTTTAGTAGGTTTAAGTATATATTCATATTTAAAGAAAATAAATGCATAACGCTTGACATTTATTAAAGCTATCATTATTATAGTCAAGTCAATAGAAAGCAGAACTTGGTTCTCGCCTCAAGCTTAAGTGAAGAGGCCCATATATAAACCTACATAAGGTTTGTGTGGAGAACGGGATTTTGCTTGACCGTTCTTTTTTTATGTTGGGAGGTGTTACACATCGCAAAGGCAAACGGAAACCAGATGGTGAACGAGAACATCAAGTTCAGTAAGGTTCGTCTCATCGACGCAGATGGCAATATGGTGGGTATTGTACCTATCGAAGAAGCTATGCAGAAGGCTGAAGAAGCAGATTTGGACTTGGTATGTATCTCAGCTAATCCTGAAAACCCAGTCTGCAGAATACAGGACTATGGTAAGTTCCTTTATGAGCAGGGTAAGCGTGAGAAGGAAGCTAAGAAGAAGCAGAAGGAAACCGAGCTTAAGGAAGTTGGCATCAAGCTTACTACAGATACACATGATATCGAGGTTAAGCAGAAGGCTGTTATTAAGTTCCTCAAGAATGGTGACAGAGTAAAGATTAACATCAGATTCCGTGGCCGTGAGATGGCGTATCAGCAGCAAGGATACCAGGTAATGGAGAAGTTCGTTGAAGGTATCGAAGAATACGGACAGGTTGACAAACAGCCTAAGATCGAAGGTCGTAACATGGTTATGTACCTCGTTCCTAAGAAGAGTAAGTAATTTATAGATGGGAGGACATATTAATGCCTAAGCAGAAGACACACAGTTCATCTAAGAAGAGATTCAAGGTTACAGGAACCGGAAAGGTTTTGAGAGCACAGGCTTTCCGCCGTCACATCCTCAGTAAGAGACCTACAAAGAGAATGAGACACTTGCGTCACAATATCTTGGCTTCTGATCAGAACACAAAGATTATTCGTAAGATGATCCCTTACATGTAATAGGAATGGAGGAAAGTTAAATGTCTAGAGTTAAAAGAGGAGTTCGTACAAGAGCTCGCCACAATAAGATTTTAAAGCAGGCTAAGGGTTATTTCGGTAAGAAGAGCAAGCTCTTCAAGGTAGCTAATCAGGCTGTACTTAAGTCTGGTAACTATGCATACAGAGACAGAAGACAGAAGAAGAGAGATTTCAGAAAGCTCTGGATTGCTCGTATCAACGCTGGTTGCCGTTTGAACGGTATGTCTTACAGCAGATTCATGAACGGCCTTAAGAAGGCTGGTATCGAGCTCGATAGAAAGGTTCTTTCTGATATTGCTATCACAGATCCTAAGGGCTTCACAGCATTGGTTGAGAAGGCAAAGGCTGCTCTTTAATCAATACTTGAATTGAATTATTTACAGCACCCTTTACCGGGTGCTGTTTTCATAAGGAGAGACATATGGAATTTTTGGATTTGGCTAAGTCAAGATACTCTTGTAGAGATTATAAAGACACTTCGATTAGCGAAGAAGTTCTTAATAAAATTTTGGAAGCTGGCAATTTAGCTCCAACAGCAAAGAACCTTCAGCCACAAAGAATCTATGTAATTAAGTCTGAAGAGAATCTAAAAAAGATTCGTGAGATTACTCCATGTGCTTTTAATGCTCCTATTGTTTTAATTTTTGCATATGACACAGATGAAGACTGGAAGAATGTGCGTCAAGAGGGCATTCATTCTGGAGTAGAAGATGTTTCTATTGTGGCTACACACATGATGCTTGAGGCAACAAGTTTGGGACTTGCTACTTGCTGGGTTAATGCATATCCAAATGCTGTTTGTGATGAAGCTTTTAATTTACCGGCTAATCAGAAGTCTGTGCTTTTGATGCCACTTGGATATCCAAATGATGAGCCTTGCGATAGACATACTATGCGTAAGGATATTGATGCAACTGTTAGTTATTTATAATTATGAAAATAGAGAGAAATTACATTAAGGCTAGTATTACATCCAAGGCTGAGAAGGCTCTTAAGAGTGGTCATCCATGGGTATATGTTGATGAGATTATTGATTTAAGTAGTACCCCAGAAGATGGCTCCTTAGTAGATGTATTTGCTGGTAATTCCTGGCAGGGAACAGGTTTTTATAATTCTAATTCTAAGATTGCTATTAGAGTTATTTCTCGAAATAGTAATGACAAGTTTGATTACGACTTTTGGAAGAGAAGAATAGCTTATGCTATTAATTACCGTAAAACTGTAATGCCTGGTAAAGACTTTAATTGCTGTCGAATTATTCATGGTGAAGCGGATATGATGCCTGGCTTAACTGTCGACAGATATGAAGATTTATTATCTGTTGAGGTTGCATCTCTTGGTATGGAGATGCTTCGACCAGTAATTTACAGAGCCTTAAGGGAAGCTTTCGCTGTTGAAGGTATCAATATTCGTGGTATTTATGAGCGTAATGAGATAGCTTTAAGACAAAAGGAAGGTCTTGAGCTATATAAGGGGTGGTATGGATTTGATGATATTAGTAATCCTATTTCTCCTGAGATTGAAATTGTTGAGAATGGTATAAAGTATCTCGTTGATGTTGAGAATGGACAGAAGACTGGTTTTTTCCTTGATCAGAAGTATAACCGTGCAGCTGCTGCAAGAATTGCTCAGGGTAAAACAGTATTAGATTGCTTTACACATACAGGTTCTTTTGGCCTTAATGCTGCTATGGCTGGTGCTAAGAAGGTAGTAAGTGTTGATATATCTGATTCCGCTATTAAAATGGCTCAGGAAAATGCTAGACGTAATGGTTTGGAAAATAATATTGATTATGTTTGTGCAGATGTATTTGATTATCTGACTGAACTTTCAGAATCTAAGAGAAGAGACTTTGATTATATTATCTTAGATCCTCCTGCGTTTACTAAGTCTAGAGATACAGTTAATTCAGCAGAACGTGGATATAAGGAGATTAATCTTAAGGCAATGAAGATGCTTCCTAGAGGAGGATATCTTGCTACATGCTCCTGCTCACATTTTATGAAAGAAGATATCTTTGAAAAAATGATAAAGAGTGCAGCATATGATGCAGGTAGAACACTAAGGCAGATTGAGAAGAGAACACAAGCTCCTGATCATCCTATTCTTTTGAATGTCCCAGAAACATTTTATCTTAAATTCTTCATCTATCAGGTGGTATAATTTACTTCATAAGGAGATTATTATTCTATGTTAGATGCTTATATGCAGCCAGGTCCAGTATTCGGTACAGCAATTGTACTATTGGTTCTTGCTACAGTGTTTTTCTTCTTTTTTATTAAGGTTAATAGAAAAGATAAGCTTAAATATGATGCTGCAATGAAAAAGTATAATAAGGCCATGAGCGAATTTGAGCAGGCCGAGTCTATTAAGGTATCTAAAAAATCTATAGAAGAGCAGACAAAGACTAATCTTAAGTCATATGAAAGATGTGTTCTTTTTATGTCTACTACTGGCTCATGCTTTGATGTTCCTATGAATGACACTCTGACTATAGGTAGTAATCCAAGATGTAATCTACATATTGATAATGATTCAGTTGCAGATATGCATTGCAAGATTCTGTATAAAGGCGGTAAATACTACCTTAATGATTTAGGATCTAAGTCGGGAACTACTTACGATGGTGAATTAATTGCTCCAGAATCTACTATTGAGATTAAAAATGGACTTGTTCAATTCGGAAAAGTCTCTTTCATGATGACACTTGATTTAGGTTGAGGTGATAGAGATGAAGATAAAGACTTGTAATACTTGTAAAGCAACAAATGGAGGTAGGGCATCATATTGTAGAAAGTGTGGTAACGCTATTATATCTGAAGCAGTAGATGCGCCTAAAGCTCATAATATTAGATCAAAATCTCCTGTAGCTGAACCGATACCATCTTCTGTTAATATAAAAAAACCTACTAAGCCAGTTGTCAACTATTTACCACTAGTTCTTTCTATTACATCGGCTATGCTCATTGTTCCGTTGGTTTTAGTTTTTAATTTGTATCAGAATGGTGTCATAGGTAAAGCAAAACCACATCCAATTCCAGCGTTAACAACTCCTCGAACTACAACAGCTAGCACTGTAGTTGATGAGCCGGATGAGTCTCGATTCTATGAATATGATTTCTCTAATCAAAGTATTCCTGAATTGGGAACATTTACTTATACAGGTAATCCAATTACTTTATCATTAACACTTCAAAATGGAGATGAAGAGTTGATTGAAGGCGTGGATTATTATGTCTCTTACGAGAATAATGTCACTATTGGTGAAGCAACAATGATTATCTCTGGTAATGGAGAGACTACAACGGGTGTAGCTACAACACATTTTAATATTGAAACTGGAGATAGAATTACTGATAACGAATGTAATTTTGATATAGTTGAGTTCATTAATAGAGTGTATGTAAATTTCTTAGGTAGATATCCTGAGTACAACACCCTTGTTAATACAACGAACGCTCTTAATAGTCATAGCATTACTGGAGCTGCATTTATTAATAGTGTAATCAATAGTGATGAATTTCAAAATAGAAATATTTCTGATGAATTCTTTGTTGATGCTGTTTATAACGGAATCCTTAATCGTGCTCCTGATACTGATGGAAGGACTAATAATTTGGCGGCTCTAGGTAATGGTACATCTCGTCGCGATTTAATTAATGGAATTATTAATGCATCTGAAGGAGAATTCGTTAACATATGTATATCTTGTGAGATTACGCCCAATTAATAGGACTTAAGTTGAACTTATGGTTTAACTTTACAAAATGTAATAAGAAAATCCCATTATAAGTGATAGACTAATTCTACTAACTTACAGTGGGAGTTTTTTATGACCAGAATTATTAATGTCGGTGGAGTTTTATTAGGTGGAGGTAATCCTGTAAGGATTCAATCCATGAATAATACAAAGACGCAGGATGTTAAGGGGACGCTAGAACAGATAGCTCGCCTTTATGATGCTGGTTGTGATATTACGCGAGTAACAGTTCCTGATATGGAGGCTGCTAGTGCTCTTAAGGAGATAACATCTAAGTCACCTATTCCAGTTGTTGCTGATATTCATTTTGACTATAGATTAGCAATTGAAGCAGCAAAGAATGGCGCTGCTAAGATTCGTATAAATCCTGGCAATATTGGCGGTAACGATAAGCTACGTCAGGTGGCAGATGTATGTAAGGAACGTGGTCTTCCTATAAGAGTCGGTGTTAATTCAGGATCTATTGATCGTAAGTTAGTTGAAGAATATGGTGGCGTATGCGCTGAAAATATGACAAAGAGTGCTTTGGATGCAGTAAAGCTTCTAGAGAACGTTGATTTTGATGATATTGTAATTTCAATCAAGTCTTCAAGTCCTAAGCTTACGATAGACACATACAGATGCATTAGTCAGCAGTGTGATTATCCATTACATGTTGGTGTTACTGAAGCTGGAACTGTAAGAGAGGGTGTAATTAAGTCTGCTGTTGGAATTGGTACTTTACTAGCAGAAGGAATAGGAGATACGATTCGTGTCTCTTTAACTGGTGATCCAGTAGAAGAAGTATATGCAGCGAAGAGTATTCTGCGAGCTTTGGATTTAAGATCTGATGGAATCACTTTTGTTTCTTGTCCAACTTGTGGCCGAACAGAAGTACCACTAATTGATATTGCTAACGAGATTGAAAATAGAATCCGTAATTTTCCATATGATTTGAAGGTATCTGTGATGGGGTGCGTTGTTAATGGCCCAGGAGAGGCAAGAGAATCAGATATTGGTCTTGCGGGAGGCAAAGATGAATTCCTGCTTTTCGAGAAGGGTGAAGTAATTAGAAAACTTAAAGCTGAGACCGCTGTAGACGAATTTGTTGAAGAGATTCGTAAACTTGGAGAAGAGAAGAATAAGTCTAAGTTATAAGGTGTATAGATGAAGAATATTATTAGTCATCTTAATATGGGACCCGAATATGAAGCGGGTCTTCATGCGTTAAGAGTAGAGAAAGTAGATTATTACCGTCAAGATAAAATGATTGTTATCTTGGCGAGTGGATGTAATTCGCTAAGCGTAGACAATAGACTAGGCGAAGTTTTATGTGCAATGAGTAAAGCAACTCAATGTAAAATAGACCTTCGCTTTGTAGATGGTAGTAATGCAGACTTTTCGATAATTGCTCCTAATTGTAAGAGCTTATTTGAGTACGTCTCGAATTGCTCTTTTGAGGATGCAGAAATATCTTTTGATAATTCGACTATTGTTGTTAGAACTCGTTCAAAAATTCAGAATGTATTTAATGTTCAGGATAGAATCAGAGATTATGTCATGCGTGCTTTTGATCGTGTAATTTCTGTTCGAATCGATGTAATTGGTAATACAGGTGCAGTAGCACCTATTATGCCTAATTCTATGTTTGGTCTTGATGCTCAGACTTTGGCTATTCTAGAGGAAGAAGAGAAGCAGAAGAAGGAAAAAGCAAAGGCAAAGGAAGATGCTAAGAAGGATGCTGAGAAGGCTCCTGATAAAAACTCTTGGGTTGCTAAGTCTCAAGAACAAAAGGCAAATAGCCAAACTGAAGGAAACAAGCCAAAGTTTCAGCCTAAGAAAAATGCAGATTCTATTGTTGGACGTGTTCAGGCTGGTGCGAAGAAAATTGATATCAAAGACCTTACTGACTATGACCGTAATGTAAATATTGAAGGAAGGGTAAAATTCCTTGAAGATCAGACGATAGCCGATGTATTGACGCTATCTAGAAGTGGTACAACAGTTATTGCTAAGTTTTATATTGTTGATAAGACAGGCGGTGTTAATGCACTCATGTTTTTAAAGCCTCAGGAAGCAGATATTTTTGAGAAGACTTTTAAAAAGGGTGGATACGCAGGTTTTCAGGTCTCTACCAATTATGATAAGAATGAACGTGGTGTTAGAGTAGAAGGTATTTATGAAGCTACGCCACCACCTAAGAGAAAAGACTTAGCTGATTATAAGCGTGTAGAACTCCATGTCCACTCTAAAATGAGTGAAAAGGATGCTGTAAGTGATCCAGAAGCTATTATGAAGCTTGCTGATTCCTTTGGTCATCGCGCATGCGCAATTACTGACCACGGAATTGTTCAAGGCTTTTATCCTGCCTATTCAGCTGTTAAGGGAATTAACAAAGGTAAAGAAGAAGGCCAGGAGAAATTCAAAGCTATTTTGGGTTGTGAAGGTTATCTTGTAGATGATGGACCTACGATTGTTTATAACTTACCTTTTATACCTGCTAAGGACGATCCTGATGAACCAGCGCATATAAGTGGAATTGGTGAATTCGTAGCAATTAGACTTGTTGCAGATGGACCAGACAACAGTACAGATACATTTTCTAAGATAGCTGCTTCCAAATATAGACTCAAAGGTTATAAGGGAATTAAGCCTGTTGGTGAAGGTGAGACAGATGAACAGGCTAAGGAATTTGCATCTCATGATATCGATACCTCCTTATGGAATCCAGAGGAAATACCAGAGAAATTACGCGATGAGAATCTTCCTGTTTTGAAAGAATTTGTGGAGGATGGTCCTCGTCATACAATTAACATTCATGCTGAAGTTAAGACTCCATATTCTGATGATGATATTGAATATATACCAGATTCAATCGAGTATGAGCATGTAGCTGATTTCTATGCTGATGTTGAAGATATTATATATTCTGGCAATGGAGATCCATGCGATTCTTATCACCGAATGGGTGAACTTGTTGAATTTATTGGCGATGCATTTGTTACAGGTGAAGATATCTTTAATACATTAGGTTATGTTAGACGCGCTGGTTTTGGTCTTAATATTGAGGATCATAAGTTCTACAGACATAAGTTCTTGATGCCTGCTATTTCTATTGAGGACATAAAAAAGTATGTAGGTGATTACTCTTCAGAAGACTATGATAAGACTGGAAATGAGTTAGTTGATTTAACTCATAAGGACGCTTCATTTGTAATTAATTACTTAATTGCTCAGGGCAATGTTCATCCAGAAGTATTAAATGAAAAGGTAGGCCATCTCAGTACTGATGTGATTAAGTCTAAGAACGCCGAAGCTTACCATATCATTTATCTTGTAAGAAATAATACAGGTCTATATAACCTCTATAGATTGGTATCTGAATCTCATGTTCATTATTACTATAGAAGACCTAGAACACCTAAGAGTTTGCTTAAGTATTTCAGTTCCTCCATCATTATTGGTGGTGCATGTGAGCGTGGTGAAATATACCGTCAGGTGCTTACTAAGTACAAAAAGTGTAATAAAAATTCAAAGGCTACTCTCGATGAGTTAATTGCTGATGAGAAGTTTAAGGATACAATGAGTCTTTATGATTATGTAGAGATTCAGCCTCTTACTAATAATATGTTTATGACTCGTCAGGTACCTCGTGAGGATGATCCATATCCAGTAAGACTTAATCAGGATGATATTCTTAATATCAATGTACTTCTCGCTGATGTTGCAGATAGCTTTAATAAGACTTTGGTTGCAACAACGGACTCACACTTCCTCGAGAAGGAAGATGGTATGTATCGTAAGTTTATGCTTATGGATTTAGGCTTTGCTGATGCTGAGCAACAGGCTGATTTGTATTTTAGAACTACAGATGAGATGCTAGATGAGTTCGCTTACCTTGGTGAGGAGCGTGCATTTAAGGCTGTCGTTACAAATACAAATATGATTGCAGATATGATTGAGTATGGTATTAAGCCGTTCCCAGATGGAACTTATCCTCCAATGATTGCTCGTGCTGCATCAGATGTACGTGATATTACATACACAAGAGCAAATCAGCTCTATCGCCATAATGGAGTTCTTGATGAAGTAGTTAAAGCTAGAATAGAAAAAGAGCTTAACTCAATTATTGGTAATGGATTCGCGATTATGTACTACATCGCTTATCGTCTTGTAAAGAACTCTAATAATGAAGGCTTTATTGTTGGTTCAAGAGGATCTGTTGGATCTTCATTTGTTGCTACGATGTGTGGTATTTCTGAGGTTAATCCTTTGCCTCCACATCACAGATGTCCTAAGTGTAATTATGTTCAGTTTAATAACACGGGTGAATATGGTTCTGGTTATGACCTACCATTAATGAACTGTCCTGAATGTGGTACAGAGATGAAGCGTGATGGTCAGGATATACCTTTCGAGACGTTCTTAGGATTCTTCGGTGATAAGCAGCCAGATATCGACCTTAACTTCTCATCGTTGAACCAGTCTTCAGCGCATAAATATGTAGAATATCTCTTCGGTTTAACTCACACATTCCGTGCTGGTACCGTAGGTGCGTATGCTGATAAGAATGCTATGATGGTTGCTCGCAAGGCTTGTGAGCAAAAGGCATTGCCATATACTACTGGACAACTTATTTATATGTCTGAGGGTATTTTGGGTGTTAAGAGAACAACTTCTCAGCACCCAGGAGGTATCGTTGTTATTCCTAAGGAAATGGATGTATATGAGTTTACTCCAATTCAGTATCCTGCTAATAAGACAAATTGTGGAATTATTACTACACACTTCGATTTCCATTCATTACACGATACTATTTTGAAATTGGATATTCTTGGACATTTGGATCCTACAGTCCTTAGAATGCTTCATCTTTTAACGGGCGTTGAAATTACAAGTATTCCTGTACCAGAGCCTAAGGTCATGAGTCTTCTTGAATCAACAGAAGTTATGGGATTCCCATTAGAGGAGTCAGAAGCTGGCTCAGCTACTATTGGTTTGTCTGAGTTGGGTACACCTATGGCTCGAGGTATGATTAAGGAGACAAAACCTACAAGGTTCTTTGACCTTGTTCAGTTGATGGGTCTTTCTCATGGTACGGACGTATGGAAAGGAAATGCTCAGGATTTAATCAATGATGGTATTTGTGACCTAAATTCAGTTATTGGTTGTAGAGACTCTATCATGACTCAGCTTATCTATTGGGGACTTCCTAATAAGGATTCTTTCGACATTATGGAGAAGGTAAGAAAAGGTAAGGGATTATCTGCTGAGCATGAAGCTTTAATGCGAGAGAAGAATGTACCTGATTGGTATATAGATTCTTGTAAGAAGATTAAATACATGTTCCCTAAGGCTCACGCAGCGGCTTATTCTATTTCTACGTTACGTGTAGCTTGGTTCAAGGTTTATTACCCAGAGGAGTATTATTGTACGTACTTTACTGTACGAGGTGAAGAATTTGATGCAGAGTGTATGTGTAGAGGTATGGATGTTCTTAAGGGACGTATGGAAGAACTTCGCATGGTAATGCATAACAGAGATAGTGCAGCTAAAAAGGCTCAGGATGAGTTCTTTATTTGTGAGCTTGTAGCAGAGATGTATCATCGTGGAATTGAGTTCTTGCCAATTGATATAAATACATCACATGCTACTAATTTTACTAAGGTTGGACCTGGTAAGATTTTGCCACCATTGAACTCTATCAATTCGATTTCATCATCAATGGCAGAAGCTTTTACTGCGGCCAGAGATGAAGCTCCTTTTAAAACTATCGAGGAGATGAGTAAGCGTGGTAAGTTAGGGCAGGCTGGTGTTCAAAAACTTAAGGAATATGGTTTGCTTGAGGGTGTTCCTGAGTCATCACAAATCGATTTATTCTCACTTTTAGATGGTATGTAATATGAGAATTGCTGGAGTATACCTTAGAGAAGCTGTACGACAGACTGATAAGATTTATACATATAAAGTTCCGGATTCTATGATTGATCAAGTTGTTCCGGGATCTTATGTTAAGGTGCCTTTTGGATTTGGAAATAAGACTCAAATAGCTCTCGTGGCCTCTATTTCTGATGATACTTCAACTCTTAGTTTTGATCCCAATAAGCTCAAGTCAATCGAGTCATTAATTGATTTGTACCCAGTAATGAATGCTGATCAATTGTCTCTTATTGAACCATTAAAGCAGCAACTCTTAGCAACATCTGGAGATATTATTTCAATGATGCTTCCTTCTTTGATTGGTACTGCGTCAAGAGCTAAAGCTTCATTTGTATGTATTGATGATGAAGACATAGTTCGGGAGACTCTTAAGACTAATAAACTTCGTTCTATTAATCATATTCATATACTTGAGTTTTTACTTGAACAAGGTGAAATAGAGAAAAAGCAATTATTAACGATTACTAAGACTACAGATGCTCAACTTAAATCCTTACGAGATAAAGGGTTAATCAGAGTTTATAGTAGGTTGTTAACTAGAGAGGAGTCTTCAGTAGAAGACTTAAACGTTAGTAGTGAAGGAAAAGAATCATTTAGAGTAGTTCATACATTAAATGATGAACAAGAAGAAGCTTTTACTAAGGTTACTAAGAGTCTTGGAAAACCAGAAGTCTTTCTACTAAACGGTATAACTGGAAGTGGAAAAACTGAAGTTTATCTTAAGTGTGCTGGTGAAGTGCTTAATCGTGGAGGGTCAGTAATATATCTTGTACCTGAAATATCACTTACACCTCAAACTGTTAGCTGGCTTAGAGGTAGATTTGGCGATGTTGTTGCAGTTATACACAGTAGACTTACTGATAAGCAAAGATATATTGAATGGGATCGTATTAGAAGGGGCGAAGCTCGTATTGTTGTTGGTGCAAGAAGCTCAATATTTGCTCCTGTTGATAATTTACAGCTGATTATTATCGATGAGGAACATGACTCTTCATATAAGGCGGAAAACTTTCCTAAGTACAATGCTAGAGATATTGCTTTTTTACGAATCACTAAGAGCTCATGTCCATTAATTCTTGGTTCAGCTACTCCTCTAGTTACATCTTATTATGCTGCTAATAAAAACGCATTTAAGCTTTTGAAGCTTAATAAACGCGCTAATCCATATGCTGTTTTACCTGAGGTCAAAATCATTGATATGAAGAATCAGGTAATTGAGGGATACGGTAATCTTATATCTGGTCCGTTAAGAACTGCGATGGCTGAGGCATTCTCACAGAATAAGCAGGTAATACTATTCCTTAACAGACGTGGTTACTCTAGGTCGTTGTTTTGCAATAATTGTGGTGAGGCCGTAAGCTGTCCTAATTGTTCTGTTGGTATGACTTTGCACAATAATAGGCATAGCAACGAGAGACTTTTAATCTGCCATTATTGCGGTTTTACAATCCCAACAAGCATGGCGAAATGCAATAATTGTGATGGTACAAAATTCCGTAAGGCTGGTGTAGGAACTCAACAGTTAGAAGAAATTTTACATGAACTGTATCCTAAGGAAAAAGTACTTCGAATGGATCAGGACACTACTATGGGGCAGGGCAGTCACGAAGATATCTTGACTAGATTTAGGAATAAAGAAGCTTCTATACTAGTTGGTACGCAGATGATAGCCAAGGGACATGATTTTCCTAATGTAACAGTAGTTGGCGTTTTAGGTGCTGATTTGATTGCTTTATCATCTGATTACAAATCTTCCGAAAGAGCTTTTGAATTGATTACTCAGTCTGCAGGACGAGCTGGAAGAGCGGGTGAGAAGGGTAAAGTATATCTTCAAAGTCTTCATTCTGATAATCCTTTATTGAAGTATGCAGCTAAGCAAGATTATGAAGCTTTTTATGAATCTGAGATTAGTTATAGAGAAGCAATGAGACTTCCACCTTTTAAAGCTATAGGTGAAATCGTACTTTCTTTGCCAGATGAAAATGAATTGGCATTAAGAATTCGAGATGTAGATAAATATGTTCGTGAGTTTGTCTCTTATCAGGATTCAAAGTACGAATTTGAAGTATATGGACCTACACCTGCTCCAATTTATGAACTTCGTGGAAGATATAGATATGTGTTGATTTTAAAAGCAGCTAAGAAAGCTTATCTTAATGCTGTGTTTAAGCAGATGATGGAAGATTTTGATTCAAATTACTATCCACTGTCTTTTGATAATGATGCTGGGGGAAACTGATATGAATGTAATAAAAGATTATCTTGAATGGAGAGGAGATTTAAGCCTGCAGAGTTCACCTTTTAATGAGGTAGATGCTGCAATTCTTGCTAGATTTTCTTATGAACCTTTTGAAGGGATAGTATCTCAGAATATACGAGAAGGCATTAGTATTAAGGAGGTTTGTAGTAAGCTTCTTAATGTCCCTGAGATTTATGATCATATCGTTTCTGATATGGATATTGATTTTATTCGTCAGATAGCTAATACAAAGAGATTCGGTGATATGAAGGTATCTGGGTTTATCAATGATACTGATGTTAATCGTCAGATACAGTTTTCTGCATGTATTTTTGATATTGATGATGAAGAGAATTATTACATAGCGTTCCGTGGAACTGATAATACTATTATTGGTTGGAAAGAAGATTTCAATATGGGTTATGAGTTCCCTGTGCCAGCGCAGAAGAGAGCTCTAGAATACTTTGAAAAGGTTGCTAATACACTTCTCGATGGATCTTTTATTATTGGTGGTCATTCAAAAGGTGGAAATTTATCTGTTTATGCTGCTACGTACTGCCATGAACGATATAACGACACTATATTAGCTGTTTATAATTTCGACGGGCCTGGTTTTTCAAAAAAGGTTCAGGATATTAATGAGTATCACGAGATTGAATCTCGCATACATACATTTGTACCTGAATTTTCAATAGTAGGTATGCTTTTGGAGCATATAGTTGATTACGATGTTATTCCGTCTAATGCAATTGGAATCATGCAGCATGAGCTTTTGACATGGGAAACTTCTGCTACTGAATTCGTAAAGAAGGAAAGAGTTGCCAAAGGATCCACTTTTATAGATCAGACTGTTAGAGATTGGATTAATAATCTAGATAGGGAACAGTGTGCAAGATTTGTTGATACTGTTTTTGATTTTATGATGCAAGGTGATGCACATACCTTGTCTGATTTTTCCAATAATAGCTCTGAATATTTGAATTCCATAATTAAGACGTTTAGTGGTATGGATGAAGAAGCAAAGAAGGGGTTCTTCGAAGCAACTAAACAACTTTTTGAGAGTGCTGGTAATACTTTGAAAGACTTCAGTAAAACAAAAAAGTAATTATGGTAAAATACTTGCGGAATATAATATAAGAGGTAAACAAATGGCACTTAGAAATATTGTAACTGAAGGCGATCCAATTCTTCATAAGACTTCGCGTCCTATAGAGGAGATTAATGATCGTATTTTAAAGCTCCTTGATGATATGGCAGAGACAATGTATTACGAGAATAGGGGTATTGGTATAGCTGCTGTTCAGGTTGGAGTTCTGAGACGTTGCTTTATTGTTGATATTGGCGATGAACACGGAAGAATTGATTTTATTAATCCAGAGATTACATTAAGAGAAGGAGAACAGCTTTGTACAGAGGGCTGTTTATCTGTTCCAGGAAAGCAGGCAGACGTTAAGCGCCCATTTAAGATTCATGTTAAAGCATTGGATCGTAATGGCAATCCTTTCGAGATGGATGCAGAAGAGCTTTTGGCTAACTGCATTTGCCATGAGTACGATCATCTTGATGGAGTTCTATTTGTTGATAGAGCCGAACCAGGTTCAGTGGTGATGACTAATGCAGAAGAGTGATTTGAGAATAGTTTTTATGGGTACACCGGAGTTTTCCGGAAATGTTCTTCAGGGGTTAGTAAACGCAGGATACAATATTGTACTTAGCGTATCACAACCAGATAAGCCAGTTGGAAGAAAGCATATTATTACTTCTCCACCTGCAAAGGTTGTTGCATTGGATTTGGGGATTGAGGTATATCAACCTGATTCATTAAAGACAGAGGAAGCTCACGAGAAGATTAAGTCGTTAAATCCAGATTTATTGATTACAGCAGCTTATGGTAAGATTCTGCCTCAGTCTATGCTTGATATTCCAAAATATGGATGTATTAATGTTCACGCTTCTTTATTGCCTAAGTACAGAGGCGCAGCTCCTGTTCAGTATTGTATTTTGAATGGTGATGACGTTACAGGTGTCACTATTATGAAGATGGATGCAGGTATGGACACAGGTGACATCTTAAGCCAGGTAGAAGTGCCTATTGATATAGCTGATACTACAGAGAGTCTTATGAATAAGCTTGCTGATAGTGGTCGTGATTTTCTTATGGGTACTATCGATGATTATGTAGACGGTAAGATTACACCTATTGTTCAGGATGAAGAACGAGTAGTATTATCGCCACCTATCACTCAGGATATGGCTTTAATAGATTGGAACTTAAGTGCTAGAGAGATTCATGATAAAATTCGTGCTCTATCTGGTTGGCCTGGTGCTTCAACAACACTCGAAGGTAAGCGTGTTAAGATTTATGCGTCTAGAATTGCTGAAGAATCTGATGAAGCTTCTAATGGTGAGATTACAGTTGCTCGTAAGGGCGATTTGAAGGTTTCCTGTGGTGATGGTTCAATATACATCTTGGAGTTACAGCTTGAAGGTGGTAAGCGTCTTAAAGCACTAGATTGTGCCCATAACTATAAACCAGGAACTGTTTTTGGAGCCTAATTTGGACGATAGAGAACTCTGTATTTCAATTATCCATGATTGCTTCGAGAAAGAAGCATTTACTAACCTTGCGTTAAGTAAGACTAATGCCAGTGATTTTGTGCGTGCTGCTGTCTATGGCACAGTTACTTACGTATATGCAGAAGACTATCTAATTAAGAAGGTAGCAGGTAAAGACGTTAGTCAGTTGGATCCGATTGTTCGCACAATTCTTAGATTTGGTGTCTGGCAGATTGTATTCTCTGAAAAAGTTCCAGATTACGCTGCTGTGAATACTTCAGTTGATTTATGCAAACGCAAAGCCAAGAGAGCTGTTAATTTGGTAAATGCAGTTCTACGTAAAATATCTGATTTAACTCCCGAACAAAGAGATTTATCATCGTGTAAGGAGCCGGAAGCTGCGTTTAGCCTTAAATCTGAAGTTTATGGTGTAATTAAAAAGGGTTATGGTAAGGAACGAGCTCCGATTATTGCTAGAGCACTACTTAATTCTGCACCTTTATCAATCCGTGTTAATACATTAAAAACGACTGCAAATAATCTTAAAAACAGTCTAGAGTTAGAGGGGTTCAAGCTATTAGATTCTTCATATATGCCAGATTCATTTGTATTGATTCCAACAGGTGAATCCCCATCAATTGCTAATTCTATTTCATTCAAAAATGGTGAATTTATAGTTCAGGGCGAAGGTGCTCAGTTAGCATCTCTAGTCGCAGAGCCTAAGGCAAATATGAGAATTCTTGATTGTTGCGCTGCTCCTGGTGGTAAGTCTACACATATGGCTCAGCTTGCAAATGATAAATGTGAAATTGTTTCTCTTGATGTTAATGATTCAAGATTAAAGCTTATTAATGAAAACGCCAGCAGGCTTGGAATTACATCTATCAGGACTCAGAATGCTGATGCTTCTGCATTTAGTGATGATGAGGGGTTTGACTTGGTTCTATGTGATGCACCTTGTAGTGGTCTTGGCATTATGGGTGGTAAACCTGACATCAGATATACAATCACATATCAAAGAATATTAGAATGTCAGGAAAAGCAAAGCGAAATACTTAATAACATTAAAAATTGTGTTAAACCTGGTGGCACTCTAGTTTATAGTACCTGCACCATTAATCCTGGTGAAAACGAGGATATGGTTAGATCTTTCCTAGAGGCTAATAATGATTTTGAAGTTAATGATTTTAAAGATTTACTTCCACAAAAACTAAAAGACAGTTACCTAGATGGAATGATTACTTTGTTACCAGATAAAGATTCATGTGAAGGTTTCTTTATTTCGAGGTTAAGGAGAAAGAAATGAGTGAGAAAAAGTTTTGTCTTGATATAACTCGCGAAGAGATGCTTCAGTGGTGCGTTGATAATAAACTACCTAAATTCCGCGCAGAGCAGATTTTTAAGTGGCTTGAGAGTGGAGTAACAAACTTAGATCAGATGACTAATGTTCCTAAGGATGTCAAGGCTAAGTTGGAGAATGATTTTGTCTTTTCTTCAATGAAGATTATTCAAGAGTTTAAGTCTGAAATTGATGATACACGTAAGTTGGTATATTTGTTGCCTGACGGAAATATTATCGAGACAGTTATTATGCGATATAAAACTGGGTTATCGATTTGTATTTCTTCACAGGCAGGATGCAAAATGGGATGTGCGTTCTGTGCTTCTGCTAAGGCTGGATTTGGTAGATCGCTTACTGCTGGTGAGATGGCTGCACAGGTTCTTCTATCTCAAAACTATATCGGTGAGAGAATTAGAACTGTTGTTGTTATGGGTATTGGAGAACCATTCGATAACTACGATAATTTATTAGGTTTTATTAAGATAATGAATGATCCTAATGGTGTGAATATGGGTGCTAGACATATTACCGTTAGTACATGTGGATTAACTCCTAAGATTAAGGAGTTTACAAAACTTAAAATGCAGGTGAATCTTGCTATTTCTCTTCATGCGCCTAATGACGAGCTTCGTAGAGAATTGATGCCTATTTCCAAGGTCTACGGACTAGCTGATTTGATTGATGCGTGTCGTGATTATGTTAAGGTTACAGGTAGAAGAATTACATTTGAGTATTCTTTGTTTGAGGGTGTAAATGATACTTTCGCTTGTGCGGAGAATTTGGCAAAGCTTCTTAATGGGATTAATTGTCATGTTAACTTAATTGCTGCTAATGAGTTTCCTGATAGCCCGTACCATCGTCCTTCTCGTAATAGAGTTGAGGCTTTCCGTAAAATCTTGGAAGATAAGGGCGTTAATGTAACCCTTAGGCGCGAAATGGGCAGTGATATAATGGCTGCGTGTGGTCAGCTTCGTCGTGGTATGGAGGATAAGGCCTAAAAGTAATCTGTTTGTAAAGTGGGATAAGATATAATTAGGCTGTATTGCTATATAAAGGAGCATAAGGATGAATGTACAAGGCCCAGAGGGCATTATACTTGCAGGTAAATATAAAATAGTTAAGCTTATCGGTAAGGGCGGTATGGCTAATGTTTATTTGGCTCAGGATATTTCTTCAGGTATTAAAGTAGCGATAAAGATTTTGAAGCCAGAATTTTCAGCTGATGCAGAGTTTATAAGAAGATTTGATACTGAAGCTAAAGCGGTTTCTTCTGTTTCTCATGCCAATATTGTTAAGGTGTTTGGCGTTGGTCACGAGAATAACTTAAGGTATATCGTTCAGGAGTATGTAGATGGCATAACGGTTAAAGATCTTATTAACCGTAATGGCCATCTTGATTGGAAAGTTGCAGTTCCAATCGTTATTCAAGTTGGAATGGCTTTGGAATATGCTCATCGTAATGGAATTGTTCATAAGGATATCAAGCCACAGAATATTCTTATTTCTAGAGAGCGAATTGCAAAAATTACTGACTTTGGAATTGCTAGTGCAACTAATGGCAATACTATTACTATGTCATCCGGTGGGGCTCTTGGATCGGTTCATTATTTTTCTCCTGAGCAAGCTCGTGGTAGTAATGTTGGTCCTTCTTCTGATATTTATTCAGTTGGTGTAATGCTTTTTGAGATGGTAACTGGTAGAGTACCATTTGATGGTGATAATAATGTAGCTATTGCGGTTAAGCATCTTCAGGATAAGCCACCTCTTGCATCTTCATTTGCTCCTGATATTCCTCATGGTCTTGATTCCATTATTGTTAAGTGTATGCAGAAAACACCAGATAAGAGATATAACTCAATGCGCGAAATGGTGACAGAACTTGACGCTTTGATGGTAGATCCTAACGGTGTATATGGTGTTATAAGTAATGAAGATACACATGTAGAGAGGACTCAGACTCCAGGTTCAGTATCTTTCAGACAGGATCCGAATTACGATAAAATTGCTGATTTGGAGCGATCTGCAGAAGCAAGACGTCTTTCTAGATTCCGTGATAATGTTCTGCTCGTATTGATTGTATTAGTAATTATTGGAGTTTTAGTTGGTTTATCAGTTTTAATTATTAATTCGATAAATACTGCTACTAACATTGTTCAGACTAATGATTATACTGTTGGCAATTATATTGGTTCAAGTGTTGACCAAGTAACTGCTGAACTTGAAGCCAATCAGATTTCTTATGAGATTGTTTATGTAGTAACAGCTGATTACCCAGTAGGTACAGTTCTTGCTCAGAATATTGGTGAGGGCGTAGTAATTGCTTCCGGATCTGATATTCATAAAATTGTATTAACTGTAGCATCAGAAGCTGAGACAATTACATTGAGTAACTATGCCGGGCTTGAATATCATGATGCGTATTCAACATTAGTATCGATGGGTCTTCAGGTAAGTTTGCTTGAAGAAATTAATGATGATTTTGAGCCAGGACAGGTGTTAAGGACTGAGCCAGTTTCTGGATCTGTTGTTGAGGTTGGTTCAGCTGTAGTTATTATTTATGCACGTGAGCCATCTAGTTCCACTGTTCCTGATTTGCATGGATTGACATTGGAAGAAGCTAGAGAAATGCTTAATGATGAAGATATTAACATTGGTCAGATTGAGCGTTCTGAAGAGGTGCAGGCTTTACCTGAGGATCAGCAGTATATTATCTTAACTGATCCAGTTGCTGGAATTACATTACCTAGAAGATCTTCTATTACTATCTATGTTGGTACAATGGAGGATGTTCTTCGTGGTGGTACACCAACTCCAACACCTGCTCAGATTAATGTAACTACAACCGTATCTGGCCAGGGTATGGTAGAAGGTGGAGGTGCCTATGAGATTAATTCTCAGGTAACTCTTACAGCTACACCTGCAGAGGGTTACAGGTTTGATCACTGGCTTGATCCATATAACAATACTGTTGCATACAACAATTCCTATACATTTGTTGTATATGATAATCGACCTGCAGGAATGGATCCATCTGCTGCAATAACACTTAACTATACTGCTGTTTTTGTACCTCTTGATCCTAATGCAGCACCTCCGGTGTAATAGCTGATATGAAGGAAGATAATCAAGGTGTAATTATTAAAGGAGTGGGCGGTATTTATACCGTCCGCTCTAATGATGGAACAATTAATCTTTGTCAGATTAGGGGGAACTTCAGACACTCTAAGAAAACTCCACTAGCTGGAGATAAGGTGATTATAGGTCCATCTGGTGATCCTGATGTCCCATTTGTATTAGAGAAGATTCTACCTCGTAAGAATTCTCTTGTTAGACCTCCACTAGCTAACATAGATAATCTTATTCTTGTTTTTTCTTGTAGTGATCCTGTTCCGGATCTTAAGCTACTTGATAAAATGCTTATTATTTGCAATAAACTTGATATTAAACCAATAGTGGTTTTCTCAAAGTCAGATTTAAATCCTGAATATAATTCAAAATTAGTTAAAGTATATAGAGATGCAGGAATAGAATGTTATTCTTCTACTAAAGAGGATGAGGTACCTTCATCTATTATTGAAGGAAAGATTGAGGGGAAGATAACAGCTTTGGCGGGTCCGTCAGGTGTTGGTAAGAGCACCTTCTGCAATAAGCTTTTAGGAAGCGATGAGATGCTTGTTGGAGATATTTCTGATAGACTTAAGCGCGGTAAGCATACTACTCGTCATGTTGAACTATTTGAGTATCAGGGTGGCTTTATCACAGATACTCCAGGATTTACTTCGTTAAATCTTTTTGAAGTTGGTGTAGAATATACAGATGTGGCTGGTGGATATCCTGAGATGAAAAGGGAATCTGTTGGTTGTAAATTCGCGGACTGTCGACATATAGCTGAAATTGAGTGTAATGTTACAAGTCAAATTGGCGATGCTATTGATGAAGGTAGATACGCACGTTACCGTGAGTTTTATGAATATCTTTACAGCAGAAGACCTAATTCTGCGGGAGGCTATAAGTGAGAAGAGTGGAGATCTCGCCATCTTTATTGGCAGCTGACTTTGGATATGTAATGAGGGATGTTGAGTCTGTAACACCTTATTGTAAGTACTTGCATTTAGATGTAATGGATGGCCATTTTGTACCCAATGTTTCCTTTGGAATCCCTGTAATTAAGGCAATTCGTAAGCATAGCAATCTCATATTTGATACTCATCTTATGATTTCAAATCCAGAAGAGTATATCGAGTCTTTTGCAGAAGCTGGTTCTGATTATATTACTTTTCACGTAGAGTGTACTGATGATCCTAAGTCTTTGATTGAGAAAATTCGTGCTTGTGGTAAAAAAGCGGGAATATCTATTCATCCTAATACACCAGAAGAAGCTTTATATCCTTTTTTATATAAAGATGCTGTTGATTTGATATTGGTCATGTCTGTAATACCTGGCTTTGGTGGTCAGACTTATATGCATGAAGCATCAAGTAGATTAAAGTCATATCGCGAAAAGCTCGATTTTTATGGTTCTGAAGCTATTCTCTCTGTGGATGGTGGAATCAATGAGAGAACTATAGTCGAAGCTTCTAATTCTGGTGCTAATTTAATTGTTGCTGGTAGTGCTGTGTTTGGTAAGGCAGACCCAGGATTTGCTGCAAAGAATTTGTATGCAGTTTTAGGAGAAGATTAATGAAGACTGCTGTCTTCGCTGGTGGACCGGGCGTTGATTGTAACTCGGTTTCTTCCATTGTTCAATCTTGTGATTATTTCTTAGCTGCCGATAGTGGTGCTCAAATTGCACTTAAGTCTAATATCATACCCAATAAAGTAATGGGGGATCTTGATTCAATAAGTGATAGTACTTTGCTTGAACTACGTAAAAGACAAGTTCCATTTGAGTTGTTTCCTCCTGAGAAAGATATGTCGGATACGGAGATTTGTTTAAGATCTGTACCTAAATCCAGCGAAATAGTATTGATATGTTCTTTATCTGGCAGACCAGACCATGTTATGTGTAATCTTATGCTTGTTATTAAGCTTCATAGTGAAGGTTATAAGATTTGCGCAACAGATGGTACTAATTACTTCTTTCCAATGTGTGGTGAGGATTCTTTAGTTATTGAAGGGATTTCTAATCCTGAAAATGTATATGTATCTATGATGCCAACTACTATTGTTACAGGTGTTATGACTCTAGGTTTATATTATTCACTCGAAGATGTTGAGATATATCCTGGTTCATCTTTTACTTTGAGTAATAGGTTGGGACAAAGTGGTAATTCTTTTAAAATATCTTCAAAGTCCGGCGAAATGGGAGTTTTTGTTGTTAGAGAAGAATAAATGGTACTAATAATGGGATATTAAAACGGAACATTTTAGACGTTGCAAAAGAACTAATCTGAGTTTAGTATAAATCTATAGCAATGTAGAAAACGCCACGAGAAATCGTGGCGTTTTTGCATGCATGGAATAAAGGAGGAGAAAGGTATGCTTTCTTATGATCAATTTAAAGAAGAGTTTAATGAGAGATTCCCAAGTTTTATGGGCGCTGGGTACAAGGATTATTATGTGCGGTCTCATCATGTAATTAAACGAGGGGTCGAACGTGATGCTTTCGTTTTTGTTTCAAAAGAGGAGGATAAGAATTTAAATAAGTGTTTGCCAACACTGTATTATGATGAAATCTACAGTTCATATATTAATGATGGGGATATGGATAGGGAACTATCTAGTGTAGCCTATTCTATGCAATGTGCGTATTCTAATCGAGAATCAATGACTGATTGTTGTAATCTTGAGCATTTAAAAAGTAATGTAATTGCTGAATTAGTAAGTAGTACTTACGCTAAAAAATACTATACCAATTATCCTCAGCGGTCTTTTCTTGATGTGACTATCATTTATAGATGGGTTGTACGCATTGATGATACAGGTGTGTATTGTGGTGTAATTGACAATGAACTTATGAAAGCTGTTGGTCTAGATGAAGAAGGTTTATATGAAATTGCTATCAAAAAGACAAAAAAGCTTCTAGGCTACAAAACGATTTCTTTCGATAAGGTTATCAGGGACATGATGAAGAGAGAGGGTGTTGATAGCAAAACAATAAAGAGCATTATAGAAAGTATCAAAGATGACAAAAAATCTTTGATTATAACTAATAAACATCAATTCAGAGCATCGACAGCATTGTTATATAAAGATTACTTATCGAAATTAGTTGAAAAGATTAATAGCGGCTTCTATATCATTCCTGTTAGTGTAAATGAGTTGTTAGTTATATCTGATGCGAATGCATCTACTTCAAAGCTTTTGAAGGTTCACCGTGATGTTAATGTTGAACACTTTGATTCAGATTATGAATTTCTATCTAATAACATATATTATTTTTCAAAAGATGTGAATCAGTTGGTCATTATTGATAAAGATGATTCAGGCGATTATGAGGCGGAATAATGAAGTATACGTTATATTTTATTGCCTTATATTTACTATTAAATTTCTGTGCTTGTAGTAGTGAAGTTGATAGTTCGATTGGTTGTGAAACTGAAGTGATTGAATTAGTTGAAAGTAGCCAAATTGAAGAAGCATGTGAGACTTCTGAAATGATAATTCATACATTTCTTGCCGATTCACCTACAATTGAAACATCTGACTTAGTTGAAGAATTAGTTAATGATGAAGTAGTTATTTATTCTGAACCTGTAGTATCAACTATAGAAAGTTCATTTGCTTCAGAAACGCTTGTATATAATGATGAGCCTAATTTTTCAGTTGCTCATAATGGTAACTTAGTTAATTCTTATGAAGTAGACGGTTTTGGAACAGTATACGGATATTATTTGCCAACTAGTATTTGTGAATCCATAAATAATTACCGATTACAGCACGGATTAAGTCAGTTGTCGATTTATGATAATTCTGATGCTATGTCTTATTCAATTATTGCAGCTTGTCGCTGGCATAATGGACAAAGTGCTCATGGAGCTAATGAAGACCACTCGTGTATTCATACCGGTGGGGATTATGAGAATTTTGTGCAGTCCCCAACTCATTTTGCGTATTTTAATGGAGAGCGTGAATCGGATATATTCCATTGGGGTAGTATTTCGAGTATAAGGTTTGTTTTATGTCAATGGAATGGGTATGAATGGTATTCGACGGATAACTGTGCGACGGTTGTTTTTTATATTGAATAATTAGAAAGAAGAAACCAAGTTAGGTTTCTTTTTATTTGTCTATTAAACGTTTGTATAAGGAAATAATGGAAGGGATAAACTATGAAAAATAGAAGATTATTTGCAGTGATTGCAACTATTGCAACTATTGGAATATTGATGGGATTAACAACAATTGCTAATGCCGATATTGCTGGTGAAGCATTTGAGACGGAGATATTTGAAGAAGAATCAAATTATGATTCAGAACAAATAGATAACGTTGAAGAGCTAGAGATTGATGAAAATCTTGAAATCGAATATGAACAGATGTCAATTGATGATTTAGTTATAGATGAGTTTTCAACTATCGATGAGAACGAGTGTCAAATACCATATGATGTAAATGGATATGAATTAGACGGTTGGTGGATTCCGTCAATCATATATAACGATGACGATACTATTTCTTTCTACTTAGAAGATGATACTTGCTTTATTACTACACCAATGGCAGGTATGGGGCGAGAAGACTCAGTTTGGCAAGGTACTGGTTTGTGGGGGTATGTGGAGTTTGTATATGGTGGGGAGGCTAATTTATCTCCAGAAGAATATTCAACTTATATTTCCGTAATTGATTTATTAAGTTAAGGAGGCAGGATATGAGAGATATATTGTTAAAGAAAGTGTGTCCTTGCTTCGTTATATTAATATTAGTAATTACTACCTTGTTTACAAATATAAATGTACTAAAAGTTGAAGCAACAATCGTAGATGCTAATGCCTTTTGCTCAGGCACTAGTAGTGTACATACTCTTAATTCTTCTATTTCGAATGTATGTGGTTCGATGGGCTCAAGTACTTACGGATATGTTGTAGGAAATACTACTGAATGGATTTGTGTATCACCGAATATGAGTTCACCAATCAGACAATATGGTAGAGTTGATTCAATATCAAATACTAACATGTTCAACGGTGGTAATTATTCATGTTTGGCTCCCTTAGAAAACCTAACAGTTTCACAAGCTGTATTTGGGTGTTGTTCAATTAGAAATAGTAACTGGGGAATGGCACATGCAGTTTTATCATATGTTGTTAATGGTGATACAACATGGCTAAGTAAGATTGTGAACGGTGGTATGGCTATGGCGGTGCGTCAATTCGCAGCGGACGCTGCTAGAGCTGGACGTGCTGTAAGTAGCAATCACGTGTATTACTTGTTTACACCAAATAACCCATACTCTTATCAAAGGCTTGTAAATACAGAATTTGTACCTACAGAGGGTGGAAATTCTGCGAATATATCTTTTAACAAAACTGACTCTAATGGAGCTCCAGTTAGTGGAGCTATTATTCAAATAACTGGTACTACAGAAGCGTCTGTCAATGAATTAGCTTTTAATGTCGAAGTAACTCGAATTACTAATGGATATCAATTCACTACAAATGGTTCTACAGTTAGGATTGAAGGACTAAAAGCAAATAATACTTATAGATTGCATGAAGTGAGTGCGCCAAGTGGTTATGCATTAGCAGAAGACATAACTGTTAGTGTTGATTCGAACTTCAGAGTTACATCAAGTTTGGGAACTGGTTCTTCAGTAAATATGGTAGATAACAATGTTCGTGTTGGATCAGTCGTATTCCATAAGAAGGCAGAAAGCGCTAATGGTAACAACTTGCAGGGTGCTGTAATTACATTTACAGCCGCTACTGATAATACTGTACCAGATCCAATGGGCAGCATTACTTATACTGCAGGTAGCGGTGTTAACGCTTCCTTTGATGGAACAACAGTAAGATTTACTACAGCCGATGTAAACGATCAGATTACAATTACTGGCCTTAAGCCAAATGCAAGATACGTATTCCACGAGGAGTCTGCTCCTTCTGGTTACATCCCTGACCTTGATCAGATTGTAGTAGTTGCTGCTGATGGATCAGTAAGTAACGGTGGTTCTGTTACTTTCGTTGATAGCGTTGATACTAATCACTACGGTTCAATGAGATTCTTTAAGAATTTTGAGGACATCGCTGGTGAGTTAATTGACACAGTTAATATCTTCGTTTACCAGGAAGGTTATAACGCACCATTTGTTCAGATGGAATCTACTCGTCGTTTTAGAATGAATGGTGATAATTCATTCTGGTTTGGTAACGACAGATTGTCCTTATGCCATCTTAGCGATACATCTCACTTTGGTGTTCAGGCACCGGTAGGTATTATCGATAGAGTTGATGAGAATGGAGACCACTGGTATTCAGTAGATCCAGCGCACGATGGTAACACTTGGGATGCAAATGGCTGGGCTTATACTGTAACTGGTCTTCCAGAATCTATGTATATAGTAGAGGAAGACTGGATTGTTGCTTCTTTTAACAGTCTTTCTTCTTCTGAGAGAGTTGCTATTGAAGGTATGAACTGCGATGGCTGGACTAGACTTCCATCTTATGTAGACGATCAGGGTAACTACCATGTTAGATTTAGAGCTCAGGTCCTTATTGCTTATACAGGTAATGGAGACTCTGGTCTTAATCACTCTGTATATAATCCTGAGGTTGGTTTCCTTAACAGCTATGGTGCTATGCAGGTAACAAACTCTGAGGCTACTGTTCCATTTGATGTAACTAAGATTCAGCACGGAAGAGACGTATCAGAGCTTTCATTCCAGCTTTGGACTATGAATGGCTCTACTCCATCTAACCATATTGCTAATGGTTCAATTACTACTAGCGCAACTGCTCCTGATACATATTCAGTAAGCTGGAACTATACTCTTCATCAGTTTGTAATTACAGGTCATAATGCAGCTGGTTATGAAGGCTCATGGCAGGACCTTGAATACACAAATGCTAATACAATTAATCACTTGCCATTAGGCAGATATCAGCTTCGTGAGTATGCAACTAACATTGGTGCTTATGCTGTACCTGAAGGCTGGGAGAGAATTACTGATTCAACTGGTACTTACTTTGCTACAGTAATTGATCTTACTAATGTACAGGTTGGATATAACAATCACCCTATGCAGATGGTAACTGTAGAGAATAAGTCTGGCATGATCAGAGTTCTTAAGACTGATTTGTGGACAGGACTTCCTATTACAAACTACCAGGGAACACTTAGTTTTGACCTTTATGATTTGAACAATAACCGTCTTGGTAGCGGTACTGATTCAAATAGAGATGGCATTGTTGAGTTTGATTTGTTCGAGATTTTCCCTAATGGAAACTTCCCAAGCGAATTGTACTTGGTAGAGACATCTTGTCCTGTTGGTTATTACCTTTATGAGGGACATATCCCAGTAACTGTCGAAGACGGTTATGCAGAAGTAACTGTAGAAGATGCACCTTATACAGCACAACTTACAATCCATAAGCTTGATAGTGATACAAATGAGGTTATTAACTTCGTAGAGTTTACAGTATACGAAGATACAAACGCAGATGGTATCCATCAGGCAAATGAGCCAGTTGCATCATCTTTTGTAAACGATACTTTGGTTCAGGCTAGAGTCGAGTTTAACGGTACTGACTATGTAACTACTCCATTAAGAAGTGGTCACTACATTATTGTTGAGACTGGACTTCCTGAAGGATACTTCTATTGTGATGCTAATGGTGAGCCAACAGCTACACCTAATAGCTACGCTTTTGAAGTTGAGAACAGAGATACTACTGCTCCTAACTTTGTAGTTGCTTCTTATGAGACAACAATGTATAACGCTGAAGTTGATATTCAGACAAATCTTCTTGTAACTGAGACTGGATCTAATGTTGCTCCATTAGCTGATTTTGTAGAGCTTACAGATATCGTTACTTACGAGAACCTTATCGTAGGTGAGGAATTCGTTCTTGAAGGTATTCTCATGAACAAGGAAACAGGCGAGCCTATCTTAGACGAGAATGGTAACCCAGTAACAGGTAGAACAGTATTTATCCCAGAGACATCAGATGGAACTGTTGAAGTATCTTTTACTATCAACACTAATTTCTTGTTTGATGGTTCTAATCCAATCGATGTTGTTTGCTTCGAGACACTAAAGTATGGCGAACGAATCGTAAAGATTCACGCTGACATTAATGACGATAATCAGACAATCCATATCGTTAAGCTCTTTAATATTGAGCTTACTAAGCTTGGTGAGCAGTTTGTTTCCGTAGAATTAATCGATGGTAGATACGTTCCTGTATGGGAAACAAGAACTCTTTCAGATGCAACTTTTGCTATATACGCTGCAGAAGATATCGTTACTCCTGATGGCGTTGTAAGACACGTAGCAGGCGAATTAATTGAGACAATCACTACTGATGAGAATGGATATGCTATTTCAAGCAACCTTTTCCTTGGTGCATATCGTGTAGTTGAGATTGAAGCGCCTATTGATTATGCACTTGGCTACGATGAGATTATCGTAGGTGAAGACAGAGGCGACATTGCTCTTTACACAATCTCTGCCACTGACTGCATTGATCTTCCATTTACTCCAAGCCTTAGTGTATATAAGACATTAATGCCAGGACAGGTAAATGGTTCAAATAATGGCGCTTGGTATGTAGGTGATTTTGGATGCGTTACATTCGGAATCTATGCTAATGAAGACATATATGCACCAGATGGTACTTCTATTCCTAAGGATGGCCTTATTGAAGTAATTAGCTGCAACTCAAGAGGTCAGGCTACATCTTCCGTTAACTTCCCATATGGAAGCTATTACGTAAGAGAGCTTACAACTGACATGTGGCATTACACAGATAACAATTCTTACGAGTTCTCT
>JAKSRJ010000006.1 GCA_024403715.1 Saccharofermentans sp. | reverse complement strand
TGATGTTCAGTTCGTAACAGTACTTTACAGAGCACTTCTTGGTAGAGAGCCAGATACAACAGGACTTTCTACTTGGGTTAACTATCTCCAGTCTGGTGCAACAAGACAGGATGTATTCAATCAGTTCGCAGCAACTAATGAGTTCGGCGGTATCTGTGAGACTTGTGGCGTTGTAAGATAATCGACTAATTAATCAGTTAATTACTTAAAAAGGATCACATCAAAGTGATCCTTTTTAAATGCATTTTTGTAAATGATATGTTAGTTATTACAAAACTATATATCCCTTACCAAGCAAGTAACTATCTAGGTCATCTTCATCATTTGACTTCATGATAGCGACAGGAACTGCAGTCTCACGATTAAAAGAAATATAAATGTAGTCAATATTAAGATAAGCATTAGTAATGGAGTCTAATATATTATTCAAGCTACCGTATTCATCTTTCATCTCGACTGCTGTAACCAAATCAAGTCTACATAAATAACCAGCATCCTTCATTACGCTGTGAGCTTTTTCTGGATTATCAACGATCAATCGTACAATTCCAAATTCAGCGCTATCATTTGTTACGAGTGTAACTATATCAATCTCATTGTCTTTTAGAACCTTCGTTATGCCATTCATAGCACCACGTTTGTTTTCTGCAAAAATAGATAATTGCTTTAGCATAATTCCCCCCCGATGTGTTTAACAAACTATACTTAGTGTATACTCCCAAAAAATCGCTTATTCAAGAGTAGAAATCGTCGATTAATTTACTTGCTTCTTCAAAAGGATTTTTCTCCATATCAATCCAGTTAATATCTTTGCGCTTACGAAACCAAGTCATCTGCTCTTTGGCTAGGTGTCTTATCTCCATAAATAGCTTATTGTAGAATGAGTCAAAGTCAGAAAAATCACCTCTTAGGTACATGAGAATATACCTGTATTCAAGACCTAGGGTAAATAAAAATTCATCTGTTGCTCCGTTAGCTCTAAGGGTAGCAACTTCATCAATCATACCCTGCTCGAGTCTGCGGTCAAGTCGTTCGCGAATTCTCTCGTAAAGTACTTCTCTAGGCCATGTAACGCCTATAAGCAAAGTCTCGTATCTTGGAGTATTTTTAGGCTCGTCAGTTATTCCTTTAAGTGCGCGTTCAACAGCACGCTCGAGTCTGCGCTTGTTTTTCAAGTCGATTGTCTTAAGCACTTCAGGATTCTTTTCCTCGAGTATAGTAATAAGCTCGCTAATACTTTTCTTAGCTACCTCATCTCGAAAGGCTTCATCAACGGGTTCTCTTCTGATATTAAATCCATCGACGATAGAGTTTACGTAAAGACCTGTTCCGCCAACTAAAAAAGCATTATGGCCTCGAGCGATTATATCGTCTATTGCATCATAAGCTTTATCTTGAAAATCTGTTAATGAGAAGAAGTCGTTAGGTTTTGCAACATCAATTAGATGGTGTGGAACACCTTGTGTCTCTTCTAGAGTAACTTTACCGGATCCCAAATCTAATCCTTCATATATTTGACGTGAGTCAGCAGACACTATTTCTGCTGAATACTTTTTTGCCAACTCAATGCCAATACCGCTTTTGCCCGATGCATTTGTTCCTGCAATTACAACAAGCTTATTCATTATCTATTACCTCTTTGTACACCAATTTATAAAGTCCTGACATGTTCTCTCATAGAATTCATAGAGTGCATCTTGGGTATATATTTTGTATTCATGACCTTCCATATCAGAGGTGAAATCTTTGATGAATTCACTTACCTTAATTAAGTCATTTTTACTGATTTTAACTTCATCAATTTGCTTAGATTCATTAACGATATCATCTAGATTATTAGTCGAGAGACTAAAATGCTTACTAGAGATAAATATTCCCATGTCATACCATTTCTGCCTTCTGGTTGTTTCATAATCATCAACTAAATCAGACATCTTAAGTCTGCTGACAAAGTCAGTCATTATAGTTACATCGAGCCATAAGTGAAACATATATCCTAGAAATAAAGGATTCCTAGAATCTATCTCTTTTTTATACTTCGCATAAAATCTTCTAGGAGACATAAAGTATCCCTGACCCATTCCATTAAAATGGGTATCATCTTGCATCAAGCGAATGTCAGGCGTAATAATCCAGCCCATATTTACATCAGGTAATAGATTTCCGTATAAGAACAAATCTAGTTCTTTGCCTGTAAACTTAAGTGATTCGTTTGCCTTATGAGCGCAATATAAATGTGTATTCCAGTCAGCCATTATTCACCACTTATACGTTTTTATACATATTATCATTATGATTAATAAAAATAAAAAAGCCTCGAAACCATTGGTTTCAAGGCTTTTGCTTTGGAGCCGCTAATGAGACTCGAACTCACGACCTGCTGATTACAAATCAGCTGCTCTACCAACTGAGCTAAAGCGGCATCAGCGTGAATGATTATATGTGAGAGGATAGAGGTTGTCAAGCGTATTTTTAAATATGTGTATGAAGTATGCGGCAAATATCTATAAAAATTGACTATCACTATTTAAAATACTACAATTCAAGCAATAAAAACCTTATAAAAGGGAGGATATTATTATGGCATGGACATGTTCATGTGGTCAGGAGAACGAGGGTAAGTTCTGTATCGCTTGTGGATCTCCTGCACCAGTAGTTGAGGAGACACCAGCTCCAGCAGTTGAAGAAGTAGTAGCTCCAGTTGTAGAAGAAGTAGCTCCTGTTGTAGAGGCTGTTGAGCCAGTAGTTGAAGCTGAACCTGCTGTAGAGGCTGAGCCTGCTGTGGAGGCTGAGCCAGCTCCAGTAGTTGAAGAGATTTTAGAGCCAGTTGCTCCACTTGTAACAGAGTCTGAGGTTGATCCTGATGACTTTAAGCCAGTTGAGCCAGATCACAGTGCACCAATCGTTGTTCCTGCAGAGCCTGTTGCTGCTCCTGCTGCACCAGCAGTTGATCCTGATAATTTTAAGCCAGCTCCAATGCATCCAGAGAAGGCTGCAAACAATACATATTCTTCTGCAGCTTCCGCAGCTCCAGCTGAGCCAGGTAAGACACAGGCAATTATCGCTTTGATTCTTGCAATCGCTGGATTGATTATTCCTTTCGTTGGTCCTATTTGTGCAGTAGTAGCTTTGATTCTTGCTATCGTTTCTAAGAACAAGGGATATGCAGGTGGAATGAGAACTGCAGCACTTATTCTTTCTATTATTTCTATCGTTTGTTCCATCATCGGAACAATCGGTTGTATTGCTTGTATCGCTGCATACTATTAATGCTTTCAACCTTTGACATACTAGGAAGAGATATTCCAACATATGGATTAATGGCGGCCACAGGAGTTATCTGTGGCCTGCTTTTTATTATTTGGAGAACTCGTAAACTTAAGCTTGATATAGAGTATGCAGTATTCCTTTATATGTTAGGCGTTGTAGGTGCTGGTATAGGTGCTAAGCTTTTATATTTACTACTTAGTATTTCTGATATACAAAGAGCAGTTCTTGAGTTCGGTTTCTTTAAAGCAGTTTACATTTTTATTCAGGGTGGAATGGTATTTTATGGTGGACTAATAGGAGCAATTATTACTTCTATTGCCGTTTCTAAACTATTCAAAATAGACATTAAAAAATACTATCCATCTCTTGTGCCAGGAATCGCGATTTTGGCGGGATTTGGTCGTATCGGATGCCTATTGGAGGGGTGCTGTTATGGAGCTCCTACAAGCTTTTTTATCCATGTTATCTACCCAAAAGGTTCACAGGCGCCTGCACTTATTCCACTCGTTCCGGTTCAAGCATACGAGATGGCGTTTGAATTTGTAGTAGCTATCTTGTTTGTAGTGTTATCTTTTAAAAAACCACAGATTAATTCTCATTTGCTAAGAATATACTTGGCTTCCTATGCAGTAATGAGATTTATCCTCGAGTTCTGGCGTGGAGATCAGGTAAGAGGAATATGGGGATTATTCTCAACATCTCAATGGATTAGCCTTGTTATCTTAGTAGCACTTCTTTGCTACGAATTATTGAGCACCAAGAAGAAACTGAATCGCATTTGATTATTCTAGTTATAGTTTTGCCAAACACAATAATTAATTCTCGTTCTATTCGTGCTCCTGGGCACATCTTGCCAAGTCCATGTAGCGAATATCGATATATTCCTCCTGATGTATAGAATGGCCAGATTCTAATTCCACGCCAATCGTGCCTGAAAAGGAATTCTTTAAAATCATCATGCACACCGGTACTATAGATCGGAATCCCTAAGACTATTCGCCCGTAGTTTTCAACTTTATGCTGAAGTTTTCTGCCAATACTAATAGGCTCTAACTCACAATTAAGCTCAAAGGCCACTAGCCTCGCGATTCTCTCTGTGTGACCAGCTTGTGAGTAATAGAAAACAACTATTGAATTATTAATATGGTTTGAATCAGATTTAAGACTTTTCTTCTAAGATATCAAGCATAGTCTGATAATCGCTTTGCAAAGCACGCTTGATAGTAGACTTGTTCTTATGATCGTTAATATCCTTGATTGTCGCATCTACTGGAGCCAGTGTTCCTGCGCCTGCAATACATCCACCAGGACAAGCCATGCCTTCAAGAAGATATCCGTTGTACTTTCCAGCCTTAGCAAGAGTTAACATCTTACGGCATTCAGCTAGTCCGTTTGCTTTTTCTACCTTAACAGGACCATATTCTGGATACATTTCTTCAATGCAATTAACAACAGCTTGCGCAACGCCACCACTCATAGCAAAGCCTCTGCCATCAGCGCTAGCACCATGCATTACTTCGGATTCTTCGAGCTCTTCAAAATTTACATTCTTAGCTTCGAACATACCTAGCACTTCTTCGAAAGTTAACACGAAGTCGATATCACTTCTAACGCTGGTTCTACTAGCTTCAAGCTTTTTAGCAGCGCATGGTCCAATAAATGCAACCTTAGCACCAGGATGCATCTTCTTAAGGAGACGTCCTGTAAGTACCATTGGGGTTAAGGCCATGGAGATATTATCTTTCATTTCAGGGAATAGTTTCTTTGCCATCGAAGCCCATGCAGGACAGCATGATGTACCCATAAAGTTAAGTTTCTCAGGCACCTCATTAACAAAGTCACGTGCTTCAGAAATAGTACAGAGATCAGCACCGATAGCTACTTCCAAAATATCTTCGAACCCAAGTTTTTTAAAAGCTGTTCTAAGCTTACCTGGAGTCATGTTTTTACCGAACTGGTTAGAAACAGCAGGTGCAATAGCAGCATAAACTGGAGTATCACTTTTAATTGCTTGTATAAGCTGGAAAATCTGAGCCTTGTCTGCAATAGCTCCAAAAGGACAGTGTGCAAGACACATACCGCATGATACACACATATCATAGTTAATCTCAGCGCGGCCATATTCATCAGAAGAAATTGCCTTCATACCACATACCTTGGCACAAGGGCGCTCAAGCTTCATGATAGCGTTATAAGGACAAACTTTAATACATTTACCACACTTAACGCACTTACTTTCATCGATACGAGATTTGCCACCCTCAAAGGTAATCGCACCTGTAGGACAGATTTCCTTACATGGGTGAGCGAGGCATCCTTGGCAGGAGTCTGTTACTCTTACGACATTATCAGGACACTTGTGGCACGCGAACTTGATGATATTGATAAGAGGTGGCTGGTAATACTTTTCTGGCTTAACACATTCCTCTGCGCCTTGTAAAACCGGAGCATGTTCTGAGAAAGATCTCAAATTAAGACCCATCGCAAGTCTCATTTGCTCACGAACGATAGCTCGCTCCAAAAATACACTCTCACGATACTGGGAAACCTCACCCGGGATAACTCGATAAGGAATTTCATCCATCTGCTTTAGGTTGCCATCTTCATAGTCGTAAGATAATCTTGCAACCTCAGCATAAACTCTCTTCTTGATGTCAGTTACAGAAGTGTAAATTCCTCGCATTAATAGGTCTCCTTATGGTGTATTAATCATCAAATCCAGGATTCATCGTCATCTTGATAAGCACAGGACAAGAGTTGATCTAGGCGTTTTACGTCATCTTCGCCTTCTATAATTTCTTTCAAATCTGAAGTCTCGAGCAGGTCTTCGATTGATTCGTCAGGGCCAATCTCATAACAAATATCTTGCTCACAAAGAGGACATGCAATTCTAGGGAGAGTATTAAGGCTTAAAAATCTATAATTACACTCACGGCATTCGTAAAAACCACACTTATTAGTACCCTCTGGAACGAAATACATAAGACCTCCAATCTTCATAAACGCACAATTAACACAATTTTAACACTCATGAAGGTGATTTTGTTCAAATCACTTTAAAGCATTTATATAATCTTGAAATTTTTTGTTAACAATATATAATCTACTTATCATATTAAATTTACTTCTGAAGTAATTTCAGGTATGAAGGGGAATGATAGACATGGCAAATTTTCTCAATCAAATGATGAGAGGTAAGTCTGACAATTTGGCTATCGCTACAGAGGGAGTTAGCACACCATCAGCAAATAATAGTGCTAATGCGTCTCCACGTAATATTGCTCAGGCTGTAGTTAATAATCCAGCTGCTAATTATGCTCGTGAGAGAGCTGAAGCAGCAAGAGCTCAGCAGGAAGCTCGCCGGGCTATGGAAGCAAACCGTAGTAACGATAAGCCTGCTGAAGAGAAGAAGGAAGAGTCAAGACCTCCTGTAGGTCTTCGTCCACCTATTAAAAGACCACCATCAGCATCTATTAATCGTGCTCAGGCTGTAGCTGCAGCTAATGCAGAAGATAAGAAGGCACCAGTAAGACCTGCTGCAACTGCTTCTAATTCATCAAATGTTACATCTAAGCCTGCTACTGTTTCTAATCCAGCTGCTAATAAGTTCCAGCCTAAGAGCCCAGCTCAGCTAGCTGCTCAGACAGCTAAGAAGGAGCTTGATCTTGCTAAGTCTAAGGAAGAGAGAGCTATCAAGGAAGCTGAGAGTGCTGCTAAGAAGGCTGAAGATGCTCGTTTGGCAGTTCAGAAGTCTGAGGAAGTTAGACTTGCTGCTATTAAGTCTGAAGAAGCTGCTAATGAGGCTGCTACTCTTGCAGAAGATGAGTACAAGGCTGCTTTGAGTGAGGCTGAGAATTTACAGGCACTTGCAAATGAGGCTGCCGCAGCAGCTGCTGCAGCTGCTGATAAGGCAAATGAAGCTGCTAAGATTGCTGCTCAGAAGAAGACAGAGCAGGATGCTAGATTTACTGCTAAGAGAGCAGAGGAGAAGGCTCGTAAGGCTGCTGAAGAGTTTGAGGAAGAAGCTAAGAATTCCTGCACACATGCTGAGGAACTTGCTGCTTCAACATCTACTAAGGCTGATGAGGCTAAGGCGGCTACAGTTAAAGCTCAGGAAGCTTTTGATATCGCTCAGAAGAATCTTGAGGAAGAAGAGGCTAGAATTAATGCTGAGAAGGCAGAAGCAGAGGCTAAGGCTGCTGCTGAAGCTGCTGCAAAGAGAGCAGAAGAAGCTCTTAAGAGAGCAGAAGAAGCTATGGCTGCTGCTCGTAAAGCAGAAGAGGAAGCTAAAGCTGCTGCTGCACTTGCTGAGGAAGAGGCTAAGAACGCTGCTGCTAAGGCTGAACTTCGTGCAAAGTATGCTGCTGAGGATGCTGCTAAGGCTGCAGCTGCTGAAGAGACAAAAGCAGAATAAGTTGTCTTTGTTTATTAAAAGTAAATCGAGCGCCCAGGATTTCCTGGGCGTTTTAATGTGAGAATAGCTATTTATTAGAAAAGCTGATATAATCACCACAAGAATCCAAGGCGGGGTGTAATTCCCCACCGGCGGTGTTCCAGAAGCAATAGTCTATGGTAAGCCCGCAACTCCCGTAAATACTTATGACGGGACTGACGCGATGAGATTTCGCGGCCGACGGTTAGAGTCCGGATGAAAGGAGACGATATTTTTATGTCAGATTTGACCAAAGATTCCAAGAACAACCGTATCACTGCACGTAAAATCGCGTGCACAGCAATCTTCGCAGCTATGGCTGTTGTATTTATGTACTTAGAAGTTGCACTTCCATTTATGCCACCATTTTTGAAGTTCGACTTCTCTGAACTTCCTGTACTTGTTGGCTCATTTGCTTTAGGCCCTGTTTACGGTATCGTAATCGAGTTATTGAAGAACTTGATTCACCTTCCTGCTACAGGTACAGCTGGTATTGGTGAAGTATCTAACTTCATTACAGGTAGTATTTTTGTATTTACTGCAGGTTTTATCTACGAGAAGCACAGAACAAGAAAGGGTGCTATCGCTGCTATGTTAATTGCTACAGCAGTACTTGGTATTATTGCAGTTCCATTTAACTACTACGTTACTATTCCTCTTTATGGCTCTGTGTTAGGTTTCCCTCTCGAAGCGATTATCGGTATGTGTGCTGCAGTTAATTCTCACATCACAAGTAAGATGAGCCTTATGCTCTGGGGCTTTTTACCATTTAATTTGTTTAAGGGCTTAGTTGTATCCTTTTTCACATTCTGGGTTTATAAGCCAATCTCCAAGCTTATTAATACAACTTACAATAAGACACACGAATAATTTAAAGTGACAATTGTCACACCAAATAGTGACTCCTTCTACTTATTTCCCGAAGTGCAAAATCGCATAATAGGGTCATAAGAACGAAGGAGGCTATTTTTATGTCCGAGATTATTAAGGTAGAAAACCTAGTTAAAAGATATAAGGAGCTAATTGCTCTTGATCACCTGAATTTAAATATTATGGAAGGCGAAGTGTTCGGCCTTCTTGGACCTAACGGTTCTGGTAAGTCTACAGCAATTAACTGCATGTTATCTCTTCTTCAGTATGATGGCGGCGAAGTAACAATCATGGGTAAGAAGATGACACCGGCAAGTTACGACATTAAGTCAAAGATTGGTGTGGTTCCTCAGGATATGGCAGTGTACGAAGAGCTTACAGTAAGAGAGAATATTGATTTCTTCTGTGGCCTCTACATCAAGGATAAGGCAACACGTAAGCAGTATGTTGATGAGGCTATCGAATTCGTAGGAATTAAGGAATTTGAGAATTTTAGACCTAAGAAATTATCTGGTGGTCTTAAGAGAAGACTTAATATAGCCTGCGGTATCGCTCATAAGCCTAAGATTATTTTCTTCGATGAGCCTACAGTAGCAGTTGACCCACAAAGCCGTAATAAGATTTTGGAAGGTATCTTAGAGCTTAATAAAAATGGCGCGACAATTATCTATACAAGCCACTATATGGAAGAGATTGAGCAGCTTTGCACTAGACTTTCGATTCTTGATAAGGGTCAGGTAATTGCCAGTGGTACTATCCCAGAGATTAAGAGAATGATTAAGAAGAACGAGATAGTTACAGCTGAGGTTATAGGTCTTGATCCTAAGGTAGTTGATACTTTGAAGATGGATAATGATGTACTTACAGCAAATTACCAGGGAAAAACACTTAAAGTCGAGGCAGCAGGTAAGAGTAACATTGTTAAAGTTATGTCTTTGCTCGAGAAGGAAGGCTACGAAGTACAGCAGATTTACTCAGTTCAGCCTTCACTTAATGACGTATTCTTAGAGCTTACAGGTAAGCAGCTCAGGGATGAAGGCTAAGGAGGGAAGAAAATGTTTTCAAAGTCACTTTTGAAGGCCGTTCGTAATAAGCAGTTCTACTTCTGGTCGTTTCTTTTTCCTTTCGCATTGATGTGCCTCTTCAGAGTCGCTTTTGCCGGGCTTTATGATCAGGAGATATGCATCGATCCTATTAAGGTAGCTGTAGTAGTAGATGACGAAGGAATGCTTGGAGATTACTTTATAGAGACGGTAGAAGCTTTAAGCGAAGGCGATGAGCCACTTTTGATCTATGTTGATGATGTTAAAACTATAGAAGAAGCTGAAGCGCTTTTTGCCGATGAGACAACAGTCGACGATCAGGTTATTAACGCATATTTCCATGTAACTGAAGATGATATCGAGATTGTTGTTGATAAAGCATTTTATGCAGGCCGTGATGAAGCTCATATCGTTGTATTAAGACAGCTTACAGATACTTTCCTTAATCAGTATCACTTAATCTACGAAGCTGCTTTTACAAATCCTGAAATGATTCCTTCTCTTGTTGAAGAATTGTCTTCAGATATCGAGTACACAGCATATGAATCTAATGTCTATAAGAATGATATCGATACATACGACTGGTATTTTTATACAACAATTGTTATGGGTATGATGTTTAACTTCCAGGTTGGTATCGAGCTTGTAACTAGTGTAAGAGCAGATGCATCTGAGGTAGCGAAGAGAATCAACATATCACCTAAGCGTAAAATCTCTATCGTTGCATCTGAAGTAATCGCGAACTTAATACCATGCAGCGCTATTACAGCGATATTATTCTTAATAGCGAAATATGTAATGGGCATACCGATGACTTCTGAAGTTGGAAATATCGCACTTTTTATCGTTATAGGTAATTTCTTCACGATAGCTTTTGGTTCATTCATCGCTATGCTTCAGAAGGGTTCTACTAAGGACCGTAGTAACAAGTCTTGGGGCTTTATCATGTTGCTCGTATTCTTAAGCGGTGAGATGTACAACCAGATGCCAGCAATTCTTGAGAAGAATGCTCCAATTCTTAATGATATTAACCCTGCAACTATAATGAATTTCGCACTTTTTGATCTTACTTATGCTAAGGATTTGAGCGATTTCTATGTAGCTATGGCAAAGATTTTGGTAGCGGCAATTGTATTCATGGTATTGTCCGCGGTATATATGAGGAGAAACAGTTATGCATCTTTATAATAATTTCTGGAGACTTCTTAAGAGACACTGGCAGGGAATGGTTATTTATACCGTAATCCTTATCGTAATGCTCGCTATTATGTTCTCTCAAAGTGGTGGATTATCTAATGATGTTAACTTTGAAGAGTCTTCTTTTAACATCGCTTATACAGATTTTGATGATTCTGATTTAAGCCGTTCACTTATAGATTATCTTAGTAGTAATAATACAATGACTGATGTATCAGGCATGAGTGAGAAGTCTGTTGCTGAGCAGGTTTACTTCAGAGTTGAAAACTATCAGATGACAATTCCTGCAGGCTTTGAAGAGAGTGTATTAGATGGCAATGGTGCTGGTGATATAGCGTACTATTCAGGCATTGATGGTTCCTGGCAGACATATGCTATCAATAACCAGATTAATATGTATATTGGCCTTTATAGACAGTATATAAATATTGGCAAGACCCCTTCGGAGGCAGCAAGCCTTACGATGGATAGTCTTCTTGATAAGACTGAGGTTACTATCTACAGTAGTGAAGAGACTAATGATTCATCTGACTTAGTAGCAATAATGATTTATAACGGATGTCAGTACTATATGTTCTGCGCTATGGGTATACTTGCTATGTCCTGCGGTGTGGTAATTATGATTTCTTCTAAGAAAGAACTCTCTGACAGAATCGATATCTCACCTAATCGTAAGATAGTAAGGACGTTGAGTAGTTTCCTGGGCCTAGCAACATTCGCATTCATTATGTGGTTTTTTATTAGCATCGTTATCACTTGTATTGGTTGGGGCACAGAGTTCCTCAAGAATTATGGTTGGGCTGTTTATCTCAACACATTTATGGGTACACTTGTAGCATCTTCCTTTGCAATCCTTATTACAGCATTTGATATAGCAGAAAATGTTTTCTCCATGGTAATTAATGTTGTAGGTATGGCATGCGCATTCTTAGGTGGTTTGTTCGTTCCAATGTGGTTCATGGATGAAAAGCTTCTTGTAGTATCAAGATTCATTCCTCACTACTGGTACTCTTATGTAAACGGCATGATTGCTAATCAGTTTGAGTATTCATCAGCTAAAGTTATTGAGTGCGCTTTGATTCAGCTCTTGTTCTCATTGCTTTTAATTGGCGCCACAATTTTGATCAATTCCATGAAGAGAGGTACAGCATTTAAAGTTAAGCTTTCCACTACTAACAAATAAGCGTGGTTTTTACTATAATTGAACTATGTTTGTACGAGTGCTGGACAAATTGATAATCCTTTTTCTCTCCCTAGTGGCTTTCATAATTGAAGGCGGGCAGAGTGGTACAGCTTTTATCGTCTTAACACTAATAGGAGCTTTAATAGTAGTCTTGTCAGAGAACCTTCGCGGTCTTGGCAAGACTGCTTTAATTTATGCATTACTTCCTCTTTTGTGGTTCATTATTCCTGAAGCATCAATACTTCTTCCTGTCTGTGGATATGTACTTATGACTGGCGTTTTTCCTCTTAAATCTCTTGATAGTATCCGCATTAAGTACTCTCGCGAGAAGCCTCTAGCCGGGGTTGATTCTCAGAACATCATAATCATGTTCATATCAATTCTTCCGACACTAATTACTGCATTTTTTGTAGGCTGTAACCATATGCCACTCTGGATTACTGGCGCCGCTATTTTCTTAGGTATCACGAGATCAATTGAAGAAGGTAAAAATATCCATGCTATAGAAGGTATCGATAAGCTTAGATCTGATACCCTAGAAGCTAACAATCGCCAGAGAATTGCTACTGAGAAACAAAAAGAAGCTGTATATATGGCAACCCTTCAGGAGCGTAACAGAATTGCCCGTGAAATTCACGATAATGTTGGTCACCTGATTACTAGATGCCTTGTTCAGATGCAGGCGATAAGAATCATTAACAAAGATCCTATCGTTGGAGCTCAGCTTGAATCGGTTAACGATACTATGAATCAGGCAATGACTTCTATAAGAAAAAGTGTACATGCACTACACGATGAATCTATTGATTTGTCTATCGAGATTAACGAGGCCGCTTCGATTTTAAAAGACAGATTTGATGTCGACGTTACTACTGTAATTGATGACCCTGTAACTACTGAAATACTAGAGGCTATAGTGGCTTTGATTAAGGAGTCATGCACTAACATTTCGAAGTATAGTAAGGGTAAAAAAGCTACGGTTGAAGTAGCGCAGAATGTCACCTTTTATAGAGTTAAAATCTGGGATGATGGCGTTAACGACACATGGGAATATAACGGTAAACTAACTGCCAAGTCAGGTATGGGATTAAGTGATATGTGTACCCGTATAGAGAACCTTGGCGGAAGAATTAATATCAGTTCAAATAAGGAAGGATTTACTGTCTTCGCGACGATACCCAGAGGTGAAAAATGAGAGTAATTATTGTTGATGATGACCCAATTGTAGCTATGTCTTTGAAGGTTATTTTGGAGGCAGGTTCTGGTAACGCCTCCGATGAGAAAATCGAAGTTGTCGCGACAGGAAGTTCTGGCCGTGAAGGCATAGATTTATACGCACAGCATAAGCCTGATATCATGGTGATGGATATTCGCATGGACGATATTAACGGTATCGATGCGGCTACAGAAATCCTCTCTTCAAATAAGGATGCAAATATCCTTTTCCTCACTACTTTTACTGACGATGAGTACATCAACAAAGCCCTTAAGTTAGGTGCGAAGGGTTACATCTTAAAGCAGGACTGCGCAGGTCTTCCAGAAGCTTGTAAAGCAGTATGTAAGGGTCAAATTGTATATGGAAGCAAGGTAGTTGAGCGTCTTCCTGATCTACTTGGCAGAAGCTCCTCTTTTGATTTTGATGCATATGGAATTACTGATAAGGAACAGACACTAATTGAGCTTGTTGCAGACGGTTTATCTAATAAGGAAATCGCGTCTAAGATGTTTATTGCAGAAGGTACTGTTCGTAATCTTATGAGCTCTGTTTTATCTAAGCTTGATCTTCGCGATAGAACTCAGCTTGCATGCTTTTACTACCAGCAGATTAAGCCTTAATTCTCTTCGCTTATATCGGCGTTAGGATCTCCAACTGCATATTCAAAGAAGTGTGAAGATAGAACCTGGCGGCAGTAGTTAATTCTGTTACGAGCTATAGTAGATACTGCCTCGACATATCCGTCTGGAACAACAATATCTTCGCTTACAGGAGTGAATCTTCCACCTGCAAATGTTCCGAGGTCTGTTTTCCATTCATATCCTAGATTAAATACCAGTGGCATGGCATCAGAGAATACGTCTCTTCCAGGAAGGAGACGGGAATCATATTCGATACCAAATAGATTCAGAAGTGTAGGAAGCATATCAAGCGAAGATGTAGGTGTATCTACGATGATAGGATCTTCATCTTCCAAGCATCCACTCCAGATAATAAGGCGGTTATGGTCACGCTGCATTGTTGTTGTAATGGAGTGACCGTAAAGTTCTTCTAAGTAAGGTTGCTCAAGACCATATGGGTAGTGGTCAGCGCAGATAGCAATTACTGTATCGTCCAAAAGCCCATGAGCTTCAAGTTCTTCTAGGATATATCCGATTGCTCTGTCTAGATCTATCTGACACGCCTGATATGCACGAATTGTATCTGACACCTGGCCATCTAGATCTATCGTCTCATCCCAGTGTCTTCTCGACTGAGCGTTAGCATATCTACTGTAGTTTGAATGTCCACTTACACTCATGTAGTAGATGTTAAAGGGCTGCTGATTAATATAAGTTGGAAGAGTACATTCCATCATCTGAAGATCACTCTCAGGCCAGTTAGGATCGATATAGCTTTCAAGGCCATTACCCCAGCCCGTGTAGCCCTCAGAATAACCAAGTCCATTGTGAGTTATATGTCTATCGTAGAACTGATAGTCATTGTTATGGAAGGCTGCACCATAGTAGCCAAGTGCGTTTAAGCGCTGCCCCATTGTAAAGTAAGTGCTACCACGGTTTACTAGATGCATTAAGGACACACCGCCATCGTAAGGAAGCATTCCAGAGATGTGAGAGAATTCTCCTCCGATAGTACCTGCAGTAGCTGGCACATATGAATCTGTGAAGTTAATACCTCTTGTAGCAAGTCTGTAGAGGTATGGCGTTCTAACTGGGTCTATTACCTCTGCTGTAAAGGCTTCAGCAGTAATCATTATGAGGTTTTTGCCTGCAAAAAGGCCAGTGTATTCGTTAGTATAAGTTGGTTCTAATCCTTCGCAATAGTCGGCTAGACTTGCGATAGTTCCACCCATTTCGCGAAGACTATCGAAATCAATATCCATAACCTGAGGCTGTGGCTCTGGAGTAGGCGTTGGTGTAGGTGTTGGAGTAGCGCCAGGAACTGTTGGAACAGGTGTAGGAATAGGAGTTGGAGTAGATGTCGGTAGAGCTGTTAATGGAACCTCGACTGACTGGAATTCAGAATCTTCTGGAGATGACATCATAGCTCTTAAATCAAGAAGCAGTGTCTCGTTAAGTCCAAACTCTTTATACGCGCCCTGGAAGTTGTACTGAGTGTCTCTAAGACTAGAGAGTTCAGGTGTTACTTTAATCGTTATCTGATTAGCAAAAAATGCGATTGGAATTAATAAAGCCATTAATCCGATTTTCCATGGCTCATACTTCTTGAAATTTTTACGAATGATAATTCTTACTACGTAAAGAATAGTTGGTAGCAAGAATAAAAATAAGTACAAAATACCAGTTGGTGAGAAGACCAAATCCTTAATAGTAGAAGCAAATCCACCTAGTGCACCAGCGCCTCCGAACAACATCGTATTGATGTCGTAAAGAGTCTTAAACTGCATGTAGATAAAGAACTCAACTAAGAATGGTATGGCTAGAAGAAGACGGATTACTATGCTATATATCTTTCGAGATGTGCCGCGTAAGGCGAGAGCTAAAAGCCCTAGCGGAATTCCAAAACAAAGGCACGTAAATATCACATTTGGCAGCATAGCTGTCAAGGATGTGCCGTAGGCAAAATAGCCTAGTAATAGCTCGTAAAAGAGCAGAATTAACGGAATATCAACCGATGGCATTCTTTACTACGAGATCGATTGTTGTCTTGCCTTCGTCGTTATATGGGTAGCAGATAGGGAAGACGTGATGAGCTATAAAATCGTCGTGTGAAGTAGCGTTATAAAAACTATGAGGCACACCAATGGAAGATAGGAAATGCTCAAAATTAAAGTTCTCATCCATAAGGAAATCCTGGTCGCCAGTTACTACAGCAGTTCTAGGAAGACCAGTAGTTTTAATTAAATCCATGAGGTTATAAACATACTCAGGAAGTGTATCGTCGCCCTTAGTAAAATAGCACATAGGGAATACTTCCTTGTTACCTGTATAGCAGCCACAGATAGGTGCCACAGATAACACTTCAATCTCAGGATTAATCTTCACGCCCAAGTCTTTTTGAACACTCTCGCTTCTTATGATTAATGTCATAAGTACTGCGAGGTATCCGCCAGCTGAATCGCCTGTGATGTGGAGCTTCTTAAATCCGTACTCACTGTTAGCGTAGTTAATGGAAGCACATAGGTCACTGATGGAACCATTAAAATCAGTCTCGGGCATGAGCCTATAATTGGTGTTAACAGCAGGGATATTAGACTTAAGTACCAAGCGCATACTGTAGTCTTGGTCAAGCTCCTTATAGCCATAAACAAAGGCTCCACCGTGGATAACAAAGAATGCCTCGTCGCCTAATTCCTTGCCTTCAGGAGAATAGATATCGAATTTGTGCTCATCTAAGCCATCATCGATGAAGGCGATGTTCTTCTTAACGTCGCAGCCTTCTGGAAAAACAGTGTTCTTAACACGAGGTATATCGTTAACTTCGCACTCGTTAATGAAAGTCATTCGCTCAACTTCTGGGGGTAAAACACCAAATTCCATAAGAAAATACCTCGCTTAAAAATTTGTTACTGCTACATTATAAAACTTCTCGTGCTATAATTAAAAAGATTATTTTTACGGAGGTTTTCCTATGCACGATGAAAAGATCATAGATCAGCTTTCAGACTTGATCTCCTCTTTTATCTGCTATGCAGGTTCTCATCTTCCAGATGATGTAGATGCAAAGCTTAAGGAGATGGCTACTATTGAGACTGAGGGCTTCGCTCCCACAATTTATAAGGCAATGGCTGACAACATGGAGATCGCTGACAGACTTAAGCGTCCTTCCTGCCAGGATACTGGTATTATCCAGTTCTTCGTTAAGGTTGGTACTAAGTACCCATACCAGAACGAGCTTGGTGAGGCTTTGGAGCAGGCTGTATTGAAGGCTACTGATAGAGCTCCACTTCGTCACAATGCAGTTCAGATTTTCGATGAGATTAACACAGGTAACAACGTAGGTGTACGTGTGCCATGGGTTGATATGGAACTCGTTCCAGATCGTGATGATATCGAAGTTTATGTTTACATGGCAGGTGGCGGATGCTCCCTCCCAGGTATGGCTAAGGTTTTGATGCCACTCGAGGGTTATGAGGGTATTGTTAGAGTTATCTTTGATCAGATGACATCTTACGGTGTTAACGCTTGTCCTCCATGCCTCGTAGGTGTTGGTATCGCTGGTTCCGCTGAGGTTGCAGCTAAGCTTTCTAAGAAGGCATTGCTCCGTCCAGTTGGTTCTCACAACCCTAATCCTAAGGCAGCTATGATGGAAGAAGAGCTTGAGAAGGGTCTTAACGCTGTAGGTCTTGGACCTGGCGGACTTTCTGGTAAGCTTTCCGTTATGGGCGTTAATATTGAGCAGGCAGCTCGTCACCCAGCTACACTCGCTGTTGGTATTTCTACAGCTTGCTGGGCACACAGAAGAGCTTGCATCAAGATTAATCCTGATATGTCCTATGATTTCGTTACAAGCAAAGGAGTTAAGTTATGAGCATCTATCATTTAACAACACCTGTATCCGATGAGGATATCGCAAAGCTCCATATCGGTGACGTAATCTATCTTACTGGTGACATTACAACAGGTAGAGATGACGTACACCACAGAGTAGTTATTCAGGGTAGAGAGTGCCCAGTAGATTTGAAGGGTAAGGCTGTATTCCACGCTGGTCCTATTATGAAGAAGCTCGAAGATGGTTCTTACACATGTGTAGCTGTTGGTCCTACAACATCCATGAGAATGGAAAAGGCTGAGGCTGAGTTCCTCGAGGCAACTGGTGTTAAGATTATCATCGGTAAGGGTGGTATGGGTCCTAAGACAACAGCTGGTTGTAAGGCTTCCAAGGCTGTACACACAATCTTCCCAGGTGGATGTGCTGTAGTTGCTGCTGAGTGTATCGAGAAGGTTAAGGGCGTTGAGTGGCTTGACCTCGGTATGCCAGAGGCTATGTGGCAGTTCCAGGGTAAGGAATTTGGACCATTGATCGTTTCTATCGACTCTTATGGTGAGAACCTTATCGACAACAATAAGATTGCTTTCAACGAGAAGAAGGAAGCCATTGTTGAAGAACTTTACAAGAAAGTTCAGTTCATGCATTAATGCTTCCGCCGCTTGAGTCTTTAAGATTAGAAGCGGACGCTTTGATACTAGACATTGACGGCACCCTGCTTGATTCCATGACTATCTGGAATCAAGCGGATGTCGTTTTTCTTTCTAAGCGTGGCTTTGAGGTTACTCCTGATTACACGGATTATGTTAAATCCGTGCGTATTGAGGATGCCGCTTTATATACCAAGGAACGTTATAATCTGCCTGACTCTATCGAGGAAATTATGGCGGAGTGGAATTCATTTGTAGAAAATGCTTACGCGAATGAAGTAAAGCTTAAGCCTGGCGTTATGAAGTTTTTAATGGAGGCTCGTTCTCTTGGATTTAAGATGGGATGCGCTACCGCTTTAACATTTCGAAATGTAGATGCTGCATTTAAAAGACTTGGGTTATATGAATATCTAGATGTTTTATTAACTCTTGATGATTTACCAGGAAGACCTGATAAGAGTGAACCGGATATTTACTTTGAAGTTGCTTCAAGACTTAATGCAGATGCATCCAAAACAGTTGTATTTGAAGATGTTCCTATTGCAATCGAAGGAGCATTAAAAGGTGGGTTCATTACCTGCGCTATTTATGACGAAGTAGGTGCTGGTTCTATTAAGTCTTGGGAGGAAATGACATTAAAGTCTAAGTACTCTTTGAAGGCCTGGGATGGTCGTCAATAATTTTTAATTTTTATTCACTGTTTCTTAATATCGCATAGTTTATAGTAGTTTCATGGACTACGATGAGCGTAAAATGTTTTGGCGCGGCAAAACTACATTTATAGTGCTATGCGTCATTTATTCACTCCTGTTTTTAGCAGGTGTTTTTGTTCAGAATTTTTTATTTGTTGATTACGCTAGAGTATTCATTTCTATTTTTTTAATTGTTATTAGTTTTTCTTTTAATTTGGCTTTTGGTGCGCCAGGTTTTTGGATAACCACTGCCTATACCATAATACAGATGATTTTCTATACATACGTATATACTCAGAGAAAAGATGAGACCACTATAGTTCTTATCGGTTTATCTTTGTTGTCTTTAATCATTCTTACTTTATTCCAGTTTTTTATTAATAGAGTAAGTGGAAGACTCGATAAGCTTAATCGTAAATTAGCGATTGAGAAAGCAAGAAGAATAAACTCTGAGACTACTGCATTAATTGAACGTAATATGGTAGCTAGCGGTCAGCAGGGTATTATTGTTAAACATGAATCGATTAAGGATAACGATGAGCTCAAGAAATCTTTGCATTCTAGCCGAGATGTAGCATTAGATTCATTAACTACACTTCCTAACAGACATGCTATAAGTGAACATGGTGATGTGAAAATATATGAATATAATCGTGCTTATCAGGATGCAGCTGAGATTGGTAAAGATTTTAATATTAACCCAATATATGTGATTTACCTTACTGTTCACGATGATATTAGATTCTCACCTTCTAATGGACACATTGTAGTAGATTTGTTCATTCAGACTATGGCTCATAGGCTTCGTGAAGCTGCTGACTATAGTGATTTTGTTGGACGAATTGCGAACAATGAGTTTGCTGTAATTACCACTAGATTTAAGGAAGATTCTGAAGTTAAGGCCTATGCGCACAGTTTGTCTTTGGCTTTAAATGATGAATGCGAAGGTAAGTTCTATGCTGGTATAGCTCAGTACCCAAGAGATTCTATTTATGCGGGCGACCTAGTTACAAAAGCAGAGAGTGCTCTTTATAAAGCAATATCAAATGATGAAGAGATTGGTTTTTATGTTTCTGATAAGCCTAATGATAGAGCTGTATTCTTAGATAGAATTGAGATAGATGAGCTTAAGGTGCTTTTCGACAAGGCTTTTGAAGAAAATGAGTTATATATGGTTTACCAGCCTCGTTTTGATGCCGATTTAAAGCTTACGGGCTTTGAGGCATTTGTTCGCTGGGAGTTTCCTGGCAAAGGCACTGTTGATACTACAGATTTTCTATTTTATGCCGAGAAAACAGGCCACATCTATAGACTTGGTGAGTTCTCTTTGATGCAGGCTTTTGAGACGTTGGCACGAATTAATAAAGTGGATCCTAATTTGACTATGACAGTTAACCTTTCTACAACGCAGCTTCATATGCCAGATTTACAGATTGATTTGCTTGCTGCAGCTGAGGGTGTTGGAATTAATCTTAAGAATTTAATTATTGATATTCCTTCTGATGGAGCAACTATTAATATCCAGGAAGTACAGAATACATTGGATGCTTTGGCTTCTTCTGGTATTAAGATGGCACTTGATAATTTTGGCCGATCTTATTCCTCTTTGAATTCTATCCCTCTAATGCCAATATCACTTGTTAAGCTTGATGGAAATTTCACTGCAGCTTTGAAGGAAGGCTCTTCACAGGGTGTTTTAACACATTCTATTATCTCGCTTCTTAATGAGATTGATATTCCTGTAGATGCAACTGGTGTAGGCACTCAGGGGCAGTTTGAGCGATTAAAGAATTATGGATGCACATACTTTCAGGGCAATCATTTAAGCGAGCCTATTTTGCAGGGTAATGTTCTTGAGTATGTTAAGAGTCAGAAGAATTAAGACAGTTTAATTACTCTATACCACTCATTGTGGATTAGTTCTTCTCCGTCTAAGTATATTTCAACATCATAAGGATTATTCTGAAGAATGACATAATCGTAGTTGTAGTACTCATCTCCAATTAAGTCATAAGACATATATGTGTCAACATTTTCGTAATTACAAAATGTGTCGAGTGCGCGTTGTTGTCCTTCGTCTCTATAATAGGTAATCATAAAAGAATTCTCACTATGAGAAGTAACAAAATCAGATACTTCTGTTACAGGTGCATAGTATAAATCAGGGCAGGATTTTCTATACAAATTATCTTTACAGCAGAACTTTGTATCGACTACAAATATTACTAGGAGTGATACGAGTGTTAAGGCATAAAGAGCAGATGTTTTTTTAAATTTGATTAGTACGATACCAACTATAATCGCTACTATAAAACCTATCTTCAATAATAGTAATTTCAGATAATAAATCTGACTTACGCTCATCAAAAAAAGGTGGTCTACAGATGAACCAATGAAAATATCATAGAATCTGAATAATAATGTTAAGGCAAAAACTATAGCTATAGATACGAGTTTAAATAGATTAATTTGCGGTTTTATCTCAATTGTTTTTAAAAATACTATGAGTAGGGGCATCCAGACAAAAGTAAAGTATCTGAAATGCAAAATAGGAACAAGTTTATCTACATCTTCACGAAGATTTGTAAAGAAAATACAAACCAAAAGTGTTAATACGAGAGAAGCTAATGTCAAGGTATAAAGCTTTTGAGTTTCTTTATCTAATTGCTTATAGCATATAAGTGGAATGATTACTGTAAAGAAGCAATATGAAACTAATATTGCCATAATGTAGTACACAAATATGCTTAAGAAAGACAAAATCTGATCAAAGCTTAAAGCTGTACTTAAGGTTTCATTTACATTATATGAAGCTATACTATTTCTAACGATTAATAGACTGAAGGCAAGATAAGACAAGCCGAAGCCTAATGCAAGAATAACTACTTTAAGCACGTCATCTCTGTCAATCTTTCTTCTTTTAATTACATCAATAAGGGCAGTTAACATATAAGCACCCATTATTAATAAAACGATTTCTTTACATAAATAACCTGCAAAAGTTGCTGCTCCAAGTGCTAAGGATATCCAATAACTCTTGGTGCCTTTTAGGTTGAGTAATTCATAGAATCCATAAATAAGCCAAGTTGTAACAGGGAGCATCAGTATTTCAGACATAAATGTCATTGATAGCGTCAAGTCTGGAAATACAACAAAGAACAGACACATTAATATACGTAAAAGCTTAGAGTTAAGTATCTTTTTTGAAATTAGATAAAGAGGAAAAACTGTAGAGCTCATACAAACACTGTTTATTAAAGCAACTACAAAAGCCTGAGTGGTTCTAGCTTTAAATAAGAAAGCTGGTGAGATTAATGCCGGATATAGAATCTTGTAGAAATTAATAGCTTCATTACGTACAATTGGAAATCCATTGCCTCTTGCTATGTTTTCAGCAATCTGATAGTAATATAGCTCATCATTATAGGTGTATAGAACCTTAATGTAGTTAGCAAGTAAAGTTCTAATTACACATGAAACAATAAAAAGCAGACACACTATTAGTGGCTCATTCTTATCTACGATTTTGTCTAGTCTCTTATACATAGTTTAATTTTATAACAATTGATTTAATATTATTGATAATTTTCTTACAGGTAATCCAACTACGTTAAAATAGTCGCCAGAAACGCTTTCTACAAGTAAAGCCCCACCTTCCTGAATTCCGTATGCACCGGCTTTGTCATAAGGTTCATCTGTATTAATGTATCGCTCAATTAAATCTTCTTGGTACTTATCAAGTTCGCCAAATCTAACTTTAGTAACTTCAGTCCATGCGATAGTCTTGTCTTGAGATATTACACATACGCTTGATATTACTTCATGCTCTTTGCCACATAAGGATGTAAGCATACGTCTAGCATCATCTTTATCTACTGGTTTGCCTAGAATTGCATTACCACTTATTACAGATGTATCAGAACCGATGACTGCATATTCTTTTTGTTCATTTAGTGTTAATTCTTCCCAGACAGCTTGAGCTTTAGCCTTTGCTAATTTAAGTTGAACATCTTTTGCAGAACCACCGTTAGCTACTATTTCATCTTCAATTGCGCGCTCGTCAATTTCCTTCGTTTTAATCTCGAAGTCGCTTGTAATGAGTCTTAATAGTTCTTGTCTTCTAGGTGATTTACTGGCTAATATAATCTTCATATCAGTTCTTCCATATGTGCCTGCGCAGCAGTAAGAGAAAAGAGCTTAATCGCGAGTGAGTTTGAGTTATGTGCTTTTGAGTGAGCGAGTTGGCGAAGCCACTTGCTGTTCGAAGCGAACGAAAAAGCTTATTACTCATCCCACGGTAGGACCTGCTCTAGTCCATAATATGCCTCTAATGACATATCATTCTCATAGAGGTAAGTCGCGAGTTCTACACCAACATAGCGATAATGCCATGCCTCCTGATCATAACCGGTCTCGTAGCGATATTCATATTGGAATCGGCGAATAAATCCAAATTCATAGCAGTGTTCGTTAACCCACATACCGGTTCTTGTTTCACCGAATTCGTCCAAAATCTCAGATTCGCCTGCTGGTGTAATATCGATAGCAAGTCCTAATTGATGTTCAGATCTTCCAGGTACAGCATTTTTACGAACAGAGAATTCAATTCCACGAAGATTAGTTGATCTATAGAATAAATAGTTCTGGATGTTTGAATCTCTATAACCAGATACGAGATAAAGGCCCTGACCTGTTGCCTCTACACAAGCATCATACATTGCACACCACTGCTCATTAACCTCTGCTCTAACCTGTTGTCCACCAGAGTGAGATGCTGCGACTAAGTCTGATGGAACATAATCGAGAGGGAGAGCGAAATATTTATTTACTAAAACAGTGATATCGTCTGGATTTTGAACTATAACAGCACGCACAGAACGCGCATCAACAAAACCGTTATACCAAGTCTCTTCAAACTCTGGTTCGACATATTCCGGAACTGGAGTAGGACTAGGTGTTGGCATCGGTGTGTTAGTTGGCGTAGGTGTAGCCGTTGGTTCTGGGGTAGGAGTTGGAGTAGCTGTAGGAACTAAAGTTGTTTCTATCGTTTCTTGAACACCAATAGGCATAGAGCACGATGTAAATGCTAAAGTCAAAATTGATGCTGTGATAATTACTGAGACTAAAGAGACAAATTTATTTGTTCGCATACTCTTCGCATGTCTTCTGATAGTTTTCTAATGTACCAATATCGATGCAGTCTCCATCGCCCTTAAAAGCATAAACTGGCATACGCTTCAAAAGCCAAGCTGGGAAGTTACCAGGTGCGTCAGGAGAATTACCTTCCTCGATATATGTATTAAACAATGGGATGATGTCGCGATTATAAAAATATGTAGCATAGATAGCCCACTCGCTGATAGGATTTGGAGACTTCTCTACCATAGCAGAAACGCGACCATCCTCTTCAATTACACCAACCCCAAGCTTACGGAGCTGCTCAATATCTGGTACATGAATTCCAACCAGAGTAGGAGCATTCTTTTCGCGATAAAAAGCGTACATGTTCTCAATTGAATAAGTAAAAATGTTATCACCTGCAAGGATGCAGATATCATCGTCAATTGAAAGCTGCTCAATAGTGTAAATGATATCTCCAATAGCACCACGCTTATTAGAATCATCTGTTGTTCCATCGTCGAGAACAACGATAGGTGCCTTACCATCACGGTCAAGAGACTCTGCCCAATCACAGAATGGAGTATAGAATTTTGAGTTAGTGATCAATGCAACCTTAGTAAGGCCAGGAATCTTATCAACAGAATCCATAATGTAATCAATGATTAATCTATTTCCAAGTGGGAGTAAGGACTTTGGCTTATCTTTTGTTAATGGATATAATCTGGTAGCGTAACCTGCTGCAAGCAAAATTGCGATCATAAATATCTATCTCCTTTGATAATTTCATACATTATACACTAATTATATAAGCATTGTTTGCTATAATTAGGTTACAGAATTTTATAAGAAACGGGTTTTAATATTATGGATATATGTGCTGTAGTAATGGCTGCTGGTGATGGTAAGAGAATGAAGTCTGCTCACTCTAAGGTAACTCATTCTGTTGCTGGTAAGCCAATTATTAAGTGGGTTTATGATGCGCTCGCAGATGCAGGTTGTGACGAGCAGGTTTATATCGTTGGCGAGAAGCAAGAAGAGATTAGAGGCGTTTTAGGCGAAGGCGTTTGCTACGTATTCCAGGAGCAAAGATTAGGTACTGGTCACGCTGTTATGCAGGCTGAGCCTTTCTTAGAGGGAAGATCAGGTTACGTAATCGTATTGCCTGGTGATTCTCCTATGGTAAGTGAGAAGACAATCTCTACAGCAATCACAAAGATGGAGAGTGCGGATTATGCTGCTGTATTGATTACAGCTAGAGCAGATAATCCATTTGGTTATGGTCGTGTAGTAAGAGATGAAAAAGGCGACGTAATTAAGATTGTTGAGCACAGAGACTGCTCAGAAGAAGAACTTGAGATTAAAGAAATCAACTCTTCTATGTATGTTTTTAAGACACCCCTTTTGCTTTCTGCTTTGGGCAGGCTTTCTGCTTCAAATGCACAGAAGGAGTACTACCTTACAGATACAATTGACATCTTAATTGGAGATGGTTACAAGGTAGGTTCAGTAATCTGTAATTTTGAAGATACTCTTGGTGTTAATGACAGAGTTCAACTTTTGCAGGCAACAAAAATCATGAACAAGAGAATTCTCTATAAGCACATGATGAATGGTGTAACAATTGTTGATGAGACATCTACATGGATTCACTCTGATGTTAAGATTGGCAGAGATACAATTATTCTTCCAGGTTCTACTTTGATGGGTAAGACAGTAATTGGTGAAGACTGTCTTATTGGTGAGCATACAAGACTTGATACAGTAATTGTTGGTGACCATACCACAATTGACTCATCTATCGCATCCCACTGCTCAATTGGTGATGATTGTCGTATTGGACCATTCTCTCATATTAGACCTGATACAAAAATTAATAATAACGTAACTATCGGTGCTTATGTTGAGGTTAAGAACTCTACAATTGATGACTTTACTCGTGCAAGACACCTCACATATATTGGTGACTCTACAGTTGGTAAGAACGTTAACTTTGGTTGCGGTACAGTAACATGTAACTACGACGGTGTTGATAAGGCTGGATGTACTATCGGTGATAATGCATTTATAGGTGGTAATTCCAATATTCTTGCTAATGTTGAATTAGGTCACGATTGCTATATCGCAGCTGGTTCTACAATCACTAAGGACGTTCCTGCACTAAGTCTTGGTATTGCTCGTAATAAGCAGGACAACAAAGAAGAATGGGTAGCAAATAAGAATCGTACTCATGGTCCAATCAAGCTCGACGAGCGTCGCTCGGAGGTTTAATCCTTAATGGCTGATAGCTGGCTTATAGTAGGACTTGGTAATCCGGGGGATAAGTATGCTTATACATGGCATAACTGTGGCTTTCTAGCTATAGATATGCTAGCAGAGCGTAATGGAATTAGAGTGGAGCGTACACAGTTTCACGCGCTATTTGGCAAAGGGAAAATTGGCGATAGCGAAGTATTTCTGATGAAGCCTAAGACCTTTATGAATAACTCTGGTGAAGCGGTTGGGCCTTTCGCAACATATTATAAAATTGATCCATCTCACATCATTATTTTGTACGATGATATTGATATAAATGTAGGCACAATTCGCGTGCGCGCTAAGGGTAGTGCTGGTACGCATAATGGAATGAAGTCTATTATTGCGCACCTTAAGACTCAGGAGTTTCCTAGAGTTCGTATCGGTACGGGGCCAGTGCCTGAGCACATGGATTTAATATCGTTTGTGCTTAACGATATTCCTAAGGAACAAAGACAGACCGTATATGATTCATTTGAGGCAGCAGCAAAGGCTACTGAAGATCTCGTAAATGGAAAGCGGTCTTAAGGAAATCCTCGAATTAATAAATCTCGATAAAAGACTTCTGTCGCTTTTTGATGAAGCTGCGCGTAGGGCAGGTCCAGTTAATATTACTGGAGTGTGTGAGCAACAGAAGGGTTATCTTATCGCGGCTTTATCCTATAAGTATGATAAAAAACCTGTAATTATTGAGCCAGATGTTACTCGTGCCAAGAGTATGATTGGTGCGCTGGCTCCCTTTACTGGTAACGATATTCCTGTATTAAAACCCGCAGAGTTATCGCTTGTATCTGCCGTTGCTGCATCACATGAACAGGAATATGAGAGAGCAGGTGTAACGTCTAAGCTTTTACGTGGCGAATTTGACGCTGCTATTATTTGTGCGAGTGCTCTCCTTAATAAAATGCCTAAGGCAGATATATTTAAGCGTAAATCTATCAAGCTAGAACTAGGAAAGACGTATGAGCCTTCCGACTTGGCCTCGCATTTGTCAGAAAGAGGATATGAGCGTGTCGGACTTGTCTCAGCGGTAGGTGAGTTTTCTGCTAGAGGTGATGTTGTAGACGTATTTCCACCTGATATGGCACTTCCTATTCGTATTGGTTTCTTTGATGATGAGATAGATCAGATTAAGACTTTTAATCTAGATAATCAGCGCTCAGTTGATTATATGAAGAGGGTTACTATTTGTCCTGCTTTGGAGTATACGTTTTCTGTGGAGGAGAGAGGTAAGGTAGCTGATAGTATGCTTCACGCAGCAGCTCCTGATATTAACAAAATGAATGCCTCATCTCAGCGTCCAATAGGTGAGCTTTTGGAGCGTAATTCTTCTGCTGATGCTGACGCTATTCGTCAGGGAATGCGTATATCAGGTTTTGCTCGCTGGATTGGAGTTGCTAATAGCGATCCATATACCATTCTTGATTATATAGACAGAAATAATATGCTCTTATTTGTCGATGAGTTTGCTGAGGGCAGAAGTCGAATGGATGGATATACAGCAGACTATATGGCGCGAGTAAAGAGTGCTTATGAGCTAGGACAGGCTCCAGGCTGCGCTACTGAATCTATCTTCAAAGCTCCGGATGCTATGAAGGCTCTAGATAAGTTTGGAGGAGCTGTAACACTTGCTTGCCTTAAGTCTTCTTCAAGTGGACTTCCAGGTGGTGTTACGGTTGACTGTCCAGGCCTTGCAGGTGAGAACTGGGTTGGTCGAGATGAAGCTTTAGCTAACTTTGTTCGTAACGGCGGTGGAGTAGCTGACGGCCAGACAATTTTTATGCTTACAGGCTCTTCAAGATGTGATGCATTTAGGACTAGAATGCTCGAGCAAAGAGTAGATATAAAAATAGTAAAAAGTGCTTTGCCATCAGGCTTTGTATACCCTGCAATTAAGACGAGTTTTATAGGCGAGCAGGAAATTTTTGGAGCCGAGAAAAAACATGTTCCTAAGAAAAACGGCGGAGCAAGAATAACATTCTTTGGAGACGTAGCTCCTGGTGATTATGTAGTTCATGATGTCCATGGTATTGGTCTTTATGAGGGCCTTGTAAATCTTAAGATGGGTAAGTCTAACCAGGACTACCTTAAGATTAGTTATGCTAAAAATGCTGTCATCTATTTACCAATCGATAAGATTGACAAGCTGTCAAAATATGTAGGTCCAGGAGGCAAGCCGCCTAAGCTTTCATCTCTTGATTCAGGAGAATGGAAAAAGAATGTTGAACGTGCAAGAAGTTCAGTTAAAAAACTTGCTTTTGACCTCGTAAAACTCTATGCAGTTCGTCGTGCTAATAAAGGATTTATGTGTGGACCTGACGATTCATATCAGCAGGAGTTTGAAGAGAATTTTCCTTATGTTGAGACCGAGGATCAGGCAACAGCAATACGTGATATTAAGAAGGATATGGAGTCTCCAATTCCAATGGATCGTCTGCTTTGTGGAGATGTTGGATTTGGTAAGACAGAGGTTGCCTTTAGAGCAATATTTAAGTGCGTAATGAATGGTAAACAGGCGTTTATGTTAGCGCCAACAACTTTGCTTGCTCAGCAGCATTACGATACCTTCAAGGAGCGCTTGGCAGGATTTCCTATGCATGTAGTTTTACTTTCGAGATTTGTGCCTGCTCCAGTATTGAAGCAAAACCTTAAGGATATCGAGGAAGGCAAGGCTGATGTAATTATCGGAACACATAGAATTTTATCTGATGATGTTAAACCTACTAAGCTGGGGCTTCTTGTAGTAGATGAGGAGCAGCGTTTTGGTGTTAACCACAAGGAGAAGATTAAGACATTAAGGACTAATGTAGATGTTCTTACTTTGTCTGCGACACCTATTCCTAGAACACTTCATATGTCTATGTCTGGAATACGCGATATCTCAATGCTTACAGAGGCACCAATCAATCGCCGTCCTGTACAGACTTATGTGATGGAGTTTGATGAGGAGATTGCGACTCAGGCGTGCCTTAGAGAGATATCCCGTGGAGGCCAGGTTTTCTGGCTTTACAATAAAACTGCTGATATTGATTCTCGTGCTGCGCATATAAAGTCCCTAATTCCAGATGCTCGTGTCGTTTTTGCACATGGCAAGATGAGTGAACATCAGATGGAAAAGATTGTAGATGGTTTTATTAAGGGTGAGGCAGATATTCTCGTTTGCACAACCATTATCGAGTCTGGTGTTGATATGCCTAACGTAAATACCATGATTGTTGAAGATGCTGAGAAGTTTGGTCTTTCACAGTTATATCAGATTAAGGGTAGAGTAGGACGCTCTGACCGCCAAGCTTATGCATACATCACGTATCGCCCAGATAAGGATATGAACTCAGATGCACGTAAGCGATTAATGGCTATACGTGAGTTTACTGAGCTTGGTTCCGGTGTAAAAATTGCACTTCGTGATTTGGAAGTTAGAGGCGCAGGTAATCTTCTTGGTGCAGAGCAACATGGACAAATGGATGTCATCGGTTATGAGCTCTATTGCCGTATGCTTGATGAAGAGATTAAGCTTTTAAATGAGACAGGTGATACAGAGTTTAAGCTTCCACTGTCCGTTAATGTTGAGATTGATTTTGATTCTTATATTCCTCCTTACTACATCGAGGATGAAGCTTCTCGTATGGCAGCGTACCGTCGCCTAGGTTCTATCACTAACGAGAAGGATTATGACGATATTATCGATGAATTAACTGACCGTTATGGCGAGCCTCCGAAGGAAGTATTGTTCTTGTCTAAGGTAGCACTCGTTAAGTCTTTGGCTGCGGAAGCTGGCTTTGAGAGAGTATGTATTAAGGATACTGGAGTGCTTTTATATTTTGCTTCAGATCGCAAGGCTGATTTTGAGACAGTAAGCATTCTACTTGGCCGTCCTGAGTATGCTGGTCGTATTATGTTCTGTGCTCAGGGTAAGCCATATCTACACTATAAACCTCGTGATAAGAATCATGAGAAAACTGCTCAGGAAGCTATCGATATACTGGATATATTAGTCAAAGAAAAAGTACGGAAGTGATATAATCCCTTCCGTTCATATGCTCCTATAGTTTAATGGATAGAACAGCAGTTTCCGGTACTGCTGGTACGGGTTCGATTCCTGTTGGGAGTGCCATTACCAAAGACCCTGCTACTTCAGACAGTCCTCGAGGCAAAGCCTCTGCGGAACTCGTAGCAGGGGTCTTTACTAATGGCATACTGCTTCGCAGCCGAAGGAGTACTCGTTGATAATTATTCTCGCAGTTAATAGTTAATCTCCATTGTTTTACACATAAATTGAAACTGATTATAGCATGGGGTTAGAAAACTTCTTTTAAGCGTGAATAAAATGGGCATAAGAAAGGGGCAGTGGTTAGCTGCCCCCTTTTGTATATTTGATTTGTGAAGTGATTATCCACGCTCGTTAACCATTGTGTGGATACGATTCTCTAAGACTTCGATAATCTGCTCGAGTGTCTTTTGACCTTCGAAGTAAGCAGGAATCTCTTCTCTGATGATAGCGTTAATAGCACCGTCAGTTGTAACCCAAGTTCCTGTTGTGGTAATCAAGTTTTCGAATTCAGCAATTGTTGAATAATCAAGAGGATTTGGATTCTTACCATTAGCTCTGATTTGAGCCTCTGACATATTAGCAAGAGACATCTCTAAGTTAGTGTTGTACATATCAACAAAGTCTTCACCAACTGCAGTGAATGCATTTCGATTGATAGGAATACCAGCCTCAATACCAAGCTGATACTGAGTATCATCGTCGATCAAGAAAGATACATACTCAAGGCAAGCAGCCTGATCATTAGAGGAAAGGTTAGCAACTACACCTACAGAGTTAAAGCTTGATACTAAAGGACCTCTACCATCATATGTTGGGAGACCTAAAAGCGCACGCTCGTTAGCATAGCCCATGATTGAATTGAGGTAGCTAAACATATCGTTGATATGCTGCAAATGAGCTGCTGGCTCTTCTTCAATGTAATCCTCTTCTCCAGTCTCGATAGCATTATAGATGTGATCTCTTGTGAACTCTGCCAAAGAGATAAAAGCATCATTGTTATAATTTACGCTTCCATCTACTGTCATCAAATCAGGCATAAGAGTTAAACCTAACAAGAAGAAATCTGTCTGGGAGCTAGAACCTACAGCATCTCTACCATTACAAACTGTATTAATGAACTCCAAATACTCATCGTACGTAAAGCCTACCTGACCAGGTGTTACATTTGCTGCATCAGTAACAATACCTTCTACATAGTATGTAACTGGGAGCTGGAAGATTTGTCCATCAGTTCTTGCTTCATCGATGATGTTAGTAAAGTAACTAGAAGAATCAAGACCAGCAACATAGTCGCTTAAGTCGAGGAGATAGTCTGCATTATTAAGCTGAGAGTAAGAAGCTCCATCAACAATGATATCAGGGCCAACACCTGCAATAAGATCTACTGTGAGCTGGTTACCAAGAGCCTGCTGAGCTCTTTCAGATCTAATTGTGTAATCTTCGCCGTTATTAGATTCAAAGAACTTATCAATTACATATCGTGTATCAATCTGAATGAAATAGTCTGGGTTAGACTCATTAAATCTGCACATACTATCGCAGATAGAATAGTTGTAAGAACCAAGACTTGCGAGTTTGAGAATTGACTTACCTGCATTAGGATTGCTTTCTGCTCTATCAAATACATAGATGCAAGACATTCTAGCAGTATATTCAATAGTAGGAGCACTATTTGTTCCTTCAAGAACGATTCTGTCATCACTGATAAATACAGGATTAGTGTCGTTTACGTCACGTCTGTTTACATTTGTATTATTAAAGCTGAGGATAGAAACAAGAGTATGATTGTCAAAATCAATTCCTCGAATTCCTTCCTGATCAACTACTACAGTACCGTAGCCATCTACATATCTAAGGTTATAAGCACTTTCCTCAAGCCATGACATATCTTCTTCGTAAGTAGTTACGGATGCTGTGTTTGTATCAAGAACATAGTATGTAGTAGAGTCGGATGCGCTTGTATAAGCCATCATTAAGCCTCTTCCGTTACCGATATCAATAATCTTATTGATGCTATAGACATTTAGATTTGGGAATACACGTCTTAAATCAACAGTAGTTTCATTATTAGATGAATCTGTCAAAAGAAGGATATTAGAAGTTACGCTATCTGCAACCCAATATGTTTTGATTGTGTAGTCGCCAACATGGAAAGTATCAGAATATGTTCCGCCTTCTCTGTTGAGAATCTCAGCTTCAGCTTCGCTCTGTACCACTTCTGTAAATGGTAGTACTTCAAAACTAGAGATATCAATTAAAGCCTGATATTCAGTTCTGCTAGAGAAGTCAGGAGCAATCTCTGCGAATTTAACAATAAATTCAGTTCCTTCTTTTACTACGTTGTCAACAGATACCTGTCCGTCAAAATGAGCGTTTTGGATAGTATCAACTAAGTCGATGGAACCAAGAATATTACCGTCATAATCGTAGACATTAATTAACTCGAACTGATAAAGAGAAAAATCATCATTCTCAAAATCAAAATCTGCTGGCAACTTGTATGTGCCAGAAAAGTGGTAAACCAACTCATCTCCATTAGTTCCAACAAGACTTGAATACACATATTCAAATTGATCTGGATCAACATCCCCACCGATAGATGTTTTAGAGACATTAAACCAAGGTGTGTCGGAATCAATCTTTTCTCTGCCTGACTTGCCAGAACATGCTGTAAATGATGTCATCATCATTGTGGTAGCAATCCCAATGGCAAGAGCTTTCTTTAAAAAGTTCCTCATTTCTTTTCTCCTTATATTGAATATTTTTACAAGCAATACATAAGTGAGTATACACCTTTTGTGCTATATATTTAATTATGGCAACTACTAAAGACGAGAAAATATTTAGAGATTATCCTATACCCAAAGCAGTCGCAACTATGGCTATACCTACGGTCATAGGGCAACTAATTGTTCTCAGTTCAGGCAATGGGCAAAGGACAGGTTGCTATGTGGCTTGCAATAATTAGACAGTTGATTCTTTATGTACCATTACTTGTTTTGATGAATTATTTATTTGGTATGTTTGGCCTTGTGTGGGCACAGATAGCAGGCGATATAATGACGGATATCGTATCGTTATCGTGGTTTAATAGTATTATTAAAAAGTCTGAAGAAGCTATTAAAAAAGGAGAATCTTTATGAGTAGAATCGTAATGGTAACAGGAGCAGGAAAAGAGTGTGGCCTCGGCTTTAACCTCGTTTTGCGCTATCTCGAGAATGGCGATACAGTAATTGCTACTATTCGTAAAGAATCCCAAGGTCTTAATGCTTTGAAGGATCAATACAAAGACAAGCTTATCATTCTTACAATGGATATAGGTGTTACTGAATCTGTACGCGCTGCTAGAAAGTCCTTGGAAGGCGTGGTTAATCATATCGATACTGTAATCAATAACGCTGTAAGTGTATCTGCGGACTGCGACAAGGAGTTCTTTGATGTTAATTTAGATAACATCGCTAATACCGTCAATATCACAGGTGTTGGTGCGCTTCGCGTAGTACAGTCTTTCTACGATTTGATTACTGCTGGTGACGATGTGGGCCTTGTTATGAATATTACTTCGGAGGCCGGAAGTATCTCACGCTGTTATCGTACTAATCTCATCGAATACGGTATGGCTAAAGCGGTAATGAACATGGGCACTATGAATCTTTATAATGCTTTTAAGGATAACGACAAGATTAATATCTTCTGTGTTCACCCAGGTTGGATTAGAACTGATGGAGATCCTAATAACCCGGCTCCTTTGTCATCTTATGAGGCTGCTGAGATTTTGCGTGTCATGTTTGAGACAAAGAGATACGACAAGACGGGCCACAGATTTATTACTAACGAAGGAAGCGAGTATCCGTTCTGATTTATGGATAGAATTATTGCTGCGTGTGGCAACGACTGTAGCAGATGCCCGAGGCATTTACCTAAGTCTGATGAAGAACTCATGGCAACAGCAAAGCTTTGGTATGAGATAGGCTACAGAGACCACATAGTTTCTGTCGAAGAGATAGGATGTAAGGGTTGTACTAAGGATAACTGGTGTCGATATAACATTGTTAAATGCTGTTTTGAGCGTAGTATTTCTAACTGCGGAGAGTGCTCTGAATACCCTTGTTCCAACTTTAAATCCTGCCTGGAGGTAACTGCTTCGTTTGAGCCTAAGTGCAGAGAAGTTTGTACTCCAGAAGAATATGAAATAATGTCCAAAGCATTCTTTGAGAAGAAAGAAAATGTAGAAGGAGACAGATAATGGAGTTTATTTGCAAAGATAATATTGTCCATGACCTCCTTAGCGACGGTGAAGGCGAATTCGTTTATGTCTCAGTAACAGCGCCTCCAATTGATTTTGGTTACGCTTATCAGGATAAAAAATAAACAAAATGCCGGACCAATTGGTCCGGCATTATTAAATATGCTATCTAGACTATTGATTAGAGACCGAAAAGCTCCTTAACTGCGTCCTTATTAACCTTAGAACCGATGATGCAAAGTTTACCAGTTACATCAGCTGCGCCGTTACGCACGGAAACTTCACCAGGTACATAGTCGAAGTGAATCCACTTACCGTCCTCACCTGCAACAATACCCTTTGCACGGAGGATGATACCGAACTTATCATTCTCATCGAGGCTGTTAAGTGCATCTTCAAGACCTGCGATTGTGAACTTGCGTGATGTCTCGAAACCTATGGAATCGAATACCTCATCAGCGTGATGGTGGTGATGATCATGGCAACCACATGTGCACTCTTCGCCGTGCTCGTGGTGGTGCTCATGGTGGTGCTCATGCTCCTCATGGTCGTGATCGTGGCAACCGCAAGTGCACTCTTCGCCATGCTCGTGATGGTGATGTTCATGTTCCTCGTGGTCATGGTCATGATGATGCTCATGGTCGTGGTCATGGCAACCACATGTGCATTCCTCGTCGTGATCATGATGGTGATGATGATGCTCTTCCTCATGGAGCAATTCTTCAGCCATATCAGCAGCTGTCAAAGGATTCTCGATAGCCTTCAAAATCTGCTCGCCAGAGAGGTCTTCCCAAGGTGTTGTGATGATCTGAGACTTGTCGTTAATAGCCTTAATAAGCTCAACTGCCTTGTCTAGTTTCTCCTGCTTGATATCCCCTGTACGAGACAAGATGATTGTTCCTGCATACTTAATCTGGTTCTCATAGAATTCAGCAAAATTCTTGAGATAAATCTTGCACTTAGAAGCATCGATTACTGTTACTGTTCCACAGATTTCTGTGTCCTCAACATTCTTAACTGCTGCAACTACATCAGATAACTTACCAACACCAGATGGCTCGATAACGATTCGATCTGGGTTATATTTCTTAATTACTTCCTTTAACGCTGTACCAAAATCACCTACTAATGAGCAGCAGATACAACCTGAGTTCATTTCTGTAATCTCAATGCCAGCTTCCTTCAAGAAACCACCGTCGATACCAATCTGACCAAACTCATTCTCTATTAAAACAATCTTTTGATTATTGTAGCCATCAGAAATGAGTTTTTTAATGAGCGTAGTCTTACCTGCGCCTAAAAATCCTGAAAATACATCTACCTTTGTTGCCATATGTAAAACCTCTTTCAATAATTATCAGCTGAAATAAATAATCTCGTTTTCAGGCTTGGTTGTAACCGCATAATCGGATACCTCCAAAGCCGGAACCTTAATTACCTGACCATTTTGCTTTTCTTCAAAGTAACGGATTCTACCAGTCACCTTAAGCCATGAGCCTACAGGGAAGCCTCTCTTAACTTCATAGAAGCAAAGTAGGTTAATAGCACCAATATCATCTGCACAACATGTGTAAGCTCTTCTTTGCAAAGCGAAAGCTCTATTTTTAAACTCACGGAACATAACAGCTTGACCAGTAAGCTTAACAATTTTGCCGTTATATCTCTCAAAGTTATCAAGAGCATCAGTATAGAAGAGACCAAAATCATCAGGAACAATCTCACATACATCCTTACTTAAGTCATATGGAAGATAGTTACCGATATCAATCATGTTATTGTCTTTGTCGATAAATGTAAGGTTAGCACCTGGATTTAAAGACTTAACAGAACCTCTAAGCTTAGGGATGTTGTTAACTTCGGGATCAACGCGGTTGAAGATGATTGTATCGCAGAAGCGATAATACTCTGCAAAGAAAGTCTGCATATTGCGGTAGTACTCAGAATAAGTCGTAGCATCTACAGTAGTAACTGCAGCGGCTAAAGCCCAGCGCTGAGGAACGTCAACTTCATCAAAAAACTTGGATGGTGAGACAGAACCGTTCCATTCCATAAATAAGACATCAGGCTTATGCTCTTTTTCGATTGCAAACATAAGATCACGATTTACCTCATCAGTTTCCTTATCGATGATTACAGGCTTATTTTGAAAATCGATATCGTCGTATTCGATATCGCCTTCCTCTGTTGTTAAAATTACAATCTTTTTTCCTGTGAAACTGTCGGACATGGCCCATTCGGAAATCACCGAAGTTTTACCACTGTCTAAGAAACCAGTGAAAAAATACACCAAACAATCGTCCATATATAAGTCCCTTTCTTTTAACCAAGATATATTTTTACGCGCGAGCCAATTAATATCAAGTAGTAAATGTATGAAAAATCGTTCATTTAGAGTGTAAAACTATGATAGAATATAAGACCAATGAAGCGAATTATTATCGAACAAAGCCAGAAAACTATTCATCAAATTGAGAATGAAGCTGATAAGCAAATCGGTCGTTTTTGTGAGCTCGAACTTCGTAACTTGAAGAATCTTCACGACTGGCTTTATTCCCCTGAGATGGATAGGTTTATGATTAACATCACAAGCCTTGGTAATTTAGGTACTGTCTGGATTCTTATCGCACTTTTATTAATGATTTCTGAGCCGGATAAACAGCATGTTGGCGCGAGTATGTTAATCGCACTTGTGATGTGCATCGTAATTGGTAATATTTTGATTAAAAATATTGTTAGGCGTAATCGTCCATTTTTTCATAAGAATTACAAAATGCTTATAAAGCAGCCTTGGGATTATTCCTTTCCTTCAGGGCATACATTAAGCTCTTTTGCAGCGGCGACAGTTTTGTTTTCTCTTAATCAGACTGTTGGAATTCTTTCACTTGTTCTTGCTGTAATGATTGCGCTTTCTAGACTTTATTTAAGAGTACATTTCTTTACGGATGTTTTCTTTTCAATGATTCTTGGAACGGGTATTGGTATTTTAGCTGTAAAGGCATATGAGACGCACTTTTTCGGACTTATTTGATACATGTAAGCCAATTATTGCGTTATCTCCGATGGCGGGTTTTTCTTGTGTAACTTTCAGGGGGATTTGTAAGTCTTTAGGATCCGATTATGCTCCAACAGAGCTTACAAGTGCCAGGTCAATCGTAATGAACGGTGTGGAAAAGAGCTATCGTTTTATGCGTATTAATCCAGAATTAGAAGGTGTTACTTGTATTCAATTATTCGGAAATGAGCCTCAGGATTTCTCGGAGGCAATGAAGATTATTTGCGATGACGACAGACTTCAATCAGTTGATATTTTTGATATTAATATGGGATGCCCAGTTCAAAAGGTAGTTAAGACAGGCGCTGGAAGTGGTCTTTTAAGAACACCTAATGTTGCTGAGGAAATTGTCAAAGCTTCTCGCAAAACTTGCGATGAATTAGGAAAAGTCTTAACTGTTAAGACGAGAATTGGATTCAATGACAACGAAAGAAATGGCGTTGAATTTGCTTCGATGCTTGCTAATAGTGGAGCAGAAGCTATTTGTATTCATGGAAGAACAGCGTCTCAGATGTATTCTGGTAAAGCAGATCGAGAAGAGATTGCTAGAATTCGAGATAGCGTTAAGGACACAGGAGTATATTTTTTTGCAAACGGCGATATTACAGATGGAAAATCAGCCCAAGAGATGCTTAGTTTTACTAAAGCTGATGGTCTTATGGTAGGCAGAGGCGCATGTGGGAATCCTTGGATTTTTGGCCAGATTAAAGAATATTTACAAAACAAGGATACTAGTAAATTTTGCCCTACATTATCAGAAAAATGTGATATGCTTATGAGTGAACTTGAAGGTAGAGCGTCTGAGGTAGGAGAGGTTGTCGCTGTAAAGGAAATGCGTAGCGTAATGCCTCACTATATCAAGGGAATTCCTGGATCAACTCCAGTGAAGGTGGCGCTTTGTCGTGCAAGTACCATAGAGGAGGTTAGGCTCATACTTCAAAGTAGCCTGTTTTAAAAGAAATGCCATTAACAGAACCATTATTAGCAATAGTCGTTATTGCAGGCCTTGTAGTCGCATTGGCCGGTTACAATCTTTTCCGTTATAGCGTCATCATCATGGGTGGAGTAGGCGGTTTTTTCTTAGGCAATATGTTGTTTTCTGATTTGTTATCAGGCTTGATAGGAGAAGGTATACTTCATGATATGAACGGAAGTGCGGGTGCTTCATTTGTAGTAGCTGTAGTTATGCTTGTTACAGCAGCTCTTGCATATGCCTTGTATAATATTATGGCTCCAATTATTGCAGGTGTAGGTGGAGGATTCATGTTCGTTAGTCTTATGGCTCTATCTCCATATTCTGGAATCGTGGGTTCTGTATCCGGTTTCTTTCTTGGCTTGATAGTTGGTATTGCATTAGGATTAGCAGCTGTATATGTTCAAAGATGGGCAGCAATTGTATTTACAGCGCTCTGTGGAGCAAGAATTGTCGCTTATGCTGGTGCAAAATTATTAATGACTTACCCGGTTGGAACAGCTATAGGTAATCCAGTTGCATCTATGTTTAAATTTGTTGATACAGGTGTTGCTTTGGAATTAGCATTGTTCCTTGAACTATTCGTTTTCATCTCTGTAGTTGGCATTATTGTTCAGAATATTACAAGAGCAGATTAATCCGAAAAAGTTAAAGAAATTTATCGTTGATTATTTGAGATTATGTTTATATAATCCACATATCAGAAGGAGACTTCTGAGTTTGAAATGACATTTTTCAATATCTATCCCTTATTCCATGTTGAGGGCATCTCGAGTACAAATCGAGATGCCCTCAATACCTTTTGGGAAAATTATATATTTACTTGATTTATTGCTTTACCACGATTGCCTCTAAGGAAGCCATCGATATTAGAAGCTGCAGCTACTATTAGTCTTTCACGAGTCTCGAGTGGAGCCCAGGCAATATGTGGGGTAATAACTGTGTTCGGAGCTGTGAGTAATGGATTATCAAACCTCATTGGTTCTACAGATACGACATCGCATGCAAACCCAGCAATTTTTCCTGCTTTTAATGCTTCTGCTACATCAGCTTCGTTAATGACAGGGCCTCTAGCTGCATTGATAATGTAAATACCATCTTTGCATTTGCTAATCGTTTCACTATTAATCAGATTTGTTGTTTCTGCTGTCAAAGGACAATGCAAAGTTATGAAATCCGCTTTGGTAATAGCTTCATTAAATGTATATTCTAATTCTGGATTATTAATGGTATGTGGTACTGGTAATACATTCATTCCAAGTGCTTGCGCTACGATAGCAACACGTTTCCCGATTTTGCCCATTCCAACAACAGCTATGTTTTTACCACACAGTTCAGTCAATGGCTCAAGCCAATAGCAAAACTGTGAAGAATTAACCCAACCTCCATTTTTTACATCTGCACTATGTATCCCGACTTTATCAGCCATTTCAAGCATAAGTGCAATAGTCATTTGAGCAGTAGCATATGTTCCATATTCAGGGACATTGGTAACAACGATTCCACGCTTACTACATGCTTCCAAATCAACAACATTAAAACCAGTAGCAAGTACTCCTATGTACTTTAAATCTGGTAGTTGCGAGAGGATTTCTTCGTTAAACGGGGTCTTGTTTGTGATGACGATTTCTGACCCCAAAGAGCGCTCTACGATATCTTCGTAAGCCGTAACGTCGTAAGCTACAACTTCACCATATTTCTCGAAAGGCTTCCAACTTAAATCTCCAGGATTGGCTGCAGATCCATCAAGTATAGTAATACGCATAGTTTTCTCCTAGTCTTTATTAAAAATATTATACTTTCTCTAAAGAAGAATAGTATAATTAAAAGCATATTTTTTCTTAACGAAAGGTGAAGCCCGATGTACTTATATTGTTACGCTCGTTCCTCAAAGGCAAAGAACACAGGTGATAAACTCCTTAATCAGGCTGAAGGTGAATGGATTGATGGTATTGAGCCTTTCGTATCGAATTACAAAGCTTCAGTTAAAAGAGCAGATGGAGCGATTGTTCTAATTCTTCCACAGGAGGCATGCATAAAGCTTTTATTGGAAGAACTAGTACCAGCTGATGTAGGTTATCCGATTATTAACATCACGCCAGATGGTAAGTATGCAGGTATTCTTAAGAGCAGTGGGTATAACGCTTATCAGATTCTCGAGAAGATTTCTTCAATAACAGGTGCAACAAAGCTATCAAGTGAAGATGATCGCAAAGATTTTGCTCCAGATTTGATGAGAACAGTAATGGCATATCATATGAAGGCAGATAATGAGGATTTACTAAAGGAAATCTCAGATTATATAGCTGCTGGTGGATCAGTTGATATTTACAGTGATTTGACAATTGATATGAGTGAGCCAGTACTCGATACATTAAGTTATAAGCCATACATATTTAATCCAAGCCAGAAGAAGGAGTTAGCGCAAGCATATGTAAGTGCGTGCGAAGAGGATAAATACGTAGTTTTTATTACTTGTGGTATTTTGCCTGAGGTTAGTAGTAAGGGCAAGGTTTTGGTCCTAACACCAAGACTTGTAGTTGTTGGATTGGAAGTTTCTTCTAGAGCAGACGCAGAATACAGTACTAAGGTTTGCCATAATACGTTGATTAAATATGGAGTTAATCCAGATTCAGTTGTTACAGTAGCGGTATCTGCGCTCGCAAAGGATAGTGACACGGTTGAGGCTATTGCAGAAGATTTGGGCTGCTTTGTGACATCTTTTGATTCTAGACTCCTTAAGGCTGTTAAGGTTCCGTTGAATGGTGCGTTTAATTTAGATAAGCAGGGCAGTGAATTCTGTACTGCAGCGGCGTGTCTTGCGTCTGACAATGGAAGAATCATTGTTAGAAAAGCCGGAGAAGTAAACAGTATAACAATGACGGTTGCTCAAAAAAGAGGTCCAGTACTTCTTACAGATTAATGTTTAAGAATTAAAATTATTGGTACAATTATAGTCGTTAGGGAAATAGAGTAGAGATTAATTAATGAAGGACGTAGAGAACAAAAAGCAAGAGGATACAAAAGAGCAGATAACAGCTCTTACAGTAGATCCATCTCGCAGAGAGCAGATACTAAAAGACAAAAAGCGTCTTAGAACTGCTAGAAGAATTAAGGAGTGGGGTATTTTTACAGGATATCTCACACCTAGTTTGGTTGGCGTTTTATTGTTCTTCTTTTTGCCTTTGCTAATGCTCTTAAAAACATCATTCCAAAGGTCGTCTACTAATACAGAATTCATTGGTTTTAGAAACTACGAGCGAGTATTAACTAATGATGCTTTTATTTTGGCAGCAAAGAACACCTTCAAATTTGCGATAATTGCAGTTCCTTTGGCTGTATTGTGTGCGCTTCTTTTAGCAATCCTTCTTAACACAGGAATTCCTGGAAAGAGTATTTTTAGAAGTGTCCTTTTGAATCCAATGATGGTTCCTGTTGCTTCAGTAGTTTTGATTTGGCAGGTATTCTTCAGTTATAACGGCGTTGTTAATGGCTGGGCTATGCAGTTCTTTGATCTCGATAAGATCGACTGGCTCAAATCGGATAAGGCGCATATTGTTATTCTAATTTTGTTCATATGGAAGAACCTGGGATATAACATGGTACTTTTCCTGGCAGCGCTTAATAATATTCCTGGTGAGATACTAGAGTCTGCTATGCTTGATGGAGCTGGTGCGATTACTAGATTCTTCAAGATTAAAATGCACTTTTTATCATCGACACTCTTTTTCGTGGCTATTATGTCGTTGATTAACTCTTTTAAAATTTTCCGTGAGGTTTACTTGTTAACGGGTGACCACCCTTACGATAACTTGTATATGCTTCAGCATTTTATGAATAATGCTTTTACTAATCTCGATTATAGTAAATTGTCTTCAGGCGCGATTTTGATGTGCGTAGTAATGCTCGTTATTGTTGGCGTTCTGTTCTTCTTTGAGTCTAAGTTTGACTCGGATGTGGAGGATTGATATGTATAGCGATAAAGAGATAGAGCGTCGTAAGGCAGCAACATTAGCGAGACGATACATATACACTTCAATCGCTGATCGTGAACTATCTTTCTTTGAAAAGATGAGCGATAGCGAGAAGGAAGAATTTTATGCTAAGGCTCGTGGCAAGGGGTCAGGACGTGCTCGAGCTCGTGATGTTCGTGACCGTGTTAGCATGGTATTAGGAGTATTAATTGCTGTATTAGTTTCTATCATGGCTATTATTCCTATTTTTTACACATTTCTTAATTCATTTATGTCTTCAAGGGAGATTGCTGATAACTATGGAGTTATTTTCCAGAGCTTATCTGGACATGCATCTGATGGTGCGACCTATCTTGCCAAGACTCCTAGAATGCAGGTTATTCCTCAGCAGGTATCAATCGAGCAGTATAAGAATCTCCTTTTGATGAGTCCAACATATCTTCTTAAGTTCTGGAATTCTATTTTTCTTGTAGTTCCTATTGTTATCGGCCAGATGGCAGTATCATGTTTGGCATCGTATAGTTTTGCTCGTTATAGGCGTAAGAGAAGAGAGGTTTTGTTCTTTTCTTATATTATCCTTATGCTTATGCCTTTCCAGGTTACGCTTGTTCCTAACTATATGATTTCAGAGAAACTAGGTATCCTGAATACTCCATGGGCAATCATTTTGCCTGGAATTTTCTCTACCTTTGCTATATTCCTTTTGACTAAATATATGCGACAGATTCCTATAGCATATATCGAAGCAGCAAAGCTTGATGGTGCTACTGAATGGCAGATTTTTACTAAGATTGCGCTTCCAACATGTAAGAGTGCAATATTCGCGTTGACAATCCTTTTGTTTATTGATTACTGGAATATGGTTGAGCAGCCAATCGTATTGCTTACTGATATTAACAAACAACCGCTATCAGTATTCCTATCGCAGATAAATGAAGCAGAAATCGGTATTGCGTTTGCAGCTTCAGCGCTGTACATGATACCGCCTCTACTCATATTCCTTTGGGGCGAAGAGTACCTTGTCGAAGGAATTTCAAGATCAGGTGTTAAGTAAGGAGGATAAAGGGAATGAAGAAAACAAAAACTGCTGGTAACAGAAAATGGGTTGGCAAAGCAATGATTGCTTTTGTCGCTGGCCTTGCAGTGCTAACATTCTTTTCTAATACAATTATGAATGCAACTATACCAAGAGTAGTTGCATCAAATGCAGGAAGAAGTAATCTTTCTTACACAAACAATGCTACAGCTCAATTAGTTGCTGCTGACGAAGTCAAGGTTAAGGGCCTTGATGGTAGACATGTAGCTTCGGTTTTGTACACCAATTATGATTATGTTCAGGCAGGAGAAGTTATCCTTACACTTACACCAGCTGAAGAATCAACAACTTTGGCTGATTTACGCACTCAGCTTGAGACTTCACTTCGCGAAAGAGAATATGCTGAGAGAACACCTTATCACGCTCCTGACTATTACACTGAATTGACAGCAATTCACACTGCTGAGCTTGCTGTTGATGATGCACAGGCAAATTTAGTTGCTGCTCAGAATAGAGATGCAGCAATTTCTAATGCACAGCAGGTTTTGGCAGGCAACTCTGCTGCTTTGGTATCTTTGCGCGCTCAGTTAACTGCTGCTTCAGCGACTTTTGAAGGAATCCGAGCACAGATTGCAACACTTGAGAGTCAGATTGCTGGTATTGATGCTGCTATTGCTAGTTTGACTAATCCAACTCCAACCCCTACACCAGCAGTAACACCTGATCCAGACGTTACACCAACAGCATCTCCAAGTACTGCACCAACTCCAAGTGGAAACATTGATGCATTGCTAGCACAGAAAGCAGCACTACAGGCTCAGATCGCAACATTACAGGCTCAGTTACCTGGTGCTCAGAGCGTGGTAGACGGATTATCTGCACAAATTGCTTCTGCAGAGACTGCACTTTCTAATGCGCAGGCTGCTTTGACTGAAGCAGAAAACTTACCAACTATTTATGCAGCAGAGGATGCACTTGCTGCAGCTCAGCATACTTTGTCTACAGCGATTACTACTTATGAAGATGCAATTATCAACAATGGAATTGCAGCAGATAAGAATCAGGACGCAATCGACGATAGAAACCAGAAGATTGAAGATTTGGAGGCTCAGATTGCAGAGCTTGAGGCAGAACTTGCTCAAACCGAAATCGTAGCCCCAATTAGTGGTTATGTATTTAATCTATCCGTTGAAGTTGACGATGAACTAAACAAGGATAAGGTTGTATTCTCTATTATTCCAGAAAATACTGAGTTCACAGTATCGTTTAAGTTCCCTACTGAGGTTGCTGAGGCAATGAGTGTTGGACAAGAACTTGATGCTAGTCAGTACTATTGGATTGATAGACTTATCATCATTAATATCAAGCCAGACCCAGATAACCCTCGTGCGAACAGAATCGTTAAGTGCTCTGTTGTCTCTAATTCTGTTTTGTTCCCAGGTGAGTCAGTTACGGTAACAGCTAATCGTGGTAATTCAACATATGATCATGTAATTGCAGCTAGTGCATTGAATGAAGATAATACTGGTACATTTGTATTTGTTGTTGAGCAAAGTTCAACACCTCTTGGTGATAGATATACAGTTAGACGTGTATCTGTTACGGTAGCTGCTAGATCTGGTTCTTTGGTAGCTATTACTGGTGAGGGTCTCGACGGTGTAATGATTGTAACCAGAAGCGAAGAACCACTTCATAATGGCGACAGAGTGCGACTCGAAGATTATAGTAGTGCAAGCTAAGTAGGTTATATATGTATTTAATTGATAGATTAAAAAAATATATAAAAGAAACATATATTAATAATAAGAGAGCAGCTAACAAGTTTGTGTTGACTACTCCCTTGATTGTTCTTTTAGCAGGAATAGCACTAACTTCTGTTGGTGTGGGTCGTTATTTGTTTTTAACCAACGTTCGTAGAGACCAGAATATGGCTTCTTACTGGAGTGGAGATTCGACAACTAATTATCGCCAGATGTCAGTATTTGCTCGTGGTTCAAGATCTGCTGGAGAGACATCGGTTCCTTTGTATATTGATGCACAGCATTCACTCAAGCGTTCAGATATTATTATGATACGTCAAAGTCTTCAGGATGCAGCGGACACAGGTATCGCATCTAGTGGTAAGGGCGGACTCTCTGCTGATGGAAGACCACAAGGCTGGGAAGACTGTTTTTCCAGTTTCTTACTGGGTAAGATTTCTTCATTACAGGAAACAGATGGAGTTTATACACCTATTACTACAGTTGATGCTCAGATTGTTGGCGTTGAAGGAAATTTCACTGCTTTACATCCATTTGCATTTGAAGCAGGTGGTTTTATTCCAGAGATAGTCGACGATTTAAATGTAATTGTTCTTAACGATAATATTGCTTGGAGATTTTTTAGATCATATGATGTAATTGGCCGTAAGATTGATATTTTTGGTCAGAATTTTACTGTAATTGGAGTCGTATCCGAACCGGCAGACTCTTTGGCAGCCAAGAGTGGTTCTGAAGATTTTCGTGTATATGTTCATTTTGCTGCACTTGAAGTTTATGCAAATACAGCAGGAGTTGGTACAACAGATTCTACAGAAGGCAGTACTACAACAAGTAATGATGTTGCGATTCTTTGCTATGAAGCTATTTTGCCAGAGATAGTTCAGGGTGTTGCTAAGACTGATGTAACTAATGCTCTTCCACAGTATAGTGCTGCAAATCCACAGATGTATATTGTTAGTAACACTGGAAGATTTGGTGTTATCGATGTGTGGAAATATATGTGGCCGATTGGAAAAACAGAAGCTTTACTTGCAGGTTATGAATTTCCATTCTGGGAAAGAGCTGCTAGCCTAACTATATCTCATCTATTTGCAGATATTATTGTTACATTTACAGGAATAATACTTCTTATTATTAGTGTGACTATGTTCTCACTTAAATCGAATAAAATGTCTTCAAAAAGAAATATTAGGAGTTCCGCTAATACGTATAATACTTGATATATACGTATAAGGGGGACTTGGCCGTGTTCAAGCGCAATAGTAAGACAGTTGGTCTGATTTCTGTACTTTTAGCAGGTGCGGTATTTATGAGTGCCTGTTCTGTAGATATGAATGGCATTGGTGATGCCTTTAGAAATCTTGGTGAGAATCTTAACGAAGCTGTTAACGAGTCTTCTGTTGTTACAGAAGAAACTACAGTTAGTGATGAAGCAATAATAGTAGAGACTGATATTATTGAGGCTGAAGTTGTAGAAGAGGCAGAGCCAACATCTACACCTGTTCCAGAGGTTACATCTACACCTGTACCAACAGCAACACCAGCCCCTCAGAGAGTAGATTTTTCAGAGTTATCATCAGATTTAATTTATGGAACTATCTCTGTAGAGACAGAAGAATTTATTGAGACATCTCATGCAGAAGATGACGACGAGCTGGTACTCGCTTCTTTTTCTGGAGAGAGAGTATTGTTATCAAGTGTAGATGATATAGCTGTTGTAACAGCAGTTAATATGATGCTAGATGGTTTTTATATGGAGGCCGAGGGCCTTTATAACAGAGCTGTAAATGAAACTGCAGCATCATATACTCTTACAGCAGATGAGATTCCAAGTCCTGTTAATGTAACTATCCATTATGAGACATTCTTTAATGGAAGACTTCTAGGCGTAATAATGAGTTACGAAGTTGAGCAGGAAAACGTAGTTAGCGATAGTGTTGAAGAGTACGTCATGTACGACTTATACACAGGTCAGTACATTGTTCCAGAATTGCTATTTGCAGACGTTGATGGATTGTACTTAGATATTTGTGGTGACATTGCTCACGAGAGTGAAGATACTAGAGATAAGGCATCAGACTATCGAGTAATTTGGATTGCAGCAAGTGAAGAAGATGACGATGACATTCCAGCAATTGCTTTAGTACTTCACGCAGGGGAGATTGAAGTATACGAGATTGAACTTGCAGACTATGAGCAGTATATAAGTAGAAATGGAAGAATACTCTTAGGCTTCAATAGATTCCTTGCATCTGAGAATGCTGAAGAAGAAATAGAAGATGAAGTAGTCGATGAGGTAGAAGTCGACGAAGAGGAAGATTAATAGAAGACAGCTTGTGTCCCCGTGCAAAAAGTACCACAAAATTGCCTTAAACTTTTTTTGCTTTTTGCACCTCGCACAAAAAAATCTTGCAACTATGTGTAAGGTGTTGTAAAATGCTGTCGTAAGTATCCGTGTTTTTATGGGTATGCGTACCTATAGATTGGACGGACGCACAGGATCCTAACGGTGAATGTGTAAGCAAACTTAGGTCCTAATGGACAGAAATAAAACCTTATTTTTAGGAGGCACAAACAATGAAGACAAAGAAGATTGTTGCTTTGATGTTGTCATTGGCAATGGTTCTCGGTGTAGCTGCTTGTTCTAAGACAGAGGAGACAGCTGCTCCTGCAGAGAGCAACGCTCCAGCTGCTGAGACAGAGGCTGCTGGCGAGACAGAGGCTGCTCCAGCTGAGACAGCTGACGCTACTGTAGACGTTTCTGCATTCAACGAGCTCGAGATTGCTGATGTAACTGATGAGGATGATGACGTTGTAGTTTATGGATTCAACGAAGAGGTTAAGACTCTTATTGAAGCATATTCTGACATCACAGTTCGTTACGAGCAGCAGACATCCGACACAATCCAGCAGGTTCTTGACAACGTACTCGCTTCTGGTGAGGACGCTCCAGACATGTTCGCTTGTGACGCTGGTTATGCAGCTAAGTACATGAACTCTGACAACACTCTTGCTATCAATGATCTTGGTATCGCTTATGCTGAGACAACTGAGATGTACAACTACACACTTCAGTTTGCTACAGATAACGACAACGTTATCAAGGGTCTTGCATGGCAGGCTTGCCCATGTGGTGTATTCTACAACAGAACAGTAGCTCAGGAAGCACTCGGTGTTTCTGATCCTGCTGATGTAGCTCCATACTTCGAGAGCTGGGATGCATTCCTCGAGACATGCCGTACAGTAAAGGCATACAACTCTGAGTGGGCTGCTATCTCTTCTACTGGTGACCTTTTCCAGGCTTACCTCAACACACGTTCTGCTGGTTGGGTAGTTGACGGTGAGGTTAACGTAGATCCAGTTATGTACGATTACTTCGATTTCGTTAAGGCTCTTTATGATGAGGGTCTCACACACGAGACAGCTCAGTGGACAGACGCTTGGACAGCTGATATGTCCAACGGTACAGTTCTTTCTTACTGGGGTCCAATGTGGCTTGCTAGATTCTCCATGGCTCTTGATCCATCTGCTAACGATACACCAAACCCAACATCTGGTGATTGGGGTCTCGTAGCTGCTCCTGGTAACTTCTACTGGGGTGGTACATGGCTCATGGCTTCTAAGTGGTGTAACTCTAAGGCATCTGTTGCTCAGATCATGAGAGATATCTGTATCGATACAGACAACCAGATGGCTCAGGCTCAGAACGGTGAGTTCGTTAACAACATCGCTATCATGACACAGCTTGGTTCTGATTCTTCCTTCGCTCTCGAGTGGCTCGGTGGCCAGAACCCAATCCCTGTACTTCTCGACGCTGCTACACTCATCGACAACTCTACAATCGGTGAGAACGATACAAAGATCAACGACGAGCTCAACACAGTTGTAGCTGGTTACCTCAATGGACAGATCGCTTCTGTTGATGAGTGCGTTGATGCTTTCATCGCAGCTGTTGAAGACGCTGGACTTGTTTAATTCACAACTGATTTAAACTAACTAAGGTAATTTGCGGGGCAGGGCACCACCCTGCTCCGCATTTTCATTATTAACAATTCAATCAAATTTTTGGGCAAAAAATTTTGGAGAGTGACAAAAATGGCAAGAGGTACTAACAATTCAGCCAGACACAATGGTATGTCTTATACTAAGTTCGGCTACCTCTTTATTGCTCCATTCGTAGTAGTTTACGCTCTTTTCAGTTTGTATCCATTGCTTACTACTTTCTGGTACTCTGGTGCAAACCTTTCTAACGCAAACTCTGCATTCTGGGGCTTCGGTAATAAAGAGGCTTATTATGACAGATATCTTGACCTTACAGCTTTGTTTAGCGATGATGAGCTCGCAGCACATGGCATTGATGCACATGCTTATAATGACTTGAGAAACTATTTCGCATGTCAGACAAGAGCTGATCAGTTTAAGCCAACAGACGTTGATGGTCTTACAGCAATTGCAAATAACCCTGACATTTCTGAAGCTACAAGAGCTAAGATTAATCAGGTTATCGAGACAGGAGATATCTCCTACATCTCTACAGATGCTGCTGCATGGGAAGAGCTCACAACATGGTCTGCAAATTACTATGATTTGAGCGTTGATATCATCGGCAAGCTTACATCTATCAACTCCACAGGAGTTACACTTACTACAGTAGAAGCATCTGATGATGAGTCTTCTGAAGACGCTATCACAACAGCTGATATTATTGCTGGCGATAGCTATGCTGGTTTCCTTGATACACTCCAGACAGGTGAGTTTACAGAGGGTCAGCAGGTTCTTATGTCTTACCTCGCAACATATGCAGGTGCAGATTCACTTTATGACTATTTCGCTAACATGCAGGACACTGATGTTGCAACAGATACATTCTATTATGTATGTTCCAACCTCGATGCTCCTAATGCTATCTATGATGGCGAGAAGATTGATGCGATTGCAGTTCCTTTCATTGGCGACCTCAATGCATATATGACAGCTAATGTATGGAATACATCCATCCCTCCTTATCTTACATTCGACGGTTATATTGATGGCTCCAGAAACCTTCACGATGGTGAGGAGCAGGTATATTCTAACCTCGAGAAGCTCTACAGCATGGGTATCATCAATTCCCAGGTTCAGCTCGTAGAGGAGAACGGTACACTCGTTCCTTCTTCTGATGGTAAGGTAAATGTTCTTGCTAATATGCGTCAGTTTATTGATTCTCAGTATCAGTCTGATGCAGTTAAGGCAGCTTCTAAGATGCAGATTGCAGCTATGAACAACTACCTTAACGATTCCGCTAACTCTGCTAGAAAGTCTCTTATTTCTGCAGGTTACACAGATATCGATTCATACATCTCTTTCAATGGTGAGATGGATTTCGATAAGTATGCTTCCTTCAAGTCCAGAATTGGTCTTGCTGGTGTCCTCACAATGGACAAGTACAACGAACTCGACGCAGCTAAGAAGGCTAAGAATGCTGAGAAGGCTCAGGCTAAGCTCGACGAGAAGGTTTCTAAGTACAATGATTATCTCGAGCAGTACAACAATGAAATTGCTAGAATCAATGGTATGACAGACGATGATATCGCTGTTAGATATTCTGGTAAGTTCACACGTGCTGATCTCATCAGAATGGCTGAGGAGTCATTCTCTTACAACACAGTAACAGCTGTTGATAACCTCAGAAATCAGGTTAATCACCCATCTGGTATCTTCGGTTCTGTTGATGCTTCTTCTAAGTATATCCTTGTTGGATTTACAAACTTCAGCAGCATCTTCACTGATAACCACAGATTCGCAGTAGTTGCTGGTGCTTTCGTTACAACATTCGTAATGTGGATCATCGGTTTTGCTCCACAGATCGGTTTGGCTCTCTTGCTCTCTGCTTGGTTCACAGATACTAAGCTTAAGCTCAAGGGCTTGTCAGCAATGAAGGCTTTGATGTATTTGCCTAACGTTATTACTGCTGCAACAATCGCTATCTTCTTCAGAAGATTGTTCCAGTATTCAACAGGTTCCGCTGCTTCTGCAGCACAGTTGTTCCTTGATGCAATCGGTGCACCACGTTACAACTTCTTCGACAGTGCATGGGCTACAAGATTGATTGTTTGCTTCATCAACTTCTGGATGTGGTATGGTAATACAATGATCGTATTGATTGCTGGTATCACTTCTATCTCTGAGTCTCTTTATGAGTCTGCTCAGCTCGATGGTGCTAACTCTTTCCAGACATACACAAAGATCACAATGCCATTGCTCAGACCTATTCTCTTGTATTCCTTCGTAACTTCTATGATTGGTGGTTTGCAGATGTATGATATTCCATACAACCTCAACATGAACCCTGCTCTTATCAAGTTCAATGGTCAGAGAATCAGATCTATCCAAACTGTACTTATGTACATCAACGAGCTCGCTTTCGGTAGAGCTGTTGTTAAGCAGATTGGTACAGCTTCCGCAGTATCCGTTGTATTGTTCATCGTTACAACAGCTCTCTCTATCATAATCTTCTACTTGATGAGAGATAAGGATGCAGCAGCTGCAGCAAAGGCTAAGAAACTCGCAAGAAAGGCAGGTGTTTAATAATGAGTGCAAACGACGTTAAACTCCGTAGTAAGTCAGGATCAATTGCAGCATATAGCGCACTTGTTTATGTTGTAGTTATCTTCTTCTCAATCCTTGCTATTATTCCTTTCTGGTACATGTTTATGAATGCTACATGGGATACATTCAGCATTCAGACTGGAATTAAGCTTTATCCTAACTTTGGTAACCTTATTGGTCAGACAAAGGCAAACTGGGACTACCTTGCTAATCGTTCTACTTTTAGCTTCTCTACAGGTTTTACAAACTCCCTCATCATCACTTTGTCTTCCACGGCTTTGACAGTTTACTTCTCTGCTTTGACAGCTTATGGTCTTAGCGTTTATGACTTCAAGGGTAGAAAGACAATCTTTACAATCATCGTTGGTGTTATGATGGTTCCTACAGCCGTTAACATCACTGGTTTCTACAGATTGATGAATACATTGGGTCTCCTTGGTACAAGATGGCCATTGATTCTCCCAGCTATCGCAGCTCCTTCAACTGTATTCTTTATTAAGCAGTATCTTGATACTTCACTTTCTAAGGAAATCATTGAGGCTGCTCGTATCGATGGTTGCGGCGAGTTCAGAACATTCAATAGCATCTGCTTGCCAATCATGATCCCAGCTCTTGCTACACAGGGTATCTTCTCCTTCTTGGGTTCTTGGAACAACTTCTTCGCTCCATCTATCCTTTTGACAAAGCAGGAGCTCAAGACTCTCCCATTGATGGTAGGTATGTTGTATGGTGACCGTTACACAGACTACGGTGCTATCAACATCGGTCTCTCCGCATCCGTATTGCCAATCATGATTGCATACGCTTTCTTACAGAGATACATCATCCAGGGTGTTGCTGCCGGTGGTGTTAAGGAGTAATAACTCCCTTAGCATTTGCCTATTGCAAATCAAAAACTACAGCGCTTGTCTTCGGACAAGCGCTGTTTTTGTTTGTGAATAAATATAGAAAATATTATAAGAAAAAATCAGTTCAAAAACTTAAGTATGTTATCGAGGTTAGTAGTAGCAACAGCACGGCCTAAGTTATAGACTCGATGAATCTCATTAGGGTCAGTCTCTAAGGCAGAGATATTAAGAGCTTCAGGTGGAGTAATTACATAAGCTGTGCCTTCATCTTTACACTTATCTATGAAAGCTAATTCATTGTTATACATAATGTGTCTCTCACGAAGAGCTTTAACAAGATTAGGATATTTACGAAGCATGAATGAAATACCACCAATAAACTTATACTGGTGCTTAACATAACCATTAGGCTGAGTCCTAATTACAAGACATTTATCACAACCTTGATTAAGCATAAATTCTAGTGGAATAGAATCAGAGATGCCACCATCAAGGTATCGGCCTGGTCCAACAGACACAATACGTGATGCTAGTGGCATAGAAGCGGATGCTCTTACAAACTCTAAGTCTTCATATGCTCCATCAGTAAGCTTATGATAGTATGGTTTTCCTGTATCTACGTCAGTACAAACGCAATAGAATTCAAGCGGATTACGCTTTAATTCGTCCACATCAAAAATATCGAGTTCATTAGGTAATTCGTGATAGCAAAAATCTGCGCCATATAAATCACCAGTAAAGATTAATGAGCGGTAACTCTTATATCTCCAGTTAGAGGAATACTTAAGGTTATAGCGCAGTACTCTGCCTGGCTGATTAGACTTATAGTTACAACCAAATGCAGCACCAGCAGATACACCAACTGCCTTATCAAACTTAACGCCGTTTTCCATAAGCACATCGATAACACCAGCAGTAAAGAGGCCTCTCATCGCACCACCTTCAAGTACTAATCCCTTAACCATAATTACCTCTTATCCAATTAAGCAACTTAATGCAACAATTAAAAATCCAATTACAATACCAATAATAGACATTTTTACAGGTCTAGTCTTAATAACGTGAGGAGCTAACTCCATAGCAATAAGGTAAACAATCATACCTGCTGCTACACACACTAGAATTGAAATTATTGTTTCAGTAAGGAAACTACTAAGAAGCATCATAAGTATTCCACCAAGAGGTGTAGATAAAACAACTGCAGAAGTTAAGATGTACTTATCCTTCTTAGGCTTATGAGCAAGAGTAGAGAAGATGAGCATACCCATTGGAATATTATGTAGTCCAATACCAATGGCAAGGATTAACCCCTGCTTAAGATCTCCCATAGACATCGTATATACTGTCATACCTTCAACAATATTATGAAGGATAACTGCTAAAGCGGACATAATACCAATGTGAGCAGAATTCTCTTCGTCATGATTCTCATCTGTATCATGATGATCTTCATGATCCGGAGCAAGTAAATCTAGGACTACTAAGAATCCAAAACCAATTGCAACAAATATTAAAACTAGATACCACTTAATCTCACCCTCAAACATATCAGGGATTAAATCAAAAATCATAAGTGATACTAAGGCACCAAGAGCTAAGGCAAAAGAGATGACTTCTACCTTATGTGTTTCTTTAGAAAACTTAATAGCAACAGCACCTAGGAGAATAAATAAACCAGCAAGTAAAGTAATGATTAATGGCATAACTTCTTACCCTCCACGTCATCTTCCATGCATTCTTGGCAGATACCATAGAAAACTGTTCTCATCGGATCTACTCGGAATCCATGTTCCTTCATAATATGTGTAGATATAGAAGATAATTCATCACACTGCATGTGAATAAGTCGCCCACAGACCTCGCATCTTAAATGGAAACAAATACCACCATGGATATGCTTGTCAGGAGACATATACTCAAAGCAGGCTGGGCTTCCAGGCTCTAATACATACTTAGATACCAATCCTTCATCTACCATTCGATCAAGCTGTCTATAGATAGTTGTAGTTCCGATATTTTTACCTACACTTTGAAAGTGATCATGAATATCACATACGTTGAAATGCTTACCTTCTATCGTCGAGAGGTAGTCTAAAAGCTCATCATATTGTTTAGTTTTATAATTACCGCGATTGTTCATGTTCACTCCTTAAATCGAAAATGAAAACCATTTTCAATTTGTGAACATACTTTACTCTCATTGTATGCAAAAAGCAATTCAAAATTTTGTCAAAATGCGCAATTACGGGCCTTTGAAGAGGATGATAGAATAAAAATGTGGGCGTTTTGACGGCCATACTGTTCGCTATAGGGTACGTTGAGAGATGGTGAGGTGGACCATGGATTTCGTGAAGGGCGATACGGTTGTATACGGCGCGAGTGGCGTATGCGAGATTGAGGATATCAGAGATATCAGTTTTTATCATGAGGCACCACAGAAGTATTTTGTGATGAAGCCTCTTTTTGTTAAGCAGGCACAAGTGATGTATGTTCCATACGATAATGAGAAATGCAAAGCTAGAATTAGACCTGTAATTACCAAAGATGAAGCTATGGAATTGATTTATAGTATCGACATTTCCGATACAAATTGGATTGAGGACAGGAACGCACGTAAAAATACTTACGGAACTATGATAACCAAGGGTGATCGTAAGGATATCATACAGGTTATTAATAATTTATATGCACATCAGCAGCGTCTAGAAGACTGTGGTAAAACACTTAATCAGCAGGATGAGAAAATGCTTAATGATGCACGTCATAGAATTGATGCAGAGTTTGCGGTGGCACTAGACATAGATCCTAAGGATGTACCAGACTTTATCCTTGAAAATGCCCGTAAAACTTGACACATAGTAGTGAAGGATGTTTTAATTAACCTCATGAAAAAGGACTATTACACATACGCATATAACTATTATTATTACTTTGCTAAGTAAAGTAAGAGTGGTTTGTGCAATAAATAAGTTCTAATACGATAAGTAACAAACAGAACGCCGCACGAATCACTCGGGCGGCGTTTTTTAAGTCATTAATAGTTATATGAATGTCGGCAATTGGCAAAGCATGGAGTATACTTTAATACGATAAAAAGGAAGGCATAAAATTATGAAGATTAAAGTAGGTGTAGTTGGGTTAGGTTTGATAGGTGCTTCTTTCGCGAAGGCTTATAAAGAGAATGATAGCGAGGCTATTGTTTACGGTTGGAACCGTACTGAGTCAGTAACTCAGACTGCAAAAGAGCTGGGAGTAATTGATGATTATCTTACAGACGACAATCTTTGTGAGTGCGACCTTGTTGTATTAAGCCTTTATCCTGCAGCTACACTTAAGTGGATGGAAGACCGTAAGGACAAGTTTAATAAGTCCGGTCTCGTAATTGATGCCTGCGGTACAAAGAGAACAGTATGTGAAGAAGGCTTTAGAATCGCAAAAGAGGGTGGTTTTACTTTCGTAGGTTGTCACCCGATGGCAGGCACTAAGTTCTCAGGTATGGATTACTCTCGTGGCGACATGTATAAGGGCGCTCCTATGGTAGTAGTACCATCAGTATTTGATGATGCAGATTTGCTTAATAGAGTAGAGGACTTACTCGGACCTTGTCAGTTCGGTTCTTTTCATATTGCTACAGCAGAAGAGCACGATAAGATGATTGCTTTTACATCTCAGATGGCACATCTCGTATCTAATGCTTATATTAAGAGCCCAACATCACGTAACCATAAGGGCTTCTCTGCAGGTTCTTATAAGGATATGACTAGAGTTGCATGGCTTAACCCAACTATGTGGACACAGCTTTTCCTCGAGAATAAGGATAACCTTATCTTTGAGATTGACTATCTTATGGGCGAGCTTGTTAAGTATAAGGATGCACTCGAGAGAGAAGATTTTGATTACTTAAAAGATCTTCTTGATGAGGGTAGAAGAATCAAGGAAGAGGTTGATGGAATATGATTAAAACTCATGTAAAAACTTCATCTGAATATGATGTAATTACAGGCAGCGGAATCTTAGATTCTGTTGGTAGTTTGATTCGCGAGCGCGATTCAAAGATTACTAAAGCATTAGTTGTAAGTGAGACTAATGTTGCACCTCTATACCTAGATAGAGTTATGGCTTCAATTAAGGCAGCAGGTATCGAAGCTGTCGAATTAATCTATGAAGCTGGTGAGCAGAGCAAAAACATCAACACCATCGTTAACATGTGGAATAAGATGGCAGAAAACGGCTTTACAAGAACTGACTTACTCGTAGCCTTGGGTGGCGGTGTAACAGGTGATATGGGTGGCTTTGCTGCTTCTGCATTTTTAAGAGGGATTAAGGTATGCCAGATTCCAACATCCCTTCTTGCTATGGTAGATGCTTCAGTCGGAGGCAAGACTGGCATTGATATTCCAGCAGGTAAAAATCAAGTTGGGGCTTTCTGGCAGCCAATGCTTGTTCTAGAAGACACAGACTGTCTTAAGACTTTGCCTGACGAGACCTTTACAGAGGGTATGGCAGAAGTTATTAAGTACGCATGCATAATGGATACAAAGCTTTATGATTTGCTTGTAGAAAAGAAAGATCAGGGCATCAAAATTAGAGAAGATGCAGAGCTTATGGAGCAAATCGTAGGTATGTGTGTAAAGGACAAGGATTATGTAATCGAGGAAGACGAGTTTGATAATGGTCTTCGTCAGACATTAAACTTCGGTCATACAATCGGACATGTAATCGAGCGTAATTCAAATTTCTCTTTACCTCATGGTGTATGTGTTGCTAAGGGAATGGGAATTATTATCGATTGTGCAGTAGCTAAGGGCACACTTGAAAAGGATGAAGCAGATAAGATGTTAGATCTTATTAAGGCTTACTCACTTCCTATAGATGATGCTATTACTCCAGAAGATTCAGTATCTGGTGCTATGAACGATAAGAAGAAGAGAGGCAATACAATCTCCTTAATCGTTGTAAATAAAATCGGTAAAGCTGATATTGTAAAAATGACTCCAGATGAGCTTTTGTCTTTCCTTAAAAAGGAGTCAAAATGATTATTAAATTAAAGGATCGCACTTTTGATTTTAAGGTAGATGCTCCGGCTTCAAAGTCGGTATATCACCGCGAATTAATTGTTAGATTTTTACACGGTCTTAACGACAACTTAGAGTATAGCGATGGCGACAGCGATGATATTAAGGCTACTAAGGATTGCCTTAAGGCTTTACGTGACGCTAATGACCACGATGGCGATATTGTTCTTGACTGCAGAGAATCAGGATCTACTATTCGCTTCATGATTACAGTAGCTGTAGCTTATTTATTTAATAAGAATATTACTAATAGAAAGCTTATATTTAAGACTGCAGGACGTCTTTTTGACCGTCCGATGGATGCTTTGGAAAATGCATTAAGTCCACGCGGAATTACTATGACTTTGGTAGCAGAAAACAGAACTATCGAAGTTACAGGCACACTAACAGAAGGTCTATTTACTATTGATGGTAGTATCTCTTCTCAGTTTGTGTCAGGCATCATGATGGCATTAATTGTGCTTCCTAATTCGTCTATCGAAGTTACAGGCGAGAAGTCATCTATCCACTATATCGAGCTTACTCAGTACGTAATTGATAAGTATTCATCTTCTCTTGAAGGTAAGGAAGTATTTAATGTCGAAGGCGACTGGAGTGGCGGTGCATTCCTCCTTTGTCTTAAAGAGCTTATTAACGGTAAGTTGGAAGTAGGAAACCTAGATATTAATTCCGTTCAAGGCGATAAGGCTATCGTTGATTATTTAAATAATGTTGGCGTAGACGAACTTACATGGGATTGTAAGGATATTCCTGATATCGTGCCTTATATGGCGATGGTAGCTGCCTTCAGAAATAAGAAGACAGTATTTAACAACACAGCTCGCTTAAGAGCAAAGGAGTCCGACCGCGTTATGGCTACACGCGAACAGCTCGAAGCTGCTGGAATCAAAACAGAAGAAACCGACAATACTCTTACTGTTTATGGCTACGATAACTCCTTTGCTAAGGATATAATTGACCTAGATTCTTATAAGGATCATCGTATGGTCATGTCTGCGGTTTTACTTGCGGCAGCACTTAGAGTTGATCTTCAAATAGACGACATTAATCCGCTGGATAAGTCTTTCCCAGCATTTAAGGATGTAATTAGAGAGGAGTTCTCATAATGAGCATGGAATCCACCTACAGAGGCGATTGCTTAGAACTTACAATTTACGGCGAGTCCCATAGCCCAACAATCGGTGTTTACATCAAGGGCTTACCTGAAGGCGTAGAAGCTGACAAGGAAGTAACATATAAGCTTATGAGCAGACGTGCTCCTGGTAAGAATAAGTGGTCTACTCCAAGAAGCGAGAAGGATGAAGCTCTTTTCGAAAGGCTTGAAGGCGACGTATTACACGGCTATATCATTAACGCTAACACAAAGCCTAAGGACTATTCCTCAATTGAGAATAAGCCACGTCCAGGTCATGCTGATTACACAGGTAAGCTTAAGTATGGTGACAAGGCTTCTAAGAGTGGTGGTGGAATCTTCTCTGGAAGAATGACAGCTCCTCTTTGTATTGCTGGTTCTATTGCTCTTAATGAACTTAAAAAGCGTGGAATAGAAGTTTATGCTCACCTTAAGAGTTGTGGTGGAGTTATGGATGATAACTACTATAACCACGATGTTAAGGATGAAGCTTTTAAGCAGGAATTAATTAAAATTGCCGATAAGGAATTCCCAGCAATTTCTGATGAAGCTGCTGAAGGAATGAAGGCAAAAATCGAAGAAGCAAGAATGGCACAGGATTCTGTAGGTGCTGTAGTCGAGTGCGTTATCTATGGTATGGAAGGCGGAATTGGCGGACCACTTTTTGATGGTCTTGAAGGTAAGATTGCAAATCTTATGTATGCTATTCCAGCTGTTAAGGGTGTGGAGTTTGGCGCAGGTTTTGACGTAGCCGGGTTACTTGGATCAACTAATAACGATTCATTTGTAATGGATGGCGATAACGTAAGTCTCGCTACTAATAAGTGTGGTGGTATTCTAGGTGGTATTTCAGTCGGAGGCGGCGTTCCTCTAGTATTTGATCTAGCATTTAAGCCAACACCATCTATCTCTAGACCTCAGAATACTGTAGATTTGGTATCGCGCGAGAACACAAGTATTGAGATAATGGGTAGACATGATCCATGTGTTGCACCAAGAGCTGTTCCTGTTGTAGAAGCAGCGGCTGCAATTGCTATATATGATGCAATCTTGAAGGAGGAGACAAAGTAATGAAGAGTCTCGAAGAATTAAGACGTGAAATAGATCTTGAAGATAAGGCAATTATCGAAGCTTTCTCTAAGAGAATTAAGACTGCAAGACAGATTGGTGAGTATAAGAAAATCAAAGGCGCACCAGTTCTTGATAAGGCTCGTGAGGAAGCAAAAATTGCTGAGATTAAGGCTCAGGCTGATGACGATGCAGTTCCATATATTGGAGAGCTCTACGAGAAGATTTTTGAGCTTTCAAGAAAGCATCAGGAAAAGCCATTATTTGGTGTATTAGGTCAGCACCTTCCACACACATATTCTCCTCAGATTCATGCAATCATTACTGATGAATATGCATATGGAATTATCGAGAAGGAAGAAGATGAGCTTGAAGAACTCTGGGCACAGGGTAGACGTGGAGTTTACGGTGGATATAACGTAACAATTCCTTATAAGAAGATTGCTGCTAATATGTGTGACGAGCTTACTCCTTCTGCTAAGGATGCAGGCGCAGTTAATACTGTTGTATTTAGTAAGGATGGCAAAGTAAGAGGAGCTAACACAGATATCTTCGGCTTTATGTTCATGCTTAATTCTGCAGGCATCGAGATTGAGGGGAAGGAAGTACTCGTATTAGGTCACGGTGGTGCTGCAGCTGCAGTTGAATTGGGTCTTGGCTATATGAAGGCGGGACTTGTTAATTTCTGTGATTTGGGTGAGCCAATTAACTACGATAATATCTACGAGATTTGCAGTAATGCTCAGGTAATTATCAACTGTACACCAGTTGGTATGTTCCCTAAGATTGATAACATTCTTGTTGACCTCGATAAGTTTCCAAGACTTGAGTCTGTTGCTGATGTTATCTATAACCCATCTAGAACAAGACTTCTCTATGAGGCACAAAAGCGTGGCCTTAAGATTGCAGGTGGTCTTACAATGCTTGTTGCTCAGGCTGTTAAGTCCTGTATGTTCTTTAAGGGTGCTACAACAGATGAGGAAGCTGAGTCTATGTGTGATGCTAACCTAATTAAGTCTGTAGTTAAGAAGCTCGAGTTCCAGATGAAGAACATTACTATTATCGGTATGCCAGGTTCTGGTAAGTCTGCTCTTGCTAAGAGACTTTCTGAGTACTTAGGTAGAGAGATGGTTGATTTGGACGTTGCTTTCACAGAGACCTATAACACAACTCCTTCTGAGGTAATTAAGACTCAGGGCGAAGATAAGTTCCGTGAGATGGAGCATGAAGTTTCCAAGGAATACTTAAAGAGAAGTGGACTTATCGTTTCCTGCGGTGGTGGTATTGTTACACGCGAGTACAACTACTTCCCACTAAGATGTAATTCTCTCGTTATCTATAATGATAGACCTCTTTCTATGCTCGCATCAGAGGATAGACCTTTGACAGCTAGTAAGGGCGTAGAGAAGCTTTATAGTGAGAGACATGAAGCTTATGAGAATCTCTGTGATATCCGTATTACTGTAGATAGCAAGGATTCAAAGGAAGAATACTTAGACGAGGCGGTTAGAATTTTCAATGAAGCTATTAATTCTTAATGGACCAAATCTTAACATGTTAGGTATCAGAGAACCTGATATCTATGGTAAGAGTACATATAACGATCTTATCGAGATGATTGGAAATCACTGCAAGACTCTTGGCGTTGACGTAGAGTTTAAGCAGAGCAATCACGAAGGTGACCTCGTTGATTACATTCAAGCAGCTTATTTCGATAAGGTAGATGGAATTGTAATTAACCCAGGTGCATATACACATACTTCAGTAGCGCTTCTTGATGCTTTGAAGGCAGTGCAGATTCCAGCTGTTGAGGTTCATATCAGTAAGGTTGACGAGCGTGAGGACTTCAGACAGATTTCTTATGTGTCTAAGATTGCGAAGAAGACTATAATAGGAAAAGGATTTGATGGCTATATTGAAGCTGTTGATTTCCTAACCCAAGGCTAATAGGGGGATAGAATAATGGCAGACGATAAGGATATTTTTAATCTTAATGGCGATGACTTAGATGCAGCTTTGCTCGCAGCTATCGATGAGACAGATGCCGAAGAAGCCAAGGCGAAGAAGGAAAAGGCTGAAGCCGACAGAATTCGAGTTGAGAAGAATCGTGAGGCTGCAATTCAAAAGCAGGCTAATGATATCGCTCAAGCAAATGTCGATCAGCAAATTAAGAAGGGTGGCGCTAAGTGCTTCCTGATGGCTGAGGATATCGAGTGCACTGAAGAGGGCATAGTTGCTGTCGGAGGTAAGGTATTTGGTGTTCTTAACAAAGAGATGATTCTTTATGTTTATAGACCAGATGGCAAAGTATTAGTTACAAGCGCTACACTCATCAATACAACTAATGATAAGGGCGAAGAGACACTTGTTGATGAAGCATCAATGTGTGATGTAATGATTGGTTTTACGATTGACCTTCAGAAGGTTGGTCTTGATTCGACTAATGTTGTGCCTAAATTCTCAGTTATCTCTAATGTTCCACCTACAACTAAGGAGAACAAAAAGCAGGTAGAGAACCCAGCTTTGATGGGTATGACTTTGCGATATAAGGAGTATGCTAAGGATAAGGAATTCATGAAGCTCATGATGATTCATCTTATGAATGCAAGACTTGTTCTTCCTGCATCTGAAGTTAAGGAAACAGATATGACTGGAAAGAAGAAAATCCAGTTTGTTACTATCGCTCGTAAGGATGATCCTAGCAGCATTGCTCTCCCAGTATTCACAGATTTTTCTACACTTGTAGCTTGGAAGGATATGTTTGCAGGAGGCAAGAAGCCATCTGTAGCTGTTATGCCTTTTAAGGAAGTAGCTAAATATGTACAGAACAGAAAGTGCGATTTGGTAATCAATCCATTCGGACCTGTAGGTGTTGGTGTACCTAATAAGCTCATCGAAATGGTAGCAAACGCAGCCAAGAAGTAATGTAGCTCATTATTTAACTAGAATTGTGGCCGGCTATGCATTTATGGTGCGTAGCCGGTTTTTATTATGTCTTAAGAATCAAAATTGTAACACAATATATAGTATTACGTGTTGACCTGCCCCCAATATATAGTTAGAATAATGTAGCAAACAGAGAGTCAAAGATTTGTTAGATTTGAAATGTTACATTTGACAGAATAGCTATAAAAGTAGTTTAAAAACGCGTGTAACATTGTTACAATAACCAAGTCAATTTTTTGATAACAGTAAACGGCAGGGGTGCTACTATGAAGATCATTAAGCGTAACAAGACTGAAGTAGAGTTCGATATTTCTAAGATTATCAACGCTATTACTAAGGCAAACGAGGCTGCTAAGGAACCAGATCGCATGACTCCTAAGCAGATTATGCGTATTGCTGAACGTGTTACTAATGAGTGTGAGAAGATGAACCGCGCCCTCTCTGTCGAGGAGATTCAGGACCTCGTAGAGAAGCAGATTATGGCTCATGGTGCATATGAAGTAGCAAAGCTTTATGTAACTTACCGTTACACAAGATCCCTTATCCGTCAGTCTAATACTACTGATGCTTCTATCCTTACCCTTATCGAGTGCAATAACGAGGAATTGAAGCAGGAAAATTCCAACAAGAACCCTACTGTTAACAGCGTACAGCGTGACTATATGGCTGGTGAGGTTAGTAAGGATATCACTCAGCGTCTCCTTCTCCCACAGGATATCGTAGATGCTCATCAGCAGGGTATCATTCACTTCCATGACAGCGACTATTTTGCTCAGCATATGCATAACTGCGACCTCGTTAACTTAGAGGATATGCTCCAGAACGGTACTGTTATTTCTGGTACTATGATTGAGAAGCCACATAGCTTCTCTACTGCTTGTAATATCGCTACACAGATTATCGCTCAGGTTGCTTCTAACCAGTACGGTGGTCAGTCTATTTCTCTTACACACTTAGCGCCTTTCGTGCAGGTATCAAGAGAGAAGATTAGAAAAATCGTAAATAAGGAATTCGAAGACTTAGGCGTAGAGATTACAGAAGAGCAGAAGAATAAGCTTGTAGAGAAGAGACTTCACGAAGAAATCGAGCGTGGTGTTCAGACTATCCAGTATCAGGTAGTAACTCTTCTTACAACTAATGGACAGGCACCATTCGTTACTGTATTTATGTACTTAAATGAAGCTAAGGATCCTCAGCTTAAGCATGACCTTGCTTTGATTGTTGAAGAGGTATTGAAGCAGAGAATTCAGGGTGTTAAGAATGAGTCTGGCGTATATATCACACCAGCATTCCCTAAGCTCATCTATGTTCTTGAAGAAGACAATATTACTGAGGATGCTCCATACTTCTACCTTACAAGACTTGCTGCTCAGTGCACAGCTAAGAGAATGGTTCCTGACTATATCTCTGAGAAGGTAATGAAGAGCTTAAAGGTTGATAAGAATGGTGATGGTAACTGTTATACATGTATGGGTTGCAGATCATTCCTTACAACATATGTAGATGAGAATGGTAAGGCTAAGTACTACGGAAGATTTAATCAGGGCGTTGTTACTTTGAACCTCGTTGATGTAGCATGTTCTGCATGCTGTGAGTCTAGAGATGAGGCTAAGTTCTGGAAGATATTGGATGAGCGATTAGAGCTTTGCCACAGAGCTTTGCGCTGCAGACATGACAGACTTGCTGGTACATTATCTGATGCTGCTCCAATTCTTTGGCAGTATGGTGCTTTGGCTAGACTTGAGAAGGGTGAGCCAATTACAAAGCTCCTCTATGGTGGTTATTCTACAATTTCCCTTGGCTACGCTGGTCTTTGGGAGTGCGTATATGAAGTAACAGGTAAGAAGCTTACAGAACCAGAGGGTGAAGCTTTTGGTCTTAAGATTATGGAAGCACTTAATGATGCATGCGCTAAGTGGAAGGAAGCAGAGAACATCGATTACTCTATTTATGGTACTCCACTTGAGTCTACTACTTATAAGTTCTCCAAGTGTCTTCAGAGAAGATTTGGTGTTATTAAGGGTGTAACTGATAGAAATTACATCACTAATAGCTACCATGTTCATGTAACTGAGAAAATTAACGCTTTCGATAAGCTTACATTAGAGTCTAAGTTCCAAAAACTTTCTCCTGGTGGAGCTATCTCTTATGTAGAGGTTCCTAACATGCAGGATAATATCGATGCTGTAATTGATGTAGTTAAGTTTATTTATGAGAACATTATGTATGCTGAGCTCAATACTAAGTCTGACTACTGCCAGGTATGCGGTTATGATGGCGAGATTCAGATTGAGGAGAGAGACCATAAGCTTACATGGGTTTGCCCTAATTGTGGTAACGATGACGAGAATAAGCTTAATGTAGCTAGAAGAACTTGTGGTTATATCGGAACTCAGTTCTGGAATCAGGGAAGAACACAGGAGATTAGAGAGCGCGTAATGCACCTTTAATTTATGTACTATAGTACTATCCACGATTGTGATATAGCGAATGGAACGGGAGTTAGAGTAACGCTCTTCGTTTCAGGTTGCACTAATTGCTGTGAAGGTTGCTTTCAGCCGGAAACATGGGATTTTAAGTTTGGTCAGGAATTTACATTAGATACAGAAGAGCAAATTTTTAAGATGCTTGATCATAGCTATATCAAGGGATTAACTCTTCTTGGTGGCGAACCTATGGAGCCATCTAATCAGCGTGCATTAGTCCCATTTGTTAAGAGATATAAAGAAAAATTCCCTAATAAAAATCTTTGGGTTTTTACTGGATTTAGATTAGATGAAGAATTACTCGTTGATGGAAGTCGCTCAAGATGTGAAGTGACTGACGAGTTTTTGTCCAGGATTGATGTCTTGGTTGATGGTAAATTTGAACTTTCTAAAAAGGATATCACTTTGAAGTACCGTGGTTCTTCAAATCAGCGTATAATAGACATGAATATTACGAGGACTAGGGGTGAAACCACACTTTGGGACGAGAAGCAGGCGACAAGCTGAATAAAGCTCCCCGTAAGACGCTTAAGGATGTGCTTAGAGATAGGCTTAAGCGTTGGTTAGGTGTGGAAGACCAACCTGTTATTGTCAATAGAATTCAATCTGATTCAGCTGTTAAGGATGAGTTAACCGACACAGCTAACATGGGTTTCTTCAGAAAAAGAGCATCTGAGATATTATCTGATCCTGAGACTAATTATCGCTCAATGATTTTCCTATACTTGGATATAGAGAACTTCAGACCTCTTAATGAGAGGTATGGTTTTGAGGCTGGAAATTCATTTTTAAAAAAGATTGCAAGTAAGATTATAGATACCTTCTACGATGGCCTAGTTGCACGTCAGGGCGACGATCACTTCGTAGTTTTATGTGGAAAATATAAGGTTGAAGAAAAACTCGCAGAGATTAGATCATATATCTATGATATGGGCTTTGATACCCAGACAGGTCTTAAGGCTGGAGGATACCCTGTTAGAATACGGCTAACTGACCCTGCTGCTGCATGTGATAAGGCTAGATACGCATGTACTTCTATTAAGAAACATTACGATCGAGATTACTGTGAATACGATACTGACCTCGATAACAAGTTCACGATGCGACAGTACATTGTTAATAACGTAGATACTGCTATCGATCGAGGTGATATTAAGGTTTTCTATCAACCAGTATGTTGGTCTAAGGATAGAAAACTTTGTGGTTATGAGGCCCTGACAAAGTGGGAAGACAGAAAGCATGGTTTTATTCCGACACCTTTGTTTATTCCTGTGTTAGAGGAATACCATCAGGTTCATAAGGTTGATATGGTAGTTATCGAGACTGTATGCCGTGATATTAGATGGCTCCTTGATAATGGCCGTCCAGCAGTACCTGTATCACTTAATTTCTCACGCCTTGATTTTGAACTTACAGATGTAGTTTCTTTGTTAGTCCAGTGTACGGAGCGCTATAAGGTTCCTCACCATATGATTCACGTAGAGGTAACAGAATCTGCTTTGTCCGATAACTTAGATTCTCTTCATAAAGATCTTGATGAATTGAAGCGACTTGGATTCCCTCTATGGCTCGATGATTTTGGTTCAGGTTACTCATCTCTTAATGTGTTGAAGGATTTTGCTTTCGACGTTATGAAGATAGATATGGTGTTCCTCTCAAGCTTTTACGAGAAGCCGGAAAAGACAAAGGCTGTACTTAAAAATGTAGTTAGCCTTGCAAATGATCTTGGAATGCATACTCTTACAGAAGGCGTAGAGACTATGGAGCAAGCAGAATATTTGAAGTCTATCGGCTGTGAGAGACTTCAGGGATATCTATTTGGTAAGCCTATGCCTCTTAAGGATGCACTTGTAAAAATACAGGCCGGTACTTTGCCAGTTTCTGAGGAGTATCTTTGAAGCACGTTTTCTTCGACATAGATGGAACTTTATGGGATAGAAGAAGTGTTATTCCGCAAAGCACAATTGATGCAATATATAAGCTTCGTGAGAACGGTCACAAAGCTTATATTAACACGGGAAGAACAAGAGGATATATAACGGCTCCTCAGCTTTTATCATTGCCATTTAACGGGATTATAGCTGGTTGTGGCACACATATTGAAATCGATGGCGAAGTTATATTTGAGAACTTGATTCCAGAAAACTTAGCTACTCGGGCAATCGACATTACAAGCAGATATGGATTTAGAAGCATCCTCGAGGGCCCAGAGTGTCTTTATATGTAATATGAAGATTTTAAAGACGATCCATATGGTAAAAAGGTTATGAATGACTTAGGGGATACACGTAAGTCTATAAAAGATAACTACGGCAAATGGAGAATTAATAAGTTCTCCAGTGACATGACAGGATGCGACAAGGTAGCTTGCTTTAAAGAACTCGAGAATGACTTTGATTTTATACTTCATAATGATGTAATAGTTGAAGTTGTTCCTAAAGGCTTTGATAAGGGAACTGGAATACGTAAGCTTTGTGATTTACTTAAGATAGATATGGCAGATACCATAGCGATAGGTGATTCAATCAACGATTTAGATATGTTCAGTGTTGCCGGCTTATCAGTAGCTATGGGTAATGGAGCCCCAAAGGCTAAGGAAAGCGCTGATTATGTGACAACCACATTAGATGATAATGGCATATATAACGCATTATCTTACTTAAAGTTAATCTAAAGCTAATAGTAGGAAATAGTTTTATCTTTAATACTGTCGTAGAATTCCTGACCAAAGCAATCGAGAGCATTGTAATCTTTGGAATATACATAGAATTGAGTATTAAAAATAGGCTTGAGTTGTATGAAAGACATATCACTACTTTCAAATAATCCTCTGTCATTTGATGTTGTAAAGCCAGCCCCAAATCCATCTAATAACATGCCTAATAAATCTTCTGATGAGTCATAAGTTCCATATGGATTATCTAGCTTGATTCCTAGATGGTTTTCTAACTGATTGAGAATTGAAGGATCAGAAGGAACTACGTATTCTAAATTATGGATAGCTTCTGAGTCGATGCTACCTAAATCTGCTTGTGGCATACCAGAAGGAATTACGATTCCCCATTTGATATTTGTAATTGCAGCAATCTGAGGGAAACCTTCTACATAAATACTATGAGGTGAGACCACAAAATCAACCAATCCTTCTTTTAAAGAAGCAATTATATTAGTACCATAAAGACGTCTAGTTTGTATTTTGGCAATAGGATGTTTTACTGCAAATGTCTCTTGTAGAATATTAACTATTGACCAGCTAGCAGGATAGGATATTCCGATATTAATATGACCATTATCACTGCCTTGGATATCTTGTATTAACTTTTGGTTTAGCTGTATAACCGTTTTCAGATATTCATAAAGAAGTTGACCTGCAGGAGTTAAACGCAGTGGTTTTGACTTACGAATGTATAACGTACAGTTGTAGTCTTTTTCGAGTTTGGCGATGGCTTTGTTAATGGTATCTTCGTTAACATTAAGGATGACGGCAGCCTTCTTTATGTCATGTACTTCAACAGCCTTAAAAAAGTAATACTCGTTAGATGTCATATAACTCCAATACTACTTTTGAGGTTTACTGATTAAAAATGAATCCGCTTCAACATAAGCTACCTGAGAATCCTCCAATAAGAAGTTGATTCTTACTCGTTTATCGTTCAGTTTATCAACAGTTAAATCGTCAAAATGCACGGCATTTTTTGTTAATCTATAGCAAGCGTTTTCAGCTGTTACGCTTAATGAATCAGCTAACGAGCAACAACAAAATTCTCTATAAGTAAGTAGAGTATAAGCAGATCTAGAACTTCCCTTAGTTGGAAGTCTTTTTGCTTCAATCTTAACTTTTCCATTCTTATATGGTTTGAGATTAAGTATGAATTTGTCGTTGCTTCTAGCTCTTACAAAATCCTGAAGAGGACCGGGGAAATCACTATGATAAGAACGTTTATACACTTTGTAATTAGTAGCTAGTTCTTCCGATTTTTTTACAGTGGATTCTAATAGTTGTTTATCAGTCTGAATAGGGGCAAACTGCTGCCTTAAAGCGATAGCAAATTCTGCTTGTAAGAAGAAGCCATAAGCATGTATTCTTGCAAACTTTTCAAATTCAGGCGAGAGGCTGGTGGTTGCCAGTTGTATTTCTCCCATACGAAGTGCGGCTTCAGCAAAATTTCCGTCAAAGCAACCTTCTTCAAATTCTTTTCTCTTATCGTTATATACGTTCTCAATTAGGTTGCCAGCGATGTTTATATTACGTGCTACATAATGTCCGTTAAGATACATTTCTGACAGTTTTAATGTAGATTCAAATACTCCAAAAGAATGACCTATAGAAAAATACTTAAATGCATTCTCATAATCTGGTTTTCCATCTGATAATCTGCCATCAAAATAGATGTAACCTAACGAATTTGCAGCATACCCTATTCCGCCATCTCGCCATAAAATCTCAAGACAGTTTACTGCTTCTTTCCAATCACATTTAAATACAGAATTACCACCGCTTAAGGCATAACCCTTGATTCTTAAGGCATCCATATCGCCTTTATCAGCAAGCTCGTTTACATATTTCTTGAATAGGAGTTTTGTTCCCTTATCAGCTTCTCTAAGTATTAGGTCATTATCTAGTTCGTGAATATAATCCTGCTTAATTTGATCGATATAGTGTCTGCGTTCAACAGGAAACATAACTTCTCCTTGTTGAATATCAATCATATCAAGTAAGTCCTGGGCACAGATATAGTCCTTGGCATATGTGGCTAGCATTATCGCTTCCATATCCTGATACAAATTAAATAGATAGGAAATAATCCATCGTAAAAGTTCGTCATCAGTTTGAGGCATATAAGTCTGTCTGTAATTGGCAATAGAGCCTGGGGTATCGCCAAATAGTTCGTTAAGACTTAGATTGTCATAAAAATGAAGAATCATAGGCTCAAACCAAGTAAGGAAAAAGTCTGCCGATTTTGTATCTCGATCAATAACCTTTTCTAAAACTTCCGCCATGTCATCAAGAGTGAACTCAATAAAACTATCACATACGATTTTTACGTCGTTTGCCATAGAAAGTGGGAGGAGGGTTATGTCATACCACCTCATATCAAATAGTGCGAATGATTCTAATGATTCTTTTGATACTTTAATAGTTCTCATATGCTTACCGATTTTTTATTCTACTAAAATTTTACCTTTTTACGTGCGTGTAGTGTAGTAGAATATATTGGTAATAGTAAAGTTTATGTATCTTTTTGGGAGGATTCTATTATGGGACTTAATTTTAGAAAGTCTATCAACATTTTTCCTGGCGTTAAGCTCAATTTAAGCAAGTCAGGCGTAGGCGTAAGCACTGGTGTTAAGGGTGCTAGAGTGAGTCTCAATAGTAAAGGTCAGGCTCGTACTACATTAAGTGTTCCAGGAACAGGAATTTACTATACAAAGCAGGTAAGTACTAAGAAGATTGCCAAGGAAATGAAGGAGAAGGTTACTAATAAGGGTAAGCAGGAATCCGCTAAGGCTTCAAAGGCAGCAACTAAGGAATCTGATATTGATGTTGCAGCAAACGAGGCACAGGTTAATGAGTATTTGGAGTATGTAGAAGCTATTAAGTCTGTTCATAAGGATACAGATGGCTATATCGACTGGGAGAGAGTTAATAGTGGCGAACTTCAGTCTGATTTTAAGCCTTTTGCAGAAAAGGTTTTGGCTGGTGATATCGATACATATTTTGAGGTAATCGATGCTGCTAAGCCTTTTGATGATCTTCTCGATTTTGGATCCTCTTTTGAGGTTGGTACTGATAACCCAGAGGTTATGGAGGTCGAGTTCCGTGTTAAGTCTGATGAGATAGTTCCAACAGTGGAATACTCTTTGAAGGCTAATGGAACGGTTTCCGAGAAGGAATTATCTAAGACTAATTACTATGCTTTGATGCAAGATTATGTTGCTAGTACAACGATTCGTGTAGCAAGAGATACTTTTGCTTTGCTTCCTGTTAAGACTTGTGTAGTGCATGCTGTAGATACAATTCTCAATACTGCTACAGGCCATGAGGAGGAGATGACATTATTGTCAGTTGAGTTTAAGCGTGATCAGCTATTAACACTTAATATGGCTATGATTGATCCTTCTGACGCCATTACAGGATTTAAGAACAATTGTAAGTTTGTTAAGACAACAGGATTTAAGCCTGTAGAAAGAATTATTCCTTCTTAACAGCGTTAGGAATGTATGAAACTTAATAATCACGTGAAGGGAATCCTATGCATCCTTATGGCTGCCATGGGATTTTCCCTTATGACAATGTTTGTTAGATTTTCAGGAGACCTTCCCGTTATGGAGAAGGCCTTTTTCCGTAATGCCTTTGCTGCGATTTTTTCTGCAGTGACACTAATTCGCTCAGAAGAGAAATTTAAATTTCAAAAGGGAAGCATCAAATTTATTTTTTGGCGCTGTCTTTTTGGTTCGGTGGGGTTGTTTTGTAATTTTTACGCGATTGATAATTTGCCTTTAGCGGACGCGAATTTGCTTAATAAGTTATCCCCATTTTTTGCTATCATTGCGTCAGCAATTCTACTTAAGGAGAAGCCATCCAAAGTTGATGTGATATCTACGATAGTTGCTTTTATTGGTGTTATTTTTATTGTAAGGCCTACAGGGGATGTATCAGTATTTCCTGCTTTAATGGGTGTAGCTGGTGGTTTTGGTGCAGGTGTTGCTTATACCTTCGTTAGACAGCTTGGAAAGCTAAAGGAGAGAACACCAATTATAGTTCTTTGCTTCTCTTTATTTTCCTGCAGTATTGCGACTCCATTTATTATCATAAACTATAAGCCTATGTCTGGAATGCAATTATTCTATTTAGTTATGGCTGGCTTGTTTGCTTCGATAGCTCAGTTCTCTATTACTTCTGCATATAAATTTGCGCCTGCAAGAGAGATATCTGTATTTGACTATACACAGGTTATTTTTGCAGCAATAATTGGTATCTGCTTCTTTGACGAGATACCAGTGGCGCTTTCAATTATCGGTTATGTAATTGTACTTGGAATGGCGTTCTTCAGATGGTATTGGAATCTTAAGCTTCCAGTGATGGAGTCTTAAATTCAACATCATATGCTCCATCGTTTTTGATGGTCATAATTGCATATGACCTTGATGATCCACCTCTAGGCCTAGCTACACTTCCAGGGTTGATTATATGCACCATAGACCCGTCGAAAGGCACCATCAAAAATTCATCATGGGGCACGTGTGTATGCCCATAAAGTGCGATGTCACACTCTTTTTTCGCTGCGCTTAAAAGTAGGCTGTTAAGGCTATAGTTAACATGCTCTAAGTGTCCATGACAACAGTAAAACTTGTGTCCACCAAGTCTGAATACAGCGTTATTCTTAAGTTCTCCTTGACTGCTATAATCACAATTACCCTTAATAAACACACACGGTGTACGAGGTACACCAAGCTCTTTTTCTACGAGGCTTATATCATCCTCTATATCACCAAGATGAATGAAAAAGTCAGGTTTCTCCTCTTTTATTATAGAGAGGAGAAGATCCGTATTGCCATGAGAATCACTTGTAATTAATACCTTCATCACCATAAGTTCTTGTTACCCTGTGAAAACTGATATCCTCTGTCATAATTGCCTGAAGAATCAATTATCTTCTTTCCCATACTGATACCAGCGACGCCTCCAGCAGTAAGCTTTTTCTTAGCAACTATTCGTTGGGTTGTGTCGTAGTAGAAAGATACATCTGGCTTTTTGTCTAATACGTGAGGGTTTTTTGTACCTTCAACCTTGTTACGTGCATTCTTCTCTGCAGAAGCCATTAAAGCAGGAAGTACGGTGCCTCCGGCCATAAGCAGAATCGCTATACAAAGCATTATTACTGAAATTGATCTACCAATACTATTATGGGAGTCAGCAAACAGACGGAATGCTATATAGAGGAATGTCATTCCTGATGCACATCCAATAGCTACCATCTCGCGAACAGATCTAAGGATTAACAATGAGGATGATTGCATTTTTTGCCTTAAATCATAGATAGTTTCCCAGAATCTAGAATACGGAATTGCACCACAAACCTCACCAGATTCGCCATTAATAGCAAACTGATAGTTCTTGTCTTCATATTTAACATTTAAAAACCAAATAGGGAGCAAGCAATAAATTATCTTATAGTTTGAATACTTAATCATAGTATATAAAGAGTTATACTCGAAGTAATCGCAATCTTCAAACTGCACTTTTTCGGCAACCGCGTGGGAATAATAATCCATTCTTTTACGAATTCGGTCGTACATATCTTTTGGTTGTGAATCGTATTTTTCAGCTGAATAGCCATGTAGATATGATGTTGAGAAAGGAACAAGTTTACTCAAATCAAACGGCTCAACGGCTTCCATAAGGCGGTTTGAAATCTTCTTAGAACCATCAAATGGAATATTTTTAAGGCCAAAATCAATAATTCCGTCAACAGGAGCGCACATAGCGTGATTACCGACTTCTTCATGCTTAACTTTGTCAAATTGTGGGCTACCATCAATTACATAAAAAGCATTTCCACCAATGTCCATATGAACATCAGAAGAGATAATCCAGAAAGGCACATAAACTCCCTGTATCTTATTAATAATATTCTTTGATTTAAAGGCAGCTGGTACATGTGGCACGCTAGTAACGTATTCCGTGAATTTCTTAATGGCTTCTTCCTTACCAAACTCGAAAGGCAGAATTGCATCAGGTTTAAACTGTCGTGTGAGTTTCCTCATAACGAGCATAGGCGAACCACAGAAAGGGCACATTGTTGATGCTGTGTTTGAGTCTGTTACTATCTGAGATCCACATGAATTACATACAACTTCAGAAAGGGAACGATCGTTATAATCGATATCATCTTCAGTCTCATAGTCAATCTCTGGATTATCTAGAGATAAGGATCCAACCATATTCATGGAATCTGCATCATAGACATTACCACAGCTATTACAGAGAAGCTGACCAGCCTCTACGTTAAATTTAAGATTAGATCCACAACCTGGACACTTCTTGGCATTACCAGAAAAGACGGAAAATGATTCGTCTTGATTTTGCCATCCCTGTGGCTTGAATGCATTTATTTCAACCGTTCCAAAAGGTGTTTCAGGATTGAATTCAAAGTCATCTTTCTTTTTAACACCATAAACGATTTTTTTTGCATCGACCTTCTTATCATCAGATGTTTGTTTTTCTTGATTGTCTTGCTCTAATAAAGAATTTTTATCGTTTCCTTCCATATATCTATCCTCCTAAATCCCTAGGTAGTATATATTATTTTATTGCCCCATTAAAGGTGATATAATACGTTGAAATTTAAAAGCAGGGGGTTTTGTACTATGGAAAAGAAAAATCTTGACTGGTCAAACTTAAGCTTCAGCTACATGAAGACAGATTATCGTTTTGTTGCTAATTATACTAATGGTGCATGGGACGAGGGTGCTTTAACAGCTGATGATATGATTACAATGAGCGAGGATGCTGGTGTTCTCCAGTATGCTCAGACTGTTTTTGAGGGCCTTAAGGCTTACGAGACAAAGGATGGAAGAATAGTTACATTCCGTCCAGACTTGAATGCAGAGAGACTTCACGATTCTGCACTTCGTCTTGAGATTCCACCAATTACAAAGGAAATGTTCTTAAAGTCTGTTCAGGAGACTGTTGCTGCTAATGCTGCATGGGTTCCACCATTTGGTTCTGGCGCTTCACTTTATCTCCGTCCTTATATCTTCGGTATTAACCCTGTTATTGGTGTTAAGCCTGCTGATGATTATCAGTATAGAATTTTTGCTACACCTGTAGGTCCTTATTTCAAGGGTGGCGCTAAGCCAATTTCTATCAAGGTTTCTGATTTTGACCGTGCTGCTCCTCATGGATCAGGTAATATCAAGGCTGGTCTTAACTATGCTATGTCTTTACATGCAATAGTTACAGCTCATAATGAGGGCTTCGCTGAGAATGTTTACCTTGATCCAGCTACACGTACAAAGATTGAGGAGACTGGTGGTGCTAATATCATTTTTACAGATGGTAATGGTACTCTCGTTGTTCCTAAGTCTGATTCCATTTTGCCTTCTATCACAAGAAGATCTCTAGTTTATGTTGCTGAGCATTATCTTGGTATGAAGATTGAAGAACGTGAGGTTCTCCTCGAGGAAGTAATGAGCGGTAAGTTCACAGAGGGTGGACTTTGTGGTACAGCTGCTGTTATTTCTCCAATCGGAAAGATTACAGATCATGGCAGAGAGTTTACATTTGCTTCTGGTATGGAGGAGATGGGTCCTGTTATGACAAAGCTTCGTGAGACTTTGACAGGTATTCAGATGGGTGAGATTGAAGCCCCAGAGGGTTGGGTAGTAGAGATTAAGCTCTAATTTAATTGTAACTATAGAATTAGTTGACGCGACAGAATTTTCTGTCGCGTCTTTTTTGTTTATAATTACACATATGATTCATCAGTTTATTAATCAGGATGCTGCAGATATTAATTGTCCTATTTGTGGAATCGAAGGAAACTTTGATTCGATGATGGATGCTATTTTTTGTACTCAATGTGGAGGGATTTTTGATCTTGCATCGCGCGAATTAATTGCTGATATAAGCACCCCTGATCAACCTGCTTTAGTTGTGCCTTTCGAGTATAGTGAAGAGGAAGCAAAACGAGAAGTAAGCAATCAAATAGCTATCGTTAAACATGCAGATAAAAAGTATGTGCAGGAGATGTCTAGCATTAAATGGCGTGCTGTATATGTCCCATGCTACATAGTTAAAAATGATGCAGTAGTAAGTTTAAGCGGAAGAGGCACATATAAACGCTCTAAGGATATAGTTCATGAGACTGTAGAAGCGATTATTAGATTTGGGTTTAAGGAAGTACCTGTATTTGCTAGTAAAGGTTTATCAAGAGATATGGCAGAAGATACGGGTGAGTTTCCATTAAGCAAGGCTAAAGAATATAGTGGTGAATCTGTAATCGATGGAGTAGAAGTATTACCTACCGACTTTTTGCCTAGGAAGAATCCTCAAATAATATGGAGGAGACTTAATAAATTGATGCGAGATGTGGCAACTAAGCAGAATCTTGACTACGATGAATTCATACCCGATACGAGTGCGATGATTACGGATTATTCGAATTTTGATATAGTGTTTGCCTTAGTTCCCATTTATATCATAGAAATGCCTGAGAAACATTATTTTGTAAATGGAGTAACTGGAAGATTGACAGGTCTGGATATGATTCCGTTAACGCCATGGTGGCAGGATCGTAAGATGCATCCTAATAAGACCAGAACGGCAATAAAGATAACTGAGCTTATCCTCATGGTAATTATTGGGTTGTTAGGTGTTTGTGTTGGATGGCATTTTAGTTATATGGTGCCATTAATGATATTCAGGTATAGCTTGATTATTTCTGGATTGATAATAGTATGTATGTTTTTGATTGGTCATGTCCCTTGGTTGTTTGATAAGATGTTTCCAGTTCCTAAAGAATACATTAAGGATGATACTCTAATATATTTAAATCCATCTGCAAAAATGACTTGGACCAAAGAATCTGAGTTAATTGCAGTAACAACTTCGGAAATAAGTGCTGATAAAGGATATAATTTTTTTATGTATATGACCAAACTTTTTTGGCCAGATTAAGGAGAGCCATATGAGTAAAGTAACTGTATTTATCGCTAATGGAACAGAAGAGTCTGAATGCCTTATTATTGTTGATTTATTAAGAAGAGCTGGCATTAATACTAGGTTAGTTTCTATAACTGACAGCAAGACAGTTGTTAGTTCTCATGATATTACTATCGTAGCTGATGGCATTTTTTCCGAAGAGAATTTCGATGATAGTGATATGCTTTTCGTGCCAGGTGGAATGCCAGGTGTTACTAATATGCTTGCTCACGATGGGCTTAAAGAGTTAATTCAGAAATTCAATAGTGAAGGTAAGCGCTTAGGCGCTGTATGTGCTGGTCCAGCTGTGTTAGGTCAGGCAGGAGTGCTAGAGGGCAAGAAGGCGACTTGTTTTCCTGGTTGGGAAGATAAGCTTAATTGTGCAGAGTATACTGGCGCTGCATTTACTACAGATGGAATGATTACGACAGGTCGTGGGCTCGGATGCACTATTGATGAAGGATTAGAAATAATCAGGCTTCTTGTCGATGAGGAGACATCGCTAGACATCAAATCTAGAATACAGCATACAGAAACCATCTAATTATTTCTTGTAAATACTAGGGTTAAAGATAATAAGAATAGGGAAAAGCTCTAGTCTTCCAGCTAGCATATCAAATATGAGCACGTACTTTGAGAAGACGGAGAAGAATCCATAGTTACATGTTGGACCTACCAAAGCCAACCCTGGTCCAATGTTATTGAGCGTTGCAAGAACAGATGTAAATGTTGTTGTTAAGTCGTATCCATTAAAAGAAACAAGAAACATTGAAATAAGGAAAATACCTGCATAAGTTGCTAAGAATGCATTAGTTGATCTTATGACTTCATCATCTACAACTCGCTTATCTAGAGTGATTCTTCTAACCATCTTAGGATGAATCATTGATGCTAATTCCTGTCTTATGGTCTTAAACAAAAGCACCATACGGGAAACCTTAATACCACCACCAGTGCTTCCTGCACAAGCTCCCATAAACATCATAAAGCATAATGTAAATTTGGCTGCGGTCGGCCATAAATCAAAGTCAGCTGACCCAAATCCTGTTGTAGATACTACAGTTCCAATCTGAAAAACGGCATCTGTTAATGCATCGAAAGCATTTGCATACATATCAAGAATACTTACAAAAACAACAGCAATAGCAGCTAGAACTATTAAGAAGAACGTGCGAACTTCTTCCATAGTAATTGCCTTTTTAATCTCCTTAAGGAGCACATAGTAATATGCATTGAAATTAACAGCAAAGAGTAGCATGAATACACTTACTATCCATCTGATGGCTGGACCATAGCTCATAAAGCTGTCGTTACGAACTGCAAATCCTCCTGTACCTGCAGTACCGAATGCAATGCAAAGTGAATCAAAGAGATTAAGACCACCACAAAGAAGGAATATAGTCTCGATTATTGTCATTACCAAATAGATAGCATATAAAATAAATGCAGTTCTACGTATTCTAGGAACGAGTTTACCGACAGAAGGCCCCGGGGATTCAGCTTTCATAAGGTTAATGTTGGAACCACCACTCATAGGGATGATGGCAAGAAGGAATACGAGTACTCCCATACCACCAATCCAGTGTGTAAAGCTTCTCCAAAACAAAGCAGTATGAGACAATCCTTCTACGTTAGAAAGAATGCTTGCTCCAGTTGTAGTAAAACCAGAAACCGTCTCAAACAAAGCGTCTGTAAAAGATGGAATCTCGCCAGAGAACACGAAAGGCAAGCATCCGACGATACTCATTAAAATCCACGTGAAACCTGTCGCAGCAAAACCTTCTTTTACATAGATAGTTTGATTCTTAGGAACAAATTTACAACCAATAAATCCTGCAATGATAAGTATGGAAGCTATTATGGCATAAGTTAAACCCTCGCCATCGCCATAAAAAACAGAAACTGCGCATGGAAGAAGCATCAATATGCCTTCAATTCGCATTACCTGGAATAAGATGTATCTTATCATCGGATAGTTCATGATTACCTCAGAATATCCGTAATATCGTTAAAGCCTGTGTGAGTTGTAACAATCATTACAGTATCGCCAGGCAGGATAACACTATTACCTCTAGGGATAATAGCTTCTCCATTATGACCTATGAAGGCGATAAGGAGATTATCCTTAAGCTTTAAATCTTTAAGTGGGATATTAATGATATTACTGTCTTCTGTAACACGGAATTCGATAGCTTCAGCTCTAGCATCGAATAGATGATACAAAGTCTCGATGTTACTTCCAGAAGAAGCCTTACGAGCTCTTACGTAAGCGATGATTGTCTCAGTTGTGATGTATCTTGGATAGATTACACTTCCCAAATCAAGACTAGATACAATATCGTTAAACCCGGTTCTATTAATCTTTGTGATAATTTTTGCTGAACTTGTTTTCTTGGCATGAAGAGAGAGCATTACATTTTGCTCATCGATACCCGTTAGTGGAATGAATGCTTCCGTAGTATCAATTCCTTCCTCGAGCAAGAGTTCGGTATTAGTTCCATCGCCATTTATAACAACTGCTTTTGGTAGGAATTCGCTTAGGTTTTCGCATCTTGTTAAGTCACGCTCAATGATTTTTACATCAATACCACTCTTAAGCAGAATGCTAGCAAGATAATAAGTAGAGCGACCTCCACCTACAATCATGGCAGTTTTTACTTGATGAGTATCAAAGCCAATTTTCTTAAATAAACTACTATGTTCTTTACGAGTGCCAACAATAGAAATGATGTCTCCTGTGGCAAGTTCAAAATTACCACTAGGGATTACTACCTTGCCATCACGCTCGACCCCACATATGAGGATGTTGTTAGTAATATTAGCGCCGAACTGGGCAATAGTCATCTTGTTTAAGATATTACCCTCAGGAATTTTAAGTTTGATAATCTCAGCTTGTCCGTGTGCAAAAGAATTAATCTCAAGGGCTCTCGGCATATAGAGGATACGAGACATAACTCTTGCTGCGACTAAATCTGGATTAATAATCATCTCAAGACCAAGTTTTTCTCTTAAATATGAAGCTTCTCTTGAGTAATCTGGCGTTCTTACGCGGCTAATGGCTGCGCACTTAGAGAACTGCTTTGCAATAGTACAGCACAAAAGATTAAGTTCATCAGAATCTGTTACAGCGATAATGAGATCTGAATTAGATACGCCTGCTTCCTGTAAAGTTAAATAAGAGGCTCCATTTCCAGCCAAGCCCATAACGTCGTAAGCTGATGTAATCTCTCGAATTTTATTAGGATCTTTATCAATAACGGTAATGTTATGACCTTCTGCGCTTAATTGCTCAACAAGCGTTGCACCAACTTTACCAGCTCCGACGATAATAATTCGAAGTCCAGATGGTGTTGTCTTAAAAAAAGGCATGCGTGCATCTCCCGTATATTTTTAATATATGCGCAAATTATAACCCCACTTATTATAAAAAGGCAAAAGTTTACATTTATTTCATTGTCTAGGATGTATGGTGGCTTTATACTAGTCGAAAGATTAGATGGGGGTATGCGCGATGAGCGAGAACGATTTTAAGCCAAAGAATGACTTGAAAGATATTGCCAAAGAAGATCGACTTCCTTTGTTTCTCGTTATTTTTACTGTATTTGTGTTAGCTTCACAGTGGGCATATTCCTATTATGTTGCTGATCCTCTGAAGTTCCCTTGGGGAAAGCTTACTTATAATGTTTCTGATGATAATATCGAGCTCCTTGATTACGAGCTAGCGAACTATCTTGGAGCAAGAGCTGCTCAGGATGAAGCAAATGAGTATGTTTATCGAGCTGTTGACATTAATTTGATTGCTGCTGGTGGTTTCTCTATCAGAACAGGTCCTGGTGTTTATTATCAGAGTATCGGTCGTATGTACTATGGAAGAGAAGTACATGTAATTGCTATTAGTGAAGATAATGATTGGTATATGATTGAATTTGATGGTCAGGAAGCATATGTTCATAGAGCGTGCTTGTTTGAAGTTCTTCCTGAGCCTTATGATTTTGTTCCAACAAGTACTGAGGTTGTAAGACTTGAAGAAGAGTTGCCAGAAGAGACAGAGGAAGTAGAGGCTACTGAACCAACTGAGACTACTCCTTTGGAAGGAAGCCAGGAAGCAACCCTAACACCTACTCCTGCTGGCCCAACAAATACACCAACTCCAACACCAACTCCAGCTCCTGTTTCTATCGCAGCTCCTAGTGATCCAACAATGCTAGAGCTCTTTAACTTGGTAAACAATGCAAGAACTGCTGCTGGATTACAGCCTTTGTCATGGAGTAATGGGCTAGCTTCTGCTGCTATGACAAGAGCACAGGAAATTACTGTATCATTCAGTCACACAAGACCTGATGGTTCACAGTGGTGGACAGTTAATTCAAACATTATGTATGGTGAGAATCTTGCTGGTGGTCAGTCAACAGCTCAGGAGGTATTTAACTCCTGGTGGAATTCTCCTGGACATAAGGCTAATATGATGAATCCAGATTTTAGAACTTGTGGTTTTGCTCTCTATTATTCTGGTGATGCAGGTATGACATATTACTGAACTCAGGAATTCGTTTATTGATTTTAGAGTATCGAGCCTTATAATGCTCGTATGAAAAAAGAGAATCTCAAACTTAAGGATAACGATTTTGCAAAAAAATTGACGTCATTGATTGTTCCAATGACGCTTCAGAATTTTGTTTTCGCATTAATTCCTGTATCAGACTCTTTGATGCTCGTAGCATTAAATCAGGATGCTATGTCTGCAGTATCTTTGTCAGCTCAGATAATGATGGTTTTAAACCTTTTCCTTTTTGGAATCACATCTGGTGCCAATATGTTTGCAGCTCAGTATTGGGGTAAGGGAGATAAGAGATCAATAGAGCGAGTTGCTGCTTATTCTGTATTTCTGACTATCCCTGTAATGCTCTTATTCTTCCTGGCAGCTATTTTTACACCAAGAGCATTAATAAGTATTTATTCTAACGTGCCAGAGATTATTAATTATGGCGAATCCTACTTAAGGATTGTAAGCTTTGCGTACATATTTATGTCCTTGGCAATGCTTTTTGAATCCGTGCTTAAGAACACTGGTTTTGTTAAGCATTGTACAGTGATAAGTATTATTTCTGTTTTCCTTAATATCGCACTTAACGCTGTATTCATTTTTGGTCTTCTTGGTGCGCCTAGAATGGAAGCTGCAGGTGCTGCATTGGCAACTACCATTTCGAACGGATTTGCATGCTTCTCATGCCTCTTCTTTCTTATAAAGAAGTGTAGTGTAAAAATTAGATTTAAAGATATTTTTAAGCTTGATTTGGGACTTCGAAAGGACTTCTCTAAATATTCCGCGCCATACCTTGCAAACCAGCTTTTGTGGGGTATTGGGTTTACTATGATTTCTGTTATTATCGGACACTTGGGTTCTGATGCTACGGCAGCAAATTCCATCGTATTTATTATCAAGGATGTTGTTTCCTGCCTGTGCTATGCATTAGGTGGCGGTGGTGCTATCGTTGTTGGTAACGAGCTTGGTGCTAATAGATTTGATACAGGTAAGGAGTATGGCGACAGAATTTTAAGAATCGCTATCATAAGTGGTCTTATTCTTGGAATTCTTACTGCTTTATCTACGCCTATTGTAGTTAGGTTTGTTAATCTTTCACCTGTTGCGATAGGGTATCTCAAGGCCATGATGTACATGAACGCATATTATATTTGTGGTAGATCTATTAACTGCGTTGTAATCGGAGGCATCTTAGGAGCTGGTGGCGATACTAAGTTTGGTTTTATATGTGACACTATAACGATGTGGGCATTTATTGTTCCTGTTGGTATGCTTGCTGCCTTTGTATGGCACCTGCCAGTAATCGTCGTATATTTTATTCTTAATCTTGATGAGATGATTAAAATACCAGTTGTATTACTTCACTATAAAAAATACAAATGGGTAAAAAATATCGTAAACAAAGTTGCATAAGGAGTTCTTATGAAAGCTAGAAAA
>JAKSRJ010000056.1 GCA_024403715.1 Saccharofermentans sp. | reverse complement strand
GAAATTTATTTGAAATTGGAGGAAAAGAATAATGAAGAAGATTCATAACAAGTCAGAGATGACAGTATTGCAGAAAGAAAAGCAGAGAACAGTCTTGAAGAACTATATTACGGTAGCCGTTGCTGTTGCGATGGTAACATCCGTTATGGTGTTCCCTTGTTTTGCGGATTCAGAAGCAGAACAGGCCATTGATAACCTCTCTGAGATTATCTTTGACATCATTCAGGCGGTTGGTGTAATTATCGCTGGTTGGGGTGTTGTTCAGGTAGGACTTAGTTTCCAGAGCCATGATCCATCTCAGAGAAGCCAGGGCTTCCTCTGTTTGGCTGGCGGATTGATTGTAACTTTCTCAAAGTCAATTCTCGAGGCTATTGCACCAGGTGCATTCTGATAAAGTGAGGTGATTGTCCCATGGGAGAAGCTGCGTGGTATGAACTATATCAGGGATTGCAGTTTCTAGGAGATAAACTAGAAGATATGTGGGACTTACTTACAACCGCACCAGATTCCTTTAAGGGTGGTTCTATTTGGGCAATAATCTCTGCTATTAACGGAGTATTAGGAGCCATTGGAACCGCCCTTTTGGTTCTGTTCTTTACCATTGGAGTAGTTAAAACTTGTGGTAGTTTTGTTGAACTTAAGAAACCAGAGACTGCAGTGAAAGTATTTGTAAGATTTGCTGTAGCTAAATGGCTTGTCGATAGTAGCTTATCTATCATGCTTAATTTCATAGCAGTTATACAAGGCACAATAGCGGATATTTCGAGTGCCACCAGCATAGGTTCAGCACTGGAATTTGAAATACCTGAAGATGTAATGGAAACCTTTTGCGATATAGGAATTCTTGATGGAGCTATTCCTGTATGGGCTGTGTGCTTTATTTCACACTTAGCCATGATGGTAATCGGTATCATTTTGCTTCTTACAGTATATGGTCGATTCTTCAGAATCTATATGTATGCTGCTATTTCACCATTGCCTTTAGCTTCTTTAGCTGGTCAGCCAACTGAAAGTGTTGCTAAGAGCTTCTTGAAGAGTTATGCAGGCGTTTGCCTTCAGGGCGTAATCATTGTACTTGCCTGTGTTATCTTCTCGGCTTTCGTTGGAAGTATGCCTGATATGGATACTTCAGCTGAACCGGTCACAATGGTTTGGGAATATGTAAGTGAGCTCATATTTAATATGCTCATTTTGTTAGGTCTCATAAAGGGATCAGACAGAGTAGTTCATGACATGCTGGGACTCTAATGTCTCAGCTTTATTGTTAGGAGATTCAAATTATGGAAGTAAATATTAACAAGGATGTGCGAGAGTACACCGAATCCGTGTTTTTTGGTCTCAACATTAGACAGCTCGTGTGTAGTGGTTTTGCAGTTGCTGCAGCTGTAGGTGTGTATTTCGTATGCAAAGAACAGTTTACAAAACAGTTCGTAACCTACGCCTGCATTGCAGCTGCTTTGCCATTCGCACTTATGGCTTTCGTTAAATACAACGGAATGACTATGGAGAAGTTCATAGTGGAGTTCATTAAGGATAGATTTATCGTTCCACAAAGAATGACCTTCTCGTCTAATAACCTCTACTACGAGGGATTAAAAGACACGCTTGAAAATAAGAAAAAGGAGAATATCAATGCTAAGAAGCGTAGAAACAATATTGAAGCAGGATAAGGAAAAGTTCGTAGTTCCTAAGAAGGTTCAGGACTTAATTCCTGTTATGAGAATTTGGCCTGATGGTATCTTTCAGGTAGCTCCGAATAAGTTTTCTAAGTGCTGGAAATTTACTGATATTAACTACAGAGTAGCCAGCGAAGAAGATAAGGAGAATATGTTTCTTTTATGGTCAGATGTACTTAATTCCTTTGACAGTACAACGACAACAAAGATTACTGTAAATAACCATCGACTTAATCGTAAGGACTTTGAGGATTCTATTCTTATGAGCCTTAAGGGTGA
>JAKSRJ010000055.1 GCA_024403715.1 Saccharofermentans sp. | reverse complement strand
AGATTTTTGTTCTAATTATACGCTATTGTGATAGTATTATTCCTATGAAAAAGATTTATTTTGTAAGGCATGGTCAGACTTTTTGGAATGCTGAAAACAAGATTTGTGGAGCAACTGATATTGCACTAACCAACCTTGGTCACGAGCAGGCGCTAGAAACAGGTAAGGCTATTCTTGATGCTGGAATTAAAGCTGACATGATTTTATATTCGCCACTTATTCGGGCTAAGGATACTGCACTTCATATCTCAGAAATGACAGGTATTCCTGCCAAAGAAGAGGTTCGTCTTAAGGAGCAAAACTTTGGTAAGTATGAGTCTACTCCAAGAGATGGTCAGGAATTTGCTATGGCCAAGAGGCAGTTTGCTAACCGATATGAAGGTGGCGAGTCTATGCTTCAGCTAGCACAGAGAATATATAATCTTCTCGATGAATTGAAGGATGATGATAAAACTTATATCCTAGTAGCACATAATGGAATTGCACGTGTAGTTCAGTCTTATTTCTTTGAAATGACTAATGATGAATATGGTTCTTTTGGAATTAATAATTGCGAAGTAAGGGAGTATATATATGAGTAAGTTAAAGAAGCTATTAATCCCACTTTTACTTGTAGTATCAATTTTATTTACTGGTTGTAGCGAGTTCTTAGATGAATTAGATAGTGCTCTTGAGACAGTGGATGATCAGACCGTAGAAGAGACTGTAGCAGAGGAAACTCAGGAGATCGAAGAGGCAGAAGAAACTGTTACTGAATCTGAAGCTATAGAGACGGAATTTATTATCGAAGAGACAGAATATGCTATCAATCCTGATGGTGTATATACAACAGCTGAAGATGTTGCTTTATACCTTCATACATATGGTGTTCTCCCTGGTAACTTTATTACCAAGTCTGAGGCTCGTGCTCTTGGCTGGGATGGTGGCTCTCTAGAAGAATATGCACCTGGAATGTGTATCGGAGGCGACTACTTCGGTAATTATGAAGGTGTCCTCCCAGAGGGGGTAACTTATCACGAGTGCGACATTAATACTTTGGGAGCTTCATCACGAGGTGCAGAAAGACTTGTATTTTCTGATGATGGTGATATTTACTATACGGGAGACCATTATGAGACTTTCGAGTTGCTTTACGAGGGGGCATAAGTAATGAAATACGTTTTTTTAGATTTTACAGGTTCCGTGAGCAAGAATGATGTTCAGGATGTTATTGTTAACAGTAGTATTGGAACACCTAAGGGATATGGCCGTAACTTAGATGCGTTCTATGATGTTCTTACAAGCCTTAAGGAAGATGTAATTATTGATGTTCTTGGTGTAAGCTCAGCAGACGAAGAGGTTCAGCCATATCTTAAGAAATTAGAGCAGTTGGTTGCAGACGCAGCTACAGCGACTGCAGGGCTTAACTCCGGACGAGTAATTCCAGTTGAGCCAGTCGACGATTAATATGCAGTATAAGTACGAGACACATCTTCATACATCACAGGGAAGTCAATGCGGTCATAATACCGGCCGAGAGATGGCTATCGCGCATAAAAAAGCAGGATATGCAGGAATAATCGTTACAGACCATTTTTATTATGGTAATACTGCTCCTAATAGAGAGCTTCCATGGAATGAGTGGGTGAATGAATTCTGCTCTGGATACCGTGATGCAAAGGCTGCTGGTGATGAGATAGGTTTTGATGTTTTCTTTGGCTGGGAATCTGGTTATAACGGTACTGAGTTCTTAATTTATGGTCTTGATGAGAATTGGCTTTTGAACCATCCAGAGATTCGTGATGCTTCTGTAGAAGAACAACTTAAGCTTGTTCACGAGGGTGGAGGAATTGTAATACATGCACACCCATTTCGAGAGGAGTCTTACATAAGTGAAATAAGGCTTTTCCCTGAGTTCGTAGATGGTGTGGAAGCTTATAATGCACGTAATAAGTCTCCTCTAATGAACGATAAAGCGGAAGAATACGCAGCTAAGTATAACTTCCCTGTTACATCAGGATCTGATGTGCACAGCGTGGATGTAATCGGGAGCGGGGTGTCTTCACTGTATTTTCGACTTCTTCTAGCCATGGTTAACCTCCCAGCTTAGCAAGATTGATCTTGCTGAAACCGGCTTCTTTAGCACG
>JAKSRJ010000054.1 GCA_024403715.1 Saccharofermentans sp. | reverse complement strand
TTGAAGAAATAAGCTTCTTCCTTTGCTTCAATTACATCTCTGCCACATTCAGGACACTTACCATCTACAAGTTGGCTTTCTGTCCAGAAGCTCTCACATGGTGTACAGTACTTACCTGTATATTCGCCTTTATAAATGTATCCTTTGTCATAGAGCTCTTTAAAAATCTTTGTAACACTTTCAACATGATAATCATCTGTTGTACGAATATATCTATCGTAGCTGATGTTCATGTACTCCCAAAGATTCTTGAATATTTCAACGATTTCATCTACGTACTGTTTAGGAGTAACGCCCTTTTCTGCAGCCTTCTGCTCGATTTTAAGACCGTGCTCGTCAGTACCTGTTAAAAACATTACATCATAACCCTGCATTCGCTTATATCTCGCGATTGAATCACAGGCAACTGTTGTGTAGCAGTGTCCAATATGTGGATTGCCTGATGGGTAGTAAATTGGTGTTGTAATGTAGAATTTTTTCTTTTCACACATAATAGTTCCTCCTTTAGCAAATGAGCCTAATGGTGATTATACTTCATATTAGAAGATTTAACAATTCAAATATTAAAAAAACCCTTGATTTTACTAGTTTCATGTGGTATTATTAACGCTCGTGAAATAATATTCCTTGCTCCGTCACTGATAGATGGGGCCAGAGACCAAAAGGAGGTACTAGCATGAGCAAATATGAATTAGCACTTGTTCTTAATGCTAAGATCGAAGACGAGGAGAGAGCAAAGGTTCTCGAGAAGGTAAAAGGTTATATTACCAGATTCGGTGGCCAGATCTCTGATGTTGACGAATGGGGAAAGAAGAAACTCGCTTATGAAGTTCAGAAGATGAGCGAAGGCTTCTACTACTTCATCCATTTCGAAGCAGAAACATCAGCTCCCGCAGAAATCGAAAACAGAATCCGCATCGTGGATAATGTTATGCGTTTCTTGATCGTAAATCAGGACGAGGCGTAGTTAGAAAGAGAGCGTATATATGAATAAAGTAATTCTTATGGGAAGATTAACCAGAGATCCAGAGGTTAGATATTCTTCAGGTGACAGCGCAATGGCGATTGCTAGATATTCAATCGCAGTTGATAGAAGAAGACGTCAGAATGCCGGACCAGATGAACCTACAGCAGATTTTATTAACTGTGTAGCATTTGGCAGAGCTGGTGAGTTTGCTGAAAAGTATTTCAGAAAAGGTACTAAGGTTTTAGTAACAGGACGTATCCAGACAGGTAGTTATACAAATAAAGATGGCGTTAGAGTATATACAACAGATATTGTAGTTGAGGAACAGGAATTCGCAGAGTCAAAGAACGCCGCAGGCGGTTCAGGAGATTTCGTTCCATCAGCACCTGCTCAGCCTTCAGAGGCAGTATCCGACGGATTTATGAATATCCCAGACGGAATTGACGAGGAGCTTCCATTTAACTAAGCTGAATAACGCACGGCTTGGGAAGCATTAAAACAGGAGGAAAGCACTATGGCTTATAATAAAGCACAGGGTGATGGAGATTCACCAAGAAGAAGAGGCGGAATGCGCAGACGTAAAAAAGTTTGTATTTTCTGCGGTAAAGATAAAGTAATTGATTACAAAGATACAAATACACTTAGAAAGTATATTTCAGAGCGTGGTAAGATTCTTCCTAGAAGAATCACAGGTAGCTGTGCAAAGCATCAGAGAGCACTTACAGTTGCTATCAAGAGAGCAAGACACGTTGCACTTATGCCTTACGTACAGGACTAATATCCAGTATTAAACATAATTATGGCACATGATGAAGTATTATAGATACGTGGAGACCGAATATAGACCACAATATTGCACTTGGTAACGACTGGTTTCACGCTATAATACGTTGGTCGAGCTAAAAATAATGACTTAATGGGCACTTTTAAATGCAAATTTAAGAGTGCCTTTTTTAGTGCCTAAAATGTCCTTCCATGATTCCTGAGTAGCTGTAAAAAACATTTTATTTCAGGAGGAAAAAGAAATGCCAGGAAAGAGACAGAATTACGATTCAAGACAAATGTATGATCAAAGACAGATGTACGATCCGCGTCAAATGTATGATCCGAGACCGATGTATGACCCAAGACCGATGTACGATCAAAGGCAAATGTATGATGCCAGATCAAAGCAGGAAGTACAAAAGTCAAATATGACTGAGACAAGACAT
>JAKSRJ010000053.1 GCA_024403715.1 Saccharofermentans sp. | reverse complement strand
AACCTCAATGGGATACACCTGATTGGACAGATAGAGATATCTTAGGTCATTAAAAATTAGTCCACTTATGTGGACTTTTTTATTACAAGTGGCCGTAAAATAGCACATTACATAGTAAAAAATACTTATTTTTGCTTTACATACACGCATATGTGTATATAATGTAAAAGCACTTTTTAGAGGATAAATATGAAAAAATTAGTTATATTACCTATACTTGCATTATTGCTAACTGGTTGCGCTAATAAGCCATCTTCAGAGCCAATTACTACTGATACTTCCGCTACAGATAGTGAAATTACTACTTCTGAAGATACTGACTCAAATACAACACCATCTAGTGATATTCCAAATATTACAATTAGTTCACAAGCTGATACTACTGGTTGGGATGAACTTATGCCTTACTTATCGTTTGCGCTAGGAGATTACGCTAAATACGTGCCTTCTTACAGTTCACATGATTACCATGTATCATTCCAAAAACAAGACGACATCGTTGCTGTTCAAGTTGATTGTAAGAATATTCGTAGCACAACAGCAGAAGATTCATACACAACAACTCTTGCAATGAATGAGTTCCAAATTACGGATGAAACTCCTTCAAGAGCTTATAAGCTTGTATCTATCACAGATTGCTTGTTTATCACTTATCTTCAAGAAGACACAACATTCTACTTAGTCGCATATTACCAAGTCGTAAGAGATGTTAATTGGCCAACTCAACTTATCTCAACTCTTGTAAGCAAAGATGTTCCAGTATGTGAAGCCGATGCATACGCTTACCAATATGGCGAAAACGCTAGAGGATATATTTCTGTTCAAATCGATTGCTATTCTGAAAATGGCTTAAATAGAATGGATAACTGGCTTAATAGATTATCAAGAGCGGGTTATGAATATACAAACCAATCTGGTTGGTATACCGCTACAAGTAGTGATGGAGAGATCATTATCCAATTCGATGATTATTATGGAGATGGTACTTGCATTGAAATGTCAATGTATTCCCTCTGGCCAGCATATGATATGAAGGTTACATTTGGATTCGAACTTCCAAGATATTCTGGCGAATATTCAAATTGGTATTCAAGATATATGACATTAACATCAGGTGAATACTTTGGTATCTATTATGACGGAGTTACCTCAGCATCGCTTACCAATTATGGTAATCAACTTATTCAAAAGGGATTCACATTTGACCAAGAAGAATTCAATGACTATGGTTATTATGTTTATTACCTAAAAGGTAAAACAATCAATGGTGTTTATGAACCATGGTTACAACTTGCATATCAAGACGGAACTTTAGTTGTTGCTGTTCCATATACAATTTTAGAAAGTTAAATAATAAGGGAGATTTAACTATTAATAAATCAAGAGAAGAATAATGAAAATGTTGAAAACAGTCCAAATTATTGAACTTTTAAAGTATTAGTGACTTTTTCTCCCTACTTAACTAATGATAAGTCGAAATCGATATGCTCGGTTTCTACCTTATAAATGATTCTCACAAGTTTCCTTGCGAGATGAGATAAGGCGACTCGATGAGCCTTACCTTCTTCCCTCTTTCTACGATAATATTCGTAAAAAGTTGGGTAGTATAATATACAAATTTCTGCGGCGTTCATGAGGACACGACGTAGAACAACTGAACCCTTCTTGTTCATTCTTCCTTTAAATGATTGAGTCCCTGATTCATATAATCTTGGATCAAGACCAGAAAAGGCAAGAAGCTTATTAGGGTTATCAAATCGAGATATATCCTCAATCTCTGCGATTATTGTTGCAGCAGATACTAATCCAATTCCCTTAATAGTGGGAATCTTGGAATTGATCTTTGACATATGGCTAGAAATCTTAGTTTCTACAAGCGAAATCTCTTCTTGAATTAAGTCATAACTTCTTAATAAAGATTGGATTTCAAAAACATCGGTTTCATAAGAAAAACCAACGGTGTTCTTAGCTAATTCTTTTAGTTCATAGAATCTAGCAACAGAAACTTTTCCTTGTGATGTCTTTCTTAATAAATCATAAGACTGGATATTCATGTTAGCAATTTTGCTTGGAATTCCATAATTACGAAGAAGAAACATCATCGTGTTACTCTTAATATTTCCTTTTAGGAAAGATTTGAGTTCAGGAAACGTTCTATCTAAGAAATTGGTTATTCTTATTAAATATTTTGTTCTCTCATTAATTAAGTCAAAATGACGTTTACATAGAGAACGTAACGCGAGAGTGTGGTAAGATACTCTAGGATAGGGTTTGAACTCTATATTACAGAGATATCTTGCAATTAGTCTTGCATCGGTCTTATCAGTCTTTACGCCTCTGAGTGTTTGAGAAGACTTGAATTTATGGACGAGTAGGGAATTTAGTTCCATGAATTCAAGACCATTATTTTCCAGGAAAATCTTAAGGTTATCCTGGTAGTGTCCTGTAGCTTCAAATCCTATCTTTTTCTTTACATTAGGATCTAAAGCATTCAAGACTTCTAAGAACTGATCAAAACCAGTTCTACTGTTATCGAAAGAGAATACATCTCTAACGATTTCACCCGTATCTTCATTAATGATGATACAGTCATGTTTGTATTTGGATATATCTATTCCAATTACATACATAAAAATCACCTCCTTAGTGAGTTGCTGTACGACGGACTTTTTACTCTCGTATAATCGCGAATGATAAAACGTCTAGCGTTACTTAACTTATTAACGATGGTAGTAAAAAGCCGTGTCCTGAAAATCCTCCAAGCCATCAAGTGGCAAATAAATGAGACAGGTACACAGCATATACATTATAGCCTAGAAAGGAGAAGGTTATTCAGTCATCAAACTAGGCTTAACTGAATAATACGATTTAAATATGAAGAAAAATTTATTATTACTCACACTTCCATTAGCAGCCCTTGCTATCTCAGGATGTAATAAGA
>JAKSRJ010000052.1 GCA_024403715.1 Saccharofermentans sp. | reverse complement strand
ACTCATACCAAGACAGATCGCAATTGGTAATCCCAGAATTAACATAACAAAGAAGGGGTATCATCGCTGACACTATTGAAAAAAGGAATCATTTTTGAAATATGTGTACAAGTAGCATGTAAAGTACTTATAATGAGCGGGATAAAGTTTAGATTAGTACTAAGGTGGATAATAGCAATGAAGTAATTGATATCAAGAAACGACTTGATTGAGAAGAGATAACGAAGTTTAGTGCGTTTATAAGAAAGGAGCCAATGTAATGTGTATAAGTGAATTTAAATGGGGAAACGACGGACGTCTTAAAATCCTGATTGGCTGTGGAACTAGACCTGAAATTATACGACTAGCCGCTATAATTAAAAGATGTCGAGAATACTTTGATTGCTGCATAGTTTACTATAATCAGAACTGGGATAGAAATCTTTCTACAGTATTCTGGGAGGATTTTGAACTTGAAAATACATTTGGTGAATTTGGGCCAGACATTCTTGTTCCAGTAGTTGGAGATAACCTAGGTGTTACATGTGGTAATATCATCGCTCGTTCCTATGAGTTGTTATCAGAGCTTAAGCCAGATGGTTACCTTATACTTGGTGATACTAATTCATGTCTTAGTGCTATTTCAGCTAAGAGATTACATATTCCACTCTTCCACATGGAAGCTGGTAACAGATGTAAAGATGAGTGTCTTCCTGAAGAAACAAATCGACGTATCGTAGATGTTATCTCTGATGTTAATCTTTGCTATTCGGAATTTGCTCGTAAGTATTTGGCGGATACAGGACTTCCTAAGGAAAGAACTTATATGACAGGTTCTCCTATGGCAGAAGTTCTTCGTATGAATCTTACAAAGATTGAAGCCTCAGATGTTCTCGATAGACTTGGTCTTGAGCCTAATAAGTACATTCTTTTGTCTGCTCATCGTGAGGAGAATATCGATACAGAGAAGAACTTTGAGTCTTTGTTTACAGCTATTAATGCATTGGCTGAAAAGTATGATATGCCAATTCTTTATTCTTGTCATCCAAGATCTAAGAATAGACTAGAGAAGAGTGGATTTAAACTTGATCCTCGTGTTCGTGTTAACGAGCCTTTGGGCTTTAACGATTATAACAGCTTGCAGATGAATGCATTGGCTATTGTATCTGATAGCGGAACACTTCCTGAGGAGTCATCTTTCTATTTGTCTATTGGACATCCTATTGCTGCTGTATGTATCAGAACTTCTACAGAGCGCCCAGAAGCACTAGAATCTGGTGATTTTATTCTTGCTGGTATTACGACTAATGAACTTCTTAATGCTACAGATATGGCTATTAAGATGAAGCAGGAGGGTGTATTAGGTAAACCATGTCCTGATTATGTTGATGAGACTGTATCCATGAAGGTTGTACGTATTATTCAGGGATATGTAAATGTAGTTAACAAGATGGTGTGGAGAAAGTCATGAGACTTGTAATTCTCGGTGCAGGTGGATACGGTAGAACTGTAGCTGATGTTGCTGAGCAGCTTGGCTATAGTGAGATTGTTGTATTAGATGATTCTATCGAGAATATGAGTCTTTCTTCATATGTTGATTATATTGATGACAATACGTGCTTTATTCCTGCGTTTGGAAATAATCGATTTAGATTTAAATGGATTAGTGATATTAAAGTTGCTGGTGGTAAACTGGCAACTTTAATCCATTTATCATCGTATGTATCACCTAAGGCAACTGTATGTGAAGGTGTAGTAATCCTTCCTAAAGCAGTAATTAATACAGATGTTACCATTAAGGACGGATGCATTATTAACATCGGTGCTATGGTTGACCATGGTACCGTCATAGAAGAAGGTTGCCATATTTGTTGTGGTGCAATTGTTAAAGGCGAGAATGTGATTCCTGCTTGTACGAAGGTCGAAGCAGGTGCGGTAATCGAAGCTAGAAGTATAGGCTAAGGAGAAGTTAATGAATATCTTAGTTACAGGTGCTAAGGGCATGGTTGGTACAGCCCTTGTAAATAATCTTAAGACTTTGCAGGATGGTCGTAATAAGACTAGACCCAATATTAGAATTGATGAGATTTATGAGTACGATATTGATTCTACGCCTGAAGAGTTAGATGAATATTGTTCTAAATGTGATTTTGTATTTAACTTAGCAGGAGTCAATAGATCTGAGAATCCAGAAGATTTTATGAAGGGAAACTTTGGATTTGCATCTGATCTTCTTAATCTCCTTAAGAAGTACAATAACAAGTCAACAATTATGCTTAGTTCTTCTATCCAGGCAACGCTTAGCGGTAGATTTGGTAACAGCGAATACGGTCGTTCTAAGAAGGCTGGTGAAGAGTTGTTCTTCGATTATGCAGCTGAGACAGGAGCTAAGGTAGCAGTTTATAGATTCCCTAATCTTATGGGCCATTCTAGACCTAAGTATAATAGCGCTGTAAGTACATTCTGCTGGGCTGTTGCTAATGATGAAGAATTTACAGTAAATGACCGCTCTACTGAATTAGAACTGTTATATATAGATGACCTTGTAGAGGGTATGTATGACCTTCTAGAGGGTAAAGAAGCACACTGTGAGTTTGACGGTGTTGAGACTGTTGCTAACGAAACTGGTCGTTATTGCTATGTCCCTGTAACTAATAAGGTTACTCTTGGTGAGATTGTTGATTTATTGGAACAGTTCAAGAATCAGCCAACTACTCTCTTGATGCCTAAAATGCCAGATGGTTCATTTGCTAAGAAGCTCTATAGCTTATATCTTAGCTACTTACCAACTGATAAGTTTAAGTACACAATGAAGATGAATGTAGATGATCGTGGGTCTTTTACTGAGTTAGTTCACACAGAAGACTGTGGTCAGATATCTATTAATATTTCTAAACCTGGTATTACCAAGGGTCAGCACTGGCATAACTCAAAGTGGGAACTCTTTATTGTAGTTGCTGGTCACGGTCTTATCCAGGAGCGTAATATCAATACTGGTGAGATAGTAGAGTTTGAAGTGTCTGGAGATAAGATAGAAGCAATTCATATGATTCCTGGATGGACTCATAACATAATTAATCTTAGTGAGACCGAGAACCTTGTTACAGTAATGACTTGCAATGAGATATTTAATTCAAGTAGACCGGATACGTTTTTTGAGAAGGTGTAATTGTTGAAATTATTCGATAAAGATTGTTTGATGAATTTGAGGTGAGTGCTTTATGCTTATTCATTTTGGTTTGATAAAAGCACATATTTATAGACGTTTTTAAATTAGT
>JAKSRJ010000051.1 GCA_024403715.1 Saccharofermentans sp. | reverse complement strand
GAATACAGAAAATATTACACAGGAGCAGGCTTCAAATAGAAAGATGCTAAGAGATTTGATGATATCTCACGGGTTTCATCCGCTTAATGAAGAATGGTGGCATTTTACATTGGATAATGAGCCATATCCGGATACCTATTTTACTTTTCCGGTGAATTCTCATCAGGTGAAGAAACCTGTAGATTTTTCTGTAAAGTTAAAAAATGATGAGGAGTTTCGTCTCCGTTTCTTTGACTTTATGGTTGATATGAATCAAAAATCCAGAGAAATTATGGAAAAGGCAGCAAAAGAAGTTGTCATGCAGTCTCAGGTGCAATTGAAAGATTTTGCCGAGAAAGAAAATGTAGCGCTGGATGAAGATAGAATTACTGATGCAGTAAATAAATTTTTGCAGTATATCAATGAAAGCATCCGTGACAGCATTGACGATAAAGGTTTATTCCAGTAATCTGCCTTATTGGGTCTCTCCATTCTTCATACTTTAATCTAATCATATACTTCATTATACAAAAATCGCCTCCCATTTCTGGAAGGCGATTTCTTAATTCTTGTTATTTACCTATTTGATTTTTTCTATTTAATATCACCATTACCACCACAGCAACGATTAACATCGGAACAAGGGATATCAGCCAGTATGAGAAAATACCTAACTGATCAAGAATTACTTCTTCATCGAGCATTTTATCCAATATGCTTGAGGATGCATTATTTACCGCATGCATAAATGTTGCAGGCCAAATTGACTTGGTTTTTACCGTTACAAAAGTAAGAATACTGCCAACAAATATGCAAGAGCAGCACATCAGAAGGATGCCGACATATGGAAATCCAGGATAGTCTGTTCCGAAGTTATGTCCGATACAGGTAAGCGGCGCATGCCATAATCCCCAGATGATTCCACCAACAATAATTGCCTTATTAAGTCCCATTATCTTAATGAGCTTAGGCATCATGTAGCCGCGCCAGCCGCCTTCCTCACCTAATGCAGCAAAAGATGTAACGACTGCGCTGCTTATCGAAACAAGTGATATTAAATATGGCTTATCCTGAAACACAGGAAGATTCTCAGCAGTGCCACCAAAAGATTCAGGAACAATAGCAATTAATAAAACGTTACCAAGTTCCTGATAAATATATGGGATGAAGATAGCGAACAGATAGATAATCCACTTTTTATTCTTAAGATCGATTCCAAGCATCATGGAATCTTCACCTGTAAGCTGTAATCCTTCCTTGGTAATCATTCTTGTAAACAAATGAGCAATAAGTGGCATTAACATACCAAGAGCTACAAAACTCTCCATAAAACCGTTGGAGGCACCCCATCTGAAACCACCGGCAATGGCACCGAAGAAAATTATCCATGTCATTCCGAATGAGAGGGCGAGATAAATAATCAGGTTTTTAACATCTTTATTTTTCATTTATCAGACCTCCTGCTTCTCGTAGAAGTGATTGGCGATTCTATAGGATACGTAAAAAAGAGTCACAGAAATAATTGGCATCGTGGACTGCAGTATCATAAGAAAATCCATGTGATTGCTAACAAAACTAACGAACACTTCGATATTAAAATATTTCTCAAGAAGTGAAAGATCACCAAACAGGAAATAGCCAACAACGACCATTGCCAGGCAAAATAGGATTCCAACTTTGATGTTGGTTGCACGTATCTTACCGAGCACTAAAAACAGTGGAAGCTCAAAGGAAGCAAGCATAAGTGCAACGGAGAAAGCAGGTGCAATAAACAGCTCCAGAAATGAAATTACAAGCTGTGCATAACCTTCAGTGGAAAAAGCTAGTGCAGCAATAGACCAAATTAAACAAATACTCATAAAGGCATAAGTTGCAACTCCGACAAAAACATATTTGGAGGCAATATATGTACGTTTTGCAATTGGCATACTGGCCAGATAAACTCTGGTTGAATTCCTGTCATCGCCATCCACCATTTTGCCGACAAAGGAATTAATCAAACAGAAGCAACCAATAAGCAAAAAGGAGATAAATGTAGCAAAGATAATGTCTATTAGATTAACAGCTTCGCCACTGTCTGTTACGGCATATAATTCGTCGCCCGCGAGGCTTCCCGGCAATAGTATACGAAGAATAATAAATAGCAACGTGAGTCCAGCCAAAAAGTAGGTAAGTTTAATCCTGCCAATTCTGTTTACAGAAACAAAGTCCTTATATAACAATCCGCCCATTATATAATCCCCCTTTTGTTTTCTGCGATTCTGACTGTTCCCAAATAGCAAAGACCACAAACAACCAGCATAGCAATCAGCATTATGTAGGATTTGTTGGACAAGAAATCAACAAGAGAATTGAGAGAGTTCATGTAGGATGTAATTGTAAGAGAGCCGGTCTTAAAAATCGAAATAATCGATTTGATGTTAATAAGCAAAACTGCAGCAATAATCGTAAGAATAGATAAGCCCTGTGCATAATCTACTTTGCCTGATCCCAAAAGAAAGCTATACATAACTGTCAGGAAAGAGAAAATCAGCATAATTGATGCAAGTGACACCATAATTCCAAGAAGTGTCATAAAGCCTGCAATATCAGTAAACAAGGCGAGTAAAATCACCATTATTAAATCACATGCCATACCAATAATTGAGAATAAAGCTATAGACAAAAATCGTGCCAAAACTCTCTGAGGGAGAGTAATCGGCATACATGCAGATACTTTACTAAAGCCTGCCTTGTTATCTGCCAAAATAACTGCGGAAACATCCAGTACCAGTGCAAACGGTAAAAGCATAAATACGATAATCTCGTCCAAAATAATATGCTCTACATCTGATGACGTGAAGCCCTTATCCGCCATAAGTCCATCCATAACGTGACTTATATTTCCATGGCTTGTGCTTAACACAAACATAACAGACAGGATAATCGTAGCAATAATTGTATAGATGAACATCACGCTCTGCTGACGTCTTAGACACATGAAGTCCTTAATAATTAACCCCTTCATATGTATCCCCTTTATCTAACGTAATAGAGCATGATTTCTTCTAAGTTTGCAGGCTCGATAACCATGTCCGGATAGAGCTTACCGCATGCATCTCTGTCACTTACAAGAACGGATACGCCATAAGCTTCAATATCATAGTTAACAATTAAAGCTTCACTTATTTTCTTAAGATCATCCTTCCTGCACTTAAGGATTCCATGCTTTTCTAAAATCTCGTCCTTATTACCTGCCAGGAGAACCCTACCCTTATTTATAAATACAACCTCATCGGCAAGCTTCTCCAGGTCACCTGTAATATGAGAAGACAAAAGCATTGTGTGATCCTCTTCAACTACATATTCTCTGAATATCTGGAGCATCTCATTTCGCACAATCGGATCGAGACCGGAGGTTGGCTCATCCATAATTAACAGCTTCGCATCATGAGATAAAGCAACAGCAATCTGAAGCTTCATTCTCATACCACGGGAGAAATTACCACATGGCTTTCGCGAAGGTAGAGAGAACTTCTTCAGATAATCGAAGAAAACCTCCTCATTCCAGTTCTTATAGATATTCTTCATCATGATGTTTATGTCCTTGCCGGTCATAAACTCATGGAAGCCCATCTCATCAAATACAACACCGATATCCTCACGGATAGCCGCGCCTTCCTTAGCAACATCCTTACCGAAAACAAAAACCTCCCCAGAATCCACCTTGATAATATCCAGGATTGCCTTGATAGTTGTTGTCTTACCTGCACCGTTCTGTCCGATAAATCCGCATACAGAACCCTCAGGAATAGAAAAAGATACATTATCTAATTTGAAATCACCATAATCCTTGGTGATACCCTTAATTTCAACTACATTCATAAATACTAAGCCTTCTTCTCTTCATATAAGAGTCTGACCATCTCGGTTAATTCCTCACAGCCGACCTTACCAATAATCGCCTTATCCACAGCCTTATCCAAAAGCTCCTCAATAGCGAACATCATGTTTTCTTTAACGATGTCGTTATTAATCCCCTTAACAAAGCTACCCTTACCGGTTACGGATTCAATGAACCCGTCTCTCTCCAAGTCTTCGTAGGCTCTCTTGGTAGTGATAATGCTAATCTTCAGGTCCTTTGCCAGAACTCTCATAGATGGCAATAACTCACCCTCCACGAGATCTCCGCTCATAATCTGACTCTTAATTTGCTCCTCAATCTGCTCATAAATTGGCACACCGGAGCTGTTACTTAAAATAATGTCCATGTAATTTCCTTCGCGCGATTCGAAAGGTATTTTGCGCACATAACCCTTCGATAACTATATAGTGTGTATATTCAATATATACACTATATAGACTCATGTCAACAGAGTTTTTACAAAGTTCTACTATAACTATATTGATGAATTAGAAGAATCTATTTAAACTGCTAGGGAAATATGCATAGTTACATTCGTTAAACCCTATTGCTAATTTTCTGTGTGTTGTATGTAGATTTATTGCAATAATAAAGGACCACAAATGTGATCCTTAAAACGCAATTAATATGTTCAAAATACTAATTATTGTTGTGCATTGAGGAAATCGTTAAATGTTGGAT
>JAKSRJ010000050.1 GCA_024403715.1 Saccharofermentans sp. | reverse complement strand
GTGATCGCATCCTTGTCACTGTCAGCAGTTACTCTTAAAAGCAAATCGGGCGCCGCATTAACAGCGATCTGAGCTCGCTCTTGATTAGAAATATTAACGTCATTTTCTTCTCTAATCATTATTACTTCAGCGCCACACTGCTCTAAGTATTCTCTAATAATATTTGAGTATTCAAGTGTCAATTCATACTCTGGGATACCTGATACAACACCAGTTCCACCACTTGTACATCTTGGCTTAGTAGCTGACAACCAAGAGGCATATGCTTCCTGCTCGTTATCAGTAGTCTCTTGGTGTCCAGCATCGAGTACTATAGTCATGCCAGTAAGATCAGGATGATCATCTGCCAAAGGAACTAATGTAGGAGCTGGAGTTGGAGATGGTGTTGGAGTAGTTGTTGGAGTAGGTGTCACAGATGGCTCGACAGTTTCTTCTACCGAGCTCTCGCCAGAAGTCACACCAAGATTAGCAAATAAAGTATTTCTACGTAAAACTATAAACGCTATGATACCAATAACCAAAAGTACAACTATAGCCCAAAGATACACCTGACTTTTTATTCTTCTTTTCTTTTTAGAACTTCTACGTTGAGGTACAACTACAGGAGTTTCTGAATTTATACGTTGTGGCTTAATTGGAGATTCATTTTCATTGGGAACATTGTTATTCACAGAAGTAGATGTTACAACTGGAGCTTTTCTCTCAGTACTTAAGTTACGAGCGTTATGCTGCTCGTATCGAGCAATAACCTGCTCTACCACTGCACCACGTTGGTTTTCAGGCAAAGATTGAATATGACTTAATAACTGAGCTCTTTGCTCAGGAGATAAAGAGGCAACAATTGCCTGAAACTTTCTTTTGTTATCTTCAGATATCATGTCAGACCCTTTCTATCGGAATGCAATACTCTTACAAATACCAGTATATAATAAAAAAGCACCGGTAATATTTCCGGTGCTTTACATTTACTTCTTAATAGACATACATCGTAAGCTATTTAAAATTGCAATTATCAAAACTCCTACATCCCCAAACACCGCTATCCACATGTTAGCAATGCCCAGAGCACCTAATAGAAGTATTATTACCTTAACTCCAAGGGCGAATACGATATTTTGCCATACTATACTCATTGTCTTACGTGAGATCTTAATTGAATCAGCAATCTTGGAAGGCTTATCGTCCATTAATACTACATCAGCAGACTCAATAGCAGCATCACTTCCAAGCGCACCCATTGCGATACCAATATCGGCACGCATCAGTACTGGAGCATCATTAATACCATCACCAACAAAAGCAAGCTTTGTACCAGTACCCAGAAGTCTCTCTACATGAGATACCTTATCAGCTGGTAGGAGTTCTGCGTGAATCTCATCAAGACCAAGCTTTTTTCCTACGTTCTGAGCAACCTTCTCCTTATCGCCAGTGAGCATTACAGTATTCTTAACGCCAAGTTTTTTAAGGTTACTAATTGCCTCAGGAGAGTCGGACTTAATCTCATCATTGATTACAATATGGCCCAAATATTCATTAGACCATTTTGCTTCACGTGCTACGTGAATAATAGTTCCTGTAAGCTCGCAGTCCTTATAGTCAGCCTTGATGGAATCCATAAGCTTGCCGTTACCAACATAGTAAACGATTCCATCTACAACAGCCTTAATACCGTGGCCTGCAATCTCTTCTACCAAGCCAACACGCTCCTTGGAGATGTTACCAGCACGCCTGATGATTGACTCTGCGATAGGATGTGAGGAATAACTCTCAGCACATGCAGCTATATCAATGAGTTCACTCTCTGAGATCTCATTTGCATGTACCGCCTCTACAGCAAAGCTTCCCTTGGTAAGTGTACCTGTCTTATCGAAGACTACAGTCTCAATCTTAGACAATGTCTCCATATAGTTAGCGCCTTTAATTAAGATTCCATCCTTGGAAGCTGCACCAATTCCAGCAAAGAACGACAGCGGAACTGATACTACCAGTGCACATGGGCAGGATACTACTAAGAATACAAGCGCTCTTCCAATCCACTGCATCCACATATGATCAAAGATTGGAGGTACCAGCGCCAGAAGCACAGCACCAATTACAACAGCTGGTGTATACCACTTCGCAAATCTTGTAATAAAGTTCTCTACCTTAGCCTTCTTCTCAGAAGAATTCTCTACAAGCTCCAGGATTTTAGATACTGTACTCTCAGCAAATACGCCTGTAGTCTTAACTGTAATTACACCAGTAAGGTTAAGTGTACCTGAGATTACGTTATCCCCAGTAGTTGCATCAGCTGGAGCACTCTCACCTGTTAATGCCGCTGTATTAATTGTTGTAGAACCTGTAAGGATTACACCATCAAGAGGAATCTTTTCACCTGGCTTAATTACGATTGTCTCACCAACCTGTACTTCCTCAGGTGACACCTCAGACTCCACACCATCTCTTATTACATTAGCGTAGTCTGGTCTTATATCCATAAGGGATGCAATCGACTTACGGCTTCTGCCTACTGCAATACTCTGGAAAAGCTCACCAACCTGATAGAAAAGCATTACGAAAGTTGCTTCTGGAAACTCCTTAGTCGCGAAAGCACCCAGTGTCGCGATTGTCATAAGAAACTTCTCGTCAAATACCTGACCGTGAATGATATTAATAAATGCACCCTTAAGGATGTCATAACCTACAATCAGATATGGGATAGCGAATAATACTAATTCACACCACCAAGGAATCTCAACAAACTTAGTAATTAATGCCGCTATTCCAAGGATAACAGTGGAAGCGATAATACGCTTGAGCATTTTACGTTGCTTTTTGGTGAGCTTGTATTTCATTTTAGAGAATAACCTCGCAGTCTGGTTCAACCTTATTCATAGCCTTGATAGCCTTGGCAAGTACATCATCGAATACTTCGTCATCAGCTTCCAAAGTAAACTTCTGTGTCATGAAATTAACGGAAGCACTAGTAACACCATCAATAGCCTTAACAGCATCCTGCATCTTCAAAGCACAATTAGCGCAATCAACCTCATCTAACTTAAATGTCTTCTTCATGTTTGTGTTCATCTCCTTCTTCAATTATGTGTTCATAGCCCATCTCAATTATTGATCTGACGTGATCATCAGCAAGTGAATAATAAATTGTCTTACCGTCTCGTCTTGGAGCAACTAAGTTGGCATCTCGTAAAACCTTAAGCTGATGAGATACTGCAGACTGTGTCATGCCAATTAATTCAGCTATAGCACATACACACATCTCCTCTTCAAACAGCGCATATAAGATTTTAAGTCGCGTCATGTCGCCGTAGATTTTGAACATGTCAGACAAGTCACTGATAAGCTCATCTGTAGGTAATTCGTACTTTACCTTCTCGAGCAGGTCATGATGATTATGAGCACACATCTGATGATTTCCCCCTTCAAAATTAAATATGAGCAGTTACTCATATGCGTAACTGCTCATATGTTAATTCATTCATATGTTAATGTCAAGGAGTAATTAGTCCATGAAGATAGAATATTTTCCGCACTTCTCAGAAACTAATTCAAACGTCTTATAAACATCCATAAAAGCATCGTAAACCTTATGCATTCTCAAGACTTCGACTGGATTATAATCATTAGTAAATAAATCCTTAACAGCTTCGTCATACACTTTCTTATACTCAATCTTAAAGCGATCAAGTTCAATTATTTGTCTTGTAGGAGTCTTATTAGCCTGAATATTCTGAATTAGACCAATTAGTTCAGAAACCTTAGCTGCAGCACCAATAACATTATATATTGCTGTAGCAAGCGTATCATTCATCTCAATAACATTATACCTAATGATTGCCTCACAAACGTCATCTATTGCATCAGTACAATCTTCTACTGAATAAGCCACTTCATAGATAAGCATAGCCTCACTATCTCGAAGTAAAGACTCATTCTGATAATAGAAATGAAGTGTATGCATCTCAACATCAGCCTTATCTTCAATGGATGAAATCTTACGAGCTATTGATTCTCTGTCATCCATATAGTTAATCAATTCATTAAGTACATCTGCCTCTTCAATTACATAACGACAAATACGATTAAGTCTTGCAAATACCTCACTACGCTCTGATTCTTTCATCTAGCAAACTCCAAACTATATTTAGTTAAATAATTATATATTAAAACAACCGGGACTACATTATCCCGGTTGTATGAAATCTTAATTATTTACACTAGATTAAAGAGCAGAAACCTTAGAAATAGACTCCTCAGAAGCCTGTGTGTCAGAAATAAGGTCAACATTCTTAGGAGTACATACAAATGTTGTCTTAACTGGTGTAGGCTCGATTCTTCCATCAAGAGTATATACAGCACCAGAAATGTAATCAACAACTCTCTGATTATTAGCATTAGGTGTGAGGTTACAAATTACAATATGGCCCTCTCTAATATGATCACAAACAACCTGAGAAGATCTAATGTCATATGGTGAAAGCATTACAACTGTAGCTGTAGAAATTGGTCTTACAGGTGCAGCTGCAACTGGCTGAATATATGTCTGTGGCTCTGGCTGAACGTAAGCTGTCTCATTTGTGAAAGACTCAACTGGCTCCTCATCATATGTCTCATAGCCTGTCTCATACTCATCGTACTCGTTCATTTCCTCTTCATACTCTGTCTCATCGATAAACTTGTTCAAAAAGTTCTTAAAAGCGCCCATACTTTTTTGTCCTCCAAAATTATTTATTCTTACCACAAAACCCGCGTGGTTCTTAAAAAGTATGACTTGATACTATCGAATGAAAATCACTTTAACAATACGATATAGACATCTGTAAAATAACAGAAAAACAAAGAAATCTTACTGTAACAAAAGTTATAAAAATTACTGTAACTATGTTACATAAGTAATGAAATCAATGGATTAGAGCGTTTCTATTCCCAAAAATAGCAGTACCGATTCTTACACATGTACTACCTTCTTTTATTGCATCAGAATAATCCTGGCTCATTCCCATAGATAATGTATCAAAGGCAATCGGGTCCTTAACACTACTCTTAAGTCTATCAAATATTACTCTAGTATCGCAAAACACCTTACGAGCTTCTCCCTCGTATGACTCAATAGGAGCCATTGTCATGAGGCCTCTTAATCGAACTCCATCCAACTTACATACTGCTTCAATAGCAGCATCTATTTCCTCCGGGAAGAACCCATG
>JAKSRJ010000005.1 GCA_024403715.1 Saccharofermentans sp. | reverse complement strand
ATCGCTTCAAATCAAAGGTTGTCCCCTCAACTGAATCCGAAATTGTCAGAACAGTCTTTACCATAGTTCTCCAATCTACAATAACCTAAGCATAGTTTCCCACATATGGATTACAACAACAATTCACAGGTTGACAATATACTTTGATAAATTTTGTTGGATTTGGCAATTCAAATTTCTATAACTTCCAAATCATCAGGAATATAGAGATTTCCAGAATAGTAATTACTGCCCTCAGAACCATAGAGTTCTTTACGCCTGTCTATATTCTTATCCTCTGTGTGATATAAGACCAGATTAGGAATGTTCAAAGAAGTCGCGAGTTCACATGCATCTTTAACTGTAGAATGATGCTTCTCATATGGGGAGAATACATTGGCCTGGGAATACAAACAAAAAGCTTCATGCAAAAGCCAGTTAGCGCCTTCCACGTAAGGTTTCTCACATTCGTTATATGGTTCATCACCGCAGCAAGCAAGCTTACCCTCATCATATTTATAAGTGAATCCGAACTGCTTAGCCTTAGTGGAACCGATATCAAAAAATGTTACTTCACGATCATTTATGGTTCTTGTCTCGCCATCACTTACTGGAACCAAATGCATTCTATTGCCAATCATGGCAATATCTTTTGCCTGGATAAGCTTCGAGGATAAATCTCTAATTAACTCAATCAAATCCTCATGTGCGTATATATATGCATCGCCTTCATACTTACCTGCGCGCATGTTCTGGCATATGATTCTAACCATCCAAATGATTCCCATTACATGATCTACATGTTTATGAGTTACAAATATCTCATGGATATCATGCCAATCAATTTCCGCTAACTTAAGTTGACGGAGAATGGTGTTTCCACCACCTCCGTCTACCATCAAATACTTTCCGTTGTCTTCAATTACAAAGCAAGTGTTATAGCATTCAGTTACCATAGCATTGCCTGTGCCAAGCATTGTAAGCTTCATAATTTACTCCGTAATTTCAATTCTTACATTACGAATTCTAACTGTAGATGTCGAATCTGTACCACCTATATTAAACTCGATACGGCCGTAGTTATCATCATTTTCCATCATAGTAAATACATACTCATAAGACTGCCATGATGTTGATAAATCAACTGTTGTATCTGCCATATAACGAATATATCCAGCATGAGGACCAGAAACATCAACAACCATAGTTCTATCCTCATCACTACAAGCCTCGAAAGTAACTGTGTAGGAGTTTCCATTCATAATTGGCAAATCAGCCTGAACTAACTGAATAGAATAATCGTCTGTGCCAGCCTCGTCTGTTGTAATTACGAACATGCCATCTTGCTCGACACCGGAACCAACTCCGCCATTAGTTGTTAAAAAAGTCCAAAGTCTCTCATCATAGAGGTTTTCTTCCTCCTCATACCAAAGGAGATTTCCATCATCAGCTAAGTCACGGAATGTCATAGGTGGACGCTCTACATTAGTATCGTACTCTGGAAGCTGATAGCATCTTACATAATCAACTTCAAATGTTGCATTATCAAAATCAGTAGTCTCATCTGGATCACCTGGCCAGTTACCACCTACTGCTAAGTTAAGTTGCAAGAAGAAAAGCTGATCAAATGGAGCTGGGTAATCACGAGTATTTTCAAGGCTACTTCCTGTAAACCAATCATTTACTGTGTGAATGCAGATATCGTCTACGAAGAAACGCATTTCGCCAGGCTCCCATTCCAAAGCATACACATGGAAATCATCTGAGAATAAACCATCTTCAAGTGTGAGAGTACCCTGCTGCTCAGCATGTGGATTTCCGTAGTGGATAGTGGAATATGTAATATCAGTTTGATGTCCAAGGCTCTCCATGATATCAATCTCACCACAACGTGGCCAGCTACCATAAATACTCTCGTTATAAGGCATCATCCAGATTGCAGGCCATAATCCCTGACCCTGAGGAACCTTAGCAGAAATCTCTATACGACCATAAAGGAAATCTGTATGTCCACGGCCAGTAATCTTACCTGAAGTATAGTAAGCTTCACCGTCTTCGTTGAAGTTCTGAATGGCACGAATTACGAGACGGCCATCTTCAACATAAACATTTTCTTCTGAATTTGTATAAGCCTGAAGCTCGTTATTAGTCCAGCCTGGCTGACGAACTTCTTGATTCCAGATAGATGTATCTAAGCTATCACCATTAAACTCGTCACTCCATAGAAGATCATATCCTTCGAGTTCAGGTGTATCAGGGTCGATATGACGAACTGGTTCTGGTGTAGGAGTAGGTGTAGATAAAACCTCTGTCTCCTGTACTTCAATACTCTCTGTCTCCCCTGCCACCACAGACTCAGATGCAGCAGAAGTTGTTTCAGATGTATTTTGATTTGAGCAGCCAGCTATAAATGAACTACTCATAGCAGCTACCAATAAAAGAGATACAAGTTTACTGTATTTCATTTGCTTCCTCCCAAAAAATCAATTGAGATTATTATACTCACATTATCAGGAATTGGCTTTAGAAATCTCGTAATAGAACTGCTCACATTTCCGAATCTTCGAAATTTATAATTGACAGACAGCAAGAACCAAGGGTAAAATCAACCCACAAGAGAAATGGGTTTTGTGCCAAGTAAAGTCTTAAGACTCCAAAGGGTTGCTCGTTTCTTTTTTTATGTCAGTAATATCATACAGATACATTTTTCCGTCACTTGAATGTCTTATTAGCATAGACGCATGGAAAACATTATATCTACTGATTTCCCCACTTTCATCATATACTGGCAAAGCAAATCGGGAATCATATCTATACCAACCAAATTTGGCATTCCAATTATGTTTATCACTCTTGTTTTCCCTGAAAGTTTTCCCGGTAGATATCTCTATCATTTCTGGCAAACCTTGTGCAGCATTAGCTTTAGCTTTTGCTATTGTTCCCTTTAGTTTTCTTGTATACAAAGACCCTGAATACTCACTCGCTAAATCAGACCCAATATAAACAACATCGCCTGTAGATGCTATCGTATAGAAATCTCCAATATATGTTTTTAAATACTCTCTAACATCTTTCCAGTTAATTGATTTTTTTCCTTTGAAGCGAATATCATTTATCACGACGATATTATTTCCATCAACATCCTGAATCACCGCGGCATTACGTTCTGGATTTCCTTCGCTATTTATATCGTTACAAAGATCCAGTAATTCGAAATACTGAATAATATTTTTACGGTAATTTTTATCAACTCTGCGAAATGACTCTATTATGAATCTTTCATCTACCACATAATCAGCTGAAGAATCCTGTCCTTCAGAATCATCGCACAACAATGTGGTAAGAGGAATTCCAAGCACTTTGCTTATACAGAACAACTTATCAGCCTGTGGATTAATTTTCTTCTTTTTCCAATCACTAATCGTGCTTGTTGGAATACCTGTCTTCCTGGACAGTTCAGATTGACTCATATTAGTTTCTACTAATCTGGCAAATATTCTCTCGTAAATTTCCATATACACCGCCCATTCCGAATTGTCGGAATTATAACATACTGGGAGTCCATTTACCACTATCAAACTAATACAAAGAATTATTAATCTACTTATACGATTAAAAATTATAGAATTATAGGTTCAAATAGTAACTCTTCAATCACTCAAACAGTCCATCTGCAATATCATCTATCGCAGCGCCGTATTCCTTACGTTCATTGATGAGATTATCGCGCTTTATTACTTCGCCTTCCCACTTAAAATCTGAATATGAGAAGATGTCTGGCATTGAATCCATCTTATTAAGCTCGTTAAAACGATTATTAATATCAATCTTACTTCTGATTGTAAGCATATCAATAAACTTCGCGATTCTACCATCCCCCATACCGTGCATGCCGATGAGGTTATAGAACAGGAATACATAATTAATTAACAGTGGGATGCCAAAGCACAAACCAGCCACGCGGATATTAAGAGGCCAGTAATGTTCCCCTACCTGAGCAATACTTTCAAGCAAAATAGGCAACCCGATAAAGAACCATGGAATTAATCCAATAGCAAGAGAAATACCTGTTACGGTAAGTATAACCTTACTGTACATCTTGAAGAATTCTTTTGCCTTCCAAAGGAGTTTCTTCCATTTACTTTCCGGATGAATTCCTGCGACTTCTCCTGTCTGGCCATTAACTGCAACTTTATATACAGTTCCTTGATACCTATAGCTTAGGATCCACACAGGAAGAAGAGCGTAACTAATATCGTAGTCTGTGGACTTAGAGTGATTTTCCTTAATAACATAGCTACTATAATCCTCAGCTTTAATTAACTGCTTTGACGTCTCTCGCATATAGCTATGGAATCTATTGGCGATTCGAGAAGACATATCCTTAGGATCTAGATCATAAGATACTGCAGAAAAACCAGATAAATAACCATCAGCAAAAGGAACCATCTCCTTATAATCAAAAGGCTCTATCGCTTCCATAATGCTGTCGTTAATATCCTTACACCCATCGAAAGGCACATGATCCATCTTATATGTACCTTGACGTTCGACATAGTAGTTATACATTGTCTTGTTACCAAGACTAGACGTCTCTCTTGTAGCATTACCTTTGATATGAATGTTGCACTTTGCCCCCACCAGCCAAAAAGGAACATAGATACCAGTTATCTTCTCGTAATTCGACTTTGCATTAAATGAATCAGGCAAAAACTCACGACTCTTTGCCCACTCACGGATTTTGCTTTTTGCATCTTCCTTGTTCAATTTGAATGGAATAATGTAATCAGGTCTGTACTCATTCTCAATTCGCTGATTTACAATTGCAGGAGAACCACAAAATGCACAGAACGTAGAAATCGTATTACTTGAAGCTATTACCTTAGAGCCACATGCATTACAAATAATCTCATGTCTATCAAAGCTATGATTTTTCAAATAATCATCAGAGGTTTCGTCAAGAATAAACTTTGATTTTTTAATCAGTTCATCACTTATATCAAACTCTTCAGGATAGTATCTACTTCCACAAGAACTACATACTAATCGCCCTTCAGAAGGATTAAATGACAAATTAGCTCCACAAGACATACACTTATGCGAATCAGCTGAATGTGTAATTTTTTCTGTTGCCTTATCCCAAATAGCCATTACCGCTTTTTCCTATCCCTGTTATTATGCCCCCTGGAGTTATTAAAAGACTTACCCTTTGTCTTACCTTGTGGTTTGCCATTCGAATGCCCATGAGCAGGTTTACCTGCCGAAGGCGCTCCCCCAGATTTACGAGGTACAATCAAATGCTTGGTTCTATCGTGACCAATTAAATCAGAGCGTCCAGCCTTATGCAAAGCTTCCTTTACTAATTCATAGTTCTCAGGATCTCGGTACTGAATCAATGCACGCTGCAAAGCTTTATCATGTGGATTACGAGTTACATCAACACGAGTCATAGTGCGAGGGTCAAGTCCAGTATAGTACATACACGTCGAGATAGTTGATGGAGTAGGATAAAAATCCTGAACCTGCTCTGGCATATAACCCATATCTCTGACACTCTCTGCCAGCGCAATCGCATCTGTAAGGGTTGATCCTGGATGAGACGAGATTAAGTACGGAACCACGAACTGCTTCATATTAAGCTGCTTATTAACATTGTTAAATCGTCTTACAAACTCCTGATAGACACTATTTCGAGGTTTGCCCATCAAATCTAGGACATGATCACTTACATGCTCTGGAGCCACACGAAGCTGACCACTAATGTGGTATTTACAAAGCTCCTTAAGGAAGTCGTCGTTTTTATCCGCGAGCATATAGTCGAAGCGAATACCTGAGCGAATGAAAACTTTCTTGACCTTAGGGATAGCACGAAGTTTACGAAGAAGCTCGATATAGTCCGTATGATCTACCTTCATATTTTTACAAGGCTGCGGATACAAACACTGCTTATTAGGACACGCACCCTTAGTCGCCTGCTTATCACAAGCAGGACGTCGAAAGTTTGCAGTAGGCCCACCGACATCATGAATATATCCCTTAAAATCAGGATCCTTAGTCATACTAGTAGCCTCACGAACAAGTGACTCATGGCTTCTAACCTGAACTACTCTTCCCTGATGAAATGTTAAAGCACAAAAACTACAACCTCCGAAGCATCCACGGTTACTAGTTAACGAGAACTTAATCTCCTTAATCGCAGGCACGCCTCCGAGCTTCTCGTATGAAGGATGATAGTTGTTCATATATGGAAGTTCATAAACATCATCAAGCTCCATTGTCGTAAGAGGACGTGATGGCGGATTCTGAACTATATATCGATTCTCGCCATACTTCTCGATTAGAGGCTTTGCTGCAGCAAAATCTGTATTTTGATACTGGATGTTAAAGCTTTTTGCATACTCACGTTTATCCTTAGAAACTGAATCAAAGTCTGGAAGCATAATGCCTCCTAAGTCCTCTACTACACTACTAGCATCACGAGTCTTATATACAGTTCCTGGAACGTAAGTTATGTCCTTAACATCGAGGCCACTATCCAAAGCTTCTGCCAAAGCAACTACAGATAATTCGCCCATACCATACATTAAGATATCTGCACCAGAATCAACTAGAATAGACTTCTTAAGCTTATCTGACCAATAGTCGTAGTGAGCCATACGCCTTAGGCTTGCTTCAATTCCTCCAATTAATACAGGAGAGTTCTTATACTTACGCTTGATTAGATTACAGTATACTGAAGTCGCATAATTAGGTCTTTTACCAATAACACCGCCTGGAGTATATGCATCCTGGGATCTACGTTTTTTATTAACCGTGTAGTGGTTAACCATGGAATCCATGTTGCCTGCTGTAACCAGGAATCCAAGCCTTGGCTCGCCAAAGGTGCATATACTATTCTCATCAGTCCAGTCAGGCTGAGAGATGATAGCAACTTTAAATCCACGACTTTCTAAAACTCGGCTAATAATTGCTGGACCAAAAGAAGAGTGATCTACATATGCATCACCAATAACAAAGACGAAGTCAGGACGCTCCCAACCTCTCTTCTTCATATCTTCAACTGTTATTGGCAAAAAGTCTCTCATTCGATATAAAACTCCCAGCAGCAGGCGCAGTCATTACATGATTCATCCAAATCAGGATAACAACTCATACAGCGATATTTAATTCTGTCGTCGATGGCGCTTGCAAAGAAGCCATACTCATAGATAGCTGCACTTTTACAAGGGTGAAGTGGCATACCTTTCTTTGTTCTTGCTTCCTGCACGCGACACGTAACGATTTTGTAGATTAGTTTATTATCAACAATTCTACAGGAAGTCTCATTAGCTCTATCAACCATGCGAAGCGGTAAGGCCTGCATAAGGCCTTCGAGGCCAGGGTTATCACTTAACCCCAGAAACTTCTTTATTCTTCTAGCCTCAGTAACGGTATATCTCTTCCACGCCTCTTCATCATGATGCATAGCAGCGTCCATACCAAGCTCATTCTCGACTGACTGAAACCAGACACCATCCATAGCAACAATATTACGGCTGTCTGCCATAAGCAAATCTATGAGCTGGTCTTTGCTATAGCTCTCGTATAGTTCTCTTCCTGTAGCGATTTCTTCCATCTGTTACCTCAGTTAATTTACGCAGGAATAACCTACATCCCACATGCAGTTGCCTGTACCAATCTGGTCAACGCTTGAGTAATAAGGCATAGGGAGTGTGCCTGTATAATCGACATCTCCTGCCAAAGCATTAGCGATAGCAGTTCCACCTGTTGTACCAGGCAAATAACACATAATGATTGAATCCCACTCGTTCATATAATCAGAGATAATTACATTACGACCAGCTACAATCAAAGCAATAGTTGGAACTTCAGCATTAGCTGCCAAATTAATCTGCTCTTCACCGCCTAGTCCACACATGCCGCTTAGTGATAAGTCTTCTGTATCGCCTGTCCACTCAGCATATGGATATTCACCTACACAAAGAACGATGTAGTCAACTGCATCTATCTCAGATTCGTCAGTAACAATTGTCCAGTTGTGAGCTTGAGCCTGGTCTCTTAATCCCTGCAAAATAGTTACACCGTTAGGTTCCCATCTAACGTAAGGCCCATTATCAGTTCCACCTGTCCATGTGTAAGTCCATCCACCACAAAGAACACCTGTATCGTCAGCAGCTGGTCCCATTACCAGAATTCTGGAGTTATCAGGAATTGTAAGACCAGCATCATCCTTGAGTGGAACCAAAGACTCTTCTGCTAAACGCAAAGCCAAGTCGTAAGACTGCTGTCCACCATACTCATCAATTGTTGGTAAATTTTCTCCGTATGGGTTATCAAAGAGGCCAGCATTCATTTTAACTCTAATAATTCTTGTTACTGCATCATCAATTCTTTCTTCGGTAATAGAACCGTCCTCTACAGCCTCGATAATGTACTGATAGCACTCCTCATAATTATCAGGTTCCATAAGCATATCGATACCTGCATTAATGGCAAGAATTACGTTAGCTCTTAAGTCCTCTCCACTACAATTATGGATTGAGTTCCAGTCAGAAACGATAAAGCCTTCAAAGCCCATCTCATTTTTTAAGTACCAGATATACTCGCCATTCTCGTGCATCTTAATTCCATTAAGAGCTGAGTGAGAAATCATAATTGTCTGAACACCAGCATCAATTAACGCCTGATATGTGGCAAGCTCAGCTTCAATCTGCTCTGGAGTCATCAAAGAATCACCACGGTCAATTAATCTTGGTGTGTTATCAGAAAACTCACCTGTACCATACGCTGTATAACCATCACCAAAGAAGTGCTTAGCGCAAGCAATAATTCCGTTGTCAATTAAGCCTGATGCAAATGCTACACCTAATTCTCTAACGACTTCTGGATCAGATGAATAAGACTCATATGTTCTACCCCATCTTGGATCCTGAGCACAGGCAACACATGGAGCAAAATTCCAAAGCATACCTGTATAGAGTAAATCATTTGCTACTAAGCATCCCATCTCATAAGCACCTTCTACATCACGTGTAGCACCGATACTAATATTTTGTGGAAAGATAATCGTATTAGACGCGTAATTAACACCATGAACTGAATCCTGACCGTAGAGGAAAGGAATACTAGAACTAGAGCATAAGGCTGCAGTCTGATAGCCATTTACTATACGAGTCCATGCATTATGTCCAAGTCTGTTTTCTTCTTGAGATAAAACAGAACCATAACCATATAGTTCCATCTCACCAGTACTTAAAGAGTAAATTGCACCCTGAACCATCTGAGCTGCTTTTTGCTCAAGTGTTAATGTCGCTACAATCTCCTCTGGAGTCATACCTGCGTACTGCTCGAGGTTGACTATAGGATCAATCTCGACACTTATAACTTCCGTCTCTCCAGTAGATTCATTTACTACTATTTCTGTCTCAGTTGGAAGAGTTATAGATTCCTCTGTTGTAGGTATGGAACAACCACCTAAAACAAAAGCAGTAACTAAAATAATAGATAAACATCTTTTAAACTTCATATCCTATCCTCCATTTACTAACTTCAATTATACAGGCAAAACTTAAGACTTTAATACCATCTCATAAAGGCACTCTCTGCGCTCTTCAGGGGATTGCTTGTTATATCTTCCACCGTACTCGTCAACCTTAACCATTCCAAGTTTTTCCATTACTGAACTAGACGCGATATTTTCAGAGTCACAGTGGGCTATAAACTTAGTAATACCTAAGTTTTCATTTGCGCGCTTAACAAGAGCTAGAGCTGCTTCAGAGCATATTCCCTGTCTCCAGTATTTTTTGTTAACAGTCCAGCCTAACTCGGCTACTGTAGGGTCATCCTTTTCAGGATATAAGCTTATAGCTCCAACATGAATTCCATTCATTAAAATTACATACTCATAAAAACTCTGAGTCTCTTTATTCCACTCATCCTGAGCATAATTGATAAAGCCAATAGTCTCATCAATAGACTCATTAGGAAGATTGAGCATATATTTGGTATTCTCGCTATCAGCTGCATATTCGTGAGTTGAATCTAAGTACTTCATCTCCATAGGAGCAATCGTTAGTCTATTAGTTTTAATTAGTCTCATAAATCTTCTCCTTTATTTCCATATTAGTTATCTTCAAGCCATGCCAAAAGTCTATCTACTGCAGGATTACTATTGTTCTTAGACCATGCTATCTCAAAACTCAAAGTCTCAGCTGTACCATCATCTTTTTCAATTGGCAGGATTTTTAAGTCGGGGTTTTTGTGATGATGTCTAACAATATACTCCGGCATCAAAGCTATTCCCATACCAAGAGAAATCATTAACAAAATTGTCTCAGGCTCCCTCTCAAAAGCGACAACATCTGGAACAAATCCACCGCGTTCATATAGCAGGATAGATTCTTCCATCTCATCCTTAGCTCTAGCAGAAGGCTGCATAAGAATAAACTTCTCATTAATTAGATCTGAATAGTTGAGCGTGGTCTTATTACTTAAGTGGTGCCCTGCATCAAGTACTGCCATCAAAGGATAGCTCCTAATGTATTTGTGCTCTACATTTCTCGCCTGATCTTTTGACAATTCAAGGGTAAAAGCCACATCACACTCACCCTTTTTAAGAGCTTCAACTAGGCCGCTTAATGTATCTCTATAGATGTCCATCTGGATATTAGGATATGCATTATGGAAGTTTCTTAGAATATCAGGACAGTCACTAGCTCCAAAGCCACTTATAAAACCAACATTAATAGAACCTTCGGTTCCAGCAGTCGCGATTCTTGCCATTCTAATAGCTTCATCTGATCGCTCTAAGATTGCTCTTACTTCCCTAAGATAAACTTTACCAGCAGTTGTTAATTCCACATGATGCTTATCTCTAATAAAAAGTGGAACTCCAATGGACTTCTCCAAAGCTTTTATCTGCTGAGTCATGGCAGTTTGTGAGATAAAGCATTGATTTGCGGCCTTAGTAAAGTTAAGGTTTTCTGCCGCTGCTACAAAGTATTCTAGTTGGTTAAGATTCATATAATCCTCGTGGCTATAAGTTTTACTTATTACAATATCAAATTATATCATTTTACGGTCATAAAACTAAACAATATAATAATTAAAGCTGATTATTAAGCACAAAAAATTATTTAAGGAGACCTTTATGGACGACAGCAAGATTCCTTACAAGATTTATCTAGAAGAAAATGAATTACCAACATCTTGGTATAACATGAGAGCTGATATGAAGAATAAGCCAGCTCCTCTTCTTAATCCAGGCACATTACAGCCACTTAAGGCTGAAGAGTTAGCACCTATCTTCTGCGAAGAATTAGTTAAGCAGGAATTGGACGATACAACAGCATTTATCGAGATCCCTGAGGAAATCAGAAAGTTCTACAAGATGTACAGACCATCCCCTGTAGTTCGTGCTAGATTCTTAGAGAAGGCTCTCGGTACACCAGCTAAGATTTACTATAAGTTCGAAGGTAATAATACAAGCGGAAGCCACAAGCTCAATTCTGCTATCGCTCAGGCATACTACGCTAAGAAGCAGGGCCTTAAGGGCGTTACAACTGAGACTGGTGCCGGCCAGTGGGGTACAGCACTCTCAATGGCTTGTTCCTTCTTCGACCTGGACTGTAAGGTTTACATGGTTAAGGTTTCTTACGAGCAGAAGCCATTTAGACGTGAAGTAATGAGAACATACGGAGCTTCCGTTACACCTTCACCTTCTACTGAGACAGAAGTTGGTAAGAAGATTTTGGAGGCTCATCCAGGCACTACTGGTTCACTTGGCTGTGCTATCTCTGAAGCTGTTGAAGTAGCTACTAAGAACGAAGGCTACAGATATGTTCTCGGAAGCGTACTTAACCAGGTACTTCTCCATCAGTCTGTTATCGGTCTCGAGGCTAAGGCTGCACTTGATAAGTATGACATTACTCCTGACATCATCATCGGTTGTGCTGGTGGTGGATCTAACCTCGGTGGTCTTATTGCTCCATTTATGGGAGAGAAGCTCCGCGGTGAGAAGGACTACAGAATCATCGCTGTTGAGCCAGCATCCTGCCCAAGCTTTACTCGTGGTAAGTTCGCTTATGACTTCTGCGATACTGGTATGATTTGCCCACTCGCTAAGATGTACACATTAGGTAGCGGATTTATTCCTTCTGCTAACCACGCTGGTGGTCTTAGATTCCATGGTATGAGTTCTGCTCTTTCTCAGCTTTACCATGATGGTTATATGGAAGCTAGATCTGTTGAGCAGACATCTGTATTCGAGGCTGCTGAGTTCTTCGCTAGAACAGAGGGTACACTCCCAGCTCCAGAGAGCGCACACGCTATCAGAGCTGCTATTGACGAGGCTATTAAGTGTAAGGAAACTGGCGAAGAGAAGACAATCCTCTTCGGTCTTACAGGTACTGGTTACTTCGACTTAGTTGCTTATGAGAAGTTCCACGATGGTGTAATGTCTGACTACATCCCTACTGATGCAGACCTCCAGGTTGGTTTTGATGGAATTCCTAAGTTCCCTGGTAACATGGACTAATCTATAGTAACGATTAATTCTAAAACAATGGCTGCCTCGATTGAGACAGCCATTTAGTTTGTTTAAATTTTAATAGAACTTAGAGTTCGCACTCGTAAGCCATCCAGTCGTTCTTCTCTCTTTGATCAACAATCTTAAAGCCAGCAGCAGCTAGTGCAGCTTCTACCTTATCTTTCTTTGTATTGATGATACCTGAGCAAATAAACTTACCTCCTGGAGCAAGCTTACTTGGAACATCGCCTGCGATTGCAGCAATAACATCAGCGATAATATTAGCTACGATGATGTCATAACCGCCTTCCTCAACATTTTTAAGTTCTCCAGTAAAGCAATTAACATCAGGACAACCATTAATCTTACAGTTCTCGATTGCAACATCAACAGCGAGCTGATCAATATCTACTGCATCAACCTGACCTGCGCCAAGCTTTTTACAGATGATAGCGAGAATTCCAGAACCTGTACCTAAGTCGAGAATCTTCTGATTAGAAGTTACTGTCTTATCCAAAAGCTCAGCTACAGTAGAAGTAGTCTCATGAGTTCCTGTACCAAAAGCAGAGCCCGGATCTAGAGAAACAATAATCTCTCCATCCTTAGCGTCATATTCTTCCCAAGAAGGGCAAATTACAATTCGATCAGAAATCTTAAAGGCCTTATAATCTTTCTTCCACTCATTCTCCCAGTCTTGATCCTTAACATACTTCCAGGAATCAAAACCCTTACCAATAGGCAAAAACTCAGCAATCTTATTAAGCTGTTCCTTAATGATGTCTAAAGCTTCTTCAAGGCTTACGCACTTGTTGGAGATATTGCCATATGTCTGAGTTGTATCAAACTCATTTACATACTCCACTGCCTTAGGGCCTAATCTAATCTGACCATCAAGCTCAGCGAAATATCCCTTAACAGTTACATCTTCGCCTAAGGAATTTACAAATCCACCATCTGCATAAGACAATGAATCAGGTGCATCAATGATTCGCTTAATCTCCCATGGATCAGTTACCGCAATTCCATCAGCACCAATCTGTGCGAGCATCTCAGAAATAGCATCAGATGCTTCTTCTGTAGTAATAATTGTGAATTCAGCCCATCTCATTACTTAAATATACCCTTTACCTTTTCAAAGAATGAATTCTTCTTTGCATAGTTCTTCTCTGTCAAAGATGAATCAAAAGCTCTAAGAAGTCTCTTCTGCTCTTCTGACAATCTAGTTGGAACTTCAACCACAAACTTAACTGTATGATCACCTCTATATGATGGTGAATTCTTATCAGTGATACCCTTGTTTTTGAAGGTATGTGTATCACCTGGCTGTGTTCCTTCCTTAACAGAATAAGATACTGGACCATCGATTGTAGGTACGTCTATAGTCGCACCAATTGTAGCTTGAGCCATTGTAAGTGGAACTTCACAGAATGTATCTCTTCCCTTACGAACAAATACATCGTGAGGCTTAACCTTAAACTCGATATAGAGGTCACCATTACTTCCACCATTACGACCTGGCTCACCCTCACCATAAATTGGGAGCATATCACCAGTATCAACACCAGCAGGAATCTTTACGTGAACCTTACGCTCAGTAAGTTTTCTTCCCTTACCAGAGCACATCGTACATGGAGTTCTGATAACTGTTCCACGACCAGCACAAGCAGGGCAATCCTTAGTTACCATAGTCATACCAAAGAGAGTCTGCTGCTGTGTCTGAACTCGACCTGCACCACGACAAGATGGACATGTCTCAGGAGCTGTTCCAGGCTGTGCACCTGAACCCTTACAGGAAGGACAGAGGTCTTCACGCTTGAAGGTAATATCCTTCTCACAACCAAAAGCAGCTTCCATAAACTCTAGCGACATTCCGTACTTAAGGTTTGCTCCCTTAGAAGGTCCATTACGTCTTCTAGAAGAACCACCACCAAAGCCTCCGAATCCGCCTCCGAAGAAGGAATTGAAGATATCCATAGGATCAATCTCAGAGTATCCGCCGTAGCCTCCGCCAAATCCGCCAGAGCCGTCTACTGCACCCTTACCAAACTGATCGTACTTTCTTCTCTTATCAGCGTCAGAAAGAATGGAATAAGCTTCGTTTACTTCCTTAAATTTCTGCTCAGCGTCGGTATCACCCGGGTTTAAATCCGGGTGATATTTCTTCGCTAATTTTCTATAGGCTTTCTTGAGCTCGTCATCAGACGCGCCCTTCTCTACGCCTAATATCTCATAATAATCGCGAGAATCTGCCATTAGAAGTCTCCGCCAGCACTCTTAAATCCATCGCTATCAGGAGCTGCGCCAGCATCACCAGCGCCTGCATTACCATAACCTGCAAAATCCTCTGGGTTAGGCTGTCCCTGACCACCAGCTGCCTGGTATACCTTCTCAGAAATCTTGTAGAAAGCCTGAGTAGCATTCTCTGTCTCAGTCTTCATTGCCTCAGTATCATCCTTAGCAATAGCATCCTTAAGCTTTGTAAGAGCATCGTTAACAGGAGCCTTATCCTCATCTGTAATCTTATCGCCGAAGTCTGTCATAGCCTTCTCAAGCTGATATACAGTGGACTCAGCCTTGTTCTTTGTATCAACCTTATCCTTACGCTCCTTGTCCTCTGCAGCATGGAGCTCAGCTTCCTTAATAGCCTTCTGGATATCCTCTTCACTCATGTTAGAAGAAGCTGTAATTGTGATGTGCTGCTCAGAACCTGTACCCTTATCCTTAGCAGATACGTTAACGATACCATTAGCATCGATATCGAAAGTAACCTCAATCTGAGGTACACCACGTGGAGCTGGAGCAATACCGTCAAGGTTAAACTCACCCAAAGACTTGTTGTAAGCTGCAATCTCACGCTCACCCTGGAGAACATGTACTGTAACAGCTGTCTGGTTATTAGCAGCTGTAGAGAACACCATGGACTTCTTTGCAGGGATTGTTGTATTTCTCTCGATCATCTTTGTAAAGATACCACCCTCTGTCTCGATACCAAGTGAAAGTGGAGTTACATCAAGGAGAACCAAGCCCTTAACGTCACCTGTAAGAACTGCAGCCTGGATAGCAGCACCCATAGCTACACACTCATCTGGGTTAATACCCTTAAATGGCTCCTTACCAAAATAGCTCTTAACAGCTTCCTGAACTGCTGGGATTCTTGTAGAACCACCAACGAGAAGGATCTTGTTAATATCATTTGTAGAAAGCTTAGCATCAGACAAAGCACGCTTTACAGGGTCCATTGTCTTCTGAACAAGGTCAGCTGTAAGCTCATCGAACTTAGCTCTTGTAAGAGTAATATCCATGTGCTTAGGGCCTGTAGCATCAGCTGTGATATAAGCGAGGTTGATGTTAGATGTTGTTACACCAGAAAGCTCAATCTTAGACTTCTCAGCAGCTTCTCTCAATCTCTGCATAGCCATACGATCGTTTCTTAAATCAACACCGTCAGAATTCTTAAAGGACTCTACCAAGAAATCAACAATCTTGTTATCGAAGTCGTCACCACCAAGACGGTTGTTACCAGCTGTAGCTAATACCTCAAATACACCATCAGAGATGTCGAGGATAGATACGTCGAATGTACCACCACCCAAGTCGAATACTAAGATCTTCTGATCGTCTTCTTTATCAAGACCATAAGCAAGTGCAGCTGCTGTAGGCTCGTTTACGATACGCATAACCTCGAGGCCTGCAATCTTACCAGCATCCTTAGTAGCCTGACGCTGAGAGTCTGTGAAGTAAGCTGGAACAGTGATAACTGCCTGAGTTACAGGCTGACCCAAATAAGCCTCAGCATCACTCTTAAGCTTTGTAAGAATCATTGCAGAAATCTCTTGTGGAGTGTACTGCTTATTGTCGATAGATACCTTATAGTCAGAACCCATCTCACGCTTGATGGACATGATTGTCTTATCTGGGTTTGTTACTGCCTGTCTCTTAGCTACCTGACCAATAAGTCTCTCGCCGTCTTTTGTGAAAGCTACAACAGAAGGAGTTGTTCTATTACCTTCTGGATTAGGAATTACAACTGTCTCAGAACCTTCCATTACGGAAACACAAGAGTTTGTTGTTCCCAAGTCAATACCAATTACTTTTGCCATTTTAATTTATCCTCCAAAATCTTTATTACTTCTTACTCTCGAGAATCTTATCTACGATACCGTACTCGAGTGCCTCCTGAGCTGTCATCCAGTGGTCTCTATCTGTATCCTTCATAAGTGTCTCTAGATCCTTACCACAGTTATCTGCGAGGATCTTGTTAAGCTTTGTTCTTGTTGCCTTGATGTGATCTGCAGCAATCAAAATCTCAGTTGCCTGACCCTGAGCACCGCCCAAAGGCTGGTGAATCATTACCTCAGCGTTAGGGAGAATGCATCTCTTACCCTTTGTACCTGCAGAGAGAAGTACGGAACCCATAGAAGCTGCCATACCCATGCAGATTGTCTGAACATCTGGCTTGATGAGCTTCATTGTGTCATAAATCATCATACCGTCTGTTACAGATCCTCCTGGGCTGTTGATGTAGAACTGAATGTCCTTATCAGGATCTTCTGCCTCTAAGAACAAAAGCTGAGCTGTGATAAGGCTTGCTGTTACTGAGTTTACTTCCTCAGACAAAATTACGATTCTCTCCTTCAAAAGTCTGGAGTAAATATCGTAAGCTCTCTCGCCTCTTGAAGAAGACTCGATAACTGTAGGTACTAATGAACTGTAAAAATTATCCATCGTTTTTATCTCCTTATTATTAATTTGCTACTTGTACTACTGCGTGTCTTACAACTACATCCTTGCAGATATAACCCTTCTGGAATACTGCAGCGATCTCATTCTCGCCTAATGAATCATCGTCAACATGCATTACTGCTTCGTGAAGGTTTGGATCAAAAGCAGTTCCTCTCTCGCATTCGATTTCCTTAACATTAATCTTGTTAAGTACATCTTCTGCCTGCTTCTTAATGAGCTCTAAGCCCTGAAGCATCTTATCCTCGGATTCCTCTACCTTGCCATCCTCGCAAGCGGCTTTCTTAGCTGCATCCAAAGCTCTGTCGATGTTGTCTAGAACAGCGAGCCACTGTCTTGTGACATCAGCTACTGCACTTTGATAGAGGTCTTCCTTTTCCTTCTGTGTTCTCTTACGGAAGTTCTCGTACTCAGCGAAGAGATACATATATCTCTCCTCTAATTCCTTAACCTTAGAAGCTTCGTCATCTGATGCCTCTTTTGCTTCGCCTTCGGCATCAACCTCTTCTAAGATCTCGTCTATAGCTTCGTCTAAGTTCTCATCTTCTGGGAACTCGAGAACATTCTCATCGTCTTTACTCAACTTATCTATCCTCCTATTATTCGTTAATTTTCTTTAATTCTTGATTGAGCTTGCTTCTTACAAAATCAATCTGTGAGATAACCTTGGAATAATCCATTCGCTTAGGTCCGATAACTCCAATATTGCCTGAGATAGTATCACCGAACTTATAAGTTGTAGTTATGAAGCTACAATCTTCTAAGCCTTCGAGAGTAATCTCTTGGCCGATTCTAATCATGTAAGAATCACTGTCATTATCTCTTCCAATCTCATTAACATAACCTGCAACTACACCATCGTGTGATAATGCACCAAGAAGATCTCGAGCTCTTGTAAGTTCTTGAAAATCTGGAAGACTTAACATCTTATGCTCGCCCTCAAGATATACATCAAGCTGATCTGCCTGCTTAATTGCAGTGTATGTCTCGTAGATAACCTGATTAAGAAGAGACTCTGGAATATCAGTATCCTTAACGGATGTTGCCAAGGTAATTAGTGAGATCTCTTCGAGTGGCTTTCCATTTAAAGTCTTCTCTACACTATTTGCAATCTGCATCAACTGCTCTGGTGTAATGAAGTTAGGAATACGAACTACCTTGTCCTTAACAACGCCAGCTGACAAAACCATTACGAGCAATGCCTTACCAGGCTCAATCATTAAAATCTTAAGCTGCTTTAATGAACTATCTGCAAGTCTTGGTGTCATTACTAGTGAAACAAGTCCTGTAGTCTCTGACAAAGTCATGGAAGCGTTCTTCAAGATACTTCTGAAGTTATCAACACTATCGGAAATACGACTCTCTATCTCATTTTTCTCTTCTAGGGTTAAAGTATCAACCTTCATAAGTGAGTTAACATACTCTCTATAACCCTTGTCAGATGGGATACGACCAGCAGATGTATGAGGCTTCTCGATGTAACCCATTCTCTCTAGGTCTGCCATATCATTACGGAGCGTAGCTGAGCTTACAGAAAACTTATGACGCTCTATCAAAGCCTTAGATCCAACTGGCTCATTAGTAGATACATAATCATCTACGATAGCCTGTAGAACTTGCATTTTTTTGTTTGTTTCTGCCATTAGCCTAGCGCTCCTTCCGATGTATTAGCACTCTATCTCCTCGAGTGCCAAATACATAATACCCCCAATGTCAAAAATAGTCAAACAACGATTTGGGGCAAATTCTAGGTAGCGTCTATATATTATAATTAAAGGAAATCCATAAAAACTTGATTAGCAAGGTCTAGACCTTTTGACGTTAATCTGATACTTTCACTATCTTCAATTAGCAAACCCTTAGATACATTGCTAACGATTTGCTTCTCAAAAACTTCATGCACGGATTTACCATAGCGCTTTTTAAACTCGACCTTATCAATACCGCTAGACGTTCTTAACGAAAGCATAGAGAACTCGTGCATCTTATCTTCTTCGTCTAATGTCTCTTCGATAGTTCTTTTAAGAGGATTGTTAATATATGCACACACGTCATCTACATGAGCAAATCTTTGAGAATTCAAATACCCATGAGAACCGCTACCAAACGCATAGTACTCATTTGCACTCCAGTAAGCATTATTATGATTACTCTCAAATCCAGGAATAGCACAATTAGAAATCTCATAAGGCTCAATTCCAAACGAACTCAAATACTTACGAAGCCCATGGTACATCTCGCGTTCCGTATCTTCATCGACATACTCAGATAACTTATCTCCATATTTTGCATAAAAAGGTGTACCCTCCTCAATCGACAAAGAGTACATGCTAATATGCTTTACTCCGATATCTATCAAAGCCTTAGCATCTTCATATAAATCTTCGATAGTCTGCCCTGGAACACCTATAATTAAATCTCCAGAGACATTAGTAAACCCTGCTTCTAATGCTATTTCAATTGCCTTTAGAGCTTCTTTTCTATTATGAAGTCTACCAAGCAACCTCAAGGTCTCATCATGCAAAGACTGAATGCCGATAGATATTCTGTTAAAACCCGCTGCTTTATAAGCACGAGCCTTGTCTAGGGTAAGCGAATTAGGGTTAGCTTCTATCGTATACTCGCCTCTATCCGTAAGCGAGAACTTTTCCCTAATCACGCATAAGGCATCACACACAAGCTTACTATCAACATAAGAGGGCGTTCCTCCTCCAAAGTAAATAGTACTAATTTCGTTACTAAGAGCAGCTGATGGCACTTCTTCACACGCCTTTATCTCGCGTATAAGCGCATCGAAATAGCTAGATGCCAAATCCACCTTCGTTATGGAATAAAAGCTACAATAGGGGCATTTCGCAGCGCAGAAAGGCACATGTACATAGATATGCATTAAAACGACCTCGTATGAGTGCTCCTACCTGGGCCTTTCATAGGAGAAGAAGACTTAAATGCAGCTTCAAGTGAATTCTTATAGTTAATAAAACTTGGCGAAGTATTTATGGATGCATCCATGTATTCAGAAATACTATCTGCCCATGTAGACTTATAGTGACCTATGGCAGGATATCCTATTTCTATTATGCTTCTATAATTCTTAGGGAAAGTTACTTTGCATAACATCTCCCAGGTACCACAAATCGAATCAGGCACATATTCCTTCAGAGCTTCCATATCACTCTCAGGATAAGCCTGCAAGATAGCCTTAGGATCAGCTAGTATCCATGCTTCTATCTCTTCTGTTGAGATACCAATTACAGATTTGATACTAGGGCAGTACATACGGCATACCGTATATAGTTCTCGCCTTAGCTCGACAGGGTCTTTATCATCTGAATCCATAACTACTACTAATATCGTATCAGTGCCGCCATATACCTTGTTATATGCACGGCATTTTGCTGGGAGTAAATCTAGAAGAGCACCTGCAAACTTTGGTGGCTTATTATTCCAATCCTTAGGAAGATTGCCACATCCTTTATGAGGACGCACAGCTATGTCCGCACTAACTCCAGCAGACTTTACAATCTGCTTTGTTAATCGCTCTACAACAACTGAGCCGGACTTATCTTCTGTTAAAATCTCGATATGCATATTAGTTCTCGTCTAAGTGACCACCGTACCAGATTGCACCCATTCCTATACCCTCATTAAACAACTCATTAACAACAGGGTTACTTCCAGCGCATTTAATTTCAATCTCATCTGTATCGAAGTCCCGACTGAAGACCCAAATCTCCTTAGGTGGCATCGACTCTACGATATATGGATTATGAGTCGAGAACACTATTTGAGAATAGCGGTGATCCAAAGTAAACTGACGCATCTCTATTGCTAATACATCCACCATATCGTGATATAAATCCTTATCAGGGGTCTCGATAAAAATAGTTGATTTTGGTTCTTGGTCACGAAGCAAAAGCAAGTACTTAAACAATTTCTCCGGGCTTCCCTCTAAGCTTTCTGGCATTGAACTTTTAAGCTTCATAACAGGAATCTTAGAATTAATCTCGTTAACTATATGCTCGTATACATTTCCATCCAAAGACTTTAAGTAAGTTAATACATTACCGAGGTTAGATCCTGCTGAGTTCAAATGCTTATGACCTCCAGGAGCGTTGCCAAGTGCATAATAATCTGGTGTATCGTATGTAGAAAACTGACAGAAGAACCATTTATCAATTTCTTCATATAGAAGATTTATCTCGGTTTTATTACCGTTATTGATTCTTCCAAGAACACTTAAAGCTGTAATTCTCTCGTCGTTTACCAGACGCTTCTCAGGATAGTTATGAAGGATAACTTCAGTTGTAACTTCATTATCATTTCGCTTAGACAATAATACAGTCTCATCCTTAACATATGGGCTTCCAAACTTAGTAGCTCCAACAGTCAACTTATATTCTAGGTATAAAGATCCTGGTCCAACATCCTTAAGCTTAAAAAACAGTGTAAAAATGGAAGGCTTTTCCTTATCAATAACGAGGTTCATAAAACCTGGACGACCATCTGCAGTTGATGCCTGAGCAACATCATCGAGGATACATCTCTTAATATATGACATACTTCTGATAAATGAAGACTTACCCGTGTTATTACGACCTATAAGCGCATTTAAATTACGAAGTCTTATTCCTCGTTCTTTACTTCCAACAAAGCCTATAGACTCCTCTAATAAAAGTCCAACCTGATGATCACTAAAACAATCGAAATTCTGAATCCTTACACCAAGTAACATGGATTATGCCTCCAGAAAATATACTAAATATATTGTAACACCTAAACGCCCCGGATTTTAGGCTTCAATCCGGGGCGATTACGCGGTGTTTTGTGAGTCAAATGTCTTTAACTCTTACATCGAATCAATTGTTGTATCAATTTCAGCAAGGTTAGTCTGAATCTTAGCAATGGATTCAGACAATGTATTATTAGCATCAGAGAGGAGCTGCTTTACATAGATATGAGCACTCTTACGAAGCTCATCAGCCTGATTCTCAGCTGCAGCAAGAATATTGTCAGCCTCGTCTCTAGCACCTCTTGTAATCTCGTGGTCGTTAACCTTAGAAGCATACATACGGTTTGCATCGTCGATAATCTTCTTACTCTTTTCACGAGCTGTAGTGATAATCTCCTGAGCACGAACTACGATATCGTTGCTCTGTGCGATGGAAGCTGGAAGATGATTCTTAAGATCTTCAAGAGAAGCAATCATCTCATTTCTATCTACTGCGCAGTTAGAAGAAAATGGCACGCCACTAGCGGATCTTAAAATCTCAATCATATCGTTAATATTGCTGATAAGATCGTATCTCTCTACTCTTCTCTGCTGATTCTGTGGGTAGTTACTGTTGTCCATTATAAGGGCCTGCCTTTCATTAATCTGTCTTCTACCAATTTTAAAATTTCACCTGGTACCATACCGGATATATCTCCGCCATAGTGCGCTACTTCCTTAACGATACTTGAACTAATTAGGCTCAAGTCGCTTCTACATAGAAGCAATGTAACATCATAGTCTGGGCAAAGCAACTTATTAGCAAGAGCCATCTCTGCCTCGTATCTATAATCCGACTCAGATCTGATACCACGAACTACAGCATTACAACCAAGTTCTTTGAATAAATCCACTAAGAGTCCGTCGCTTCCTACCACTTCTACATTATCCAAATCCTGCAAAGCCAGTTTGCACATATTCACGCGCTCTTCTAAGTCAAAGGCATAAGTCTTCTTCCTATTATTCATCACGACAACATAAAGCTTGTCGCAGATTTTAGCGGCACGTCTGGCAATATTCAGATGACCCCTGGTAAACGGATCAAAGCTTCCAGGAAATAGAAGTGAAGTCAAGAATAAACTCCTCCATAATCAACTTACTTCGAGAAAAATGATAATACCGCCAAACCGTAGTTGCAAGAACGATTGAATTTCAAATTCATTACATCTGTTACAAATGGCAAGTCTGATGAATGTTCAACGATTAAAATGCCGTCATCATTAAGTACGTTAGAATTCGCAATAATATCGCAGACTATCTGAGCAGACTTTTCTGCCATCCTATATGGCGGATCCATAAAAATAATATCGAAGGTCTTTCCCGCTTCTAGAAGCTTATTTAAAACCTGTTCGTAGCCTCCGCGTATAAGAGTAATCTCATCGCTATTCTCTTTTCTGATTTTCTTCAGATTGGTCTTAATAACACCACAAGCTGCTCCCGCTTTCTCGACAAGTACAACAGAGTTTGCACCACGACTTAATGCTTCGATTCCAACCTGTCCTGTGCCTGCAAATAGTTCTAGAAAATCGCAGTCAGGAACGCGACTCTGAATAATAGAAAACAAGGCTTCCTTAACCTTATCTCCTGTAGGTCTTGTGTTATCTCCCTTAGGAGCATCTAATTGTATTCCTCTAAAATCTCCTGCAACTACTCTAGGCATATCAAAGTTTTCCCATCTTATCTTCAAATCTTAATTTGAAAAGTTTCTCAATATTATTCATTAACCTATTGGCAGAATCTCCACCTACAGCCAACACCTTATTTACTTCATCACATGCAATTTTGGCAAGAGGAGCATCTGTAAAAAGGTTAGCAGCACGAAGAGATGGAATACCATGCTGTCTTGTTCCAAAGAAATCACCAGGGCCTCTAAGTTCGAGGTCTTTACCTGCCAAATCAAATCCATCGGAACACTCACACATAAGCTTCATTCTCTCTAGTGCATTCTCCGTCTTAGCATCAGAACAAAGCACACAATAGCTCTGCTTATCACCTCTTCCGATTCGGCCTCGAAGCTGGTGCAAAGTAGATAATCCAAAGCGCTCGGCATTCATTATTATCATCATCGTAGCATTAGGATTATTAACTCCAACTTCGATAACTGTAGTAGAAATAAGCACCTTGGTTTCTCCACTTAAAAAGCGTTCCATAACTTCTAGTTTCGTTGTCTCCTTCATGGATCCATATAAAACTTCTGTCTCGTACTCGTTAGAGATGCCACGCTCATCTAAGCGTCTCTTCATCTCCTTTACGCTTACCATATCAGTGGATGCTATTTCTTCCCCAAAACCTTCGAAAAGCAATTCATCACTATCTAGTCCATCTGAATCATCATCGATTCTTGGACAAACGATGTAAGCCTGTTCACCCCTTCTTAATTTGGCAATGAGTACGTTATAAATATCATCCCCTTCTGTATATGGAAGGAAGTGTGTTTTTATTTCTTTACGACCTGCTGGCTTTTCTCTAATAACTGAAGTAGCCATATCGCCATAGATAACCATCGCCAGAGTTCTAGGAATAGGAGTAGCAGTCATGACAAGATTATGAACGCTATTTATACCATCACTACCGTCTCTCGAGATGAGTAGCTTTTCTCTTTGCTTAACACCAAATCGATGCTGCTCATCTGCAATAACTAAGCCTAAGTCATTAAACTTAACATCATCAGATAACACTGCATGTGTTCCGATAATTACAGACGCTTCGTTTGTTAATAGATTTTCTTTTATTTCGCGCTTTAAAGATGCCTTTGTCTTGCCTAACAAAAGAGCTACATTAATACCGCTTCCTTGAAGCAAAGCCTTAGCGCTATCGTAGTGCTGCTTAGCCAAAACTGATGTTGGTGCAAGGAGTACCGCCTGCTTACCCATAATCGCAGTCATAGCCATAGAAAGAACAGCTACAGCAGTTTTACCCGAACCTACGTCACCTTGGACAAGTCTATTCATAGGAGTTGATTTCATGAGATCATGCTGGATGTCGGCTATAGCTTTCTTCTGATCCCCTGTAAGTTTAAACCCAAGATTAGATGTGACAGTCTTCCATCTTTGAGCCGCACTCTCTGGAAGCCCACCTTGGGGAGGAATTACAACAGGAGCTACTTCATCTGAAGATTTCCCCTGCATAAAATACTTCATTCCAATTCCTAGCAAAATAAGCTCTTCAAATGCAATTCGTCTTCTTCCTAATTGAGCCTGAGTGACACTTTCTGGAAAATGCACAAACTGATAAGCTTCTTTGCTACTACATAGGTTTTCTTTTATAGCCAGCTCAGGAGGGATAACGTCAGGAAGTAAATCACCCACCAGTTTTAACGCTGTACCTATCCACTTAGAAAGCATATTAGAAGTAATACCTGCTGTTAATGAATACACAGGTCTTACAAGCCTTATATCTTCTATAGACAAGGCCTTCTCACAAAATGGATTTACAATCTGAGGGTGCATTCCATAATAGCTAACTATTCCATGAACAAATACCCTATCTCCTACCTGATACTTATTAACGATATAAGGAGAATTAAAAAATGAAAGCTCGATTCTGCCAGAGCCATCACTTACAAAAAAAGCAACTGGAGATTGTCTCTTAAAACCCTTTTGAACAGGAGATGAAGTGATGGTTGCCATAAACGAGATAGGCATACCATCTTCGCATGAATCGATAGAAGAAATATTAGACCAGTCGTTATATCTCCTTGGCAACATAGAGATTAAGTCATAAATAGTCGATACTTCTAAGCGTGCAAGCTTTTTAGCAGCTTCTGGACCAATCCCGTATAAATCTGTAACAGGGCTATTAAGTGTTATTCGTGTACTCATGCCCCTACCCTCTTTTTACAAAATTCGCTAAGTGGACATGTGTCGCATGAAGGATTCTTGGCAGTACAAAAACTTCTTCCTAGATCAACGGCCCTATGACCTAGATCAATCCAAGTTTCTTCTGGAAAATACTTGCAAAGGTCCTTCTCAACCTTAAGCGGATCAGTCTCATCAGTAATACCAATTCGATACATAACACGCTTACAGTGAGTATCAACTACGACTGCAGGTGTACCATATATTTCACCAACAATTAGATTTGCAATTTTACGTCCAACTCCAGGACATTCGGTCAACATTTCCACGTCGTTAGGAACACATCTATTCCACTTTGAACAATAAAGATTTGCAAAGGATAAAATCGCGTTACCCTTAGACTTAATAAGGCCACAAGGTCTTATAATCTCACAAATCTCTTCCATACTTAGTGACTTAACGTCATCCATAGTTGGATATTGATTAAATAATTCCTTAGCCACAATATTCACTCTGACATCAGTACACTGAGCAGACAAAATACCTCTTATAGCCAAACGCTCAGGATTATCAGAATCAAGAGAACAATGGGTATTAGGGAACTGCTTACAAAGCCCATTCCAAGTCAAAGAAGCTAACTGCTTACGACTAATTCTCTTATTCATAAATCACTCCTTAGGAAGTGGGAAAGAGAATACAAACTTAGCTCCGCCTAACTCCTGGCTTTCTTCAAGCACAATTGACTGACCGTGACCAACAAGTATTTGCTTACAGATATAAAGGCCTAATCCAAAACCTTCCTGCTTTCTGGATGGATCAACCTTATAAAAGCTTTCAAAGACCTTATTGCGCTTATCTGGATCAACACCAGGGCCAGAGTCTTCGACTGTAATAATCATCTTATTATTACTCTTGTCATTAGTTGCAGAGAGAATGATTTTTCCATTCTCAGGAGTAAACTTGGTCGCATTGTTTACAATATTAACTACCACACGACCTAACTGCTGTATCTCGCCATATACGAGAGTATTCTCTTTCCTATCAATACGAATCTCAGAAACGATATTTTTACTTTGAAGCTGAGGTTCGAGCTCTGAAATAATGTCATCCGCCATATCAGCAAAATCAAACTCTTCCATCAAAGTAGGGTCGACGTGAGACAGGGATGAAGCTTCCGTCATAGATACAACAAGAGAACGAATTCTGTTCACTTCACTCTTAATCTTCAAAAGGTATTTCTCGTGCATTTCCTGAGGAATTGTTCCATCTAACATAGCAGTAACAAATCCGTTAATAGAAGTCAATGGAGTTCTAATATCATGAGCTATAGAGGAAATAAAAATGCTACGATCACTCTCCTGATTCTCAAGAGATTCAATCATGTTATTTACAACTCTAGCCATTTCCATCAAATCTGAAGACACTACAAACATGTTATCACTATCGCCTGTAAACTTACTGTCTACGCGCGCACTGAAATCTCCCTGTGCTACGGATGAAACTGTTGTGGAGATATTTTTAAGTGGCCTAATCATAAGAACAGTGAAACCAACAAACAATGCTATAGCTGCTACAAATGAAACCAATACAGGAAGCAAAATTACCTCCACGTATTCATAACGAAGATCAGTATTATCCACATGATTTAACACAACAGAATAAAGGCCTGTGTTACCTATCTTACTGATTGTAACTATTTCTGAACGAAGTCCAGTTATAAAGGTTGTATCCTGAAATAAACCATTGCCAGCAAGATATATTTTCTCACTAACTGATGTCGGAACGCTTGATTCAGGTGCACTAACATTCGAGAATAATATGGTCCCATTTACATCGCAAATATAGATATCACCCTTATCCTCAAACAACGCTGATTTAAGATGCAAATTGACATTACTGTCTGCAATCTCAGCATCACCTGAGGATTCATGTAAATACAAATAATCAGAGGCGACCATTACGCATATGTCAGAAGATTCAACCTGTTCGGAAGTCAAATGCTTATTAGACATATTTTCATAAGAAACAAAAAGAAGCACAGCAAAAACAATTACTGTGCTTACAATAAGAAACGTATTAAGAAATACTGCAAAATCTACTGATACAGACTTGTTCTTAGTTGAACTTAGCATTATTACTTAGTCTCGAATTTATAACCTCTGCTCCAGACTGTTCTAATGCACCAGTCATGCTCAACATCAGGAGTCTCAATCTTCTCACGAATACGCTTGATATGAACATCTACAGTTCTAGATTCACCAAAGAAATCATAGCCCCATACATTCTCGAGAAGCTGCTCTCTGGAATAAACATGATTTGGATTAGATGCGAGGAAGAATAAAAGCTCAAGCTCCTTAGGTGGCATATATACTTCCTTGTCATCAGCTGTTACAACATATCTTACCTTATCAACAGTAAGGCCAGGGAATGAAACTATATCTGTAGAAGCTGCAGGCTTTGCTACCGCTTCATTGTTAGCAACACCCTTATCAACTCTTCTTAAAACAGCCTTAACACGAGCAAGAAGTTCCTTAGGTTCAAATGGCTTTGGTACATAGTCATCAGCACCAAGCTCGAGGCCAACAACTCTGTCCAATGTATCAGTTCTTGCTGTAAGCATGATGATAGGTACATCAGAAACTTTTCTAATCTCCCTACAAATATCATTACCATCCATACCAGGGAGCATAAGATCCAAAATAATAATGTCAGGCTTTGTTACGCTAAATGTAGCAACTGCCTTATCGCCCTGCATACATGTAGCTACTTCATAGCCTTCCTTCTCAAAGTAAAGCTTCTGAAGCTCTACGATATCTGCGTCGTCGTCGATGATAAGTACTTTCTTCATACTCTTAACTCCAAAAATTATTCTTTATCAATATTCTCGACTTCTTTTGTAAAAGAAGAAATATCTTCAAAATCCATATATACAGAAGCAAATCTTACATAAGCTACTTTATCGAGTTTTCTCAAGCGATTCATGACTAGTTGGCCGATTTTTTGAGTCGACAACTCGCCGTTACGCTGCTCATTAAGCATGTTCTCAGCTTCATCAACAATCTTAACAAGAACTTCATTAGAAATAGGTCTCTTGGAACAAGCAGATGCCAATCCAGTCAATAATTTCTCTCGTGAGAAATCCTGGCGAGTGCCATCCTTCTTAATTACCTTAGCGCCAAGAGTCTCCGCTCTCTCAACAGTAGAATATCTATATTCACACTCGAGGCAAACTCTTCTGCGTCGAATGGCACGCCCCTCATCAGAGGGGCGTGTGTCAATTACTTTATCATTATCTTTTCCGCACTTAGGACAAATCATTACTCGCTGTCTCTGCCGCCAAACATAAACCAAGGCTTAGCTGTCTTAGCTGGAGCTGGATCCTGAGAAGGAGCAACATTAGCCTGTGGTCTACCGCCATACTGAGATGGTGTAACCTGTACTGGTTGCTGAGCAGGTGTACCATAAGGCTGAACCTGTGGCTGAATTGGAGCAGGCTGTACTGGCTGTGGAACTGGAGCAGGTGCAACTGGCTCATCTACAGGAGCAGCAGATTGAACACGAGTATTTACGGAATCATCACCAAAGAGGAATCCAGGAGCAGCCTGTCTTGCAGGTGCTGGAGCTGGAGCTTCCTGTCTACCATAAGCACTTCTACTTGTTGTAGTAGGAGCAGCCTGTCTAGGAGCCTCAGTGATAAGCTGTGGATTATTTCTAGAAAGAACAGATGTAGATGCTCTGTGGTTAACAGAAGCATTTACAGAATTATCAAAACCAGAAGCAATAACTGTAATCATAATCTCATCCTCTAAGGATGCATCGATAACAGCACCAACGATGATTTCAGCCTCAGGAGCTACGGACTCCTGTACAAGCTTAGCTGCAGCATCGATTTCCTGGAGCTTCATATTTCTTCCACCAGTGAAGTTAATAATTACGCCGTTAGCACCCTCGATTGTTGTATCGAGAAGAGGAGAGTTGATAGCCTGCTTAACAGCCGCTGTAGCTCTACCCTCACCAGCTGCACGACCAATACCCATATGGCATACGCCAGCCTTAGTCATTACTCTTCTAACGTCAGCCAAGTCGAGGTTGATAAGTCCAGGGATTGCAACGAGATCGGAAATACCTGCTACACCAAACTTAAGTACCTGGTCAGCCATATTGAAAGCTTCCTCGAAGGAAGTATCATCATCAACTACTTCCAAGAGCTTATCATTAGAAACAACAACGAGAGCATCAACGTACTTCTCGAGTTCTCTAATACCACGCTCTGCATTTATAGCTCTCTTAGCACCCTCAAAACGGAAAGGTCTTGTAACAACTGCTACTGTGAGAATACCAAGTTCCTGAGCAATCTGAGCAACTACAGGAGCAGAACCAGTACCAGTTCCACCACCCATACCTGCTGTAATAAACAACATATCTGTATTAGAAATAGCCTCAGCAATCTCATCCTTAGACTCTTCTGCAGCCTTCTCACCTACGCTAGGATCTGCACCGCATCCGAGGCCTCTTGTAACCTTCTCACCAATCTGGATCTTAATAGGAGACTTAGTTCTTGCTAAAGCCTGATTGTCACTGTTAACAGAGATAAAATCTATTCCCTGAACGCCACTATCAATCATTCTGTCGACAGCATTACATCCGCCGCCGCCGCAACCAATTACCTTGATTGTAGCGAAATGATCCTCATCAAGCACAAAACCTCTTTTATCAGACATTGTTAGTCCCTCCGTAGCAACAATTCATAGTGTACTCAATCTATATATGGCACAACACTCTAGATATTAGACTAAATGTTGTACTTAAACAATATATAAGTTGCAATAATACCCAATAATGTTAAACTTTTTTTCTTATTAATGCAAATCACGTATCGTATGCGTGATATATTTTTTCTTCCTGTGTCATATCAAGTGAGCCAGCAGGCAAATCATCGAAGGCGCCACCCTTAATCGAGTAAAGCAACCACTGCATATTCTCGGCAATATCTTCTATTCCTGCGAGCTTAACCTGAAGTATAGTTCCATCAGGCAAAGCTACTGTAACAAATATCATTCCAGATGGAACAATTCTTACTTCCTGAACGCTATTGAAGAAACTATAGTTACCGTGTCTTATAGAGCTGTTGTCTGCATCAAGAATCGCTCCGAGAACCAATATTAACTTCCTAAATGGTAGTGTATCAGTTATCTCAATTGTTCTACCCAAGACAGCATTGTCTACATCTAGGCCACAAAGAACAGGAGTAACATTTTCACTCGAACTAACAAACTCTAGCACTGTACCTTCTGCATCGATTGCGATGTAGCCGTCTGGAGTACTAATATATGCGAGTTTATGTCTTTCAGTAACATTAATAGTTACTTGTGATGGGAAATCAACACTTACATGAATACCTTGAATATAAGGTGTAGATCTAATTAAAGCACGACGATTAAAATCGATAAACTTCCAAATATGATCTCCCACATGAATATCTAAAGCGTCTAGTATCTCATCATCAGTAAACTCATAATTGCCATTTACGATGATAGATTCAATTCTCATAGATGGATGAAATATAATTGACCAAGCAAATATAATTAGTGATACCACACCCAAAGTGATTACTACTGACTTAAAGCTATATGGAAACTCAGATAAGTATTCTTTCCCCTTACGCTTATTAATCTTAGCAGTTATCTTCTTTTTAGGTTCAACCTTTTCTTTTTGCTTTTTAACTACTATAGGTTCTTCTAACTTAGGATCTTCAATCACAACTTCTTCTGTGACTTTTTCCTGCTTTTCAGCCTGAATTTCTTCCTTTTTATCCTTTGGGGAAGCAGAATCATCGCTATTTAAAATATCATCCAAAGCTTTAAGTTCTTCGGCTGATAAACCAGGTACTTCAAGTTCCTTATTATCTATGGGCTCGTTTGTCAGATTCTCGTCACTCACCCTTGATTACTTCCTCGATAGCTTTAACAATTCTCTTGTCACAATCTAATATAGCGAGTTTCTTTGCATTAGCACGCAAAGATTTACGCTTGTCATCATCTTCAAGTAAAGCCTTAAGTTCACCGAACAGCTTACCGTCTACTACGCTTTGGTCAGGCATCAAAACACATCCACCAACATCAGCAAACGCTGAAGCGTTATAAGTCTGATGGTCGTGAGCGGCATATGGATATGGAATAAACACTGAACAAGTACCTATCGCAGCAGCCTCAGCGCAAGTAACAGCTCCTGATCTTGTAATAGCTACATCAGCTCCAGCAAGATACAAGACAGGATTATTAATATATTCATATGTTTCTAAGTTATCTGACTTAGTTACATCCTTAAGCTTTTCTGTCTGCTGCTTACCAGTACTTAAAACAAAATGTACATCCTTAAACTCAGGTCTTTGGGCTGCTTCGAATATGAAATCATTAATTGTTTTAGATCCAAGACTACCGCCCATAGCAAATACAAGCTTGGTATCAGGCGATATTCCAAGCTCAGCCCTAGCTGACTCATAATTATGCTCTAAGACAATTGATCTAATTGGATTACCGGTACAAATCACTTTGCCAGCCTTAGGAAAATCTTTTTCCTGATTAGGAAATCCAGTTAAAACCAAAGCTGCCTTTTTACCCATCATGCGATTAGCTCGACCAGGGAAAGCATTTGCTTCGTGAATAATTACTGGAATCTTCATAGAAGATGCAGCCTCAAGCAAAGGAGCGCATACATAACCACCTGTTCCAATTACTGCATCAGGCTTAAACTCTTTTATAATCTTCTGGCACTGAGCTTTACCATCAAAGAACGCCTTCAAAGCTTTTATCATTCGAATAGAAGGCTTCATAGGAAATGGCTTTGCTACAATATCTCTTAACTCATATCCTGCTTTTGGTACGAGTTCACCCTCAAGACCAGCTTTACGACCAGTAAAGATAATCTCACAACCTTCAGTCTTGCCATAATGTTCCATCAAAGCATCAGCGATAGTAATCGCTGGATTAATATGACCTGAGGTGCCACCACCTGTAACTATAAATCTCTTCATTCTTCAATCTTCTCCAATTTCTTCTGTGGTACTGAAGTTCCACTTCTCGATACACACAAAATCAAGCCATAAGCTACAAGCAAGAATACCTGTGCGGTACCACCATAACTTACGAAAGGCAATGTTACACCTGTAGATGGAGCAACCTGAAGCTCTACGGCTAAGTTAAGTATAACCTGAATCATAATAAGTGAAGAACATCCGGTGGCGAGCATTCGAGAGAAAATGGTATTGGCTCGCATTACTACCTGAACAAACAAGACAAAGGTCACGCAATAGGCAAGTATTAGTATTACACCTCCGACAAAACCCGTCTCTTCAACATAGATAGAGAAAATATAGTCGTTCTGCGCCTCGGATACATAATTATATTTCGCACGAGAAGATCCTATGCCTCTTCCCCACATTCCACCTGAACCAAGTGCATTATGCGCGTTTGTAACCTGACGCGCTTCGTCTTCAGATACTTCAACTTCTTCATTACCTGAAGTAGCAGCGAAGATGTTAAGACGCTGATATACATGTGCGAAGTTTCTTCTAAAATCAGGATTAGCTGCGATGTAAATAGATGCTGCGAGTATTCCTACTGCAAGGAGAATTGGTACGCCTCTAATCCAGCTTTTAACTGAAGCTCCTGAGTTAACAGTACACATAAAAATAACGAAACCAATAATGATAAAACAAGACAAGTGTGGTTCCATAAGAATAAAGAGATCAACAAGTACTGCAGCAGATACAGGGACCATAAAATCGAAAAAAGCATGATTCCATATTTCCTTTTGCTTTGTACTAGTCTTAAGTTTTCCTTCTCTTCTTTTCTTAACTATAAATTCACGGTAACCAGCTAGCGCAATTATAAGAGCGACCTTACAAAGCTCTGAAGGCTGGAACTGAAAAGTACCTATCTCAATCCATCTTCTAGCACCGTTATGGTCAGCACCAATTAATCTTGTCAAAATAGCAAGACCCAAACTTGCTCCATATGCGCCAATCCAAATAGGGTTAGACTTAAAGAAATTTACTGGAATAAACTGGATAACAAGAGCAGCTAATAAGCCAATAACTGTAAAAGCTATTTGTCTCTTTAAGAAGAAAGCTGCATCGTTCTCTGTAGCGTAACCATCTGGGCTTGATACTGAATAAAGGATAACCAAGCCAAACATGACAAGTAGAAACATCATGAGAACAAGTGGTACATTAACTTTTCTTACTGGCTTAATTTTCGTCATTTGCTATAAATTCCTTAGCTAACTTCTCAAAACCAAAAGAATGAGACGCTTTAAATAAAACTGTATCTCCAGCCTTAATTATATCAATAGCCTTAGCTCTTACTTCCTCTGTATCTTTACACTTAATAACCTGTGAATTTTGATTCTTACTATTTAATCCCTTGATAAACGAATCCTGATCATCACCTGTAACAATTACGATATCAAACTTATAGTTTCCACAGCTACAGCCTGTTTCTTCATGAAGCTTTGCAGATTCATCTCCTAACTCAAGCATTCCACCTACTACACAAATCTTACGACTTCCTGGATTTGTAATATCTAGATTGCCAAAGGCAGCTTTCATAGACTCTGGTGAAGCATTATATGCATCATTGATAATCGTATACTTTTTACCATGATAAGTTTTACCTCTGCCCTCCATAGGAGTATAAGCAGAAATCGCCTGCTGAGCCTTCTCGAGATCTGCTCCTAACAAATCGGCACAGAGCAACGCAAAACATGCATTTCGAACATTATGCTCGCCACCAAGACTAATTTTATTTCTATTTCTAAGCTTCTCTTCTCCATTAATTGCAACAGTAACGTCAAAGCTCATTCCATCGTTCTCTTCGATGTTAGTCGCACTGATGCAAAGAGGACAATTAGTAACGTTACCTTCAAGCTTGCCATTAACTGAAATGGCGGCAAGACCGTTATTAAGTGGAATAATGTTTCTTACATAATCAAAAAGGAAGCTATCGTCACCACTTACAAGTAATACACCATAATCTGTAAGACCATTGATAATCTCTGTCTTAGCAGCTCTAATCTCTTCACGAGAACCTAGAATTCCAATATGGGAATAACCTACGTTTGTGATGCATGCAATATCAGGACATGCGATTCTTGTTAGATAATCGATTTGTCCTCTACCTCGCATACCCATCTCAAGAACGAGCACTTCTGTACCTCTTGGAGCACCAAGAATTGTTAGAGGCATACCAATCTCATTATTAAGATTCTTCTGAGTAGAAACAACCTTAAATGAAGGTTCCAAAGCAGTTCTAATCATCTCTCTTGTGGTAGTCTTACCAACAGAACCTGTGATACCTACCACCTTACAACCAAGCTTAAATCGATAGTGTCTAGCTAAGTCTCCCAAAGCTACCAAAGTATCTTTTACAACAATTCCTATCGCACCTTCAGGAACTACAGAAGCTCTATCAACAACAACAGCGCAAGCTCCTTTATCAACAGCCATACCTACAAAATTATGGCCATCAAAACTCTCACCCTTCAAAGCAATATAGAGGTTACCTTCTTCTATTGTTCTTGTATCATTAGATACGCTACTCACAAAAATGGTGCCACCCATATTCCCCTTACGGTTAATTACACTTCCGCTAACCGCAGCTACTACTTCATCAAGAGAAAACATCTTATTCATGAACGCTCCTCCTTGACTTCCAAAGCAGCCTCCAGCGCAACTTCAGCATCATCGAAATGTATAGTTCTATCTGCAAATATCTGATAGTCTTCGTGACCCTTACCAGCAATTAATACGATATCACCAGGATTAGCAATAGAAATAGCTTTCTTAATTGCTTCTCTTCTATCAACTACCGTCTCATATTTACCAGAAGTCTTTTCCATACCAACTACGATGTGACTAATAATCACATCAGGATTTTCAGTTCTAGGATTGTCTGAAGTAATTATTGTGTAATCAGATTTATTACCTGAGACCTCACCCATCTCATAACGTCTTGTATGAGATCTATCGCCGCCACAGCCAAATACCGAAATAACTCGTCCCTCAGTACATGTCTTAAGGGTATCTAATACATTTTCAAGGCTCGCTGCATTATGAGCATAGTCAACGAGGATTGTTATTCCTAAGTCATTATGAACATGCTGAAGTCTTCCTGGCACCTTAATGGTAGCAAGACCATCCTTAATACCCGCGATATCGGCGCCACTTAAGAAAGCAGCAGCCAAAGCACAGATAGCGTTATATACATTAAATAAACCTGGCATCGCAACAAACAATTCGCCATTATACCATGGGCTACAAATCTCGAATTTTGTACCAGCACGACCATCAATTGTAGAATTAACAATGTTAAAAGCCTTGATATCAGCGCCTTCAGAGGTTCCATATGTATAAATCTTACATCCGCAACTTCGAGCCTTTGCGATAACTTTATCGCTAACTGGAGTATCAAGATTGATGACTGCGTTCTCACACCTTTCGAAAAGCTTAAGTTTACAGAAGAGATAATCCTCCATATCAGGATGCTCATTACCTCCGATGTGGTCCTCATAAAAGTTAGTAAAACAACCTGTACCAAACTTAAGACCATCAACTCGTCCTAGCTTTAATCCCTGACTTGATACTTCCATGATACAAGCCTTGAGATTCTTAGAAGCCATCTTACCTAGAAGTTCATATGTATCACGTGCTTCAGGAGTTGTATGGATAGAATGAATTCTCTCATCACCAATTACATTACACACAGTACCGATAAGACCGCTTGGCTTATTAGACTTATTCATGATATCCAAAAGCATGAATGTAATAGTAGTCTTACCCTTAGTTCCAGTTACACCTATAAGCTCTACCTGCTCCTCAGGATGGCCAAAGAAAGACTGTGGAATGTATGCACTAGCTTCATGGGAATCAGGAACAGATACAACAGTAATACCTTTTTCATCGCCTAAAGCCTTGAGTTCGCTTTCTGTAAATACATCCTGATTATCATCAACTACAATCGTCGTAGCCCCTAGCTCAATAGCTTTATTGATGTATTGATGTCCATCAACAGTAAATCCCTTAACAGCAATAAACAAACCACCATTAGTAATTTTACGTGAGTCAAACTCTACAGACTTTACTTCTGTGTTGCTACTACCTGTTATTAGTCTATAGCTTTTATCTTCAAAAATACTTTTAACGTCCATATATCAGCCAACGAGTCCAGATCCAGCCCCGCTTGTATCTCCTTCTGTTACAACTCCATCTTCGTTCTCAATTACTTCTTCTACAGGCGCATCAGGAACAATGGTTGTATCTTCAAGTGTTACTGTAACTATTGTACCTGAAAAAACTACGCTTCCGTTAAGATCACTTTGTCCTACACAAATACCAGTTACATCGCCTTCAATTCGGCAGTTAAGGTTAACATCACGCAGTGCTTCCATACACTCAACCGCTGTTTTACCCATAAGGTTAGGAACAGTACTTGTGAGCATCTGTATGTCACCTTCAGGATAAAGCATAACAATACCTGAACTATAAAGCTGAGCGTCTGTACTAGGATATGTATAACCTACGATTGTATCTGCAGTCATAGATGTTGAACCATAAACACTAGAGATACCGTTATAACCGATTCTGGAAGCTGCCTCTGTAGCAGACAAACCAACAACAGGCTGTACCCAATATCTTGTTGTAAGCTGCTCCAAATCTTCTGGTGTAAGAACTCTAGGAACACCCATATATCTTAATGTTCCTTCTACAATACGAGCCGCAGCAGCAGCGGCAGCAGATGAACCAACTGAATGTTCCTCTGGCTTATTAAGTACAACAAGTACAGCAATACGAGGATCATATGAAGGTGCAAAACAAGAAAATGAGAGAACGTGAGCGCCTGCAAGTTCACCTGTCTCGATAGTTGATGTTGATGTCTTACCAGCAACATAGTATCCAGGAACCTGACCTGCAGAACCAGTACCTTCATCTACTACGTCTACCATGAGCTGTCTTACACGAGCACAGGTACTCTCAGAGAAGATTGTTCTAATAACTTCAGGTTCAATCTCATCAACAATATTATTATTCTCATCAGTAATATATCTAACAATATGTGGAACCATGAGGTTACCACCATTAACAATTGCACAATATGAGTTTAGAAGCTGAATAGGTGTAACCGTAGCAGACTCACCGAATGATAAGCACGCCATATCGATGTAAGTCGGGTCACTGTGGAAAATACCAGTACCTTCAGCAGGAAGATCAATACCTGTTGTCTCGTAAAAGCCAAACATATGAACGTACTCATAGTACCTGTTTACACCGATTCTATTAGCAAGCTGAACGAAGATTGGATTACATGAGTTTTCAAAACCAGATCTTAATGATTCTGTTCCATGGTTTGCATTAGAAGATTTCTGAAGCCAGCATGAAATTGTATCTACATCAGACACCTGAATTGGAGCATCTGAAAACTCTTCATTCTCGTTAGTTATATTCTCTTCAAATGCAATACATGTAGTAAGAGCCTTAAATGTGGAACCTGGCTCGTAAGTATCTGAGATACAACGATTACGCCATACGCTTGACATAAGGTATTCGACCTGATCATCTTCACTCATAGCATGCCATGTAATTGCATCCATACCATAAGGGACACCATATGGATCATTAAGGTCATAGTCTGGAAGTGATACCATTGCAAGAACTGCTCCAGTATAAGGATCCATTACGATAGCACAAATACCATCAGTCGGATTGTACTGGAGGTATGCTGTTCTACATACTTCCTCTGCAATTCTTTGAATATTAACATCGATATTAAGAACCAAGTTATTTCCATTAACTGCGCTCTCAGAAATAGCTGCTCCATATGGAAGCACGCCTGTAGTAAGCTGGTCAACTTCAGAATAGCGATAGCCATCTGAACCAGATAATACGCTATTATAGTATGCCTCAAGTCCATATACACCATTAAGGCTGACACCATTATTGGAAGCATAACCTATTACCTGAGATGCAAGACTTCCATAGTTATAGTAGCGCTGTGGAACTGCTACAAATGAGATAGCAGAATTAAGAGCATGCTCATTAACATATGCCTGAGCAGGAACAACAGCCTCTGCAGAAATATTACGGCACAAGTCTACACCAGCAACAGCATTACGAGGGTCGGTAGAATCATCTGGATCTATAGGCAAAATCTCATCAATATCTTCATAAGTTAAGTCGAAGAAAGTTGCCAAATCGTTGATGAGTTGATCTCTTGTAAGACTGCCAGAGGTAATCGCATTAGTAGACATCATTACCTTAGGTGAGATTACGATTGTATAGTTATATGTATTAGAAGCTAAAGGAGAATTATTAGCGTCATAGATAATACCACGATCAGCCTCATATGAAAGCATTCTCCACTGCTGATTAGAAGCAGCTCTAGCGTATATGTCATAGTCAATGACAGTAGTCTTATACATAGTAAAAATGAGGTATACAATAAATACCCCACAAACGAAATAAATAGCTAAAGTTAGTCTTAAAGACACCTTTCCAAGATTATTTCTTGGTGTATCATCAGACTTAATATTTTCAGTATTTAACTTGTTTTCCTCATTCATCAGTTCGAAGCTTCTTCGAGATAGTATTGTGTAAGAGCTTCAACAGCGTTGTTATAAGCTTCCTCGCTGATTCCATACTCTTCATCATATGATACCATAGTTACAAGCTTATCATCTTCAGGCATAGGAATAGATACGACCTGATTTGTATTAGGATCCTGCATACCAAGAGCCAAAGCCTGAGCTCTAATACTATCCATATCAGTGATACCATTTACGTCTTCTTCAGAGTCAAGAATGTCTCTTCTTAATACTGCAATATCATCCTTCAAATCTGAATTATCCTTAGCAAGCTTAGCTAGTGTTACCTGAGGCATAATTAGAAGGATACCAAATACGCCCAAAGCAACAATAAGTCCACACGCAACAATCAGTTCAAACACCTGATGTCTGGATGCCTTATGTACCTGTTCCTTCTTGTCGGTTGTTTTAACTAACTTCTCCTCATCTGTCATGTCAAGAGGAGGGAACTCAAAGACAGTTGTCTCAATAGGAGTATAAATTTGTGTATAAAACTCTGATGTTGATGTTGCTTCCATCTTGTCTCCTACCTACTACTTTCTGTCTATTCTCTCGAAAACTCTAAGCTTCGCGCTATGAGATCTACTGTTATTTTTAAGTTCTTCTTTTGTTGCAGTTATTGGTTTTCTAGTTAAAACCTTACCTTTACTTACTTTTCCACATACACACATCGGAAAATCCTTAGGGCATGTACAAGGTGATTCGTGAGTTCTAAATTCTTCTTTGACGATTCTGTCTTCGAGAGAATGGAAACTAATGACTGCCATTCTTCCACCGTCATTGAGGTAATTAGGTCCTTCCTGCAACAATCTTCTTACGGAATCTAATTCGTGATTAACTTCAATTCGAATTGCCTGAAATACTCTTCTTGCTGGATGCTGATCTTCGTATCTAGCTTTACCTGGCATATACGAACCAACCTTAGAAGCCAGCTGCAATGTTGAAGTAAAAGGTGTATCCTTACGGTCTCTTACTATACCTGCAGCAATTCTTCCGGAATATCTCTCTTCTCCATATAGTCTGAAGATATCTTCTAATTCCTTCTGATCGTATGTGTTTACCACTTCATACGCTGACAACTTAGAAGTACCATCCATTCTCATATCGAGAGGACCATCAACAGCATAAGAGAAACCTCGTTGTGCTGTATCAATCTGATGAGATGAAACACCCAAGTCAGCCAGGATTCCGTCTACTTTTTCAATGTTCAATTCTTCCAAAACCTCTGGAAGTCTAGAGAAGTCAGATTTAACTAAAATCCACTTCTTATCAGGATGATTCAAAGCCTTTGCCTTGCATGTTGCTAATGCTTCATCATCCTTATCAAAAGACACCAGCATTCCTTCAGAACTCAAGTGAGAAAGAATACCAGAACTATGTCCTCCGCCGCCCGCTGTGCAATCCACATAAATGCCATCAGGCTTGATATTAAGAGCGTCCATACACTCTTCATAAAGCACTGGAATGTGCGTAAAGTCTTCCATTAGAGGCCTTCCACAAAGTATGTTGTCTCTAAGCCTTCGATAGAACCGATGTCGTGGTCTTCAGCCTCGTAATGAGCCTTAGTACAGATATCAAGCTTTCCATCAACATTGAAGACACAAATCTCGTCTCCTGGCTTAGCTCCTATCTTTTCCCACAACTCGCTTGTAACACTAATACGACCCTGAGAGTCGATATTTACCTCTAAGGCTTCACCGATGATATATCTCTTAATCTTACGAACCTTAGGATCCATAGAGTTGAGCTTACCGAGCTGCTCAGAAATCTTCTTAAACTCAGCCTCGGAATAAACACAAAGATAGCCAACATCAAGGCTGTTTGTAACAACCATGCTGTCACCTAATACTTCCTTATGCTTTGTCGGGATGAAAAATCTCCCCTTAGCATCGATTTTCTTTGTATCTCTTGCCATAACCCTGCCGAATTCGTTGTGTTACAATTATGGGCGATTACTGACACTTTACTCCCCAAACGTGAAATTTATTGCCACTTTCCGCCACACATCTGTATTGTATATGTAATAAATCTTTAACGCAATAGCCTTTATTGGGATTTTTTGATTTTTTGTTCGTTTTTTGTCTTGAAGGTGTAACACTAGCCTCGTGGTATAATTTCCTTATGGAAAATGAGCATGAAAAATTCATGAAAGCTGCGTTAAAAGAAGCGCAAAAAGCCTATGAGGCTAAGGAGTGCCCCATAGGTTGTGTAATCGTCAAAGACGGTAAAGTTTTTGCACGCGCACACAATTTAAGACTTACACATGGAAATGCTCTTGATCATGCTGAGATCATCGCCATAGACAAGGCATGCAAAAAACTCGGCGACTGGCGTCTTAATGATATGGATATGTATGTAACATTAGAACCATGCACCATGTGCTCAGGTGCAATTATTCAGGCTCGCTTACATAAAGTATATTTTGGCGCATATGAACCTAAGAGTGGTGCCGTATGTTCATGCAATGATATATTCAATGTCGCACACGGTCATAACCACCAAGTTTTATTCGAAGGTGGAGTAATGGAAGAAGCGTGTAGCGATTTGATGAAGAAATTCTTCAAAGAAATGCGTGATCGTAATAAAGGTAAAAAGCTACTAGATTAAATTCTAATATCCATATCCTTACGAAGAAGTCTTACATACTTCTCCTTAACATGAATTCCAGATTTTTCTACAGTAGCAGCATATAAATCCAACTGATTCTTGTGGCGTTCTTTTACTATTTTACAAACTTCATCTACATTATCAGACTTAATATTATCTGTTTTGTAATCAATAATAACTGCACCATCTTCTTCAATGAACAATGCATCAATTACACCCTGAACGAGTTGATAGTCGTCACGCTCTGGATCTATTCTAATAGCGCACTCAATCGGGCGCTCAAGCATAGCTTTGCCGTTTGCTATCGCTTCGATTAATCTAGTTCCTACTGTTCCTACTACAAACGATGATATATGAGAAGAGAATTTCTTAACCGCATTTAATTCAACTTCAGTTAGTATTCCATCCTCAAGTAGCAACTTAAGCTGGTTATCAACATCTGATGGATTCTTATTAACTGCTTCCAAATCAATAAAATGCATTACCTTATGAATAACTGTTCCAAATTCTGATGGAGATAGCTTATCTTTACTACTTAGATAATCATCACTATTTAGTATCTGTAGATTAATAGCATTTCTCATTTTCTCTGACTCGGACAATACTATGTCATCATCTTTGTCATAAATTGATTCTGCCTGTTTCTTCAAAGCAGATACAGAAGTTTTAGCAGATGTGTTTACACTATCCAAAAATCTATATGGTCTAAATTCAGGAACGCCTCGATTGTCATATCCTAATAAACCGTATATATCTGTATAAGATGAATCGACCTCATCTTCACTAACCTTATACACAGGAACATATTCCTGGCTCTTCTCATTAACACTAGAGATAATAGCATCACCGTTAGTTATAGAAACTCTAACACCATCAAAGTCAGATTTCCAAGAAAAATCACTTCCCAGACCGATATAATGAGGAATACTTGAAGAATCATCAGTTCCCTTAATACGAACTAAAGAATTAATTATCAAATTGCCTGATGAATCGTATTTATCGTAGAAGTCAGCAGATAGTTCTCTACCCTGAGAAGCTAATTCACTTAACATCTGATTAAACTTTTTATCCTCTGAAATATTCTTACATCTAATGATTGTCAAATTCTCTTTTGCTCTTGTAAATGCAACATATAGCAATCTAATAGCTTCTGCATTATCCGATAACTTCTCATCACGTGCATCAGCCAGCCATTCCAAAGAGCTATATAAATCAGACGTATCATCATAGTAATCGGATAATACTAGCTTGTCTTCTCTGAACTTCAAAAAGCTCGAAGATTCACCTCCACCGGTTCCATCTGTATCAGCGATGATTACACATTCCTTTTCCAATCCCTTACTCTTGTGGTAATTCATACAGCGCACAAAGTTCTCACCAAAGTCTTCGACCTCAATGGTAGCTTTGTCACCAATCTTGCCTCGTATCTCTTCAATAGCAAAAGCAACATCACTTATATCACATCGTCTCGCAAGGAAGTTTTCACATATCCAATTTTTAAACACAGTAATCTTAGTAAGCTCCTTGGAATTCTCATCCTTAGCAGTCGCCTTAATACCAGTCTCCATAAACACGAGTTCCATAAGATCACTTATATTACGAATAACGCTTTCAGATCTAAGCGAATCAATAGTATCAACAAACAAAGAGCATCTGCTTTTCAAATCAGAATCTTCACCGCGCTTAACATATTCTCTAACCTTGACTATTAGATTCATACTACGAAGGCGCTTATCCATAGTACAAATAGTTGCTAATTCATCTGGTGTAAAATTCGAGAATCTATAGGGAGCTAACATAACACCAGCCAAACACTCATCTCTATTCTCGTTTGCTAGAACAAATATCAGATTACATAATCCAATTATCGAATTATCAGCAAATACTCCCTGTTCCATAATAGATCTTGCTGGAACTCCCATCGACTTAAGATAATTGGCAATTGATGCTGAAGCATTCTTAGTTCTAGTAAGTACATACATATCCTTATATTCGTATTTCTTACTTAATTCAACGACCTTGAGATAGGTCTGTCTTGCCAGTAAATCTGATTCTGAATATTTTGTTTTATTATCATCGTAGTAGAACTGCTTAGTATCTACCAAAACCACCTCTGGAACTAAACCATGTGGTGTATCAGGATTAGGCTTCATCTGATGATTATCTTCAATATAACCGATTTCAGAAGCATCCTTACTCATCAACTGTCCAAACACTTCATTTACAAAAGCAAGGATCTCTGGTGTACTTCTATAATTCTGTGACAACTCAAAAAGTTCTCCACCATCTTTTGCACGATATGAATCAGCTTTTGTAGTAAACATCTTAGGATTGGCATGTCTGAATTTATAAATACTCTGCTTAACATCACCAACACAGAACACATTACCATTGGCTATCTGAGCCACAACAGCATCCTGCAAAGTTGTATTATCTTGATACTCGTCAATGTATATCTCTTTGAATTTGTTTTTGTAGATGTCACGAATTTCCTGTGCACAAAAAGCCTTAAGGCACATATGCTCAAGATCTGAATAATCAAGACCACTCATATTGTATTTTAAAGCAGCATAATGACTATCCATTAACTTAATCAATCTATTAACAGCTCTAGCGCACGATGTTCTTCTCTTTTGAAGCTCAATTAATTCATCAAAACTCTTAGAATCAATAACAGAGAATTCTGACGGTAATGAGTATGGTGCAATGATATCGTTATAGCCATTAGGAGCTCTAGATACACCTAACTCCTTCTTGTATTTAATAACCAAAGCCGCTATTGGGCCCATAGCAATATAAACCTCAGGATCATCAGCTTTTACACCAGGGAAACTTTGTCCCTGAAGACTAATGATAAAGTTTTTATACGCATTCTTGATTGACTCAAGTTTTTCTATATCTGTTAATGAATCAAAATCAATATCACAAAAGCCAACAAGTGAATCCTTAACCTTTTGGGCAAGGCTTACGTATTTGTCGTCAACAAGAGGTATAGAGATAATCTTGGTACAAGCATCAACAACCTTTATGAGCAAATTCCTATTAGCATTAAAGTAGTAGTCTCCTCCTACCAAAATGTTATTAGCATCATCGTGTTCTCTTTTGGCAATACACGAATCTAACACATCCAAATAATTAGGCAAACTTCGCAATGTGTTATAAATAGAACACATTGCTGATACTAGATTATCGTCCTTCTTGCCCCCACCCATAGAAAAGATGAGATTTAAAAAGTCTGATTTTTCCTCGTCGCTTATTAGATTTTGAGCAATAAGACTATACGTAGTACTAACAGCTTTACTAGCACTAGAATTCCACAATAGAGTTTTTGTATTCTCATCTATTATCATGCTACCTGGTTCAATAGCATCGTCACCAAGTAAATAAGATGACTCTGATAGCGCGCGATTACAAAATGCATGCATAGTCTGAATATAACTACTAGGTAGTTTATCTAACTGTTCCTTAAGAATTGCTCTCTTATCTGGAGATAAAGTCGTAATCTTCTTATTAATATCTGACTCCATCTTCATTCTCATGTTGTTGGCTGCTTCTTTTGTAAAAGTTACAACCAAGACCTCGTCGATACTCATCTCTCCGAGCAATATTTTATTAACTATCCTCTCGACAAGAACAGTGGTTTTACCTGAACCTGCAGCAGCAGATACAAGCATATTAGATCTAGAAGCATTAATAACATTACTTTGTTCTTTACTAAAATTCATACTACTGCTCCCCATTTCTTGCTACATAACTAGAGATTGCACTTGGAGCATCACTACCACTAACCTTTTCTCTCACTAAGGAATCGTCATGACGTCTTCCGCAAGAACCCTTAAAACTACAATATGCACAGCCGCCACTACCTTCACCTACACTTGGAGCAGGAGAAGCATAACCAATACCTTCAGAAATATTTTTACATGCCTCATCGAGCTTAAGCACAGAATAATCCATTAGGCTATCGAGTGAGACCTTCTTGTTGGTATGGCTATTATATGTGAATAATTCTTCCTCCTTACCTGGAGTAGTCTTATTCGTTGGCATAAACAAATTGATGTAGCCAACATTTTCTATATTCTTATCTTGAAGCTTCAAACCATGTGCATATAGGAAAGGCTGAATCTGAATACCATCATAAACATGACTGTATTCGATTTTCTTTCCACCTGTCTTATAGTCAATAATTCTATATTTACCGTTATTAACATCTACTCGGTCAATAGAGCCACGGAACTCAAACCCTAACGGATTAGTCTTAGGTTCAATCTTAACCGGTAGAGATTCAAGCTTTAACTCAAAATCATCAGGAGAAAAGCCATCCTTCTTAATTCGATCCAACGCAATTGGATAGTAGTTCTCAAAAATACGCATAACCTTAAGTCCAGGATTAACGCGATAATTCTTCAAGTATTTATCTGGCTTAGAAATCTGCCCCTCGGTAACTGCTCTAAGATAATAATTCAAAGTATTAGATTCAAGGTATTCTGGTGCTTTTCTAATCAACTCATCAATTGAACTAGTCTTAAGTTGCTCCTTAACATCCTTCATCGCAAATTCCAGCATAGAATGACAAAGAAGTCCTATCTCTCGGCTATCAATAGATGAATTATCAGTTCTACCATCTATCTTAAGTCCCTTATTAAGGAAAAACTGTAAAGGACAAGTAAAGTATTTCTCAACAGAGGAAACACTTAAGATGCTTCTACCATCGAACATTCTAGTAACATTATCCGCAGAAAAAACTATCTCATTTGGTTTAAATCTCGGTTTAACAGCAGACCCATAAACAGGAGTTTTGAATCTTCCCTCAACAAGAAATGCATCCTTATCACCTGTAATTGCCTGATTGAAGTATTTAAGCACGCTACTAGGGTAATCCTTCTGATAATGGAGAAGATACATCTTATCCTCTGCACCGTTAAGCAGCAGACAAGCTTCTACATATTCCTGACGGCTCTTACCTGCATTTTTATCAGGGAGTCCAGTTCCCACAAGTTCTTCACTAGACAATATTCCACTACGAGATGATTTATGTGGGAAATTCTCACCATTAGCACCAATTACAAATAGAACCTTACATGGTGTATATGCACTAGAAGACACTGAACATATCTCGACTGAATCAGCACACAAAGGAATAGCCCCTGATGCCTTATTCTTCATATCTGTCATAACCATAGATAAGAATTGATCGCGTCCTATTGAGACATCATTAAGATCTGTCGATAACTGTGACAATAACGACATCATCTCCGAATAACCCTTAACTATCGCTAGAGAAGTATCATAGTCCCCTCTATCTAAGAACTCATCTCTTAGCATCTCAATCTCAGTCTTCAAAGAGCCCAAGTGATTCGCAAGAACTATAGCCTTCTGACTTATTGTCTTGGCAGAGTCAATTCTGTCGCATACATCCTTAATAGGAAGAAGAATCTTCTCTACTATATTCTCATAAAGATAGTTCGCACCATCAACAAAGATCTGGTCATTATCATATACAGGATATAAAGGCTTATCATAGTCAGAATTCTCACTATCATCCTCATCAACTAGATACTTAGTACCGTAATAATCCTTATTAAATAATCTATTCTTATCAGATATATTTTCCTGAATACAATAATTATCAAAAGCATCTACCAGACTTCTTCTTGCGCCACCAACAAGCACACCTGTCCTAAGAAGTCTAAGAACTGATTTAATATCATAATTACGGGAAGACAATCTTAAAAGAAGCAATGTATATCTAACAACCGGAGTGTCCAAAAGGATAATCTTATGATCAATAAACATCTGCAAATTAAAAACGCCAAATATGCACTTAATTCGATCAATCAATGATTGATCCTGGCACATTATTCTTATATCTCTATAGCGAAGACCCTCTTGCCCAACTAGCCTATTAATCTCATTGGCCATAAAAGAAATCATATCATCGTAATCATGATATGAGACTATTTTAACTGAATCGTCCTTATCGCCGTCATAAACATATCCATTAACATCAGATGCGTACATACTAGCAACGGTATTAAGCATATTAGTTTCTCTCTTCATCGCGAAAGGAGTAGCGTCTAATACGCCTCCGATTGAAGTCAAGCTCTTAACAGTCTCTGAGCCATTTTCAAAGAACTTCGATTCGATATCTGATGAAGCAACATAAAAATTCACTTGAGCATTACAATTAGTTAACGCCTTGATAAACGACAACTCCTGAGGTGTCAATAAACGAGTATTACCAAATCCACATATTACAAACTTATTCTTAATAAAATCACATATCTCGCGATATCTAGGAGTAACGACGAATTCCTTATCGCTGATACATAGTAGTAATTCTGTTGCTTTACTAATCACATCCTCATTAACAGTCAAATTGTAAGTAAGAGCCATCTTATCAATTCGCTCTAATAAGATACTAATCTCGTATAACTTCCCCTTCTCTTCAAGGCATAAAACACGTAAATCATCTGCCTTCTTACCATATCTTCTGAAATCGCCTATTAAGTCTACAAGCATATCGATATATTCGAATCTCGACGATAGCTTAGTAAGAATCGGAAAATCAGCAGGCGCTTCCATAAGAACTCGATAAATTACATTACGAAGCAAAGAAGTATCAGTAGAAGAATCCATGCCTACCATAGACAAAAGACGGACTGACAAACGATTAAAGCTCAAAACCTCACGATTAAGAGAACCTAGCATAACAGAGCCAAAATCTGTCACAACATCACTAGATTTATCTGACTCCAAAGAATCAAACATGATTCTCTCCGCAGAAGCCTTAATTACTTCTGGGACAACAAAAATAACACCCTCATTTGAAGATAAGTGGATCGTCTCATACTCGACAACAGCCTTAGTCATAGGCACATATGTTGAACTACTAAAAATATTAAGCATAAAAACACCTTGCAATTAATCTACTAAGATTATATCGCAAGGTGATTAATCAACGTGTCCTATTAATAGTATGAATTAAATCTTATCCAAATTCTTAGCGTTGAGGTTCTTAACTTCTAATCCTGCAGCAGCAATTTTTTCTTCAATTGCAGCCTGCTCCTTAGGTCTCTTAATCTTAAGAGTTGTTGTCTTAAGCATATCAGTCTCAGAGAACATGAAATAATGAACATTCTTGTAAGCTGGCATTCTATGATTAACATCACGCATCTGATCAGAAAGATACTCAGAAACCTCATCGTCAGTTGGGGCTCTATCCAAACCTAACTCACGACCGATAGCCTCACGGTCAATCAAAAGCTTAGCAGTAATATCAAATGCTTCACGCTTGTTACGAGCCGCCCATACGAATGCTTCAGGTACGCCCTTAATCTCAGTAATCAAAGACTCGATTTCCTCAGGGAAAGCCTTCTTACCGTTAGTAAGAACGATCATGGACTTAACACGACCTGTGATGTGGATGGAACCAGTCTTGTCGATGTAACCCATATCACCTGTGTGGAACCAGCCGCGCTCGTCGATAACTTCACGAGTAGCTTCCTCGTTCTCGTAGTAGCCCTTCATTACGCAGTCAGACTTTGTAATAATCTCACCTACTGTGTTAGGAGCCATATCCTCAGTATCGATAGCAGCAGTGATACCTGGCATAGGTCTTCCTACACTTCCGTGCACATTACAAAGCTCACTTGTAACAGAAATTACAGGAGCTGTCTCTGTAAGACCATAACCCTGGAAGAAGTCGATACCGAAGTTTGTAAATGTATCAACATATCTCTTGTCGATACCAGCACCTCCGATAACTACCATACGCATGTCGCCACCGATGTTATCGAGAATCTCCTTAAATACAGCACGTCTGATATCAAGACCGCACTTCTTCAAGAACTTAGTAATTGGAACCATAATCTTGATGAGCTTTTCCTTACCAGAAGCCTTGATACCATCCTGAATCTTGTCGTGAATATTCTCGTAAAGAAGTGGAACTGAAATACTTACCTCTGGGTGCCATTCCTTAAGGTTCTTAACAACATAGCGAAGGCCATCAGAAAGGCAGAGGCATGCGCCCATGGATAGAATAAAGAAATCACATGTATTCTCGAAAGTGTGGTGCAAAGGCAGGATAGAGAAAGCTCTGTCACCAGGCATTACGAGGAGAGTCTGCGAGATGCTGTATACGTTAGTACAGATATTCTTGTGTGTAAGAAGTACACCCTTACTCATGGAAGTTGTACCAGATGTAAAGAGAATGATTCTTGGTTCTTCAGAATTAATCTGAACCTTATCAAAAGAATCGTCACCGTTATCTCTTAACTTCTGACCTTCTGCAATGAGAGTATATACATCAGTAAACATCTCGTCTTCAGGGAAAACTTCCTTGTCGCCGATGCCTTCCTTATACATACAAACGAACTTTTCTACACAGGATTTTGTTAATCCTTCCTTCTGCTTCTTGGCAACAGAAAGCATCATTGAATGGTGCTTCTCCTGATAGAAAAGGATCTTAGCCTTAGATCTCTCGAGAAGAGAGATAAGCTCATCTTCAGGAAGAAGTCTGTCGAGAGGAACACCTATACTATCAGTGGAAAGGATTGCTGTATAGCACATACTCCACTCATAGCTGTTAGCACCTACTACAGCTAACTTATCTCCTGCATACTTGGAATTAAGAATATAAGTACCAAGATTACGAATTGCCTGACCATACTCATAGAAGGTTCTATGCTCTTCGGCATCCTTAGGGTTTCTTCTGAAAATAAAAGCATCGCGCTCAGCAAATGAGTCGCATGTGTGCATCATAAGATCGCGAATATTATTATGATATGTCGCGTTAAATATCGGTGTTCCAGTAACTTCTCTCATCGATACCTCCAATTTAAACCAATGCGATATTATCATTAAGTTTTCTTTTAGTCTACTAAAAACTTTGACCTTCAAAGTATTTTTAGTAATTTGACAATAAGTGCATTATAAGTAATATGGTTTTATACTTTATGTTATTAAATAATGAGGAATACCTATGGCTGATAACAATACACAAAAGGCTGCAACCACAAAGCAAGGTGATATATACCCTAAGAAGCGTGGTTTTATTGGCAATTTCGCTGCACGTTTTTTCTTTCTCCTGTGTGACATCACAGTTGATATGAAGCCTATTGGAAGAGAGAATTTCCCTCTTCAGGACAAGTATGTAGTTGCTGTTAATCATCAGAGTTTTTCTGACGGAATGTTAGTAGCAAAGTATCTTCCTAAGGGTTACTTCAAGTATATGTGCGCTTTGGTTGGTGCAGACTTGGAGACAGATTATGGCTGGCTCGGCCGCCTTATCGTAAGAGTTGGTCGTGGTATTCCAGTTGATCGTCACGGCAACCCAATTCGTGGACTTATCAAGGCTAAGAAGGAAGTTGAGAAAGGAAATATCTGCTTCGTATTCCCAGAAGGTACAAGATGTCATGACGGTAAGCTTGGTGAGATGAAGGATGGCGCTGCATATATAGCAATCAAAGCTGGAGTTCCTCTAGTTCCTGTATACCTCGCTGGTGCATATGATGTTTGGCCAAGAGGCCAGAAGTGGCCTCATCCTTATAAGGGATTTTTGAAGCGTAGAAAGATTAGAGTTTACATTGGTGAGCCTCTTGATGGTAAGGATTATGACAACGATGCTCACAAGCTTACAGATGCAATGTCTGAATGGATGCATCTCCAGGAAAAGCTTCATATGAATCCTGAACTAGACTAAGTAATCAAAAAGTTTACATAAAAACAAAAGAATTAATATTATTAATAAGTCCTCATTAGTTAGAATGTGATTAGCAATTTAACTAGGAGGACTTTTTACATGGATAAATGGGCTAGACACATCTATCAGCCTGGACTCCCATTAGGAGAAGATGGTAGACGCATTACAGGTTCCAAGGAGCATTTAGAGTTAGCAAGAAGAGCTGCAACAGAAGGTATGGTTCTTCTTAAAAACAACAACGTTCTTCCTCTCTCTAAGGGAACAAAGATTGCCACTTTTGGTAAGGCAACTATCGACTATGTAAAAGGCGGCGGTGGCTCTGGTGATGTAACCGTTGCTTATCTTCATACACTTTATGATGGCCTTAAATCCAAAGAAGATGAAGGCAAGATTAGTATCTATCCTGAGCTTGTTAAGTTTTATCAGGACAATGTTAAGGAGCAGTATGCTGCGGGTTATTTCCCAGGCATGACAAAGGAGCCTTTAATTCCTGCCACTCTTCTCGAAGGTGCAGCAGAATTTGCAGATGTAGCTATCGTATCTATCTGTCGTTTCTCTGGTGAAGGTTGGGATCGTAAGGCATCTCTTGAAAAGGTTGAGACACTTTGGCCAGGCGAATTAGAGCTTGCACAAATGCAGCTAGAGGTTTTCCCTGACAGTGATTTCTGCTTAACAGCTGGCGAGAAAAAAATGATTGCTGATGTTAAGTCTAAGTTCTCTAAGGTTGTTGTTGTTCTTAATATTGGTGGTATCATCGAGACTTCCTGGATTAAGGATGACGATGCAATCTCCTCCGCGCTTCTTGCATGGCAGGGCGGTATCGAAGGTGGTGACGCTGCTGCTGACCTCTTGGTTGGTGACGCTAATCCATCAGGAAAACTCACTGATACTTTCGCTAAGGAGCTCGAGGATTATCCTTCTTCTTATAATTTCCACGACAGCACTGATTACGCTAAATACACAGATGATATTTATGTTGGTTACAGATACTTCGAGACTATCCCTGGCGCCGCAGATAAGGTTGTTTATCCATTTGGCTATGGTCTGTCTTACACCACATTTGACATGAAGGCCTCACCTGTTAAGATCATCGACGACAAGGTTACTATTGATGTAACAGTAACTAACACAGGAAGTGTAGCTGGTAAGGAAGTAATACAGCTTTACTACAGCGCGCCTAAGGGATTGCTTGGTAAGCCTAACAGAGAACTTCTCGCTTTTAAGAAGACTGCTGGGCTTGAAGTTGGCGAGTCTGCAACTTATACCCTCGAGGCTCCAGCTTCCATGATGGCTTCCTATGACGATACAGGAAAAATCCAGAAGTCCGCCTGGCTTCTCGAAAGTGGTGAGTACACATTCTTCGTAGGTAACAATGTAAGATCAGCTACAGCAGTTGAAGGCACATATGTAGTTTCCGAGAATACAATCGTAGAGCAGCTTACATCTCACCTCTACCCTTCTGACTTGGAAGAGAGACTTTGCTTCGATGGAACAATGGAAGCAATTCCTGCTGGTGAAGAAAAGAGAACTCATTCAATCCTTGATCATATGCCTAACAAGGTAACTGAAGGCCAGTCTCCTATCGAGAGACTTCGTCCTTCCTTCTATCTCTTTGAGCAGCCTAAGATTTCCTTCCGCGCTGTTGCTTCTGGTGAGTCTACACTTGATGAATTTATGGCTACTTTGACTGTTGAAGATCTGATTTACCTGCTTGGTGGTCAGCCTAATAAGGGTGTATCTAACACATGTGGTATTGGTAACCAGATGCAGTACGATATTCCTAATATCTCTACAGCTGACGGTCCTGCAGGACTTAGAATTCTCCCACAGGTTGGAGTTACAACAACAGCATGGCCTTGCTCTACAATGCTTGCCTGTACATTTGATCCTGAGATTGCTACAGCAATCGGTAACAAGGTTGCACTAGAAGTTAAGGAAAACAACATTGGTGTATGGCTTGCTCCAGCTGTAAATATTCACAGAAGCCCACTTTGTGGACGTAACTTCGAATACTATTCAGAAGATCCACTCGTAGCAGGTCTCATGGGCTGCGGAATGGTTGCTGGTGTTCAGTCCCAAAACATTGGTGCGACTGTTAAGCATTTCGCATTTAATAACAAGGAGACAAACCGTAAGAACTCTGACTCTGTCGTATCTGAGAGAGCAGCACGCGAGATTTACCTTAAGCCTTTTGAGATTATTGTTAAGAACAGTTCTCCATGGTGCATCATGACAGCGTATAACAAGGTTAACGGTATTCATTGTTCTGAGTGCTATGAGCTCTTGGAAGATGTACTTCGTGGAGAGTGGGGCTTTGATGGCGTAGTTATGACAGACTGGTGGACATCAGGCGAGCACTATCTCGAGTGTAAGGCAGGCAACGACCTTAAGATGGCATCTGGCTATCCAGACAGAATTAAGGAAGCTTACGAAGCTGGCGAGATTACTAAGGATGAGCTTTATAAGGCAGCTAAGAATATCTTAAAGTTAATTCTTAAGTGCGAGTAAAATCTCTTATAACAGAAAGAACAGATTTTGCCTTCCCCTCTTCGTCGAAGAGGGGATTTATTTTTGCCTTGGAAAGCTCCTGCTCCCCCATATACTCGAGAGCAAACTGGGTGCCCCAGATTACAGTCTTATTAGGGATTAATCCTGGCTCGAAGTAGAAGAATCCGAGATTATACTGATTAGTAGAAATCGTGCTTAACAGTTCCTGCATAAAGCTGTCGGCATCTTCAATGCCAGCACATGTTACTTCAGCAAGTAATGTCGACTTATGGAAAAGCTTTTCTACTACAAATAGTGTCTGATTAAGTTCTCCAATAGACCCCATAGATGGATCATACGACAAGCCAACAATATCAAAGCTATCTGCAGAATATGAAGATAGCCATTCAGTTACAAATGCGGTATTAGTTCCCTGTCCTAAGTGAATCATGAGTGGCACATTAGGAAGAACTGATTTAATACCAGAAACAGCAGAAGACATGATGAGGTTAAACTCTTCAGACTTAATATCTTTTCCAATCGGCCAGAGAATGCCATTATCAATCTCATTACCAATTTGAATGATGGTAGGCATAACACCTTCTAGTCTCATGAAGCTTAATGTCTTAACCACAAACTCGTAGACAGCTACGCTTAATTCTGGTGCGGACAAATTCTCCCACATTTTAGGCATAACCTGACGATCAATATTCGCGAAGAAATCAGATAGATGGAAATCTAAGAGTACCGCCATATCGTTATTAATTGCACGCTTAGATAGATTGATGAGCGTGAATATGTCATTAGTACCTGCACCATAAGCTTTACCATCCTTGGTATATGGCTCATTCCACAGGCGAAGGCGAATCATATTAAATCCATTCTTAGCTAATACCTCAAAAAGGTCGCCTTCGAAGTCGCCATCAAAATATCGGCGTCCTCTCTTCTCAATCTCGGCTAATGTGGATACATCAGCACCTTTAATATACTCGCTCATCTCTATCATATGTAAACCTCTTAGTCCGTATTATTTATCGCTTATCTATACTATAATAAACTTATGAAAAGCGACAATATTTTCAGCATTTTATATCCTAATATCGAGGGAGCTACATATAAGCAGCTCTCCCCTACAAGCTGTCACGATTTAGGTCTTGATACTATCTGTAAAAAACTCACTAATGATCCAAAGGAGCAGAACATGATTATGGGAGTCATCTCCAATATGACTTCTAATCCCGATGTAGCCGCTTACAGACAGAAGGTATTTGTTGATATTAAAAATCAGCCTAAGCTTCGTGAAGAACTAACTGAACTATTTGATAAAGTGGAGTTCATTAGAAACTTCGGCATCAAGAACAAAGAGATTGAAAATAAGATTGGGCTTTGGCATCTGATGCATCGATTAGATGAGCTAAAAGACTACATCAAGTGCGTAGAAGACATGCGTAACTGCTTAGCAAAGGCTGAGCTTAAATCTGATGGATTAATCGGGTTCCGCGACTATGTAAACGCACTTTACGAAGACGCACTCTTTGAACAAATGAAGAAGGATATTAAAGGTATTAATACTGATGCTAATTCTATCCAGAGTATCACTGTTGGCATTAATGTTAATTCTAGATTAGAAGCTATCTCCATGGGCTTAATCTCAGTTAATGATAAGCCTTTTAAGAAGTCATCTATCGTTAGTAATTTTGCAGATACACTCTCATCTAAGGATAAGATTCATGAAGGTACCGAGTGGGATGGCGACATGCACTACCAGCAGGTAGCAAAGCCAGACTCTAACCTTGCAGAAGAGCTATTATCATTCCAAGCTGCACTTAATCCTTTCCAGGAGGCAAGCGCACGCCAGGGAACTCTTGCCAAGGTTGCTGAAGGAGACGGCTTAGGATCATCTACTTTCTACCTTGAAAACCTCCTTAATAAGCTGATGGGCTCACTAGTTAAAAAACTTCGTGAAGTACTTACCAAGTACTCAAATATCGCCGTAGTTAACATCTCCAGATTAATCCCTGAATTCGTTTACTATTTTAGGCTTGTAGAATTCGTTGAGAAGTGCGAGAAAGATGGATTCCCATTCTGTGAAGCAGCAATCATTAATAGTGGTGATACTACAATGAGAGCTCGTGATTTTTATAATCTCAAGCTTGCAGTATCACTTAAGAATTCTGAAGAGTTAGTTCCTAACGATCTCGACTTTGATCCAAAGCACACAGTTTATATACTTACGGGTGCTAACCGTGGTGGTAAGACTACAGTTACTCAAGCTGTCGGTTTACTCTACGCATTTGCTCAGGGTGGAAGCTTTGTTCCTGCTAGAAGTTTTGAATATAAGCCGGTTGATGCCATCTATACCCACTTCCCTGCAGATGAAGATAAGACTATCGACTATGGTCGTCTCGGTGAGGAGTGCGTAAGATTTAAGGAGCTCTATGCGGCTTCTACCAAAGATAGCCTACTTCTTCTTAACGAGTCTTTTGCTACTACTTCATTTGAAGAAGGTTACTATATCGCGAGAGATTCTGTTAAGGCTATATTGAAGAAGCAAACTCGCACAATATATAACACTCATATGCATAATCTAGCTATGGACCTAAGCGATGGAGCTTCATCATTAATAGTTAAAGCTGATGGTGGTAAGCGTTCATTTAAGGTAGAAGTAGCACCTCCAGAAGGCAATAGTTATGCCAAGGATATTGCAGAAAAGTACGGCGTAACTTATGAAATGCTAACAGGTGAATAATTAATGCTTCTTATCGCAGTTAGAGCATGAAGAGCATTCAGAGCAGTTGCCACAGCAGCTGCTCTTTTTCTTACGATTAATCGCACCCTTAATAGCAAAAAACAAAACTACTGCTATAACAACAATAAGCGCGATATCAAGATAGCTAAGTCCAAAAATCATAAAAACATACCAAGCACGAGCTTAACGATAAATGCCATTAACCAAGCAATTATTAACTGCCAGAAAACAAGATATATCGCCCACTTACTACCTAGCTCACGTTTAACAGATGCGATAGCTGCGATACAAGGTGTATAAAGAAGTGAAAATACTAATAAAGTAATCGCAGCAAGAGGTGTCATTACAGAAGCTACTCCACCTTCTCCTGCAAAGAGTATTTCTAATACAGATACGACGCTCTCCTTGGCCATGATACCGCTAATAAGTGAAGTACAAATACGCCAATCACCAAGTCCTAATGGCACAAACAAAGGCGCAATTACATTTGCAATAATAGCCATAATACTTTGAGATGAATCCTCGACTAAGTTCAAACTAGGACTAAAGCTTTGGAGGAACCATACTACTACAGCAGCAACCAAAATTACTGAGAAAGCCTTCTGCAAAAAGTCCTTACCCTTTTCCCACATAAGCTGCAGCGTACTTCTTCCACTAGGGAGTCTATAGTTAGGAAGCTCCATTACGAAAGGCACAGCCTCACCCTTAAAGACTAGCTTCTTATAAAGAATTGCAACCATAATTCCTGTTAAAATTCCAAAGAGATAAAGGCCAGTCATAATAAGACCTCCCTTACCCTTAAAGAAAGCATTAACAAAGAATGCATAAATAGGGAGCTTAGCTGTACAACTCATAAATGGAGTAAGAAGAATTGTCATCTTACGGTCTCTCTCAGATGGAAGAGTTCTAGTCGACATAACAGCTGGTACTGTACATCCAAATCCAATTAGCATAGGAACAATAGATCTTCCTGATAGACCTATTTTTCTTAGCAATTTATCCATGAAGAATGCGACTCGGGCGATATAGCCTGAGTCCTCAAGCATAGACAAAAAGAAGAACATAGTAACAACGATTGGGAGGAAGCTTAATACACTTCCGACGCCTTCGAACATACCATCTATTATCAGTCCGTGTATAACCGAATTTACATTGCCATTTGTTAGAAGCAAATCAACATTTGTCTCTAACAATTCAATTAGATTCTCGAGTAATCCCTGGAAGAATGCACCTATAACATTAAATGTTAAAAAGAACACCAAAGCCATGATAGCAATAAACACTGGAATAGCAGTAAAACGTCCAGTAAACACCTTATCTAAAGCTTCGCTTCTAGCATGCTCTCTACTCTCATGTGGACGAGTTACACACTTAGAGCAAACCTTAGTTATGTACTGAAATCTCATATCTGCGATAGCAGCACTTCTATCAAGTCCACGCTCTTTCTCAAGCTGTAATACGAGATGCTCTAATGTCTCCAATTCGTTCTCATCAAGCTCTAACTTAGCGATGATGTCACTATCGCCTTCAATACATTTACTTGCTGCAAATCTAACTGGAATATCAGCTCTCTTGGCATGGTCTTCTATTAAGTTTGCAACACCATGAATTGCTCTATGAACTGCACCACCATTATCTGTATCACAACAAAAATCTTGCTTAATTGGTTTTTCCTGAAAGTGAGCGATATGGATAGCGTGAGTAATAAGCTCATCAATACCATAATTCTTAGCAGCTGAAATCGGTACTACAGGAACACCTAACATCTCCTCCATTAAGTTAATGTTAATAGAACCACCATTACCTACTAACTCATCCATCATGTTTATTGCCAACACGAGCGGACGCTCCATTTCGATGAGTTGCATAGTGAGGTATAAGTTACGATCTATATTAGTCGCATCCACGATGTTAACGATAGCGTTAGGCTTACTATCAAGAACAAAGTTACGGGATACTATCTCCTCGCTTGAATATGGCGACATAGAGTAGATTCCAGGCAGGTCTGTAATAGATGTGTTAGGGTTACCAATGATAACGCCATCTTTACGATCTACAGTTACACCAGGGAAATTACCTACATGCTGATTAGAGCCTGTGAGCCTGTTAAATAGAGTTGTCTTACCACAGTTCTGGTTTCCTACCAAAGCGAATGTCAGCTTATGATCATCAGGCAAAGGATCGCCATCTCCCTTACAGTGGTGAACACCAGGCTCACCTAATGCAGGGTGTGCATGCTTACTATTACGAGTTTTGGGAGCTACCTTCTTCTCTTCTTTTTTCTCGATTGGAGTAATCTCAATTTGTGCTGCATCATCAAGTCTTAATGTTAGTTCATAGCCGTGGATTCTAAGTTCCATAGGATCTCCCATAGGAGCAAATTTTACTACAGTAACTTCAGCGCCTGGAATAACACCCATATCAAGAAAATGCTGGCGAAGCGCACCTTCACCACCAACAACATCTACCCTGGCACTCTGGCCTATCTTAAGTTCTTTAAGAGTCATTTATTCTCCAACTTAAATCCAAGTGGCAGAAGCTCTGATAAAGTCTTAACTACATATTCCTCAGGAGACTTCGCCATGATTATTACAAAACTATCGCTATCAACAAACTCAGACATAACCTGACGGCATACGCCGCATGGAGCAGCATAATCTTCAATATCCTTGCCGTCATATCCACCTACAATTGCAATCGCTTTGAAGTCTTTTACACCTTCACTTACGGCCTTAAAGATAGCCGTTCTCTCTGCACAGTTAGTAGCAGAGTATGAGCTGTTCTCGATATTGCATCCTGTATATATGCCGTTAGAAGTTAAAAGAGCCGCGCCTACCTTAAACCCAGAGTATGGGGCATAGGCATTTGCGCGACCTTCGAAAGCTTCATTAATCAATTCCTTAATGTTGATGTCTGTCATACATATAATTTTACAATATTTAAGGTGCATATTACACAAAATTGTTTAATCAAAATTATCAAAATTACTTCTAATATTAGGAATTTCTTTATGGTAACTTTTTAACTATGGGGGTGAATGTTCCATGAAAATTTCAGTATTAAGTTTCTCACCAAAGAACGAGACAAGTCTTACTTATCACTCTATGCTTTATTTGCAGAAGGTGTTTAAGGATGATACTTTTGACATCAAGCTTGTTGGTGGTCAGTTAGAACCAAAGGATGATGCTATCGCTTCTATTAAGGACGCAGACTTGGTTATTTGCATCGCATCATTATTCCACTTCTGTGTACCACAGCAGATGATGGTTTATATGGATAAACTCATGGAGAATCACGCTGATTTGATGCGTTCTAAGACATTCTCCTTCTACACAACTTCTGGAAAGATTATGGATATCACAGCTCATGGTTATATGGAGAGATTCTTCATCGAGAATAATCTTAAGCATGTACGTTTCTGCTCACAGTATGACCGGTCACTTCTAGAAGAAAAAGGTCGTTCTGAGCTCGTTACTTGGTTTAAGTTTATTAAGGAATCTATGACCCTAGACGAAGTTAAGTGCTGCGATTCAGAATGTATCGTAAGAGTAGTAGATGTATCTGATGGCACTAACAGCAAGGTCGAAGAGACAGTGGTTGCTGCAATAGCTGAATATGAAGCATGCGGTGCTAAGGTTAACAGAGTAAATATCAGAGACTATAAGATTCGAGGCTGTACTGCATGCTTCTGCTGCTATACAGAGCGTGTATGTCCAATGAACAAGACTGATGATTGGGTTAAGTGTTACGAAGATGTATATAAGGATTCAGAGATTATCCTTATGGTTGGTGAAAATCATTATGGAATGCTCGGCACTGTTCATAAGGCATTCCTCGATCGTCATGTTCAGCTTGGAAGATTTAAGTTTGATCAAGAGTACATTAGTGCTTTCCTCGTAGATTGCCCTGAGGATGTTAATGGTGCTATGGACCTTAATGAACTTAGAATCCATTCTGAAGCAATGGACGGTTTTGGTGGTCATACATTAGTTGACGTTACTCGTCTTAAGGATATGAAGCGTGTAGTTAAGGAATCTATCCTTTGCTATAACAATGATGTTTACCCAGCTGAGAATTTCTATGGTGTTGGCGTACGTATGAAGTTCGCTAAGCTCTCAGTAGAAATCAAGAATATGACAACAGCGGACTACGAGTACTTTAAGAAGTGTGGCGATGTTGATCCATGGCAGTCTGACTACAGAGCAATGCCTGTTCACTCGGCAGAAGAAGCTCAGCGTTCCAAGTCTGGTCGTCTTATCCCTTATCGTGCGATTATTGCAGATGCAGAAACTAAGGCACCAACAATCATCTCTCGTAAGAAATTACCAAAAGAGATGCCTAAGTATGAATATGTTCCAGAGAAGCCTAAGAAGAAGGGCCTCTTTGGTCGTAGATAATTAATCACTATAAACGGAGGGTTTATTTTTATGGATCTTATGAAGAAGATTTCTCTTCAGATGAGTTTGCTCATGGGTGTTACTATGAGTTTGGTACTTTCACTTGTTGGTACACTTTGGGGTGCTAGACAGAACTTCACTCTTAAGACATGGCTCATCTCTTTTGTTATCTCACTCGTTATCTCTCTTATCATTGGTTTTATCGTTCCAATGAAGAAGGTATCTGACGCAGCTTGTGCTAAGGCTAATACAAGTCCTAACGCAATGAAGGGTAAGCTTTTGAGCTCTCTTATCAGTGATTTAATTTACACACCTGTTATCTCAATCATCATGACAATCGTTATGCAGGGTGGCGCAAGACGCTCATTGGAAGCTCAGATTGCTGCAGGTCAGGCTCCAGCTGAAGCTATCGCTGGTATGCAGGCTGCTCTTGAGCATATGCCTCCAATGCCAATCGCTATTATCTCCAGTATCGTTATTTGCTTCGTAGTAGCATTCATCGTTATCTTCTTCATCCAGCCAGTTTACTTGAACGCTCTCATGAAGAAGAATGGTCTTATGTAATTAATAATTACGTATAAAAATGAAATCCCTCAGGCATCAGTCTGAGGGATTTTAAATTGCGCTATTATTGAATCAGGATGCTTCGTTTTCTTTCTTTATTCTAGCTATCTCTTCGCTAAGAATATTTCCGAAAGACTTATCATCAAGTTCAAGGCTTTCATTACCAGATACAGAGTCTCCAGCAAAGGCATCAAATACTTTTTGCTTGTCCTCAAGCATCTTAACTATCTCTTCATCTACTGTATTATCACAAAGGAGTCTATACACGAGAACATTACGAGTCTGACCCATGCGATATGCTCGTGAGATAGCCTGATTCTCTATAGAAGGTTTAAGCTGTGGCTCACATAGAATTACTACACTAGCAGACTGGATATTAAGCCCAGTACCACCCGCTTGAATCTGAGAAATAAGCACTGCTCCTTCAGGTGCATTATTGAACTCATCAACCAGCTCTTGTCTCTTAACTGGCGAAATAGATCCGTTAATAGGGCCTATACACCTATCACCCAAAACCGCCTGCACCTTCTGAATTGTATCGAGGAAGAAAGAGAATACGATAATCTTACGACCATCGTCTGCAGCTTCTTCAACTAATTCTTTAAGCCTTATAGCCTTAGATGACTTATCCAAATCTTCTGCTGTCCAAGATACACGACGAGACTCAGTAAACTTACTATTCATTACTGCCTGCTCGTATATCTTCTTCTCTTCTGGAAGAAGTGTACACCATTCCTTTGTATCGATTAACTCTGGAAGCTCTCCTAATACCTCTTCACGTTCACGTCTGAAGTAGACTGGTGCCAATGCCTGCTGGAATTCAGGAGTATATTTGATGAGCCCTAAGTCCTTATGACTACCACCTATGTTATTAACCATCGCGCCTACTGATTTTGAAGCGACAAGCATCTTAATTTTGTTCGCTACATCAGGTTGTAACAATGTTACAAGGTTAATCATCTCGTCTAATCGGTTCTCAAGAGCAGTACCAGTCATAAACAACTTACGTTCTGCGTGTTTACTAATTGAAGCAACATTCTTTGTACGCTGCGCAGATGGATTTTTAATATAATGAGCTTCATCTACAACGAGCATAGAAAACTTAAAGTCTTCATCTAATTTAAAGTGACCTGTAGTCTCATAAGTTGTGATGGCAACTCCACCTTCATTCTTCCACTGTTTAAGGCACTTCTCCCTGTCACTTCCGTGTACTTTGATAACAGGAAGCGAGCTCATCTTGTTAACTTCTCTTATCCAGTTTGTAAGCACGCTTGCTGGGCATACTACCACGAAATGCGTAGCGCCTGCATTTCGAAGAGATACCATAGCTGCGATAGCCTGCACGGTCTTCCCAAGGCCCATCTCGTCGCCTAGAAGCATATTCTGCTGGTGTAGTGCATACTTAACGCCCCACTCCTGATAGCGACGAAGCTCGACATTAAGTCCATCAAGAGATGCAGCCTGCTTTGATATCTCTTCTGCTAACTCCTTAGGAAGCTTATACTCACCGTCGCCTGTTCCCGTAAGGCCAGGGCGCACGTGCTCCAAAGTTGTAAAATAACTTACTGAATTCTTTTCAAAGTCGGCCCAAATTAACGCATCAGACTTGTCACCTAAAAGATCGTTAGCTTTCTTTGCATAATCACCTTCAAGAGCATTTTTAAGGTAAACAAATGATTCTTCTGCCTTCTTAATAGTTCCGCCTGCAAATAGCTTCTTAAAACCTCCGACGTTAAGTCCTGCTTCAACATCTGATATAGCGGATTCAATAGTAGGCTTATGCTCATGCGCAAAGGCAGGAGCTTCATTAGGAGCTGTTTTAAATGAACGATAGTTATAAAGAGCCTGAAGTAATTTCTTTACTTCGATAACATTTTTATTCTCTTTAGTTATTGAGATTTTAATTGTGATACTAGCATCTGCATCTGCCTGAATTGCTTTTCCAGCCTGCTTAGCAATATAAGCATCAGACGCGCTAATAACGTCATGCTTAAGCTGCTCTTCAGTCTTGTTATATGACTCGAGTTTATTTAAGAGTCTTCTGTGTTGCTCGATTATTTTGTTAGCTTCGCTGCGGTCAATTGCCATCTATAATCTCCCTTAATCGTTCTAGCTTTTATTATAAACAAAAGCAGCCCAGATGGACTGCTTTTTTACGCTGGCAAATTATATTTGTTGATTACAAAAGCTTTGTTAACTCGTCGATATAATCCTTACATCTGTCACCGCAAATCTCGTAGTCTTTACTCTTGTAATTCCAGTAAGCGCGAGCAATACCGTGGTTATTTAAGACTGCACTTATGTCACGAAGCCAGTTAAGTGTATTAGGCATATCCGCTCTGTCGATTACACCATACTCTCCACAATAAAGTGGGATATTACGCTCTTCAGATGCCTTAATAGCTTCAGCAAAAATCTTCTCGAAGAACTCTGGTCCTGTAATCTTAAAGTATTCTCTATCAATAGCCTTGGCAAGTTCAGGTGGAAGCTCAGTTAGCATCTTATCGATATCACTCATAGATACCGGATAATTAGTTCTGAAATCTAGTGGCATACCCTTAACCCAGTACGCACCCTGATGAGTAAAAATCATTGGCTCATAGCAGTGGAAAGTGTGCACTACCTTCTCGTCGTGAGCATCAGCTAACCCAGCGACGGAAGATACTGCGTTATAACAAACACCGCCGAACACTATCCAGGACTTAGGGGAATCCTCTCGGATAGCAGCGATTGTTTTTAATGCAATCTCGTTCCACTCATTAACAACTGTAAATGGAACAATCTCATTTAGAAGCTCGTAAGCTACGTCTTCGTAATCATTGCAGAAATGTCTTGAGATATGTCTCCAGAACTCGTAGTAGTGCTCCTGCAAAGCCTCATCGTGGAAGAAAATCTCTTTGTCTGTCTTGGCGAGCGGATCAAAATTATATCCATAAGCAGCATGGATATCGATGATCATATGAATACCATACTTACGGCACCACATAAGGCACTTGTCGAGGTACTCGTAACCCTTCGCGATAGGAGTGCCATCATCAGTCTCGATTACACTGTAGTCTACTGGCACACGAACATGATCGAGGCCCCAGGAAGCGATTGTCTTAATATCTTCTTCTGTTATAAAACTCTCGAAATGTTCCTCACTATACTCATCAAACTGTGAGAGCCAGCCGCCTAAGTTAACGCCTCTTTCAAAACCAACGAATTTTCTCATAAAAAATTCTCCCATACTATAACGATGGGAGAATATTAATTGATTTATGACCTATGTAATATCAAAATTATGATTTTTATATCATATAGTTAGCATGATTTATATTACATAATTCAAGATTAGTGTAGCTATTACAATTCCGATAATTCCGAGTATTGGAGCTGCAATAAGAATGATTCTTGTAACGAGCAGATATAACTTTGAGTGCTTCTTCGATTCTTCAGTCTTCGCAGATAGATTAAGACTCATAAGAATAATAGCTGCTATTAATGCTGGGATACTGATTGCAGATTCGACGTTAATTGCAATCATTGCCTGCTTTAGATTATCTAAGCCTGCTCCATGTGTTGATAGTCCAATCATACTACCTATGAACCAAGTTGAATTTAAAAATAGGAAAAAGAATGCATACTTCAAAATTGTTACAACTAATTCAATAATTGAAAAAATCATACATGTGATTGAATGACCACGTAAATTCTTCTCCATTTATTATTTTTCCTTCCTTTTAATTATTTCCTCTAATTTCTTTTCTGTATCCGTCAAACTGAAAGAAGAATAATACTTACGATTCTCGATGTCTAGAATTCTATAGTGAGTAGAAATCATATTCTGCTGAATAACAAATCCGTTCTTCTCCTCTACATTTTGCCACCAGACACGGCCACCGTGAGTAATCCTATATGAACCATCAATATCATCAAGAGCCAAAGCTCTAATCAAATCAGATGCCTCACCGCCAAAACAATTCTGGAGAACTTCACTATCAGAAAAAATAGTTGCTGCTGTTACAGCTGCTGACCAAGAAAGAGATATTCTTCCCTTCTCAATCTCTACCAAAGTCTTTTTTGAGATACCAAGAGCTACAGCCATCTTATCTTGAGGGAGATTATACTCAGTTCTAATAAGCTTTATGTGCTTATTCATTGCATCGATAAATTCATTACGATCCATTAGGTTCTCCTTGATAAATCACTCTAATGGTGTAATTTTACACTTGCGTATTCGTATAGTCAACTAGCTTATATACTTCATCAGGGAAGTCAGTTAACACATAATCTGAACTAATAGTTTCTATTTCACTATTCTCATCCCAAAACATTACCTTAGGATTAGCGCTACTAAACCGTTCCCATCCTTCAACACCTGGTGTGCCATTAATTATAAAATTAACGAATGAACTGCGAATTTTGTCGCCAACAGCAATAGCTACATCATGTAAATTAGTAGGTGTAAACGATGCTTCCGGCGGATTAAAAGCAAGATTTTGGTCAGCACAGTGAAAGGCTGGAAGAAGTTCAATACTATACTGCCAAACCTTAGATCCCTTACTTGATAATCTCATAGCTAAGCGGTGACTATGAAGTCTATACATATAGTCTGTTAATATCTTAACCCACATATCTTCCTGTTCTTTTATTGAGCGTTCTTCTTTTGTCATCCAATCATCAAACTGAGACTTAGCAATACTACTATTTGCTCCAAATAAATAGTCACTAATCTCAGGTGCTTTGCTTAAGAACTCTTTATCAAAATACTTTATCACACCTAATTCATTACGACTTGTTCCGATAAGGCAGCGACCATTCCAGCTAGTCGCCAAAGAAGCATCATTGTTCCAATCAAAGTCAATTACAATGCCATCTGCTACAGGTCCGAACATACACGTATTGCCAGGATTATCACAAAAAATCTTCTGCACATTAATAATGTCTCTTGCTGGCATCGTAAGTATATCTGATACCTCGAGATTAAGTTCTGATTTTAAGATATCAACAAATCTATTAGTCGTCTTAACAGAAGTCTCGACAGACCTTATACTTTGGACAGCACCACTACTTATAATCAGCTTATTAACATATTTATCAAACTCAGGAAGCATCATAAGCGCACCAATAGACTTACCACCTGCAGATGCACCCATAACAGTAATGTTATGGGAATCTCCTCCGAACGATTCAATATTATTAAAAACCCATCTAACCGCAGCTAACTGATCTAGCAAACCATTATTAGCAGATGTTTGATACCTTTCCCCTAACAAATGACCTAGATATAAATATCCTAGAACTCCAAGACGGTAATTAATATTAACGTAAATATACTTATTATCCCTAACCATGTTCTCAGGCTTACCATCTCTGTTACTTCCATTTTGATAAGCTCCACCATGAATCTCGAGTAAAACTGGAAGCAACTCACCTTCATTAATACTAGATGGGACATATATATTTAAGTTCTGGCAATTCTCACTTTGGTTATCAAGCTCAGCAGCAACATCAGTCACTTCAGGCGAAATAACCTGCATAGCCTTAGGTCCATACTTTGTGCAGTCCAAAACATCATCCCAACAATAATCTTCTGGTGCCATAAAGCGCCTAGAATAAGCATATGGAATACCTCGGAAGCAATAATAGTCGCCTTCCAAAATACCTTTTACTTTTCCTGTTTTTGTATTAATTATCTCGTTCATATAACTCCCCAAATCATTGTTGCTAGCTGGATTATAAGAGGCATAGTAACTACAGCAAACAGTGTAGACACTACGACCGTTTGAACCGCATATGAATAATCACAATCGTGTAGATGCGCATATACAGCAACATTAGAACCAACTGGGCACGCGATTGCGATAAGGAGTGCGAGCTTCATTTCGACATATGTAGAAGGTACTAGCGACAATAATAAAAGTGCTACTAGAGGAATCACGATAAGACGAAACAATGAGATGAGATAAAGCTTCTTACGCTTAAGCATATCCAAAATATTAGTCTGAGCGATATAAACGCCTATTGTAAACATCGCGAGAGGCGTATTCATGTTAGCGAGGTGACCTAAGCTTTTAAGTAAAAGTTCTGGCATCTGGATTCCTGTAAAGAAGAAAAACATACCTATAAAAATAGCAATCATAAAAGGTGCTGTAACCACTTTTTTAAATGTAAGCTTACCTGACTCACCCTTCATAATAGCAACGCCATAAGTCCACTGCAAAAGGTTCAAAAATGCGATAAAGGATGCGATATAAAAAACAGCTCCACCACTTAAGCAGGAAAGAATAATAGGTACTCCAAAGAAGCCAGGATTTGAGAAGCTTGACGCAAAAACAGCAATTGCATCCTTCTTCATAAATAATCTTGAAATGAGAATAGCAACAGCAAGTAACACTAAAGCGGCAATTGCACTTATTATTAATCCAATTACTCTTTCTGTTGTTCTTTCTATCAAAAAGCCGTTAACGATTACACATGGTAATGAGATACAAATAAGAATATTGCCTAGACACTTACTACCCTCTAGAGTAATCTTTTTAGCCTTAAAAAGGCCTAAGCCAAATCCTGCTAATATAAGCATTATTGTTACTTGCTTTAGTAGCGTAATCGTCATAAGCAAACCTCTTAATTCTCGTATTCTTCCATCTTAATCTGAAGTTCTTCCCACTCTTCCATCAAAGCATCCTGCTGATTACGAAGTTCTTCTATAGTATTTGAGAGCTCAGTTAACTTAACATAATCTGTCGCGATTTTAGGGTCCTCGCACTCCTTAGTTAGCTCATCTATCTTCTTGTCATTTGATTCGATTAGTTCTTCCACTTTTGCAAAGCGATTAAAAATCTTACGTTTCTGCGCTTCGTATCTCTTCTTCTCCTGGTAATCAAGATAACCTTCAGATACTTCCTCTTCAACCTTAACCTCTTCGACTACTTCCAGTCTGCCATTAAGGTAATCATCATAATTACCTTCGTAATCGATAATACCGTTAGGAGTTAAATATAAAATTCTATCCGCGAGCTTATTAATAAAATATCTATCATGAGAAACCATAAGCATAGTTCCATCGTAATCAAAAAGCGCCTTTTCTAGAGCTTCTCTGGAAATAATATCAAGGTGGTTAGTAGGCTCATCCATGATTAAGAAATTTACCTGCTTAAGCAAAAGCTTAGTAAGAACTAATCTCGCGAGCTCGCCTCCAGATAATGACTTTACGTCCTTAAAGACATCATCACCTCTGAAAAGAAATAATGCCAAAGCGCTCCTTGCTTCAGTCTGAGTAAGGGCTGGATATTCATCGCATATCTCATCGATAACAGTCTTTTTGCGGTCTACATTCTCGTTAAGCTGATCATAGTAACCCACATGAATATTCTCACCAACTTTGTATTTACCAGAAGTCTGCTGATGCTGCTCCATAAGGATTTTAATCAGCGTGGTTTTACCGCATCCATTAGGACCTAGAAGGAATACTTTCTCGCCCTTTTTGATATGAATATTTACGTCCTCGAAGAGCTTATTCCCACCAAACTCCATACCGAGATCTTCAGTGATAAGCACATTATTAGCACCACCTGGACACGCCTTAAATCTAAAGCGCATCGATTGTGGTCCCTTCTCAGGTTCCACAAGATTTTTCTGAAGTCTCTCGATTGCCTTACGAGTGTTATCAAGAGTATGAGTCTTCTTATTTTTCTTCTTTTTCCAAACTCTTTGCTGCTCAATTACTTCCTCGAGACGATGAATTTCACGGATAGTGTAATCGTAGTTGCGCTGCTCTGTAAGCTTTTCAATCTCTCGCTGCGCTACGTATTCACTATAGTTACCATCAAAGGAACGAAGATGCTTATTCTCAAGCTCAAACGTCTTCTCCGTTACTCGATCTAAAAAGAATCTATCGTGAGAAATAACGATAAAAGCACCCTTATATGAAGTAAGAAAATCCTCAAGCCACTCTACTGAATCGATATCAAGGTGGTTAGTTGGCTCATCAAGCAAAAGCAGATTAGTGTTCGATAATAAAATCTTACAAAGCTCTACACGAGTCTTCTGTCCACCAGACAACTTTCCTAGAGGCGTATCAAAATCATCTTCAGAAAAGCCAAGACCTGTTAGAACGCTTTTAATCTTAGACTTATAGTAAGCACCATCAAGTTCTATGAAGCGCTCCTGCAAATAAGCCTGTCTCTTAACTAGAATGTCGATATCGCCTATCCCATTCTCTATATCGTGATTTATATTCGTAAGCTCTTGCTCGATATCGATTACTTCAGAAAAGACCGTCATTATCTCATCCATAATCGTGGCGTTATCGTTAGTTACTGGATGCTGCTCGAGGTAGCCAATCCGCATATCTTTGTTTTTGTTAATATCACCACTGTCGTGGCTCATACTACCAGTGATGATTTTAAAAAGCGTGGACTTACCTGCACCATTAACACCAACAAAGCCAATCTTGTCAGAATCATACACATTAAAGGAAACGTCCTCAAAGAGCACGTCTCCTGAAAAAGTTTTATTTAAACTTGATGCGTTAATTAAAAGCATTACATCTTAATAAGCTCGTATTCTCTTGTTCCTATACCGAGCTTTTCTGCATGCTCCAATGTCTCTTTCCAAGCAACATTAGGATTTGAATCCTTAAAGTGATCGTGATGATGATGCCAATCAGATTTTGCTAAGTTATCACCAAGCTGAGAATTTCTAATTGGGTCTGCTGCCTGACATGCATCAACGCAAGCCTGATCCAAAGCAACTGGATCAAATGAAGCGAACATACCAATATTAGGAAGGATTGGTGCATCGTTTTCTGGGTGACAGTCACAGTTAGGAGATACATCTACGATTAAGCTTACGTGGAAGTGAGGTCTACCTTCTAATACTGCCTTAGTATACTCAGCCATCTTACATCCCAAAACTTCGTTAGCATTATCATTAGGATTAGCGATAGAATCAAAAGCACATGCGCCGATACAGCGTCCGCATCCCTTACATGTATTCTCGTCGATTGAAGCCTTACCATTTACTACAGTAATAGCATCGGAACCACATTCCTTAGTGCAGCGCTTACAGCCCTTACACAAATCCTGATTAATAACTGGCTTACCATGGTTATGCTGCTGCATCTTACCAGCGCGGCTTCCGCAGCCCATACCGATATTCTTAATCGCGCCACCAAAACCTGTGCACTCATGTCCCTTAAAGTGATTAAGCGAAATAAACACATCAGCATCCATTACTGCACGGCCAATGTAAGCTTCCTTACAATACTCACCACCTACTACAGGAACTGCAATATCATCTGTACCACGAAGACCGTCAGCAATGATGATGTGGCAACCAGTTGTAAGCTCATTAAAACCATTTTCCTGTGCGCAGCTTATATGCTCGAGTGCATTCTTACGTGACCCAGGATAAAGCGTATTACAGTCAGTAAGGAAAGGCATGCCGCCGTTCTCCTTAATAACATCAGCTACTGCCTTAGCATAGTTAGGACGAAGGTATGCGAGATTACCAAGCTCACCGAAATGAATCTTGATAGCTACAAACTTATTCTCCAAATCCATATTGCCAATACCAGCAGCACGGCAAAGCTTAGCGAGCTTAGTTGGAAGACCAATACCGTATGTTGTTCTAAAATCTGTGTAGTAAACTTTGGACTTTTCCATGGGCGTAATTCTCCTTAATTAGTCGTCTACACTATAACATACAATTAACAAATTGCTTGCAATATAGTTCTGTCACATTGCAAGCAACGGTGTATAATTGTTTAAATTCATTGCCGGGGGACAATAAATATGAAGACTTTTACTTATACTATCAAGAACGAGATTGGCGTTCACGTAAGACCAGCAGGCCAGCTTAGCACTGCAGCATCAAAGTATATAAGTAAAGTCGTTATTACTAACGGTGATAAATCTGCAGAAGCTACACAGATTCTTGCTGTAATGAGTCTTGGTATTAAGTGTGGCGACGAGATCACAGTAAACACTATCGGCGAAGACGAAGAACGTGCCGCTGAAGGCATCAAGAAATTCTTAAACGAGAACTTCTAACTAATATTCCAAGCATTTAGTTTGCGGAAATAAATAGGATTAGAACCAATTCTTTTTGCGAGCAATAAATGCAAGCAAGACAATAGTAGCAATTGATAGGCCGATTACATATAGATATCCGTATTTCCATGCAAACTCTGGCATATAGAGGAAGTTCATTCCGTACCAGCCTACGATAATTGTAAGCGGAAAAAATACTGTAGTTAGTACTGTAAGATACTTCATTGTGGTATTCATCTTTTTATCAAGATATGCAGAATATGCGTCTTGCAAATGAACAACGGCATTATTAATAGAATCTACATCCTCACGAAGTCTTACTACTCTCTGAGTGATATTAGAAATATACATGAGCGTATCCATATCAAAGATATCGTTCTCGTTGGCATCTAATGTCTCGAAGATATCAAGGCACTGCTCGTAGTAGTTATGCACCTGAAGGAGCTTACGCTTAAGTTTTAAAAGCTTGCTATTGATGTCGTCGTCAGGAGTACCCTCGATGATACTCTCCTCCATATCGGATACCTCTAGACCAAGCTTCTCAATAAAGCCTACATCCTTAGCAAGAAGCTCGTCGAAGAATGCGTATATTAGCTTTTCAAGAGTCATGCTAGAAGGCGTAAATCTCTTAAGTGCACGCTCAAACTTATTCTTGGTAGAAGAGTCTGTATCCTCCACATCAACTACAATCAAAACATCGTGCTTAAAATAAAGGGCGAGGTAATCCGTACTGTCGTCATTTTTTCCATGAACTGGGTCGATAACCTTAAGCTCAGTAAAGGTGTAGTTATCGTAAATCTCGATACCGGATCTAAATACTGTATTAGTACTCTGACAGCTAGCTACTGTTGATGGATCAAAGCCTAGCTGAGGCGCCAAATCCTTAAGTTCATCATAAGTCACATATCCTACTAATAATCCCTTTTTGTTAGGAGAATAGTTATCGCTAGAAGTAAGTTTGTCGCTAAATTTATAAAACATATAGGTATCACTCGTAATTTTAAGATAGGAATTATTCTATCACACATCGTCCTATGATTATTAGTAGATAGATACTATAATCTAGATATAAACCTAATAAAGAGATATCGCTATGGAAATTACATTTGAACAGATTTATAACTATCAATATGACGTTATGAAGGGACAAAAGAACCTTCTAGTATTCTTTATAATGGCACCAATATTAATTATCTTTGGTGGTGCTATGGGTGGAATTCCATTTGCTGCTTTACTATTAATCGTGCTAGGAGTTATATGTTTTTTCCGCAGCACTAAGGAAAAATCAAAGCTTAAGAATCTTAAAAAAGGTAACTACACTATAGAGAAAGATATCCTCATAAAGAAAAGCACCAAGCGCCATAGAAGAAGTAATTCTGGCTATGGAACAGTTGCTTGGTATATTCAGACACAGAAAGTTTATCCTACACGTGGCGAAGTCTTCTCTTCTGTTTACGATACGCTTGAAGAAGGCGATGAGATTGCGATTGTTAAGGCGGGAGGTAAATTAATTACTGTCTACAGCCTTAGAACAAATACATTAAGTCCTGAGCTTTATGCGAAGGTAGTAAATTAAAACTACATAGCAACATCTAAAATCATCATACTAACGAAGCCAACCATGAATGCGACTGTAGCAAGATTAGTGTGTTTACCTTCACTCATCTCTGGGATTAATTCCTCTACAACTACATAAATCATCGCGCCTGCAGCAAAACTTAATAGACCTGGCATCAGAGGCACGATAAGCGATGCAAGCAGTATTGTGATAAATCCCGCGACTGGCTCGACGGCACCAGAAAGAATACCCTGCATGCATGCCTTCGCCTTGCTTACTCCTGAAGCATGTAAAGGCATCGAAATGATTGCACCTTCAGGGAAGTTCTGGACAGCAATACCAATTGCCAGAGACAGTGCTGCAGAAAAAGACACAAGACTATTTCCCTGCATCCACCCAGCGAATAAAACACCTACCGCCATACCCTCTGGGATATTATGAATAACAACCGCCAGAACAAGCATTGTATTTTTCTTCAAGTTACTTCTAGGTCCTTCAACAGTCTCATCAAGATGCATATGTGGAGTTAAAGTATCAATCAAAAGAAGAAATAAAATGCCAAAACAAAAACCTATAGAAGTAGGTAATACTGCAAGTTTTCCCATCTCTTCTGATGCCTGATTTACTGCTGGAATCAACAAACTCCAGAAAGATGCTGATACCATGACACCTGCAGCAAATCCGGTAAGAATTCGCTGCAGATTTGGATTCATCTCATTTTTCATGAACAGAACAAGCATGGATCCGAGCGCAGTTCCTAAGAATGGAACCAATAACCCAATTAACAAGTAACCATTCATATTGTCTGCCTCTCTTCTATTTTTGTTCTTATTATATCATCACTCAACATTCTTAAGAGCTTCATCCATTGGTATACGACGAATTCTACTATAGTCAAAGAACATAATTACAAGGAAAGCCAGGAATACAAGGACGAAGATTTTTACCATGGACATATTCTCCATATAAAATGGAAACCAGCCTGGCATACTCTTAAGGAAAATTTTCCAAACAATGCTCATAATGAATCTTCCAGCAAATACAGCAAAAAGCTCAACTACAAGCATTACCCATGTTGTACTTACAAGATAAAGAGAAGCAATCTCACCTTGTCTATAACCCAAAATCTTTGTCATCGAAATAGCATTCTCATTCTTCTCAATGATGATTTTTGTCAAAAGATAAATCAAAACTGCAGCCATAATTACACATACATAACTAAAGTAATCAAACATTGAACCCATTGAATGATCAAGCTGTTTTGCCTGCATAAGCAAATCTTCGCTTGTAATTGTCTTTCCAATATACTTCTCTTCAACATCTTCTATTGGTGTAGAAGACAAGAAACCAGAGAAAGACTCTTCATCAAGGTCAAAAATCTCATTATATGAATCAATATCCACGAACACACCGATAATAGTGCTTGCATCCTTAATGTACGCTACATTGAACTCGTAAGATACGTTCTCGTACTCTTCTTCAAGAGTAATAACGTCGCCTATTTTAATTCCATACTTCTCAGCAAATGAAGTAGAAATTACAACTTCACCTTCATTTAATTCTGGAACTTCAAAGTATCTGCTGTCATTCACAAAACCATATACAGAGATTTCTTCATCAATCTCACCTTTGTAAATAAGGCCTGTAATTGAAAACTTTTCTGCATCAGAATTTGAAGTAGAAATTATATTGCCGTCATCATCTTCAGTTGACTTTAAGATAACCTGATAATCAGCAAAGAGTGTGTCACCGAAAGTACTCTTAATATGATCAAGTGTATCAGGCATCGCACAAGCAAATGTCATAAGGAACATTACAAAGATAACGCCGAAAGCAAGGATAATGTAGTTAGCTCTGTTCTGAGAAAGAATTCTTGTTCTAAATCTTGTAAAGAACTTCCAGTTTGGAAGCTTAAGTGCATTATGCTTTTTACCACTCTTAAGATCATGTCTTAAGAACTTCAAAGGAGACAAGCGAAGCTTATATGCGATAACCACAAGGTTTACGATAAGTACAAGAACAAGTGGAATCAATGTAGTCTTAACAAAAGCCTCACTACTCCACAAAGTCTTAAATACAGGGAGACTATAGCTGTTATAGTAAAGAGACTTAACTGCTTCTTTAAGCATTGTGTAACCTAAGATATTTCCAATAACAGCAGAAAGAAGTGTAACTACAATTGGCATTGCCATATAGTGTGAAATAAGTTCACCCTTTGTATAACCAGATGCACGAAGTGTACCAATAACCGAAGCTTCCTTTGCAATAGTAGAGCTAATAGTAACAGCAAAAATAAAAGCAATGATTCCAATAAAGATATAAAGGAGTACGCCTACCATCGCCATATCTCCACCAACATCCTCAGGAGCGAAAGTAATTGCCTGGTTAATATATGCAGGAAGAAAATCTTCGAGTTCATTGTCTGAAGCTGCAACCTGAGTGATTATCGCCTTAAGAAAATTGTCACCTGCAGTCTTCTCAGAAATCCTATCAGCAGGATCTGTATTATAAATCCAACTGTACATATAGTGGATATTTCTATCTTCTGAAAGCGCCTCAAAACCTTCATCTGTCACAAGACCAACATCGAATGTCAAAGCATTAAACATTGTATCTGAATTATTCTCATGAAGTGTTGTGTAATTAGCAAGTGAAATGAGACCTACAACCTCCATTTCGCTGCCACCAATATTGATGATATCTCCTACTTTAATTGAAGCATTATCAGCATGCATTCTGTCGATTGCAATTTCGCTTTCACTTACTGGAAGGCGTCCTTCATGAATGCAAGGAAGATCTACATTTGTCTGATAAGCAAAAACTCTGATTCTGCTGTCACTATTCTCATCAAGATTTACAAAGAAATTCTCATAAATAGTTACAGGTACTGCCTCAAAATCTTCGCTATTTAGTTCATAGCGCTCTTCTGCTTTAGTGATTTCTTCTTCAATTTCACTATCAATTTCTGCTAAAGCCTGTGCATACGCTTCATCGTAAGCTTCTTCGAAAGCACTACTATAAGCTTCATCATAAGCAGAATCATAAGCTTCGTTATATGAGGCTTCATAATCTTCCGAAGCATAGGCGTCTTCGATTGCACTTTCAACCATCAAGGCAATCTGCTCTTCTGGAAGACCAAGACCTTCTACCTGCCCCCTTACCATAAGTTCAATCTGACTTTCGAAAGCTGAATTAAATTCATCTTCAAACTGACTATCGAATTCATCATTAAAACGACTGTCAAATTCACTTCTGAACTCTTCGTCAAATCTTTCGTTAAGCTCGTTATGCGCCTTATTAGTATAGTAAGCACGAAGATCAGCCATATCTCCTGTAGCAATAGCTTCAAGCAAGTCCTCATCTGCTTTTGACTTAAGCTCAAAATGACCATCTTCAAGAATATAGTCATCTTCGAGTGAATCAAAAGCTGACATCATTGAGATATTTGCTACATATACTCCTGCAGTAGCACCAATCATTACTACTAGGAAGAGTGTAACGATAATATATTTCTTCCAGTCTCCGATGAATTCTCTTGGAACTCTTTTAAGGAGCGGATTTTTAATTTTTCTACCGGACATATTTTTAACTCCTATTACCAGTCAAGTTCCATAGCAGAAACTTTGTCATCATTATGCTTACTACTTCTTACGACGCCATCACGAAGCTTAACTACATGATCGGCCATATACTTGATAGCTTCGTTATGAGTTACCATAATGATTGTGTTTCCATACTTTTGGTTAACGTCTTCAATGAGTTTTAAAATTTCTTTTGAAGTGTTATAGTCGAGCGCTCCTGTTGGCTCGTCACAAAGAAGAATATCTGGGTTCTTAACGATAGCTCTTCCAATAGAAACTCTTTGCTGCTGGCCACCTGAAAGCTGATTAGGAAGTTTATTTCTGTGATCCCAAAGGCCGAGTGTTACAAGCAACTCATCAATATCAAGTGGCTTATCAGATAAATAAGCACCTACTTCAATGTTTTCCTTTACAGTCAGATTAGGTATCAGATTATAAAGCTGAAAAACATATCCAAGGTGCTTTCTCCTGTAGTTTGTAAGAGTCTTCTCATCCATCTCTTCGAGCTTATCGCCATCTATAGAGATATATCCTGAATCGGCGCCGTCTATTCCCCCGATAATATTAAGAAGTGTTGATTTGCCTGATCCTGATGGCCCAAGTAGTACACAGAATTCTCCTTTCGCTACAGCGAAGTTCATTCCCCTTAATACTTCCTGGCGACTGTCTCCACTTCCAAATCCTTTTTTTAAGTCTACTACCTTAAGAAAATTATGCTCCTGCTCTGACATCTTAATGCCCCCCGTTTTCTTATATGAACATCTACTCATATGTTTTATTGCTCATATGATAGTTTATTCATATGAATCTGTCAACATATGTTTGTACAAAAGTTAGTTATCACTAACCGATATTTTTGTAAAGAATGCTCATGCCTGTCTAAGACATCAGATATAACGAACATAAGTTGCCATAGTTAAAAACCAGAGAAAAACTGGAACTGGCGGGCACAAAAGATATGGAAGAACCTTCTTACTCTTAATGACGCCTATTATGGATAACACAAAATTTGTAGGCACCATAAGTAATGGCAAAACTACTAGAACATACGGAGCCATCGCACTTCCTGCTTTATAGAAGGAATGTGCTAATGGATAATTGGAAGAAAAGAGATCCGTATAAATCGACTCGCATGCAACAGATACGATCGCTAATACACAGTATACAACTGTCAGAATTACAGTAATCTTGGCGAATTTTGATTTGTCCATGACATGAGTTCCTTCAAATATTTAATTATACTCCCTTACGCCCTGTTAAATAATAGACAGCCAGCTGAGTTCTGTGAGACAGACCTTCCTTCAAAAGAATCGAACTAATGTAGTTCTTAACTGTTCCCTCTGAGATAAAAAGCTTCTCAGCGATTTCTTTGTTGGACAATCCTGACGCAACTGCTTCTATTATCTCAAGCTCTCGAGCAGTGTAATTTTCCTTATTGAAGTTACTGTTAGGCTTAATTCCAACATCGACGAATTTATCAAATACCTTCTCATCCATGATATGTACACCCTGATGGATTGAACGAATCATCTGCTTAAGCTCTTCTGGCTTGTGGTTCTTAATAAGGTACCCCTTTGCACCATTCTTTATGGCCTTGTCAACAAGCTCATCGTCGTCGAAAGTGGTAAGGATCATTACCTTACCCAGGTCCTCCTCCACGAATAACCTCGTCGCCTCAATACCATCCATAACAGGCATCTGAATATCCATAAGAACCACGTCACACTTATTAGTGCGTGCTAACTCCACTGCTTCCTTACCATTTGAAGCAGTTCCTATTACGTCAAAATCATCATCGATATCGAGAATGATTTTCATACCATCTCTAACAAAATCACTATCATCAACAATAATCACTTTAATTGGTTCCATATCACACCTGCTTCTTAATTGGGAGAATCATATTAATTGTAAATCCCCCCATTGATTCTATATCGAGGTACCCCTTAACATTACGCACCCTTTGCTTCATCCCCTGGATACCCATGCTCTCTTCGTAATTCTCGGCACCCTTGCCGTTATCCTTAATAACGCACCTTACTACCTCACCTAGGGCGTTAATACTTATGCTTATTTCAGTGCAGCCAGAATACTTAAGAGCATTTGTAACGGCCTCGAAAGAATTATCAAGTATAACGTCCCAAATGTTTTCAGGGATTTCTTTGTCATCTGCCTGAACCTCAAGATTAGCCTTAATGTTGTACTGTTCCTCACACTCTGCGCATAGTGCCTGCAAAGACTTAAGTGCCATACGTTTTTTGTCAGGACGTTCATTACGAATAATTACACGGATCTCATCCATGCTGCCACGAAGATTATCGATAACTTCCTGAAGGATTTTCTCGCTCTCTTCTGGCTTCTTACTCATGAGCACTTTCGCTGCCTCAAGCTGATAAAGGGAGCCGTTAATGCTGTGACCAAGCTTATCATGAAGTGCTTGTGAGATACGTGCCTTTTCCTCCAAAAGTTCATTGTCATGACGAAGTCTGGACTCTCGCATCTCATTTCGATGAGCTACATTACTGTGTTCCATGTCTGACTTGAGCTGCGACTCAGTAGCGATGTTCTCGCCCACAATCTTCTTATACCAGCCGATAATCTTATAGTTCTGAAGGTAAAGCAGGAATAAGAACGTAATTATCAGAAAACACATGCCAACATTAAGCTGTCTGGTATACACGAAGACAAGAAGCAAATAACATGCAAGATAGTAGGTAATTGCAAATCCTGATACTGCATCAAGGAACGTAATAACTGCAAAATAAATGCCTATAACGGGAAAAAGGAACACGGCAATTACTGCCGGTATTCCCTCTCCGATAATCCATAATCTACGATGTTTACTATCGATGTCAGTCATAACTGAGCATAGCAGAAAAAGCGCTCCCAGGAGGAACTGACTTCCTGCCATAAATGTAGAATCAAGAGTTTGCATTATTCCCCAGCAAATAAGGCCGAGAATTCCAACGAATTTAACTAACACAAAGTAGAAACTACGAAGATGACTTTCCACCGGTAAACCTCTTACTCTTCTTCATTGAGTTTTAGTCCCAAAACTCCAATTACGAATATTATAACCAAATACGCGAGTGTCGCACAAAGCAATAATGAATAACCACTACTGTTACCATTCTGGAATCTGGATATTGTGAAGAAAGCCCATCTCTGTGGCATGAGAAGTGCAATTCTTTTATACATCTCACTTGCACCGCTGATGTCAAAATAAGATCCAGAAAGAAGTGCTGACATACTCCAGATAACGAAGGATAAGAAAGCGCTTCCAGCCAAGGATTTACAGAACAGGCCTGTGCATACACTAAGAAGGTTAAAGATGAGTCCCTCAAGTAAAACAATATAGAAGAACTGTGTAACTGTGATTCCTACATCGGCTCTAACCAAGACTACAAATCCAAAAAGTAATACCAATGCCTGAAAAAGTGAGATACCTGCTACAAGAATAATCTTGGAGAGAAGATAACTTGCTTTATTTGCCTTTGTAAGAAGGATTCTGGAATATACATGATCCTGCTTTTCCTGGAGGATTGTACCAAGAACAAGTACTCCACCGAATACGAATGCTACTGTTGCGATAGCAAGACAGAATCCTACGGTTCTAACCTCATAATAATTAACATCATCATCAGAAGTAACAGATATATATGTGGCTACTTGCTCACTACTAACTACGTCGTGATTCTTTAATACTAAATCAAAAGTATCTACCAGGAGATTAAATCTCTCATCTTCACCTACAGAGTAGATTGTGGAATCAACAAAATCACTTTCGAGAACGATGATAGCACTGACCTTATCGTTCATAGCTGTATACTCAGCGTTCTCCATAATTGCTGCGTCGGACTCGCTACTCACATCAACACGGAACACCTGGAACATTCCAGTCGCATCGAGGTTATTACAGATATTTATAGATTCCTCATTATTCGCCTTATCATAAACCTTAATTGGGAAACGATTGAAATTTACCTGATACGCAATCTGAGAATCCATGGAACTAAGTTCATATACATCATCCTTAAGTTCTGGTTTTTCCATGTTATTCCACAGATTCATACAAGCTGTGGCGATAAGTGGAAGAACAATTCCAATTACCAAAAACGCTTTATTTCGAAGAAGGAGTTTTGCTGTAGACTTTGCCATTCTAAGTGCATTGATAAACATAAATTAAACCTCCTTCTTAAGTGATGTGATAAATATTCCAAGCAGCATACAAATAACTGTCATTGCCAAGAGCACTACGATACATGGCATAAGATAGCTGCTGCTTCCGTTAACAGAAGTCTCTACCAGAGTTCTGTTAACATAGTACAGAGGAGATAGCCTTTTAATTGGCTCTGTGATAGCCGTATACATATATGTCTCAAAAGTTCCTCCGACAAAGCCTGCAAACCATAAAGTCATAAACAAAAGTCCGATTGAGACTGCCATGTTATTAAAAAGCAGGAAGAAAACCAAGCCATAAGCAGTAAATGCAATTGCAGTAAGGATTAAGATTCCAAAGAACACAACCGGATTTCCCATGGTTACATCAAATAACAAGAAAACAATACCACTTACCAAAAACACCTGAATTAAAACTGCGATTACCAGACAGGAAATGTACTTGGACATATATCTTGTAAAGCTGCCTGCCTTTGCCACACAAAACCTAATCCCAATGCTGCTCTGCCTCTCTGTCTGAAAAATAAGGCTAAGAAAAACTGTACAAAGGCTTAAGAAATATACTATCTCGATAATGCCATAATAATTCTCAGCTTCTGATGTCTTAATTGTCTCAAGGGATGAGATACTAACATTATTAGAGCTGCTATCAGTAAACATAGTATCCATACTCTTATCCACATTAAAGAGCACATACTGAACTATTCTTACCTGAAATTCCTTCTTATCATCGCCGTAGATGTGATATGAATCCCTATCGAAAGTAACATATACATCAACCCTTCCATTCGATATAAGATCTTCTGGATCACCATGCTCATATTCGACAGTTTCTACACCTTGTTCCTCAAATGAGCTCATCATGATATCTTCAATAAATGCATACTTACTATCTTCTAGTATCTCATAACCCATCTTGAAATCAGCAACATCGTCGTTAGTATCAAGAAGAGTGTGGAAAGCATTTGCCAAAGCAGCTACTACAAGTACAGTAGCTATTGGAACCACAATTATCATCACCTTATTACGAAATATAAGCTTCAGATAATTTTTAATTATTACTAATAACTTATTCATTAACTTAGCCCTCAACGTAATCTCTTAAAGTCTTTCCTGTGAGTGTGAGAAATACATGCTCTAATGAGATATCCTCATCAGGTGACTTACGAACCATGTTCTTAAGCTCGTCTTTAGTTCCGATAGCAACAATCTTACCGTTATCCATGATTGCTACTCGTGTACAAATAGCTTCAACTTCCTCCATGTAGTGGCTTGTATAAATAACTGTTGTACCATTACTATTTGCCTTTTTAATCTTCTCGAGAATGAAGTTTCTGGACTGAGGATCAATACCTACTGTAGGCTCATCGAAGATAAGAAGCTTTGGCTTATGACCAAGTGCACATGCGATGTTAAGTCTTCTCTTCATACCACCTGAGAAAGTTTTTGCATATGAGTTACGTCTGTCAGTTAACTCTACAAACTCGAGTGAATCATCAATAGCTTTCTTGAGGTCAGCACCCTTAACATCATAAAGCGAAGTGAAAAGTTCTACATTCTCCCAAGCCTTAAGGTTGCCGTAGATTGCCAAATCCTGTGGGATATAACCAATGAGAGGCTTAATCTTATTTACATCTTTCTTGATGTCCATTCCGAATAACTCGATGTTTCCTGATGTAGGTTTTAGTAGTGAGCAAATCATGTTCATTGTTGTTGACTTACCTGCGCCGTTAGGACCAAGAAGGCCAAATATCTCACCCTCTTTGATATCAAGAGTCAAGCCATCAACTACTGGCTTGTTATCGTATTTCTTAATTAATCCATCTAACTTAACTACTGTATTCATAAAACCAATCTCCTTTTGAAGTTCGTTAATTTTGTTCTTACAGATAAGATTCTATTACTACCCTGTCAACAACAAATCTGTCTTTTGGCATGTTTTGAATATGACTTTAGTCACATATTGATTTGAAGAGTCAGGGCACTTTGATTCATCCGCTTGTTCATTAATTAAGAATTAGATGACCACTTAGATGAATATAAGCCATTAGATTCATCTCCCAGTTCACCTAATCAACAAAACATGAACAGTCACATGAATTCATATATCAAGATTACATCAACAAAGTACAACGGTTCTGCAACAGAAGCTTTTTTATACTTAGCTCATAACAAAAAACAAACAAACGAAAGGAGAAACGAACAATGGATTGGTTTTATGATTTACTTCCAGATTGCCTTAAGCCATCTTGGTATAAGCCTGAGTGGCCTATGATTATTGCTTAAGCAACAACAACAACTTGTCTCAAATTTAATAAGGTTTTTAGAGGACTACTACTTGTAGTCCTTTTCTAATGCAAATAAAATGGGCCATTCATAAGAACAGCCCACAGTCACTGATTTTACTGGACTTATTTGTCCAAGCTCTTCCTTTTAGGGAACAACGGCGAATAATGTTGTAAACGCTAATGTGGTAAAACGTGTATCAGATAGATTCTTATTAGATACTCGTAAAACAATAAAAATCCACTTATAAAAAGATGTTATTGTTTATCCTCATTTATAATCTGCTAGACCTCATTGTCTTATCCTTTATAATTGTTATATCTCAACTCTCTTAAGTGT
>JAKSRJ010000049.1 GCA_024403715.1 Saccharofermentans sp. | reverse complement strand
AATTTTGTGTCTAAAAATGATACTTTTATTGGTTTTTTATCAAAACCTGTAGGTAAATTTAAAACAGCTGGCAAATTTTCTTGCCAGCTCGTTAAAAACACATGTTATTTTGTTTGCGACATTTATGTCATTTGACTATTCTTCGCCCTGTTTATCCCAATAGAATTTTGCCTTGGAAACCTCGCTCCAGCTGTAGTTTTCCATATATTCGCCATGGAAGAGATTGATCGCATAAGGCTGTCCATCGGTGAAGTCATACGCGTCACATTTTACCTTGTCGACGTTTAATCTGAAGGTGCCCCAACCCTTGGTGACTATGTCGGTCAACTGCTCTTTTTTGAGTGTTTTGAACAAATCTGAGGCGATTGTTGTCACCTGATTCTTGATATTTGAGGAGTATGCTTCCTCTGGAAAGAGGTATGTTGCAGCCTGATCGTTGGTGATTTCTTCACCCTGTCTGTCGACAATAAGAGCGAATAATTCCTTTGATTTATCCCTGTTAAAATGTACTGGAGTACCGTTCTTTAAGAGCTCAAAATTGCCAAATGTATGGATATATACACCGGATTTTGATACATCTACAGGGTATAGGAGGTTATCAAGCTCCTGGCGTACCTTATCAGGCGTTACAGGCTTGGTTACATAGCCACTTGCGTGGAGTGTAATAGCGTCACGTGTGTACTGAGAATAGCCTGTCGCGAAGATTATGTTGGTCTTGAAGCTGTAGCTTTTTACTCGCTTGGCGAATTCAAGGCCTGTCATCTCAGGCATGCTTATATCAGTGAATATAACGTCAGGCTTAACCTCATTAAGCTTATCAAGGGCCTCTGCCGCGCTATAGAAGGTCGTTATCTCTGCATCGTCACATACCTCGTTAATAGCGTCTACGAGCAGTTCTACGGCCATTTCCTCGTCATCAATCACAAAAATGTTCATATTTTGTCCTCTGTATTGCATTTTCAGGCTGGAATTAGTATTTCTATACGTGTTCCAACGTTAATATTGCTTTCTACGTTCATTATACCACTGAATATTCCTATTCTAGTACGTACATTTTCAAGTCCTACGTGTACTGCATCATCGTCCTTTAATGCTAATGGATCAAAGCCTACACCATTGTCCTCTACAACGATGTGTATGCCCTTATCATCACGTAGTGTTCTAAGAGTTACCTTACCACCTTCAGGACGCTTAGTTACACCGTGTTTAATGGCGTTTTCCACGAGTGGCTGTATTGTAAGCGGTGGAAGGATGAAATCCGTCTCATTGATGTCATATTCGACCTCTAGGCGGTCTTTAAAGCGCAGTTTTTCAAGGCGCACGTAGATTTGCACATGATTAAGCTCATCTGCAAATGGAATAGGCACATCTGATGATATTCTGTCTATGTTATGACGCAGGTACTCTGAGAAATCTGCAAGAGCGTGTGCTGCATCCTGTGGCGACTTCTTAACAAGCAGCATTATCGATGATAATGAGTTGAATATGAAGTGTGGCTGTATCTGAGTGAGCATTATCTTGGACTGAAGCTCTGTAATGGTTCGCTCAGTGGCTAAATGCATACGATCTCGCTCTAAAAAGACGAATAAGTATATCATCTGCATTGCAATAGCAATAAGTACGTTAATAGCCGTTAAAACGCCTAAAACAGGCTCAGAAAGGGCTATAAATATTGAGATATATGTATTTATGCCTAAATAGGCTGTAACAGCTATATATATGGCGAATCTGGGCTTATTTATTATAAGTCGACGTAGGCTTTGAAATGCGGCCATACATAGCGTTAACATCCATATGAAGCATACGCTGTTAATGCCTATTGATATTCCTTTAATCATTACTGCTTCCTTTGAAACTTTTCTTTTATTATAACAAAAAAGTCCGGTACACTGTACCGGACTTAATTATTTAGTATTAAACGAGCTCAAGAAGAACTTCCATTGCTCCGTCACCCTTACGCTGGCCAATCTTAACGATTCTTGTGTAACCACCGTTACGAGTTGCATACTTTGGTGCGATCTCATCGAAGATCTTAGCTGGCATATCGATAGACTTTGTGCCCTTCTTCTTGCCTGCTGCAGCTGCTGGAACCTCTGTTACAGGAACGAGTGTCTTAAGCATCTGACGACGAGCGTGAAGTCTTGAAGGAAGGTCCTTCTTGATTTCCTTGTCGATCTCATCGTAAACAGTTACCTTCTTGCCATCAACAACTTCCTTAACTCTCTTGCCATCCTTGTCCTTGCGGGCAACCTTAGCCTTAACAGTTACTGTCTCGAAGTTATCCTTCTCCTTTACGCCAAGAGCGATGATGCTCTCTGCGATCTTCTGTACTTCCTTAGCCTTAGCCTCAGTTGTAACGATCTTTCCATTGTAAAGAAGTGCTGTAACCTGATTCTTAAGTAATGCTCTTCTCTGATCTGATGTTCTGCTTAACTTTCTATACTTTGCCATTTTTACTCTCCTTTTTCTTTAGTAACAACGCCTTTGGTCTTATTTGTTACTGGCTGGACGCGAACACATACTCATTGGATTTACTGCGTTCGTTACTGTGTGTTTCTTATGCTTCTTCGCTTGGACTAAGCTGAAGACCAAGATCCTTTAACTTAGCAAGAACTTCATCAAGTGACTTCTTACCAAGGTTACGAACCTTCATCATCTCTTCAGGTGTCTTAGCTACAAGTTCCTGAACGCTGTTGATGCCTGCACGCTTAAGACAATTGTATGAACGTACTGACAACTCAAGCTCATCGATGCTCATAACAAGAAGTGTCTTCTCGCCTGCATCAGATTCCTTCTTAGACATAACCTGAAGGTTCTCTCCTGCATCTGAGAGATCGATGAATAAGCTTAAGTGCTCATTAAGCACCTTAGCTGCAAGGCTAACTGCCTCGTCTGGAGTGAGTGTACCGTTAGTAGATACATCAAGTGTAAGCTTGTCGTAATCTGTGATCTGACCTACACGTGTGTTCTCGATTGTAACGTTAACTCTCTCAACAGGTGTATAGATAGAATCAATAGCGATGATACCGATTGGGAGATCATCATTCTTGTTCTTATCTGCACTTACGTATCCTCTACCCTTTGTAATTGTAAGCTCCATGTAAAGCTTTCCGCTTGAAAGAGTTGCAATTACCTGGTTAGGATTCATAATCTCAACGTCTGAATCTACACGGATATCAGAAGCTCTTACAACGCCTTCACCCTCGAAGTCGATGATAGCTGTCTTAGGCTCGTTAGACTCACTGTTGTTCTTAATAGCAAGGCTCTTGATGTTCATAATGATCTCAGTTACATCTTCCTTAACACCAGGAATAGAACTGAACTCATGTAATACGCCATCAATCTTAACCTGGCTTACTGCTGCTCCAGGAAGAGATGAAAGCATAATTCTACGAAGTGAGTTACCAAGTGTAATGCCGTAGCCTCTCTCAAGTGGCTCAACGACAAACTTGCCATACTTCTTATCCTCAGAAATCTCTGCAATTTCTATATTTGGTCTTTCAAAATCAAACATCTATACCCTCCAATCGTGGTAACCAATCAATCCCAATGTTTACTTATTACTTAGAGTATAACTCGACGATAAGCATCTCGTTTACTGGAACATCGATTGCTTCACGTGTTGGAAGATTCTTAACTGTTCCTGAAAGTGTCTCAAGGTTAACATCGATCCAATCTGGTGTAAGTCTTCCGCTTGTAACCTCAACGATATCCTTATATCTCTGGATTGACTTAGACTTCTCTCTAATTTCGATCTTGTCGCCAGCCTTTACAAGGTATGAAGGAATGTTAACGCACTTGCCGTTAACGAGGATGTGCTTATGATCAACGATCTGTCTAGCCTCTCTACGAGTTCTAGCAAAGCCCATTCTGAATACTACAGAATCAAGTCTGCTCTCGAGGATGATCATAAGGTTCTCACCTGTCATGCCCTTCTGTCTATCAGCCTTCTCATAGTAGTTACGGAAAGGCTTCTCAAGAACGCCATAGATGAACTTAGCCTTCTGCTTCTCACGAAGCTGTAAGCCATACTCGCTCATCTTCTTGTTTCCGTGAATCTTTGTTCTGTTTGACTTCTTGTCATATCCTAAGAATGTAGGATCAAGATCAAGTGATCTACATCTCTTAAGGACTGGTGTACGATTTACTGCCATTTTATTTCTCCTTAAAAATAGTTGTTTACATCAGCGTACCCGCTGACTTCCTCCAACGTTAATAGTAACCAAATTAATATCGCCCTAGGGCCGTCATTAAACACGACGTCTCTTTGGAGGACGGCATCCATTGTGAGGTACTGGTGTTACGTCACGGATAGACTCAACCTGAAGACCTGCTGCTGCGAGAGCTCTGATAGCTGCCTCACGTCCTGAACCTGGTCCCTTAACGAATACATCAACCTTCTTAAGACCATGAATAAGAGCTGCCTTTGTAGCTGTCTCTGCTGCCATCTGAGCTGCGTATGGTGTAGACTTCTTAGATCCTCTGAATCCAAGTCCACCTGCTGAAGCCCATGAAAGTGCATTACCCTGGTCATCTGTAAGTGTTACGATTGTGTTATTGAAGCTAGCCTGGATATGTGCCTGACCATGCTCAATATTCTTCTTAACACGCTTCTTAGTTACCTTCTTTGCTGCTGCTTTAGCCATTTTAATTTACCTCTTTCTTTCTATTTGCCTACACTAATGTGTGTAGAGGGATGTTAATATCCCTGACAGTAAGAAAATCTTACTTCTTCTTGTTAGCTACAGTTCTCTTAGGACCCTTACATGTTCTAGCGTTTGTCTTAGTCTTCTGACCACGACATGGAAGGTTACGTCTATGACGAATTCCTCTGTAACAACCGATCTCCTGAAGTCTCTTAATGTTAAGAGCTACTTCTCTACGAAGATCACCTTCAACCTGGTACTCAGCGTCAATTACTTCGCTAAGTGCCTTAACTTCATCGTCTGTAAGGTCTCTAACACGTGTGTCTGGATTAACCTTAGCCTTCTCAACGATTTTTGTTGCGCTTACACGACCGATACCATAGATATATGTGAGACCGATTTCGATTCTCTTATCTCTTGGTAAGTCAACTCCTGCAATACGAGCCATATTTTTCTCCTTCTTTCTGCGGTCACTACCGCTCTACTAATTGATTGGGGTGGGGTCTTACTACCACCCAGTCGGCATCTACCGACCTTTCCGATACTGTGTGACATTATTCTCGGTATCAATAGGATTAAAAATCATATCTTAATAACTGAATAATGGGACGGGATTTAATCAACCCTGTCTCTGCTTGTGCTTAGGATTCTCGCAGATAATTCTGATAGATCCCTT
>JAKSRJ010000048.1 GCA_024403715.1 Saccharofermentans sp. | reverse complement strand
GAGAAGGATGAAATACAAAGAAAAATATTTGAAGAGTTTGTAAAATCGATGATAAGGAGAACGAATAGATTCATTATTAAGCTAATCTGGTCGCGAGACTGATTATAAATGCAAAGATAAAAACGCAATGTGTATCTCTTGATATGCTAGAGCCGGTAGGTAGCCCGGCCGTCATAGAATTTCTATGGTAAGTAACCTGCCCCTCCGGGTTGTCCATTCTTTGCTCATTAGAATTCTAGGAGGGATTATTATGGGCGAAGTTAGAAGCAGACTAACAGTATATTTTGAGGATCCATTTTGGATAGGGGTCTTTGAATGTATCGAAAACAAGAAATTGTCTGTATGCAAGGTAACGTTTGGTGCAGAACCAACGGATGCTGAGATACAGGAATTCATCTTGAACAACTACTATAGTTTGCGGTTCAGTCCAGCTGTGACAACCGTTGTAAAGGAAACTAAAAAGAATCCAAAAAGATTGCAACGTGAGGCTAAAAAACAAATGCTAAATACTGGTATTGGAACAAAGTCTCAAGTGGCACTAAAGTTACAACAGGAAAAGAACAAGCAAGAGCGTAAAGTTAGAAGCAAAGAAGAAAAGGAAGCTGAAAAACTGCGAATGTTTGAACTTAAGCAGCAAAAAAGATTAGAGAAGCATAAGGGGCATTAATGCCTCTTGTGCCTTTCTCTATATCAGCTTGTAGGTACGATACTCAGTTAAGAAGTCCGAACTTAAGATTAACGAGCAGCAGTTGATATAAAAAAGTTGCTGATTGATTTATTCTTTTATAAACTCAACAGTTTGTTTTTTTCTTTTCTGGCAACTGACTAATTCGTCTAATACTGTAAATGAAAAGGAATAAATCGATACACCAAAATAGTAATGTCATCCACAGGCAATCTAATCCTTCTATTCCTGAAATCATATATCCTGCAAGGTTTGCACCTGCTCCGATAATGCTTAATATGATGACTGTTACATAAGTACCAATGCGATCATAGGATCCTGCAAAAATAAATGCTATAGAACCATAGCCTTCACCCAATAACATAGCAAATCCTGTTACCAAAATTGCACGTAAAACACGCCATGGAAAGTTTTCTATCGTACTATATTCAAAACCACCACTTGATACAATATGAGCAATTAGCTGAATAAAAAACGGAATGTAATATAACAATTTTCTATTTGGCTTTTTACCCTTCCCCATACAGTGCCCCTTTGCTTATCTATTGCAAGCGATTTGCTTAATTAATCGTTGTCTATGTTATGCATTTATTATACGCACGATTTAACGAAAACAGAATTAATTATAACTAATTAGACATTACCAATAATAAGTGTAATATGAATTCATCTATTAATATTAGTCTATAACTATTGGAGCTAAGGGAAATGAAAAGAATAGTCGCGTCATTAATAGTAGGTACAATGCTTTTATTATCTGGCTGTTCTGCCTTTTATAAGGGGACAGTCTATAAATATGATGAGCCAGAATTAGTTTCTGGATTGGTTCTCACGAGAGCTGTTTATAAAGATGACACACTAACGATTTATCATGATGGAACCATCGATGACGATTGTAGACTTTATTCAGAATATTATGATTTTGAATACGAAATTGATGATGAGTGTATCGTAATTACATACGATGATATTGATGAAGTAACAAGCTTTTCAATCGAGCGTAGACAGCACTATAAATACAACTTAAGATATCTTAACACCAATCAGTATGCTGTATTAGCTTATGAATTTGCAACCGAGGTTGGCTGGTCTCTTATGGGCGGGGATCCTGAAAGTTACTATACTGAAGTTGAACTCGAAGAGCAGGCAAGAAATCAGGCAGAACGCCAGGCAGCTTTGGATGCTTCCTGGGCAATAGTTGAAGGTTATTATGAAGCGCAGGATGGCAGATATATAGAGTTCTTTATTGATGATAATGGCATACCTCAGCTTTGTGAGAATAATCATAATAAGAGAGTATTTAGCTTCGGTTCCAATGGCTCTTCATGGGTGGCAAATTGTTCAGATGATCCATATGATTATACTTTCTACTTTGAACTGGCCGATGACGCCTCATATATGATAGTTACTGATTATTCTAATGGAGAAGATGTTACTTACTATAGAAGATAAAATGCATTAATTATTAAGCATTCTCTCGTTAGTTTCACTGATTATTCTAGAGATAGTAGCAACATCGTAATTCTTATAATTCTGTGCGAAAGCGTAATAGCTTCCTTGAAGAACCATAGTGAGTTTTATGTTCCATTCTAAGGTGTTGTATTCAGGGTGCTTCTCGTAGATGATTTCTTTGAATCTTTCTTCTAGTCGGGTCGAAAGTACGGAGTTTCTACTATCTGAAAAGAGAATATTTATTAGCTGAGTCTGAGACAAAAACGCAGTAACTAATTCATTAGTTGTTTGCTTTGTGTTTTCGATCATATTGTCGAGATTTGATACATTCATAATGATTGAATCTATAGTCTCGTCCTCAAGCTGTCTGGATAAATCATATACATCTTCATAATGAGAATAGAAGGTGGCTTTATTTATCAATGCTAATTCAGATAATTCCTTTACTGTGATGCGCTCAAGAGGTTTTTGTGACCTCAATTTAATGAATGCATTGATTATGTTACGTCTTGTTCTTTCTTTTCTTAAATCCATATATTCACCTGAATAATCGACGATTTTTATAAAGTGTTGCTTAATTCAACGACCTTAGATTACTGATGGTTAATTTGTGTATCCATCTGTATCATAATGCATTCTAAGAAAAACGACTATAGTCAATTAACGCGAATAGAGGTGCCGATATGGATATGTATGGTTTTTATAAGGGGAAAGTTCTAGATGCTTATGAATATTTGGGATGTCACACTTATTTTGGTGGTGCCACATTCCGTACATATGCTCCTAATGCCAATGGGGTCACAGTAGCAGGTGACTTCAGTAATTGGGAAGAGATTCCTATGAACAGAACTTCTGACAACAGTATTTGGGAGTGTTCTGTACAGGGTGCTAATCCTGGTATGAAGTATAAATACAATATTTACCTTCGTAATAATTCAAGAGTAGAGCATACTGATCCGTATGCCTTTGCTATGGAGCCTACTCCTAATGCAGCATCTATAGTTACTAATTTGTATTCATATAATTGGGACGATGATGAGTGGATGAAAACCAGAAGTAATTGCTGGGGACTTCCTATGAATATATATGAGATTCATATGGGATCTTGGAAAAAACCAGATGAGGGACTATATACATATAAGGAGTTGGCTAAGCCATTAATCGATTATGTAAAAGAGACTGGCTATAACTATATAGAAATCATGCCTCTAGGCGAGCATCCTTGTACTAATTCCTGGGGATATCAGCAGACAGGTTTTTATAGTCCAACAAGTAGATACGGTACACCTGAAGATTTAAAGTTCTTTATTGAATATGCTCATAAAAATGGTATAGGTGTAATCTTGGACTTTGTTCCGGTTCACTTTGCAGTGGATTCATATGGACTTGCAAATTACGATGGCACACCAATTTATGAATACCCAAGTAACGATGTTGGTTTTAACGAGTGGGGAAGCAAGAACTTTAATCACTCACGAGGTGAAGTGCAAAGCTTCCTTGCTTCTTGTGCTAGATATTGGCTTAAGGAATTCCATTTCGATGGGCTCAGAATGGATGCTTTGAGTAATATTATTTACTGGCAAGGCGATAAGAAGAGAGGCGTTAACCGTAATGCCGTAGAATTTATAAAGCACATGAATAAGAGCCTCAAGTCTATGGATCTGTCTATCATTCTTATTGCTGAAGATTCAACTACGATAGGTAAGGTTACTGCTAGCCCAGATTATGGTGGATTAGGGTTTGACTATAAGTGGGATATGGGATGGATGAATGACACTCTATCTTATTTCCAAATTCATCCTTATGATCGTATGGAGAAATACCATAAGCTTACATTTTCAATGATGTACTACTATGATGAGTACTTTATGCTTCCTTTGTCACATGATGAGGTTGTACACGGTAAGGCAACCATTCTTCAGAAGATGAATGGGGATTATGATGATAAATTTCCTCAGGCGAGAGCTCTTTATATGTACATGTATTCTCATCCTGGTAAGAAGCTTACTTTTATGGGTAATGAATTTGGGCAGCTACGTGAATGGGACGAGGAAAAAGAGCAGGATTGGTTTATGCTCAAGTATCCATTACATGACTCTTTTTATAGGTTTATTAAAGAACTAAATCATATATACCTCAATAACTCTGCTTTGTATGAACGAGACTATTCTCAGGATGGTTTTAACTGGGTTGATTGCCATAAAGAAGGCGAGAGAATATACGTCTTTGAGCGAATGAGTTCAAACCAGAAGATACTAGTGTTACTTAATCTATCTGACGCTAAGCAAACGTATCATTTGGAAAACTATAGTACTAAAAAGCTAAAGCTTTTAATTTCAAGTGATAACGAAATATATAGCGGTGAAACTCATTATGATGAGAGTGAAATAGAATCTGATAGTGGTACTTTTGATATTGAGATTAATAGGTTTTCTGGAATGATTTTTGAAGTTGAGTGATTATATTTGCGCATGTTAAAATGTACTAAATTATGTTAATGAGGTGCATTCTTATGGCAGATTATGGTCATGTAGGAGCATTACAAATAGCCTTGATGGTTATAGGCTTGGCTATCTTTGTAATTGTTCCGGTAGTTATCGCTCTTATTTGGAAGATAAAAAAGAAGGAACCTATTACAACAATTTTAATTGGTGCAGGTGCATTTTTATTATTTGTATTTATCCTCGAGAAGCCAATTCAAAACGTCTTAGCTTTTCCGACCGCAATGGGACTTCCTGATCATGCTTTAAGCTTATTTCTTGCGGCAAACCCTGTTTTGTTGTCATTAGTTGCTGGTCTTTTTCCAGGTGTATTTGAGGAGACAGGCCGCCTGGTCGCTTATAAGACATTACTTAAGAAGCGCACTCAAAGAGAGACTTCTATCTCATATGGTATTGGTCACGGTGGAATCGAGGTAGTTTTTATCCTGGGCTTGAGTTTTCTAAATTACATTATTTACGCCTTGATGATTAACACTGGTACTTTCGGTGCTGTTGTTGAGCAGGTGGCAGCGCAGGCACCAGAACAGTTATCTCAGGTAGACGCTATAGTCACGATGCTTACGACTTTCTCTATTGGCACCCTGGCGATTAATGTTCTCGAGAGAGTATTTGCGGTAATGTTCCACGTAGGTGCATCAATCCTTGTATTTTATGCCTGTAAGGATAAGAAAAAGTTCTGGCTATATCCACTGGCAATAGTTCTTCATACAGCAATGGATTTTGTTGGTGCGCTTAGTATTTTTGGTGTTATCAGTATTTCAGATTGGGGATTAGAAGCTATAGTAGCTATAATGGGTATATCAGTATTCTTCTTGTCTTATTTCTTGCTTTATAAGAAAGATAAGGCAAAGACTATTTAATTGTAGGAGGTTTAAAAATGCAGGAAGTATTAGATTTTTTAAAGTCAGCAGCTACTTTCTCATCATTTACAGAGGCTCCAAGAGTAATTAAGTTCTGATTATTTGAAAAAACATATCAATTCGCTTTATAATAATCACCGTTATACACAGAAAAATATAACGGTGGTTTTTTATTCTTGGAAACGATTTATCTGGACAATGCTGCTACCTCAATACATAAGCCTCAGTGCGTTATTGATAGCGTAGTAAATGCGATGAATTCTCTTGGCAACAGCGGCCGTTCTGCTGGCACAGAGTCTTTAAGTGCATCAAGAGTAATATACGAAGCAAGAGAGAAATTATCTGCCTTCTTCGGCTTAACAAATCCACGTAATGTAGTATTTACATCTAATGCTACAGAGAGTCTTAACATAATTATTAATGGCCTACTAAGTAGCAGCGATCATGTAATAACAACAGACCTAGAGCATAACTCTGTATTAAGGCCGCTATATGCTTTGGAAGAAATGGGCTTAGAGATTAGCTTTATTGATGCAGATAAAAAAGGATCAATTAACTACGATTCTATAAGCTCTCTTATTAAGTCCAATACCAAGGCAATACTAACCACTCACGCATCTAATCTGACAGGAAATGTCATAGATATAGCGCGTATAGGAAAAATCGCGCACGAACATAATTTGTTATATATCGTTGATGCATCACAGACTGCTGGCGTGCTGCCAATTAATATGCAGG
>JAKSRJ010000047.1 GCA_024403715.1 Saccharofermentans sp. | reverse complement strand
ATATCCGCCATCAACTGGGAGAATAACACCTGTCACGTAAGCTGACTCCTTAGATGCCAAGAAGATTGCTGCTGTATCGAGCTCGCCTGGATTACCATAACGCTCCTCAGGAATCATTGTCTTAGCATTAGCCTGGAAGAAGTCAGAATCCAATGTATCTCTTGTAAGATCTGTATAGAAGTAACCTGGACAAATAGCATTAACAGTAATACCCTTAGAACCCCACTCAGCTGCAAGAGCTCTTGTAAGGTTAACTACACCACCCTTAGCTGCATGATATGGAGCAGATCCACAAATCTTATTACCAACCATACCGTACATAGAAGCAATATTGATTACACGACCATAGCCCTGTGGAATCATTGCCTTCTTAGCACAAGCACGAGCAACCTTAAATGTACCGAACATATCAACATTCATCTCATGAGCAAACTGATCATCAGTAATATCTTCAGCAGGAGCTACAGCACCAGTACCTGCATTGTTAATTACGATATCAATTCTTCCATACTTCTCAATAATCTGGTCAACAACAGACTCAACTACCTCAGTATTAGTGATATCACATGGTAAGCCAGTTGCTGGTACACCAAACTTCTCAGAAATCTTAGCAGCGTTTTCTTCTACGAGATTCTGACGACGTGCAAGAAGTACAATAGTAGCACCCTGATTAGCAAGAGCTTCAGCCATCTGCACACCAAGGCCTGTAGATGCACCTGTTACAACTGCAACCTGTCCTGAAAGATCAAAATAGTTCTTCATTTTTGCGTTACCTCCGTATTATAAAGAGTTGAATTCTCAAGCGCGAAGACTCTATCAGTCAACTGACCACCGTCAACCTTACCAAGCTCCTTCTCGAAGATATACATTCTGCTATCGATCATATCAATCTCATGCAAAACGAATGCCTCAGGAGTTGCTGGAGTCGTGATTGCACCAAACTCTAGATTTCCGTGATGAGATGCAATCATATGACGAAGCAATCTAACTTCTTCCTTATTATAGTTACCCTTCGCAGCTTCTTCGGAGACCAATTCCATGCCTATTACAGCATGGCCAAATAATCGTCCATCTATAGAATACTCCGCAGAACCAAATTCATCTGTTTCTAATTCGTAAAGTTTTCCAATATCGTGTAATGCAGCTCCACAAACGAGTAGCTCTCTATTGAGCTTACGATATGTATTAGGAAGCTGATAAGCTAAGTGAACCATTCTAAAAGTATGGTACAAAAGTCCCCCTCTAATATCATGGTGGATACTATGAGCAGCAGATGACTTACAGAACATTTCCTTGTTCTTTGTAAGTATTCGAACAGTCAAACCAGTCAAAGAGCAGTCATCAGAAGGTACTACCAAAGAATCGTCATATTCTCTTCCAGAAGACTTCTTAACATAAGTAATAAGCTGCTCATACATCGTATCGATAGGATAAGGTGGAGATGCAACAAATCTCTCAACAGTAGCTGCCGGATCTGCGCAAAGTCCAATATTCTCAATAGTATAGTTTTTCTTGCCATTATAATTCTTAACATTAAATGTGAGGTCAACAACAGTACCAACATCAACGCCTATAATCTTCATAGCCGCCATACTCTTATCAAAGAAATTAGCCTGAACCTTATCAGTACCATCAGTAAAAACAAAGTTCATAAATGGCTTATCAGTCTTTGAGACTCTCTCATTCATCTCAAGGACCAATACAGTGTAATTATAAGAGCTTCCTATCTCTGTATCGCTAAACTTACCAATATTCATTACTTACCTGCTAATCTGCCCTTCTCAAAAGCACTGAGGTTACCAGGAATAGTCTTTGGCTTAGCCTCAAACGCTTCCTTAATAGCATTATTCCAATCTTCTTCGCTAGCGCCAAGATAATTAGAAAGAGCTCCAAGCATTACGATATTTGTAGCCTTAGATGTGCCAGTCTCCAAAGCTAAGCCTAAAGCATCAATGGCAACAACATTAGCATCGTCACCACAAGCAGCCTTCAAGCTATCAACAATACCTTCAGGATATTCCATCTGTCCCATAAGAACAGGCAAAGACTTAATCTGCTGTGTATTAACAACCATTGTTCCACCCTTCTTAAGAAGCTTGGACCATCTAACAGACTCAACTTCTTCAAAAGAAAGAATAAAATCAGCAGTTCCCTCCTCGATAATTGGAGAATGAACCTCAGGTGCAATCTTTACATAAGTAACAACGGATCCACCTCTCTGTGACATGCCATGAACCTCAGACACCTTAACATCAAGACCTAAGTTCATTGCAAGAATTCCAAGGAGTTTACCAGCAATCAGAGTACCCTGACCACCAACACCTGCTAAAACAATAGAAGCATTTAAACTACTAGACATAACTTACTCCTCCGCCTTGCTTAGTGCATTAAACTTACATACATTTACGCACAAGCCACAGTTATTACAGGACTCACTATCAATCATAGGAATACCGTCCTTACCAATAATAAGAGCAGGACACATAATTCTTCCACATGCGCCACACTTCTTACACTTATCGGCATCAACAGATGCCTCAACACCCTTCTTTGCTCTTCCTGTAGGAATCAAAGCACAAGGTCTTCTTGCAATAACAACAGAAACAGCCTCACGCTCAAGCTCTTCCTTAATTACCTTCTCTGAACCGAAAGTATCTACTGGATCAACTACACGAATAGCCTCAGGCATAACGCCAACACTTTCGCAGAGCTTCTCAAGACTTACTGCAGGAACTGCCTCAAGTCTGATGTTCATACCTGTTGCAGGATTTTGCTGATGGCCTGTCATACCAGTAATGGAATTATCAAGAATAATAAGAGTGATATGACTTCCGTTATATACAGCATTCATAAGGTTTGTGATACCTGAGTGAAGGAATGTAGAGTCACCTATTACACCTACAGTCTTCTTAGAATCTTCGTGATCTGTAGCCTTATCGAAGCCATGAGCCATACCTACAGATGCACCCATACAAATACAAGCATCAAGAGCCTGCATTGGAGGCAAAGCACCAAGTGTATAGCAACCGATATCACCTGTAACGTTTACCTTAAGTCTCTTCAAAGCGAGGAACAATCCCTTATGAGGACATCCAGCACAAAGAACTGGTGGACGACCAGGAGCAACAGGAAGCTTAGAAGCATCAAAAGCTACCTCCGGCAAAGCCTCATCTGTAAGCTTTTCCTTAATGAGTCTTGCAGTATACTCACCAAGTAGTGTAAAAAGCTCTTTGCCCTCACACTTAATACCCATAGCCTTAATCTCTGTCTCGAGGAATGGATCTAACTCTTCAACGATTACAAGTCGCTCAACCTTAGAAGCGAAGTCCTTAATGATATCCTCGCTTAATGGCCATACAACACCGAGCTTCAATACACTAGCTGTTGGGATAGCATCCTTAACATACTGGTATGCTGCACCAGATGTGATGATACCGAGCTTAGTATCATTAATTTCAATCTTATGCATACCAACATTCTCTGGGTCAGAAGCCATATCAGAAGCAATAGCTCTTGTTCTCTCCTCAACTACTACGTGCTTGGTAATTGCGTTAGATGGCATCATTACATACTTCTGAGAGTTCTTAGCATAATCCTTAATCGTAATAGGAGTTGCATCTTGAACTTCAACAATTGATCTTGAATGCGACACTCTTGTATGAAGTCTAATTAAAACTGGTGTGTCATACTTCTCGGACATCTCGAAAGCATATCTAGTAAAAGCTCTACACTCTTCTGAGTCAGCAGGCTCAAGCATAGGAACTTTAGCAGCTCTAGCATAGTTACGTGAATCCTGCTCATTTTGGGATGAATGCATTCCTGGGTCATCTGCTACGCAGAAAACAAGTCCGCCATTAACACCAGCATAAGACGCAGTAAAAAGTGGATCAGCACACACATTCATACCTACGTGCTTCATGCATGTCATTGAACGTCCACCTCTAATGGAACATCCAATTGCAGCTTCTGCACCGCACTTCTCATTAGGAGCCCACTCGCAGGCTACCTCAGCATATTTTGCAATTTCTTCTGTGATTTCTGTACTAGGTGTTCCAGGATATGAAGATACAAACTTCACACCTGCTTCATAAGCACCTCTGGCAACAGCTTCGTTGCCGAGCATAATCTTCTTCATGCTAGTCTCCTTAGGGTAAATTTTCACCCGGAGATTATAGCATATTTATAATATGGACTCCATTCCATATTTGTATGGTTTAAGACCTAGATTGCTATAAAAAGAAATAGCATTATCGTTGCCTTCCCACATATTAAGCGTGATGTTATAGCAACCTATTTCCTTAGCATAATTACGTACATAATCGTAGAGCTTATGACCAATACCTGTACCTCTGCTATTTGCGTCTACACATAAATCATCGATATACAAAGTCTTAATATCTGTAAGCACATTATTCGCGAAATGCTGCTCTATAACACAGAAACAGTATCCTTTTACTACTTCGTCATCATCCTCAAATACAAACACTGGACGGAAATCATTCTCGAACAACGCAGATAATTCGTTTGCTGTGTACTTAGTACAATTGCCTTTAAATAAATCTGGACGAATATTATGGTGAACCGTCAACACTTGTAAAAGAAGATTAAGAACAGATGGAATATCCTTTTCCTGGGCACGTCTAATAATCATTAATAGCCTCCTGGATGACGATAATAGTGACGTGTACTATGTAAATACTGGCGAACAGCTTCGACTACAGTTGATGACCAAACCGCGTAACCAGAATTATTCATATGAACAAAATTATCGCTTGAATAGCCTGTATACAACTCGTTCGTACCATTACGAAGAGGAGTATTAATATCAATATATGTGTATCCATTGTTATCACAATATCTACGCATCATCGAATTAAGAGCGTCAATATTTGCATTAGTCAAACCAGGAGTTTGATCAGAATTACATCTTGGAGTAGTAGACACAATAAAAATACGAACACCAGGATTTCTAGCGATAATACCATCGATATAGGAAATATATCTTGTGTATACAACATCCGCTGACGTACTAACCAAATCATTAGTACCCATACAGATAAACACCTTATGCGCTCTTGCTGCAGCTACAATTTCCGCTGCCTGCATTTCTTCTTCGTCATACTGTAACATATAACCATGTCTTTCCATCTGATCGTTAAGGAAAGAATAGCTTACTCTTGCAAAAACCTGTACATTACCTAGTAAACCAGATCCATTAGAATTGAAATATGCTGGAAAACCAGCTGTCACTGAATTTCCTAAGAAGCAAGCATCATTAAAGAACGCTTGTACTTCACTATCTGATACGCCTGAAAGCTGTACATCTAGATTTCTACCAGGCATTATTCCTCTAGTAGCACAATTATTAGCAAACCTATCGCTACTTACAAAATAACTGTATAAATAATCAAGATCTACACCATCCCCCATAATCCTACAAAAGGCATTAATCTCAGCTGGCAAAGCTTCACGTCCGTAAAAAGCTTTATAGAAATTGTTAATTGTTCTTCCTGGAGTACTTGCCTTAACAGTCGCAATATAAGTATCAGAAAAAATCAAATTGTACATTAATTGCCTAGCACTGATATTCATCAAAGCTAAATTAGTAGCAAGACTTGCTACTTCATCATTATTGAGCGTTCCTGGAGCAAAATAACCGTACATGTTATTAACAAAAACAGTCTCATTATCAATACTTGCTGGCATACAAGTTGGTAGTGAACTGCTTCCAGAATAGATATGATAACTAATACACAAATTAGCCCATTCAGCAGAATTAATAAAACCCTGCATAACATCACGGCGACTTGTTCCTCCAGCTAATACCCCTACCCAAGTCTCAAGACCCGTAGCATCTGGCTCACGATCGAAAAAAATCCTATACAAAGAATTGATATAACTAACATCATCTGTATTACGAGCTGTGTATTCTGCTCCAAAGAAAAAGCCTTCTGCTGCTTGGGCTCCTGTAATCTCACCAAACGCTAGTCTTGCACACCAATCATTAAATCCAGCGGTATCAGGAGATCTGCCGAGAGCATCATAATATAAGCGAGATACAAAGCTTCCAACTCCGTGACTTGAATCAATAGAATTAAATCTTACAACTGCGTTATTGGTATTAGGAACGAACGAATCCGCAACAACTGGTGCAGTTATTGTTGGGATCAATACTATTGCAGCAGACAAACCTGCCAACACTTTCCTAATATAATTATTCATAGTGATATTTTAACACCATTGTCAAATAATATTGTGGCTACTTTGAAGCAATAAAAAAGGGGCTGTGAAAAAACCTCGGTTTAAGAATCGAGGCCAGAGCGGCCCCT
>JAKSRJ010000046.1 GCA_024403715.1 Saccharofermentans sp. | reverse complement strand
GACTCAAATGTGTTAAAAAACTCCATCTGAGTTCCTTCCTTGTTAATAAGGAACTGAATATCATCAATAAGTAAAACATCAATAGTTCTGTACTTATTACGGAAATCTTCATAAACCTTATTATGCATGCAAGCTACATAAGCGTTAGTAAACTCTTCGCAAGTAGTATATAGAACCTTCTTTTCTGGATATAATTCAGCAACTTTATTTCCGATAGCCTTCATAAGGTGAGTCTTACCAAGACCTGAGTTACCCCACAAATACAAAGGATTACGCTGAGGAAGCCCTGGATTTTCTGCTACAGAAATAGCGGAAGCTTGAGCAAATTTGTTACACTCACCAACAACAAAGTTCTCGAAAGTAAACTCACCATTTAATCCATTTGGAGTAGGTGTGTTACGCTTTTCTTTTTCAATAGCTTTACTCTCAGCAACGATAGAAGTAATAGCTGCATTCTCGTTTCCTTCTTCAACGTAAATAATATTTACATTTTCTCCAGAAACCATATCAACTGCACTTTTTACAAGGCCCTTCATATCCTTGTTATCAATGCATGAATAAGTGAATTCATCTGGGTATGACAAGACAAGAATTTTATTCTCGTAAGAAACTTGCTTCATTTTGCTAAGAACAGTCTTAAATACGACGTCATCAATTCTTGCATTTAAATTGAGAATTTTGAGACTTGAAGACCAAATATCCTGCACAAGACATACCTCCATTGAAGAAAAGTAACTGAATTATAACATGGTTTGGTTTATAATGATGTCATGTTTGATTCACTAGATGCAAAAAAGAGAAAAAGAATTAGTAATATTTTGCTTGTTATAGCAATTTTGCTTTTGTTTACAGGAATAGTAATTATTTCTGTAGATATTGCTAAGAAAAATATCAGATTAGGAAAAATCAACGAGGGTGTCACAAGTATGGATGCTGTTATCGTTGATTCGATTAGAACTGCTGAGACATTAACTGAAGAACAGGCTAATGGAACAGTATCAGAACCTACAGTTACTTTGATTGTTGATAACAATGCTTTGGGAGTAACAGGTGAGGAGTACGATTTCTTTGGTACTGACGAAGAAATAGCAGCTCAAAGAGAAGCTGTTGAGAATGAACTTGATAATCAGTATACAGGTTATACAGTTCTTCAGGGTATAGGTATTCTTGATATTCCAGCTATTGATGCACACTTGCCAATTTGGCAGACAACAAATAATGTAACTCTTCGTTATGGTACAGGACATTATGTTGGTTCAGTTATGCCAGGTCAGGTTGGTAACTGCTCAATTCTAGGTCATCACATGCGTCAGTATGGATCTATCTTCAATCGTCTTGAAGAAGTAGGTGTAGGTGATGAGATTACTGTAACTAATTTGCGTGGTTATCAGTATACTTACATTGTTGATCAGACAGTAATTGTTCCACCAGAAGAACTAGGTGATTATCTTCGTGGCGGTATCACAGATAGTAGACAAATTACACTTGTAACTTGTACTTACACTTCAACTGGTAAGCAGAGATTTGTTGTAATTGGACATATTCAGGATGGCCAGTAATTTCATACCAAAATTAGCTGCAAATTTTACAAAAAGCACTCTTAGAATAATGGGGCGTGGAGCTACTACTTTGCCTGGTAAAGTAGCTATTAAAATTAGTCCAAATACTATTAAAAATGCTGCTTGTGGTAAGAAAATAATTACTGTTACAGGAACTAATGGTAAGACAACAACAACACATATGATTACTAGTATGCTTCGTGATTTAGGATACGAAGTAATTACTAATGTTTCAGGTGCAAATTTAGCCTCAGGTGTAGCAACAACACTTCTTTGTGAGAAACCATCCAAAGGTGTAAGTAAAGATAAGATTGTTTATGTCCTTGAGACAGACGAAGCTGCTTTCGCAAAGATTGCTGGAAGCTTGCAGCCTATGGTAAGTGTTGTCACTAATTTATTTCGAGATCAGCTTGATAGATATGGTGAATTAACACATACAAGAAACTTAATTGCTAACGGTATAGATAAGACTTCAGCTAAGATAATTTTGAATGGTGATGATTCACTTGTAGCTTCCATGGGTAAAGGAAGAGAAGATAGGTCTACTTTCTTCGGAATTAGTCTTGGAACAATGATTTCAAATGAACAGGCAAATAGCAAAAATACTATTTTAGAAGCATCAACAGACGCATCATTTTGCCCCGATTGTAATACTCGTTATGAGTATAAAGCGAGATTCTTCGGACACTTAGGTCATTTTGTTTGCCCTTGCTGTGGTTTTGAGACTCCTAATAAGCGATTTGAAGTAAAATTTGATCCTTCAGGTAATACAAGTGAGACAGGTTTTACATTTGTAATGACAGATAATGATACAGATAAGAATCACACGATGTCTCTTAAAATTGCAGGTAGTCATAATATCTATAACACTTGTGCTGCGACATCTGCTGTTACTAAGTTTTTGGAGATTGATAAGGGCGTTAGTGAAGATGATAAGACATTTTTTGAGAAAGCTTGTGAGAGTAGTAATAGTGTCGAAGCAGCCTTTGGACGAATGGAAAAAATTAAGGTTGGAGACAAGAATATTTGTATCCTTCTTGTTAAAAATCCCGTAGGTCTTGATAGAAGTTTGTCTTTTGTAGCTGATTCAAAAGATGCTGATTCTTTGATGCTTGTACTTAATAGTAATATCGCTGATGGTAAGGATGTATCTTGGATTTGGGATGTAGATTTTGAGTCTAAGGCAAAGGATCTTCCTGAGAAAATTTATGTCTCAGGTCAGCGCTATGGAGACATGATGCTTAGAGTAAACTATTCAGGCAGGGAAGTAGATGGTTATGGATCCCTAGATTATGCTACAGATCTTCTTAAGGCAGCTCTCAAAGACTGTCCTGCTGGAAAGTGTGTTTATATTCTTCCTAATTACACAGCAATGCTCGATTTAAGAGGAAGATTAGTAAAAGGATTAAAGCTTAAGGATTTCTGGAAAGAGTAATGGAAAAGCTTATAATTGGACATTTTTACCCGGATTTACTTAACCTCTATGGTGATAGAGGTAATGTTTTGGCGCTTATGAGAAGAGCTCAGCTTCGAGGTATTGAAGTAGAGGTTAAGCGTATATCGATTGGTGATGATGTAAAAGTCGGAGATATCGATATTGGATTCATAGGCGGAGGTCAAGATAGAGAACAAAATATCATGGCTGATGATATGAAAAATGTTAAAGGTCCAGTTATCAAGCAAATGATTGAGGATGGAGTAGTCTTTCTTACAATTTGTGGTGGTTATCAGATGCTTGGTAAGTACTATGAAGAGCATGATGGAACAAAAATAGAGTGTCTTGGAGCGCTTCCTCACTATACTAAGGGTGAGAATGAGAGATTCATTAATGACACAGTCTACGAGATTGATATTAACGGTGTAAAAACTACAGTTGTAGGCTTTGAGAATCATAGTGGAAGAACATACCTTGGAGAAGGTGAGAAGCCTTTGATGACAGTCATTAAGGGACATGGTAATAATGGCGAAGATGGTACAGAAGGAGCTATTTATAAGAATACTTTTTGCACATATTCTCACGGTAGTTTGCTTCCAAAAAATCCTGCTATCACTGATATGATGTTAAGTATTGCTTTAAAGCGTAAGTATGGTGAGGATTATAAATTACCATCACTTTCTACTGAGACAGAAGACCTAGCTCGTAAACAGGCCTTGGAGTATATCGGTTAAATCTCTACAAAATAACTTCCCGTTTAAATTGTAATTTGAGGCGTCCTTTATTATAATAGACGCGTAAAATTTTTGGTTTTAATAACCGTTTTGGAGGAAGTTTTTATGGTTAAGGCTATTGTTGGCGCTAACTGGGGTGATGAAGGAAAGGGTAAGATTACTGACCTTCTTGCTAGTGATTCTGATATCGTTATCCGTTTTCAGGGTGGCGCGAATGCAGGACATACAATTATCAATGAGCACGGTAGATTTGCTCTTCACTTGATGCCATCAGGTGTTTGCCATGAGAACATCGTAAACATTATCGGTAATGGTGTGGCATTAGATATTAACAAGTTCATCGCTGAGTACAACGATATTTGTAGCCAGGGATTGAAGCCAACACTTATGGTTTCTGACAGAGTTCAGGTAATCATGCCATATCACGTTGATTTTGATAAGTATGAAGAGGAGAGACTTGGTGGTAAGGCATTTGGTTCCACAAAGTCTGGTATCGCTCCTTTCTTCTCTGATAAGTACGCTAAGATTGGTTTCCAGGTTAGCGAACTTTTCCACCCAGAGACACTTCGCGAGAAAATTGGTCGTATCTTAGAGATTAAGAACGCACTTCTCGTTAACCTTTATCACAAGGATCCAATCGATGCAGATGAGCTCACAGCTGAGATGCTTCGCCAGGGTGAGCTTATTAAGCCTTTCGTAGGTGATGTACAGGCTTTCCTCTTTGATGCAGTTGCTTCTGGTAAGAAGATTCTCCTCGAGGGTCAGCTCGGTTCTATGAAGGATCCAGATATGGGTATCTATCCTATGGTTACTTCTTCTTCCACACTTGCTGGCTACGGTGCAATCGGTGCTGGTATTCCTCCATATGAGATTAAGGATATCGTTTGCGTTACAAAGGCATATTCTTCTGCTGTAGGTGCAGGTGCTTTCGTAAGTGAGATTCTCGATGAGGCTGAGGCTAAGGAGCTTCGTGACAGAGGTGGCGATAAGGGTGAGTACGGTGCTACTACAGGTAGACCTAGAAGAGTAGGCTGGTTTGACGCTGTTGCTACAAGATATGGTGTTAAGGTTCAGGGTGCTACAGAGGTTGCTATTACAAATATTGACTGCCTCGGATACCTTGATGAGATTCCTGTATGTATTGGTTACGAGATTGATGGTGAGGTTACAAAGAACTTCCCTAACCCTACAATGCTTGATAAGGCTAAGCCAGTATTCGTTACACTTCCAGGTTGGAAGTCTGATGTAAGAGGTTTTACAAAGTATGAGGATCTCCCACAGGAAGCACGTAATTATGTAGAGTTTATCGAGAACGAGATTGGTGTACATATCTCCATCGTTTCTACAGGTCCTAAGAGAGAAGAGATTATCAGAAGATAATTCGGGAGATTTTTATGGATAAAGAGTTAATCCTAGTCATTGACTTTGGTGGACAGTACAACCAGCTTGTTGCACGTCGTGTCCGCGAGAGCAATGTATATTGTGAAATCTATTCTTATCGTACAGACATCGCTAAGATTCGTGCTATGAATCCTAAGGGAATCATCCTTACAGGCGGACCTAACAGCGTATACGAAGAGGGTGCTCCAACTTGTACTAAGGAGCTCTTTGAGATTGGATGTCCTGTACTTGGTTTGTGCTATGGCGCTCAGCTTATGCAGTTTGTATTAGGTGGTACAGTAGAGAAGGCTCCAGTACGTGAGTATGGTAAGACAGCTACTAACTTTGATACTACTAATGAGCTTTTCGCAGGTATTCCAGAGCAGTCTATCGTATGGATGAGCCATAACGACTATATCTCTAAGAGTGCACCTGGTTTTAAGTCTATCGCGAATACAGCGGACTGCCCTTATGCAGCTCTTGCTACAGAGGATGAGAGACCTTTGTATGCTATTCAGTTCCACCCAGAGGTATTACACACAGAGTATGGTAAGGAGATTCTCTTTAACTTTGCTCGTAAGATTTGTAATTGTTCTGGCGACTGGCGTATGGACTCTTTTGTAGAGAATGCAATTAGCGAGATTCGCGCTAAGGTTGGAGAGGGTAAGGTTCTTCTTGCTTTGTCTGGTGGTGTAGATTCTTCTGTACTCGCAGCTCTCCTTGCTAAGGCTATTGGTAAGCAGCTTACATGCGTATTTGTAGATCATGGTCTCCTTCGTAAGAATGAGGGTGATGAAGTAGAAGAGATCTTCGGTAAGAGCGGTAGATTCGATGTTAATTTCGTAAGAGTAAATGCTCAGGAGAGATATTACGGAAAGCTTGCTGGTGTTACTGAGCCTGAGCGTAAGCGTAAGATTATCGGCGAAGAATTTATCCGTGTATTTGAGGAAGAAGCTAAGAAGATTGGTACAGTTGATTTCCTCGCGCAGGGTACTATCTATCCTGACGTAGTAGAGTCTGGCTTAGGAGGCGAGTCTGCTGTAATTAAGTCTCACCATAATGTTGGTGGTCTTCCTGATTATGTAGATTTCAAGGAGATTATCGAGCCACTTCGTAACCTCTTTAAGGATGAGGTTCGTAAGGCTGGTCTCGAGCTTGGTCTTCCTGAGTTCCTCGTATATCGTCAGCCATTCCCAGGACCTGGTCTTGGTATCAGAATCATTGGCGACGTTACAGCTGAGAAGGTAAGAATCGTACAGGATGCTGACTATATCTATCGTGAGGAAGTAGATAGAGCTCTTGCAGAGTATAAGAAGGAGCATGGTGAGGATGCACCATGGATGCCAAATCAGTATTTCGCAGCTCTCTCTAATATGCGTTCTGTTGGTGTTATGGGTGACGAGCGTACTTATGACTACGCAGTTGTAGTACGTGCGGTTCGTACAATCGACTTCATGACAGCTGAAGCAGCACAGATTCCATTCAATGTTCTTCAGACAGTAATGAGCCGTGTAATTAACGAAGTACCTGGTGTAAACAGAGTACTCTTCGACTGCACGAGTAAGCCACCTGGAACAATTGAGCTTGAGTAGT
>JAKSRJ010000045.1 GCA_024403715.1 Saccharofermentans sp. | reverse complement strand
TTATATTGGTCGTTTTGGATGGTCCCGTGGCGGTCAAAGTCCCCGGGCGCTAACAATAGTTGCAGATTGCTCTTGGTCTTTTTTACTAGATAGTATTAATTCGAATTGTAAACGATTAGAACAATTATAAAAATAACAGCTAAATTAGGCATTTTCAGACTAGAAAAGCATGTAAACATACATCAGTCAGTCCACTTTTTCTATTCTGTAACGCTATATTTGTCGTCAAAACTGTCGTCAAAACCGAATTTTACGCAAACAAAAACCCCTGAAACTCAATGATTTCAAGGGTTTTCACCAAATAGAATTGGCGGAGAATGAGGGAGTCGAACCCTCGCGCGAGTTGCCCCGCCTAAAGCTTTAGCAAAGCCTCCCCTTCGGCCTCTTGGGTAATTCTCCGAATCGCTAGAGTATTCTCTTAAGCCTGATAATGATATCACAAGATAAGCATTTACGCCACAATTTATTATATAGACAGAAATTGCGTTATAATTCTTAAACGAGGTGATTAATTATGTTAGATAAATATCTTATTAAAAATACAACAATGGCTGAGCGTAAGGAGATTGTTAATGAATCTCTTGGCATCACATATGGTTCATGTGACAGCTGTATGCAAGGAATTATTGATATGTACGACGCTTATATCTATGGAGAAAAGGAACTTCATGAGATTAATGCTGAATTTGCAGCTCGTACAGCGTACGTTAAAGACGATGACATGGATGGCGGTCCTACAACCTGCCCAATGTAATTTATAAAGCATTGCATTCACATTTCGCAATGCAATATCACAATAATTATAGCTAACGTAAAACGACCGTGGTTCCTAAGAGCCACGGTCGTTTCATTATGGATTACAAGTCAAGTTATTCAACGTCCTGCAAAGCTGCGAAGCCTTCTTCACCAGTTCTAACCTTTACAACCTGATCTACGTTATAAACGAAAATCTTACCGTCACCGATGTGACCACTGTAAAGAGTCTTCTTAGCTGTCTCAATAACAGCAGATACTGGAATCTTGCTGATAACAACTTCGATTTTAACCTTAGGAAGTAATGTAGCGTCAAGCTCAACACCACGATACTTCTCGCCAGCACCCTTCTGGATACCACAACCCATAACCTGAGTCATTGTCATACCAGTTACACCGAGGTCGTTCAAAGCCTTTCTGAGCTTCTCATAACGAGAGAGCTTTGTGATAATTACTACCTTGTAAATACCAGATGTAGAAGCAATTGGAGCCTGAGCGACTGTAACTGCTGCTTCCTTCTGGAAATCGGATGCCTTCTCGTAATCGGAAACACCCAAATCTGTGTTCTCGTTTGCATCCATCACCATTGTGTTCGTATCCATGATGGAGAAACCAGCGTAAGCGGATGGGAGACCGTGCTCTGTAGCATCCAAACCGATGATTTCCTCTTCCTCTGTAACTCTAAGACCAAAAATCTTCTTAATAAGGAAGAATACACATGTCATTGTGATTGCTGTCCAACCAGCTACTGCTGCAAAACCTAGGAGCTGTAAGCCAAGAAGCTCTACACCACCGCCGTAGAACAAACCGTAGATTGTCTCACCGGACTTGTTAGCAATTGCATAACCTGGAACATTAGGGTTAGCGAACAAAGCTACTGCGATTGTACCCCAGATACCGTTAAGGCAGTGAACTGCAACAGCACCAACTGGGTCATCAATATGAAGCTTATAATCAAGGAACCATACACCAAATACTACGAGTAAACCAGCAACTGCACCAATTACGATAGCACCTACTGCATCAGTTACATCGCAAGGAGCCGTGATAGCAACAAGACCTGCGAGTGAAGCATTCAAACACATAGATACATCAGGCTTACCATACTTAACCCATGTGAAGATCATACATACTACTGTAGCGATAGCTGGAGCGATTGTTGTTGTAACGAAGATTGATGCAAGCTGATCGATAGATGTTGCAGCAGCACCGTTAAATCCGTACCAACCGAGCCAGAGAATGAATACACCAAGAGCACCAAGTGGAAGGTTATGGCCAGGGAAAGCGTTAACCTTTGTAACCTTGCCCTTTGAATCCTTAACGAACTTACCGATACGAGGTCCGAGGATTTTAGCACCGATCAAAGCGGAGATACCACCAACCATGTGGATTGCTGTAGAACCAGCGAAATCGTGGAAACCAAGCTGAGCGAGCCAGCCGCCACCCCAGATCCAGTGAGCTTCAATAGGATAAATCAAAGCGGAGATGATACCTGAATAAACACAGTAAGATAAGAACTTTGTTCTCTCAGCCATCGCACCAGAAACGATTGTAGCTGTTGTAGCACAGAATACGAGGTTGAATACGAATCCAGACCAGTCGAAATCTGCATATGTTGTGAAGATATCGAAGCCAGGCTTACCGATAAAACCGAGCATATCCTCACCAAGTAAAAGACTAAAACCAATGAGAATAAAAGTAACAGTACCAATACAGAAGTCCATAAGGTTCTTCATGATGATGTTACCTGAGTTCTTAGCTCTGGTAAAACCAGCCTCTACCATAGCAAAACCAGCCTGCATCCAGAAAACCAAAGCAGCTCCTATAAGGAACCATACTCCGAACATTTCCGAACGCAGCGTTTCCATAATTGTTGTTACGTCCATTTTTATGTCCTCCTTCTTTTTAAAACTAAAAGCCGCCCCACAAAGATGCGATAACCCCGAACCAGAAATTCGGAACCACACCATTGTGGGACGGCTTAGTTTTGTAAATAAAAATGGGCACTGAAGAATCAACTTCAGCGCCCTTGCTTGCACATAATATACATTCAAGCATATGTATTGTCAACAATAAAAAAATCATATTTTAATGATATTTTTACAGGAATATGGATGATATATTATTAGTTATATGAGCGATATTATTACTGGTACAAAAGCAAAAGAAATCGATAGATACGCCATTGATGTGCTTAATATTCCGTCCCTGACTTTGATGGAAAATGCGTCCACTAAGGTTGCAGATTTTTGCTACTCGCAATACAAACTTAATAATAAAATAATCGTTCTGTCGGGTGTCGGTAACAACGGTGCTGACGGCATTTGTATAGCACAATTATTACTTCAGAATAATAGTAATATCGATATTGAAGTAATAATTAACGGCAACCTGGAAAAGGCGTCCTGGGAGTTTTTATATCAGCTTTCAAAGCTTAAAGAAATAGGTGGAAAAATCTCTTATTACAAAGGCGAAAATCTACCTGATGGAAATATACTTGTTGATGCCCTATTTGGTATCGGACTACTTAAGCCACTTCGACCTGATGCACTAGAATTGGTAGCAAAAGCAGATGAGAAAAACTACCAAAATGTTATTGCTGTAGATGTTCCTTCTGGCATTAATTCTGACACTGGAGACATAATGGGAGCTGCTATTCACGCCAATACAACCATAACCTTCGGACGTAATAAAACTGGGCTTGTTAATAAAGATGGTCCAGTATATTCTGGTACAATTATTGTTGAAGATATTGGTATTCCAGATGAGCTTTACGAGATTTAATAATGAGCAGATTTAAACACATCTTACTTGACTTAGACGAGACCATATTCGACTTCAAAGAAGGCGAGAGATTAGCTTTTGCTGATGTCTGCAAATCTCTTAATATTGCTAATTCAGATGAGATTTATTTTATCTACAAAGAAGAGAACTTAAAGTGTTGGAAAGCTTTGGAAAGAAAAGAAATCACCAAGCCACAGTTACTTCAATTAAGATGGACTAATACCTTCAGCTTAGCTCAAATTAATATGCCATGCGAACCTATTATTCTTAACGATGCGTACATGAGAGCCCTTGGTAATTATGGTATTTACCTCCCCCATGCAGAAGAGTTTATGAGAAGCTTAAAAGCTTTATCTAGCATAAAAATCCACTTAATTACAAATGGCACCTCATATACTGCACATAATAGAATTACGGTATCAGGAATATCACAATATATCGATAACGCCTTCATAAGCGACGATATGGGAGTTAATAAGCCAGATAAGTTGTTTTTTGACAAAGTACTAAGCAGCATCGATGCAAAGCCAGACGAATGCCTGGTTATCGGCGACAGCTTAACTTCAGACATTAAAGGCGCTAATAATGCAGAAATCCCCTGCTGCCTTTATAGCCGCGAAGGGGATTTTCCGTCAGGTTTTGAAAACTATAAAATCGATTATCTCGCTAAGAATTACGACGAGATTTTAAAGTATATCAGCCAAGATTAATTACGATATCTCCATTAGAAGAAGCAGTCATATTCTGCCAGTCACTTCTATGAATGCTGAAGTTAATAGTTATTACTGATCCATTTGCAAATGATCCTGAACCCATACCAATAGTGCATCCATCAGAACCAAATGTTCCATTAACTCCATTTACTTCAGAATAACCGCCACCAGAAGTTGTCATACCTGCGTGATAGCAGTCAAATACAAGACCTGATGTGTCAGTTAATGGATATACTAATTCCAAATTACTAAGGTTAATTGAAGAACCACTGTTATTAGTAATAGTAATTGTTCCAGAGAATGAATTACCACCATTACTATCGTAATTAACACGCACATTAACTCCGTTAGAATCTACACTTCCTGAGGTAGCCGTGCCACCTGCAGAAGACGTGGAATCACCAGAACTAGGATTATCTACTGGAATCACACTATTGCCAGCTCCACTTCCATCTTCAGATGGTTCTGAACCATAGATAAGTACTCCATCTTCATATAAAGCGACCGTTGTACATGGTGACCCAAGACCTGCGAAAGAGAAATCATTAGAGTTATCCCATATATTACTAGGACCTATCATTCTAGTCTGAACTTCAGACTTATAGTTAGACTGACCTGTAGGACTTAATCCTCCACCACTATAGACAATCGACAAATAGTAGATATGAGCATCCTCATTCCATACGTGAAGACCATCTACACTTCCGGACTGAACATAATTAGTGCTAATAGAAATATCTGAAGCGGAATAACCAGCATCATATACCTCAGATAAATCTACAAAATATCTAAGCTCTACGTCTTCTGCGGATCTAGCAGGCCATGCTGTCATGTTATAAACCGTAGTTTTAATCTCAATAAAACCATCACCTTGAGCATTGATAGAAGCATCCACGGTATACTCAGTCTCTACAGGTTCTACTGCGCCAAAATCAACTAGAGTCTGGCCATGATACTGCGAGTACATATAAGCAAGCAGTCCTGTAAATCCTGCATTATAATCGCAAGCAACTTCATTAGTATTGTAGTTAGAAACCTCATCTGTATAATCATCATTGCTATCCGGGCCTCCGACCAAAGCACCATATAGTGTATGACGGTGCGCAGAAGGAGTATTCATGTTATCACAGTAAGAACCCTGAGCCGTTCTATGGTGTGGATGTTCAGGTGGATTCTCACCAAATCCTACAACATAAGATCTACCAGAAGAGCCTAGAGCATAGTTACACTGGCTTTCTGCAAATTCAATATAAGCATTATTGTTTGCATCAGAAGCCAAATCAGAATTTGCATAGACTGTAGCAATAAAGCCAGTTGTTGTCGCATAACGAAGCGATCCCCATGAATCAAGCCACGCTAGGCCATCAGGTGTATATGTAATATCATTAAGCCAGAAGTTTAAATGCTGCTCTACGGCATTCTTATATGTGGATTCACCTGTAATTTGAGCAAGTAAAATTGCTGCTCCGATATGGACATCATCCCAGCACATAGCCCAGTTAGAATCCTGTGAAGCCTGTGGATAACAAGCCTGCGCGATATCAAGATACTCACTATTATCTGTTGCCAAATAAAGCCATGCGCCCGCCCATGCGAGTTCATCATAAAAGCCGCTCCAAGAGTCATAGAAGCCCGCTGCCATAGTGTATCCGCTATCACTTCTAGTAGAGTTTGCAAACTCAAACAAGCTTTCTGCATGCTCTAAGCAAAGGCTAGAATATTCTGGATCACTGTCTTCGAAAATAATGCTAGCTACAGCCAAAGCCGCAGCTGCTTCACCAGATACTGCAGATCCAGGATTATTACGATCAACATAATAACTTGGTCTATCCATTGTCATTACTTCAGCAGGTCCCCACCATGAGTGGTCAATACTGCCGTTACCGACTTGATAATAATAAGTGTCGCTATCAGGATGACATCTCATAAGATAGTCAGTAACCCAGCGAATATCATCAAGGATATAGGTATCCTGACCGGCCTCTTCATATGCATCACCGTACTCATAGTAAGACCATCCAAGCATAGCAGCAGAATAAGCCATTGGAAGATTAAACTTTACATTGTCACCAGCATCGTACCATCCACCAGTTAAATCTAATCCATTATCCTGCCCATCATTAAGCGCACTATCGCCTCTCCAATTACATCTTGTAGCCTCAGGCAAATCACCCGATCTTTGAAGCTCATAGAATAACAAAGACTTCTGTAAAGCCTCGCCATAATTGAAGTCACCTGTACCCTCTATTCCTTCATACCCATTACCAGTCTCAGTTAGATTTCCAGTGTTATTAGTAGAACTATAAGAACCTGAGGATGTTTGATTATTATCACCTGAAGATGTCGTCTGTGATTCTACGACTCCACTCTCCTGTGAATTTAAATTAGTACTCTCAGATGTATCTGCACCGCGCGCGCAGGATGTTAGAAGCGCCGTACATAGTAATACGCTAATGAATTTTCTAGCTTTCATAAGAACTCCTTATGCAACTTTGTTTACGATATTTTTTACC
>JAKSRJ010000044.1 GCA_024403715.1 Saccharofermentans sp. | reverse complement strand
CCCGTGTATATATATAATAGCCTTTTTCATAGCTTTCCTCTAAAAATATAATCTACTGTTCTTTTATGAACTCAACTGTCTGCTCCTTCATGGATATTTTCCCCACCTTATATCCATATTCAATCAACTCTTTTTTATACGTTAAAAAAGAATGGTCAATCGGTATTCCTGCTGCATTTTCAATTTCTGCATATGTTAGTTTAAAGGAATTCTTTCCTGATTCAGATACATATTTCCATAATGCATCATACTTACTCATTGCCAAACCTCCATTGCTTATGAAGTAGGAATCTGTTTCGTAGTTAATATTGTCGAAAGCACTAAAATTATATCATCTACTGCCAGCCTTACCGAATAACATAGCCTTATACTCTGGAGCCTTAACCTGCAAAAGATATCTCTCATTACCACAACGATAAAGACAAGTTCCACGCTCAGGATACTTAATGCAATCATATTCACTCAAACAATAAGTTTTTATCTTAGTTTATAAAATCAAATTGAATAACTATTATTTTTAATGTACATTTTTCTTAGTGTTTACAGCGATTATTAAAGGCTCAATTAAAAGAATCGAGTGTTAATCAATAGGAGAAGTCTATGACTATTGCGGAAAAAGGCGAACTAATCATCCGTGATATTAAGAAAGAAACAGGAATAAATCCAGTAAAAATTTTTAAGAATATTGCCAAGAATGATTATATAAATATACATGGTCCTGAGCATCATATATTAGATGGTGCGAGCATCCTTGTTGCATATAAAAACGCAGGTGGAGAAATAGACTTAGACGCTGCTTTAGATAAGTTGATGTGCGAAGGGTCACGTATGCCAGGAGCAATGTGTGGCCTTTGGGGAATCTGTGGAGCAATTTCTTCCGTTGGAGCTGCTCTTGCGATTATTGACGGTACAGGTCCATTATCAACCGATGGAACCTGGGGAGACCATATGCAGTTTACGTCAAAGGCAGCAGGTGAACTGGGAACAATAAATGGACCAAGATGCTGCAAGCGTGACGCTATGATAGCCTTTAAAAATGGCATCGAGTATATAAACTCACATTACTGCGCAACTCTCGAAATGGAAGACGTTAAGTGTGAGTTTTCTAGTCGTAATCAGCAGTGCATCAAAGAGAAGTGCCCATATTATGTTGGTAATAATTATTAATTATAGCTAGGGTGTGTAAATTCTGCATATAAGGCATCGATATTACCAATCTCGTGGGTTTCTATAATTCCAGATAGACATTCTTTTCCACTTTTTGGGTGCACTACATAAAGTACAACGGTTCTGCAACGATACCTCTTCTATACTTAGTTCATAACAAATATAAGTAAAGGAGAAGGAGTAAAAATGGAATTATTTTTAATAGTTGTGGGTATTGGTATTGTAGCTTCTTTAGTAGGAGAAACAATTTGCATTTGCACCGGATTGCAAGAAGAACGTAAACTATAAAAATAGAATATAACTAATAATCAAATTCTTTATTGAATTTAAGTCGCCCCCATGTAGGGGGCGATTCTTATTGTGGATTTACTAACTTGTCGTCAAGATTGTACCACTGTACGGTGACACTATAGATATCCATAAGTAATTGTCCACCATCGGTTATCTGGTACTCACCAGGAGCAACTTCAATGATATTTCCCGATACAATTTGCTCTTCAAATCTCTTTTCAAAAGCTTCGTACTCTATAACATACTGATCTATAAACTGCTGCTCGAGATCTTCTTTTCTAAATGTCTCATCAGCGTGATTATTCATGTAACCAAGCATATAAACCGTAACTGATCTATCAGCAGTTACTGGCAGATGAGTGAATATAACTACATTAATACAGCAAAAACACATAAATAGAAGAATAATGTCACGATAAATAATGGTGTCATTCATCCACTTCTTTTTAATTATCAACATAAGAACTGAAATAATAATGCCCCATAAAACAATTAAAGCGATTCCTCTGTAGAAGAAAACGTTTAAAAAGCTAAGTATAAATGTATGGAAACTAGCAATATATGCGAAGGTACCAACTAGAAATAAGACTGCGTACACTAGTATTAATTTTAAAACTTGTTTCTTTGTCATATGTAACTCCAATAAGAAATCTTCAACACATTATATCAAATTATCAGCATACAACGGTTCTGCAACATATGTCCTTCTATACTTAACTCATAAACATTAAGGAAGGAGAACAAAAATGGATTGGGTTAACAATTACGCTGTTGTATGTAACATCAAGGGTCGTACAAACTGGGATAAATAAAGAGCAAGCATTTTAAACTGCTTGCTCTTCTTTTTTATTCAGGAATAATTATTTCTGTGCGGCAGCCATTTCCAGGGCTACTCTCGACTACGGTAGTTGCATTACACATCTGCTTTAATCGATCTCTTACATTGTTCATACCAACATGGCTTCTGCCATCATCGGATTTAACAGGATTACTCATATCAAATCCAACTCCATCGTCCTCGATAACAATCTTATAACCCTTATCAACTTTTGATGTACTAATCTTGATATGGCCAGGACTGTTCTTACCTCGGATACCATGCTTAATACTATTTTCTACGATAGGCTGAAGGCCAAGAGATGGTACCTTAAAATTCTGTTCCTTAATGTCATACTCAACATTTAAAATGTCACCAAAGCGCTTTTTCTCGAGAGTAACATATGTCTTTATATGACCAAGCTCAGTAGCAAATGGAACTGTATCTTGGTTACGAAGGGAATCAAGATTAGTTCTTAAGTACTGTGAGAAAAGTACTGTAGTTTCTTCAGCTTCCTCAGGATCTGTAACGCATAAATTACTAATAGTAGTAAGAACGTTATAAAGGAAGTGAGGCTGAATCTGTGAGATCATGAGCTGAGTGCTCTGCTTTGTAAGTGTAACCTCCTGCTCGGCAATTCTCATACCTCTCTCGAGGAATACTCGAATATAGATAAAGAGGAGAGAGAGGAAGTATGCTGGATAAGTCCAAGAGTAGTCTTCGGTAAGAATACCAAATACATAAGCAATAATTGGGAATGACTCAAATGATGTAAGAACAAGCTTTTCGCGCGTAGTATTATCAGTCGATTTGAAAATAGCAATAGCAGCCATGATGAAAAAAATCAAAATAGCGGAATTTCCCAAACCTTCAAGAGGAGCATCGATGTATTCGCCCCCCTCATTAATCGTAAAGTAGTATCCGAATTTTATATTAAGTACATCAAATAATAGACTTATACCTAGAGCCGCTAGACATATTTTATCAGCGATGTTTAAGAATTTACCCTTGAGATTAGCTTCATTTCTTACATAAGTCCAATATGTATATCCAAGCACATCCTCAAACATAAATACTAGGGTGTTAATAATCGTAACAGCAAGTATATATGAGGAATCTCCCTCAGCAAACGAAGAGAGCATATCCATAAAGAACAAGTTGTTCAGAGAAAAAATCATTCTGAACATTGAACGGCTTCGCTTGTCTGCATTATTCTCTACATATAAGCCCATCAAAAGGACGCTACCAGCGAGCATACCCATGGTATCGATAGCAACGTCTCTTATATATTCTGGATTTAAATATCTATGTAAAGCAGAACCATTAAGATATATACCTGATATCACCATCAAAGTGTTGAGTATCAAGAATATCAGGAATATTCTTTTTGTTTTAGTAGAATTAATAGAATTCATTGTAAAGCTCTGATCCAGTTGCATCAGCCCAGCTGTACTGAATCATATATTCTCCCTTATAAGCGTTAATTCCTTCTGGTGTTCCCTTAATGTAATCGTAGTAATCACATCTAATCTTATCCTTAATGATAGAAGCTCCGGCACGCTCTCTGTTGAAAATCTCTTCCACGCCGAGTTCCTTAAATGTATCCTGGATATCCTTCATGAGGGAACGATAGTAAGCAGAATGGTCGTCATCATCTTCCCAGAGGTTTACGATAACTTCGTTGTTAGTACATACAGCACCCTTACGGTCAACAAGGAATGCGATAACTTCCTTTGACTTCTGATACTTAAAGCGAACAGGCTGGCCGTTAACAAAAAGCTCGAAGTCGCCAAAACACTGAGCACATACATTAGGTCCACTCTCCACAACTAATGGATAACGTAGATTATCAAGAGCGTGTCTTACCTGATCCTTTGTAGCTGGCTTCAAAATATATCCGCTTGCATCGACTGCAAACGCATCCATTGTGTATTCAGAATATCCAGTAACAAAAATCATGTTGCATTTAGGATTGATTTTCTTGAATTTCTTAGCAAGAGTAATTCCATCAATCTCTGGCATCTGAATATCCATAAAAGCTACGTCGAAAGGCAACTGCTTTGCAGATTCGATAGCTGCAGCAGCAGTATCAAATGTGTAAATCTCCGCATCAGGTTCTGCACTCTTAATCTTCCTAGAGATGTATTCCAATGCGTTCTTCTCGTCGTCGATTGCATAAATGATCATAGTTTTTCGCTCCCTTATTTTTTAGGTAGTGTATCTACTAATTAAAGATTATAACAAAAACTCCTATCATTTCTGATAGGAGCTTAAATATTATTATAATTATTTTAATTACGTTCATTTTGTTATCTCCTTCCTTTGTTTTTGCTTTTCTTTTCTTAGGATGAGCTCAGCATACAAAGGCATTAGTTGTAAAGTGTTGTACAATACATCATTATGAGTAAAAAAGTTTTGGCTACTAACGATAAGCAATTTTTAAATCGACTTCCAGTTGTATATATAGGAGCATTAATATGCTGCTTTTTGTGGGGTAGTGCATTCCCTTTTAATAAGATTGGTTATATCAAGTTTGATATTGCTTCTAATGACATAGGCACTTTGTTATTGTTTGCGGGAATTAGATTCTTTATTGCAGGAATACTCGCGATATTAATGGGCTCTATACTTCAGAAAAAATTCTTACGCCCATCAGCTAGAGCAGTCCCTAAGGTTATGCTTTTATCTTCTTTTCAAACTATTGGTCAGTATTTTTTCTTCTATATTGGTCTTGCAAAAACAACAGGTGCCAGAGCTTCTATAGTTGAAGGTTTAAATGTTTTTGTAGCGATAATTATTGCTTCATTAATCTTCAAGAAAGAAAGATTTACGCTTAATAAGATTTTAGGAAGTATAATTGGTTTTGTTGGAATTATTATCATGAATTCGACTGGCAGTGGACTTATTAACAGTAGTTATTTTATGGGCGATTTTTTCATTTTCCTCTCGACCATCTGCTATGCATTTTCTTCTGTTGTACTTAAGAAGTTTGCTCCAAGTGAGAATACAACAATGCTGTCTGGCTATCAGTTTTTGTTCGGAGGCGCTTTCCTTAGTATCGTTGGATTATTATTAGGTGGAAAACTTGTTACAGTGACTTCATCTGGTATAGCCATACTAGTCTACCTATCCTTCGTATCTGCCGCTGCATATACGTTATGGAGTATGCTTTTAAGCGTTAATCCAGTATCTAGATTAACTTCAATTGGATTTATGAATCCTGTATTTGGTTTTATCCTCTCGCTATTTTTACTTAACGAAGGTAGTACTGTAGGTATCAATGCGGTTATAGCGCTGGCAGTAATCTGTTTGGGAATTTACATAGTTAATCACGAGTCTTCTAAGGCAAAATAAAAAGACTTCGTAAGGTTTTTACGAAGTCTTTTGAGTTCAGGTTTTATTCCCCAATTTAACCACGCTCGTCAATCAAAGTCTGAATTCTGTTTTCTAATACTTCGATAATCTGGTCTAGAGTCTTATGCCCATTGAAGAATGCTGGAACTTCTTCTCTTAAGATGGCATTAACTGCAGCATCTGTAGTAACCCAGGAACTTGTAGAAGAGATTAATTCTTCAAAATCTTCAATCTTGGAGTAATCAACAGGATTAGGATTCATACCATTATTTCTGAAATCAGCATCAGTCCAGTCACTATAGTAGTGTTCGAGTTCGTAGTTATGCTGATCAACAAAGTCTTCTGCCACTTCGACAAATCCATTTCGATTGATAGGGATACCAGCTTCTACGCCAAGTAAGTACTGTGTATCATCATCAAGGAGTAAAGATATATACTTAAGACAAGCTTCCTCTTCTGAAGAAGTAAGGTCAGCTGCTACAGCAACGGAGTTATAGTTACCGACAACAGGACCTCTTCCATCATATGTTGGAAGTCCTAATAGAACTTTCTCTGTTGAAGTATTAACCAGTGCATTAATGAAGGTATTCATATCAACAATATACTGCAAAGTAGCAGGCTGGCTGGTGGTGTCAAAACCGTCATAGATGAAAACATCATCATCTTCTTCAACATCATCATTTACATAATCTCTAGTGTATTCTGCCAAAGCTTCAAAGGCGTCATTATCGTAATTAATTCTGCCGTCTTCCATCATCAAGTCTGGCATAAGCTCTAAGGCATGAATGAAGAAATTAATCTGACTTCCAAAAGAAAATGGAGAATCTCCATTACATACTTCATCTACAAACTCATTGTATTCATCGTATGTAAAACCAATCTGTCCGGCTTCTACATTAGAAGCATCAGTAACAATACCTTCTACCATGAAAGTGAGTGGGAGCTGGAATAGATAGTCTCCAGTTCTAGCGGAATCGATAATATTAAAGAAATAATCATCACTATCAAGTTCGTCAATGTAATCACTCAAATCAAGTAGGTAATCATCATTATTAAGCTGAGAATAGTTTGCACCGTCGATGATGATATCAGGACCTACACCGGAGATGAGGTCGATTGATAGCTGATTACCAAGTGCTTGAGTAGCATTCTCATTTAATATCTCCCAATCCTCTTCGTCGCTATCATGGTCAATATAATCGGAGAGCTCATATCTTGTATCAATCTGGAGGAAATAATCCTCGTTTGTCTCATTAAATCTGCAGATACAGTCGCAGATGGAGTAGTTATAGTAACCAAGGCTTGCAACTAGAAGAATGGCCTTTCCTGCATGTGGATTACTCTCAGCTCTATCAAAGATAAAGATACATGGAAGCATAGAGCTAGAACCAATAGATGGAGTATAGTTATTACCCTGAAGGATAACTCTATCTTCAGTAATTAGTACAGGAGACACACCGTTTATGTCATATCTATTAGCATTAGTGTTATTAAAGCTAAATACAGATTCCATTGTGTGGTTTTCAAAATCAATCTGGTTAATACCATCTTGATTTACAAAAACAGAACCAAAACCTTCGACATACTCGATGTTATACATACCTTGATCAAGCCATGACATATCTTCTTCGTATTCTTCAATAGACATGTCGTTAGTATCGAGCAAGTAGTATTTTGTGCTCTCGAAAGAGCTAGTTGAAGCGATGATTAAACCCTTTCCTTCTCCAATATCAATGATAGTAGAAATATCATAGATATCTGCATCAGGTAATAATTCTCTTAAATCCATCTTAGTGAAATTATTGTCACTATCGTTAAGCAAGAGAATATATGAGCAAGGATCGTCATAAATCCAGAAGGTTCTTATTGCATAGTCACCTACATAACATGTTTTCTCATAGCTTGCATCATCATCGCTAATGATTTCACTAATGATATCGTCAGCATCTACTTTGGAGAATGAAGATAAATCGAATGTATCAAGATTTAATGTAGCCTGATAAGCTGTTTCTTCTGACCAATCATCTGAATAGGCGATGATATTAACAACGAAGTCTTCTCCGCTCTTTTCAACGCCCTGTACATAGCCATGGTCACCAAGATTTAACGCACGGTAGTCTTCCATAATGTCTACTGTGTCAATGGTATTACCTTCGTAATCACAGATGTCGATTACTTCATACTGGTATTCAGTATAGTCATCTCTATCCCAATTGAAGTTGTCTGGAAGCTTGTAAGATCCGTATGTGTAGAAAACAAGATAATCTTCTGTTGTTCCAGCAAGCTGTGAGTAGATGTAATCAAATTCAGAATCATCAACATCGTCGCCTACAACTATTTTGGTGAGGTCATACCAAGGAGTATCCTCATCGATTACATCTCTACCATCTGATGTTTTGGAACAGGCAGTAAATGACGTCATCAGTAATGACGTAGTTAGGCCTAGAGCCAAGAGTTTTTTAGTTAGTTTTTCCATTTCTTTCCCCCAAATAACCATTATTCGATTAAAATGTAAGTATAGTACAACAATGAATAATAGAGAAATGAGAATAAAAATGTTCCGCAAAATTAGAAGAATTAAGCAGCAGACAAGGGAAGAAACCTGTATCGAGATACTAAGAACCGAGAAAAGGTGCGTACTTAGTGTATTTGGTGAGGATGGCTATCCTTACGGCATTCCGATGAATTTCTATTACGATGAAGAAGAGAACATAATCTACTTCCATAGTGCCAAAGAAGGCCATAAGGTCGACGCAATTAATGCGAATAATAAGGTTTGTGTAACTGTTTATAACCAGGGTTTTCAGGAAGAAGGAGACTGGGTTTACAACGTTACAAGCGTAATTGCCTTTGG
>JAKSRJ010000043.1 GCA_024403715.1 Saccharofermentans sp. | reverse complement strand
TATGAACGAAATAGAATCATATATACATGTAATGGATAATTATTCATTTGTGGTTGAAGATAATCCTTCGTCTAGGGTACCTAAACTAACAACTGTGTTGACTTCGTTACCGTATAGCTCAAGATATAACATGGAAATAACAAATGGTGTAGATGTTGTTGAGTGTAGTATTGTAAACATTTGTGGCAAACTAGCATGTGTTTATCAAGGTGATGGAGTATCTGATTATGCAGTCAAGATTAAAACGTCATATACAGCATTAGCTACTGCAGTAATACTATGGTTTATGTTTATAGTTACTATTATATATAATATGTTTAAATTGAATGTGTTTTCTACCAAAGAGGAAGTAGATGTTAAACAGGAAGATAACTAACGGCGATATATTTATCGTCTTTGATATGGAGTGGAATCAGCCACTCCCAGGCAAAGAATACCCATTTGAGGTATCAGCTTTGACTGGAGAAATTATCGAGATTGGTGCCGTAAAGTATGTTTATGAGAGTGGTACTTTGATTGAGAAGGATCATTTTTCTTATGATATTAAGCCTGTTTGCTATAGGACAATTCATTATCATGTTAAAAAAGTAACTCATAAAACAAACGATGATTTGAAGAACGGAAAGCCTTTCGAAGAGGTATATAGAGCCTTTAAAGAGTTTTGTGGTGAGAATGCAATTCTTGTTGGCTGGGGTAACTCTGATACAGATATGCTCAAAATGAATCTGAAGTTTTTTGGGTTGGATGATTACTTAGGAATGTATTTTCTCGATATTCAGCCATTGTTTTCTGTTTTTTCTACAGAGAAGGGAAAGCAAAGAAGTGTTGAGTTTGCTGTAGATTATTATGAAGTGCCTAAGATTGAATCCTTCCATAGTGCAACTTCAGATGCAAAGTATACGGGTGCGATTTTTAAGAACATTATTGAGCGTAATGATACCTGTGAAGTTATAAACGCCATTGAAAAATCAACATTAGATCCTGACATTAAGCGAGAATATACTGAAGTCGGAGCCGCATGTCCAAGCGTTAGTCAGGCATTTTCTATGCTCGATGGTTTTTGCTGTATGTGCCCAATCTGCAGTGATAGTTTTGATTGCATTATACCGAATTTCAGAATTCGCAAGTCGGCTTATGGCTTATTTGAATGTAAGGAACATGGTGTATTCTTTGGTAGAACACGTGTGCGTAAGAATAAATCGGGTAATTATTATGCTTCAGCTGTGTTAAGATTTGCGACCCAAACAGAGTTATTCTTAGTCGAATCCAAGAAAGAAGAATATGATTTATATGGAATCGATGGAGCTCCAGTTGTGATTAAGGAGCAAAGCTTGAAAGAAAGTGAATAAAATGTGAAATTTAATTCGCATTTATTAAAAATTCGTATTGAAAAAAAGTCAAAGAGAGATTAGAATTAGAGCGTAATAGTAGGGAAATTGTGCCATATTGTATTTATTATGACACTTAAATGACATATAGGAAGGGTTTGGTTATGCGTAAGATATCCAAGAAGTATTTGGGTAAAGAAGAAGCAAAGCGTGGTGCAATGCTTGTTACAATTCTCTTTATCGTAGCTATTGCTATTGTCTTCATAAGTACAGCTATGATGATTTCAATGGCAACACGTGGAAGACTTTATACCAATGCTGTTAGTGATCAGGCAAGACTTACATTACAGTCATTAACACAGACTGTATGGCAGGCTATTTACTCTCAGGAGATTAATGACGATCAATTAAGAAATCTTGCGGCTACCCAAGCTGTTCTTGCTTTTGATTTGGATTCTGTACCTGGTATGGGAGGACATAGCAATACATCAGCTACCGCATCATTCTGGACTCCATATACTGAACAGGAAAATGATGCTCAGAAGGCACTGTACTGTTCTAAGATTTATATTGAGTTTGAAGTTTGCATTGACAACAATTCAGAGTGTTATCTCATGGTTCTCGAGAAAAACCATGATGAACCTGCATCAGGAAATCCATTTAATTTTGCAGTAGAGCTTACAGGTAGTGGTGCATCTGAACTTAATTCTGTCGTAGTAGGTTACACTGCAGATAACAAGTCAGATCGTACAGGTCATACTGCAAGCACAGCTACTGACAATATTACATTCCTTCATGGAGTAAGAATGAATACTGTAGATGGTTTCGGTTGGTATACACACCTTATAACTGATAGTATTCTTAAAGCTCAAGACTCTGTATTTGGTCTTGATGCGTTATTTGTTGGAAATGAAGCTGGCTTGTATATTGGAAACAGTGGTGGTCAGATGTTAAGTTCTGACGGAACAAGAAATGCTAACTTCTACTTTTATGGAACAAATGCTCCATTCTATTCATCATTACCTACAGCGACACAAGCAGCTGTAGCAGCAAGTGGTACTCCAACGTTTACATTCTATGGTGGTAATTTCACTTTTGAGCGCTTTAGTAATGATATTGTTAATAGCATCAATCGTTATTATGCTTCCATCACTCCTGAAGGTGCAACACCTCGAACAGTAAGCGCGGGATATGGCTCATTCGCAAATACGTTGAATTTTAGTGATCCATCTAAGTTGTCCAATATTCGTAATATGTATGTTGATTCCAGTGTTCCTTCTATTAATTGGGGTCATACAACAACATCTTATGATGTTACTACTAGAGATGATTCTCGTGTGCCTAATACATACATTAATTATGCTATTCCTGACGACAGTAGAATTGATACACTTCCAGAGGCGATTAGCACATATCACCTTGATACTGCGATTTCTCAGGCTTCAGCAACTAACCGAAGAGTAACATTTAATGATTTACGAACACTAGCAGTGCATAAGACTGCAGATGGCTACGTAAAGGCAGGTTGTTATACAATTACAGATTCAACCCTTACTGGAGATTTGAACGTAGATGTTGGAACAGGTAGTGTATACTTTTATTTGTCTGGTGGTTTAACATTAAATGCTAATTCACATATATTTATTAGAAATAGCGGGGCTGGAGCTACTGATTCATATGGAAGACCTGCTGCACTATATTTGATTCTTCCTGAGGGTAAGTGTTTAACAATTAATAGAAGCTCCGGTATCGTTGATCTTGCATGTTTTGTTGGAGAAGCTTATACAGATTGCTCTAAGCTCGATCAGACTAAGACACCTGCTTGTTATGTTTTTAGTATGGGTAGTGCAGGCGCTCCTGTATATCAAGATTCACAGGGAAACAACATTACAACTCAGTTATATTGGAATGGCGATGGTGATTGTCAGTTGACTGCATATGTTGGATTTTATCCAACTGCAGCAGGTGCGAATGATGCAGCGTGCGTTACATATAGAGCAGCGGACAGTAATTCAATCATCTTCTATGGTAGAATGTGTGTTGGAGGAATTGTGAAGCAGGCTGGTAACTTCATCTATTTACCATATTGTCCAATGGTTAGAACTGTACCAACAGATAGTTCAAGACCTTATCGTGACGGTACAGACTATAGTGTAGTTACTTCAGAGAGTGGCTTCTTTACATACACACCAGCAGCTTAATTACAAGGTTAATCAATAAACATTTAGAGGAAGCCAACTGGCTTCCTCTTTTTAATATTGATTAATATTTATTCGATAATAATATTTGGTGAAGAATTAATAATCGTATCAATAACATCGTCTAACTCAAGAAGTATTATTGAAGAGTTATTCAATTCACAATGAATGCCATAATGTTCTAAACTATTATTACAGATAATTGTCGAAGGTGATCTATTAATCAATTCATGGAGCTTAGCATTATTCTCAAGAAGTTTGACGGCACTATCGATAATAATTAATAGGCAGAGTCTGTCAGATTCCATTAATAAACTATCCAAATAACTGTTTAGATAACTTATACCAAGGTCATTATTAGATGAATAATAATCATGCTTAATTAATACCTTTAAATCACCATCGGATTCATCATATGAGAAATCAGCCATAACCTCAATCTCGTTGTTTAAGTCAGGAGTCAACAAAATCACCTCCATCAGATGATAGAAACTTCATTGAACGTTGAATTGCAGTTTTACTGTTACCCCAAGGTTTTTCTTTGTTACGATAGTCAAATTTAAGAGTAAACCACTCTACATCCTTTTCAAGTTCATCAAAACTAGATTTATTAGAAGATGCTATTGCGGTTACAAAATCGCTAGCATCGTTCTGTGATAGCCTTGTAGCAGCACTTCTAAGTAGAGAGGCAGTATGTGGTAGGCAATGTGACTTACAATTACAAAACTTCTCGTGGAAAACACTATCGTGAGAAAACATGTACATTATGGTTTCATTATAGTGAGACATTGAATCATTCATTTTTTCGCAAATAGGACATGAAGCTACTCTTTTGTCAATTCTATCTGCGAGACTATTAAGAACATGCTTGTAGTCTGAAGATCTGCCTTTAAAAAGACTAGCCTTATTTGGAGCACTATTCTTTAAATCCTCACTTATATCAGAATCAAAATCCAAAAGGTGAGTATGCAAAACTAGAGCTAGCCCTAGCCTATTAGTTACTCTCTTATTCAACTTAGCCATGTGGTTCGGACAAAAACCAGTCTTATTAGTTATAACTCTAGTATCTGGTTCCATTAGAGATGGGCCAAGATAATAATCAAGTTCTTTTTCTTCAGAACGTTGCTTTAATAAGCAAATAGGACAATCGCATTCTGAATCGTATGCATCATTTACAGGAATTGTATAAATGGTTTCCTTCATAACGACTCCTTTTCATGTATAAGTCTACCTGCACGTACATTAACAGCTACTATAGTAATGGCCGTGAGATTTTCAATAGTAGTACCAACTTTTTGTTGGGCTTCAAGTAGCGTGTTTTGAGCATCATAACCATAATAAAGTGCTAAATCTAAAGCAAATACAACACCGATATTACGGCTTTCACTTTTAAAATCAATAATCTTGGCATAACCTGGAACATCTTTAAGTGCTATTTTAATCATATCAAGCAGCGCATCATCAGCAATTGAATATGATCCAAGAGAGGAGAAGGTAGGACGTACCATAGTTCTCTCATTTTCACCGTCCAAAGAGACTCCACCTTTCTCAAGGTCAAGACGCTGACGTATTCTATTAAGTGGGTCAGAAAAATAACCAGAAAACTCATGCTTAATCTCCATGCTAGGAACAGGAATAGTATGCATACCTTCGCTCATACGAGTGTTTCTTGCATGACGTCTTTCCTCTTCAGTAGACACATCCTCAATACGAATTAGCATCGCAGGAGCATTAAGCCAAAGATTTGTAGTGATTTTCTCGAGCATAGAATCACTCGTGCCAAGAATCATCAAAGTAGTAGGTTTGTTTTCTACTAGCGCTCTACGCATGACTTCTGATCTAGTGGGATCAACAAAAAGCGCCTGCCTTACCGACTCCATTTTGCTAGGAGCCTTCTTGGCAGACGTTCCTGCAACGATTCTTCCTCCATTAATGAGGAGTCCATCGTCGATTAGGTATTCGATGTTATTTGTCCTCGCAACTGCGATTGCGCGAGTGCTTTTTCCAGTACCAGATTGCCCAACAAAAGCAATAACAGTAATTTGCGATAAAACTTCTCTTGTAAGTACTTCGCTTGAAAGAATTACTTCAGTACTTTGTTCTGTAGGTTTTACGCGAGTAAATTCTGAAGAGTCCATTCTCTTCAAAGTAGACCTAAGCTCAGGAATAAGAGTCGGTCTTCTAGGTTTATTATCAGTTTTTTCTTCCTTACCTGACATTAATTATCCCAGTTATGGAATACATCCTGAATATCTTCGTTTTCTTCCATCATATCGAGCATCTTCTCTAAGCTCTCACAGATAGCAGGATCATCAACTTTATTACTGGTTATTGCAACCGGTCCGACACTAGAATCGATAAACTCGTAACCCTTAGCCTCCAGAGCTTCTTTAACTGTGTAATAGTCAGAAGCTTCAGTATCAATCTCATAATATTCTTCTTCAGGAATAAAATCAGCTGCACCAGCTTCAAGAGAATCTTCCATAACCTTATCTTCGTTTTCAAAATCCTCTCTAGAGATAAGAATTACACCTTTATCTTCAAAAAGATAGCTAACGCTACCATCTACACCAAGCTGACCACCGAATTTTGTAAAGATATGTCTTACATCAGCAGCAGTTCTGTTACGGTTATTAGTAAGAGTTCTTACCATGAAAGCGATTCCACCAGGTCCGTAACCCTCGTACTGAATCTCTTCATAGTCATCACCAGATCCAGCACCCGCTGCCTTCTGAATAGCTCTTTTAATATTATCGTTAGGCATATTAGCCGCTTTTGCCTTAGAAATAACATCTTTAAGCTTTGAGTTACCCTCAGGATCAGGGCCGCCTTCCTTAACAGCAATCATAATGAGTTTTGCCATCTTAGTAAAAACAGCACCCTTAGCTGAGTCTGATGCCTCCTTTTTCCTTTTGATGTTATTCCACTTGGAATGTCCGGACATATATACCTCCAAAAATGTTAATTAATAAAATAAATAATGAAAGTATTATAAATAAAACAAAACCAGTTTTCCACTTACTATCAAAAATGCTAAAAAAACTTGTTTTTTATCAAGCCGTGTTGTATAGTTTTATAGATATTAATGGGGTGAAGTCTGCCTTTTTGCATACTTTACACAAATATCTAATCAGCGAATAGCTTTAATCGGAGGCTGACATGAAGAGATTAGGAGATATTCTCATTGAGAGTGGATTCCTTACTGCAGCAGAACTTGCAGAAGCTTTAAGCGTTCAGAAGGAGAGTGGAAAGCGTCTTGGCGAAGTAATTGCCGAGATGGGATTGATGTCAGAATTTGATATCCTCCGTGCGGTTTCCAGTCAGTACAGTTATCCAATCATCGATCTTACTAGCATTGATGTAGATAACAAGGCATTAGCACTTTTGGATGAGAAGTTCTGTACAGAAAACACAGTAGTTCCAATTGGTTTTGATGAAGAGAAGTTGGTTGTTGCTATCGATGACCCACTTAACATCCTTGTTCAGGATGAATTGCAGTTCAGAACTGGCTATGAGATTGTTCTTATGCTTGCGACAAGAACGGGTATTCTCGATACAATCAGAGCTGCATATGGAAGAACAAGTGCTAGTGAAGCTGCTAGAGAACTTGGTGAAGACTTGGCTTCTGATGACCTCAATGCTTTGAGTGATGAAGTTGCTGAGGCGGTTAACAGTGCGCCGGTAGTTAAGCTCGTTAACTCAATGATTGAATTTGCTATTAGAGCTGGTTCTTCTGATATTCATATCGAACCTATGGAAGATAGAGTTCGAGTTAGAATCCGTATTGACGGCGTTATGCAGGAGATTATGAGTAACCCTGTATCTGCTAAGGAAGCGATTACTACTAGAATTAAGATTTTAGGTGGTATGAACATCGCCGAGAAGCGTATTCCTCAGGACGGACGTATTCAGACTGAGATTAATGGACAGCCTATCGACATGCGTGTATCCATTCTTCCAACAATTTGGGGTGAGAAAACCGTTATTCGTATTCTTGCCAAGAATGACGGTAACTTGAACCGTCGTTATCTTGGTATTTCTGATCATAACAATGCCTTGATTGATAAGATTATCAAGGTTCCACAGGGTATCTGTCTTATCTCTGGTCCTACTGGTTCTGGTAAGACAACAACCCTTTATACTCTTCTTTCTGAGAAGAATGATCCAGAGACAAACATTATTACAGTTGAGGACCCAGTCGAGATTCGTATTCCTGGACTTAATCAGGTACAGGTTAATGCTAAGGCTGGTATGACATTCGCCAGTGGTCTTCGTTCTATTCTCCGTCAGGACCCTGATATCATTCTCGTCGGAGAGATTCGAGACGGTGAGACAGCCGAGATTGCAATGAGAGCTGCTATCACAGGTCACTTGGTATTTAGTACTATCCATACAAATGATGCGGTTTCTTCAATCAACCGTCTTATCGATATGGGTCTCGAGCCTTATATGGTATCTTCTGCTCTTGTTGGAGTAGTTGCGCAGAGACTTGTAAGACGTATCTGTACTGGTTGCAGAAAGGCTTATGAGCCTGACGCAGAGACTATTGAGAAGTATCACCTTGAGCCAGGTCAGAAATTATATAAGGGTGAAGGTTGCCCTGACTGTAATGAGTCTGGTTATAAGGGACGAATCGCTATCCATGAAGTAGTAGTTATTACTAAGGGTATGAAGGTTCTTCTTGAACAGAGAGCTCCAGAAGAAGATATGCGACAGTTCGCTATTTCCGAAGGAACACAGATGCTTGTCGATTCAGCTATGGCTCTAGCATTAGAAGGTATTTCTACAATCGACGAGATGAACAGAGTAGCTTATTCAGTAGACGGTTAATATTAGGAGGTAACAAATGGAAGGTTTTAGCCTTACAATGGAGGCAATTCTTGCCGAAGCAGTCAGAAGAGGAGCATCTGATACACATATCACAGCTGGTCTTCCTCCAATGATTAGAGTATCTGGTGAGTTGATGCCATTGACAAATCAGATTTTGACACCAGCAGATACAGAATTTCTTTGCAAGTCAATGATTGATAAGTCAAGACAGCAGTATCTCGCTGAGAGAGGTGAGATTGACTTCTCATATGTTGTAGCTGATTACAGCCGTTTCAGATGTAATATCTACAAGCAGAGAGGAAGCTTTGCTCTCGCAGCAAGAACAATCACAAATGAGATTCCTACATGTGAGAGACTTGGTTTGCCACTTCTCTTCAAGGAGTTAGCTCTTAAGCCACGTGGACTTATCCTTGTTACAGGTCCT
>JAKSRJ010000042.1 GCA_024403715.1 Saccharofermentans sp. | reverse complement strand
TGCAACAGTCAGAGTTAATTACTCTCTAACAATTACACTTTTATGGTACAAAAAATGAACATTAAATAAACACTCTTAGCAATTGAGGATACTATCGAATACGTTTATCCACATGATTACGCTATGATTCATCAGCGTGAGATTGGTAAGGACGTACATTGAATGATGACTTAATCCGTCTAATTCACTCTGACATCATTACAAGAGCTGACGCTATTAAGGTATCTAACGAGCCTTCTGCTCTTACTAATGTAATCTAATTAATTGCATAAACTAAAACAAGCTCCGTGGCAAATGTCACGGAGTTATTTATGCACTTCATTCTTGATTACGACTTGCTCTTCTCAGTCTATTTATGTGACGTTCAAAATCACCATTAGAAATCAACCTAGCTATTAAAAGTTGCTCGAACAATGGTACTGTACAAGAATAAAAACCGAGCTTATCTTCATACATATCTAGTAAGCTTTGAGGAAGAACCATATAGCCTACACGAAGCGCAGGAGAAATTGTCCTTGAAAACGTATTAACATAAATGACCTTTTCTCCACGACTTGCCGCAAACAAAGTCTCTTCCGGTTTACGCAGAGGAGTTATCTCCGACTCAAAGTCATCTTCTATGATATATCGCTCACCTGACTCAGCCCAGGTCAAATACTCTCGTCTTTTAGAAGCAGAAGCCGTTACTCCAGTAGGATAACTTCGATAAGGAGTCACATGCAAAACATCTGCATCACTATTTACCAATGCATCACTAGAAATACCGTCATGACCTAGTGCTAAATGTTCTATCATTACTCCACGAGATTGATAAACTTGTTCAATTTTCTTATATGACGGCATCTCTACTCCATATATTTTCTTACTACCGATAAGTTCTACAATAAGGCCATACAAATACTCTGAACCAGCCCCAATAATAATCTGCTCTGGATTAACACGAAATCCTCTATTGCGCTCTAAGTATTTAGCTAGTTCCCCGCGAAGTTCTGGGCTTCCACCAGCTGGAGATCTCATTAGTATCGCTTCATCGTAATCACTTATTACTCTGCGCATAGCTTTAGCAATAACGCTATATGGAAACAAAGTATCTGGATAGGCGTAACTTATTTCCTCATGCACAAACGGCATTTCAGTATTAGACTCTACTGTTCCTACCGCAAATCCATCGCTATCTCGAAAGGAAACAATATATCCACTCCTTAATCTTGGTTCAATATATCCTTCTTGAATAAGTAATTCATATGCATGCTCAACAGTTATAATACTAACGCCATAAGTCACTGCACAATTACGCTTTGAAGGAATCTTAGTTCCATAAGGATAAGCACCAGAAATAATGCCTGATTTTATCTGCTCATAGATTTTAATGTAGGATTTTTCCTGTCTCATCTAGTCCTATATCATTTCTTTTTCTAGTATTTAAGCATCGTCCGTTAAAGTATATAATAATCCGTACTATTATTTCTATGGGGGGAAGAAATATGGAAACATATTCATACCATTGTCCAACCTGTGGAGGTGGACTTAAGCTTAATGTCTTTTCTCAGCGATTGATGTGCGAATTATGTGGTAATGATTATAACCCTGCTACATTGGCACATGAAGGCAATATTTCTTCTCCTAATAATACTCGATTAGAACAACAAACTATAGTTAAGAACTTTGTCGAAATGAATCTCTATCACTGTGGATCTTGTGGAGCCGAAGTGGTTACTAATGACGTTGAAGTAACAAAAATCTGTTCCTTCTGTGGTCAGTCCGCAATCATCTATGACAGAGTTACAAAGATGGATAAACCCGACTTGATTATTCCATTCAAAATAAGCAAAGAAGATGCCATATTGGCGGTTACTGAACACTATAAGAAAGCCAAATTCATTCCTGCTGAATTTAACACTCTTAGCATCGATTCTGTTTACGCAATTTATGTGCCTTATTTTGTCTTCGAGGCAGAATTAGTAGCATCAGGCCATATTAATATTCCTAGTCAAAATAATTCTGTAGTAAGAAAAGATTTTAGTGGAAAAACAAAACGTCATGTGTTTTTTGATTCGTCTAAGATACTCAATGACAGTGTATCCATTTATTTGAATCCATTCCCTTATAGACAAGCTGTGCCTTTCGAGCCAACCTATTTATCTGGCTTCTATGCCGATATTTCAGATGTTGATAGCGAGAAATTAAGCCCCAAACTTACTAACTATATGTGGGAGATATTATCAGAAGAACTAGTCTCAAATATTCCAGGAGTAGCTTCAAGAAACGTACGAGCTAATCAAAAAGATATTTATGATAAGTTTACTCGAGCTGGAAGAGAGCATTTAAACACACCAATAGTAGATACACACAATTTAAATATTATTTCTACTGAATCTGTTTTGTGTCCTATATACTTTGTTACATTCAAGACTACTAACGGGCTTGCTAATATTATGGTAAACGGATGCACAGGAAAAGTAGTTGGTAGTATTCCAGCGAATGAAGTATTAGTTAAGAAAACACTTATTCGTAACTGCGCCATAATGGCTCCAATACTAGCTATAGTATTCGCCTTCGCTTTTATGCATGCGCCATTAGTATGGATAGGTGGAATTGCCACTATTCTTACTATGTCTTTTATTATTAGTGGAATGAATGCTAAAAAGCGATATGACACAATAACAAAAGAGATGAACACATCATCTATGTTTAAGCTTAGAAGACGATAAGGAGGTAGCATATGAATATTTTATTAGGAATAATCGGGGCTATTGCTGGAATTGCTACCGGTATCGCTTGTGGCTTTACAATGACATATTCAAAGGTTTATTCAAAAAACACCTTTGGAGGCGGTGTAAACCCTGAGTTACCACCACCCCCACCACCCGGATTAGCTTCTGCACTAATGCCTACTATAATCGGATTCTTTTTCTTTATGGTTGGATTATTTGTTTTAAATTTTGCTATAAGCAACTATGGCAAAACAGCTGAAGAATTAACTAGAGCTGCTGGGCCTAATACTCAAATCAGTATGGATGCAGCTGGTCTAATTGTATTTGGAGCTTTTGCAGTGTTTATTGGTGGATTAACACTATATGCAGGCATACAAGAATTTATGAATAGAAGAAACGGAAGTGTATAAAGCTATCATGTCTAGCGGTACATCAACAGATTTTAGTAAAGGTTCAGTAGCAGGACACATAGTTAAACAGGCTCTCCCTCTTACTTTATCTCAAATCGTTCAAATTCTATACAACATAGTTGATAGAATATACATAGGACACATACCTAACGAAGGTACCGAGGCTCTTACAGGCTTAGGGCTTACATTTCCTATTGTTTCTATAATACTGGCGTTTACTATGCTCTTCGGCCAAGGTGGAGCTCCAGTATTCTCTATTGCTAATGGATCAGGAGATAAGCTAAAAGCTTCAAAAACTCTAAACAATTCTTTCACACTACTCACTTTGGGTGGAATAATACTGACACTATTACTCTACATTTTTATGAAACCTATTCTATATGCTTTTGGTGCAAGCGATGCAACTTATCCATATAGCGCAGCTTACCTTAACATTTACCTTATAAGCACTGTTGTAACAATGCTTGCTACAGGACTTAATTTTTATATAAGTGCTCAAGGTTTTCCTCTTATTGCTATGGTAACTAATCTATCCGGAGCAATTATAAATATAGTATTAGATCCAATATTCATCTTCTCCTTAAATATGGGGATAAGAGGAGCTGCTATAGCTACCGTAATAGCTCAGACTTTATCTCTTGTATGGGTATTAGTATTTCTTACTGGTAGAAAACCCGAATTCAAACTAAAAATGGCTCATATGAAGCTCGAAGCACCCATTGTTAAAGATATCTGTGCTACAGGCTTTACAGGATTTGTGATGCAGTTTACAAACAGTGCCACACAAATCGTATGTAACCGAGTGCTCAAGACATATGGTGGCGATATCTATGTCGGCATTATGGCAATAGTTGGATCTGTACGAGACATTATGGGAGTAGTTATTAACGGAATAGTTAGTGGTGCTCAACCAGTTCTTGGATTTAACTATGGAGCAAAATCATATGACAGAGTAAAAAAAGGAATCAGAACAACCTTCATTTTCTCAGGAACATACACTGGGCTTGCATGGTTAATAGTCTTCTTATTCCCTGCATTTTTTATCGGGCTATTTACTAATGACAAAGAACTCATTACAGTTGCAATACCAAGTCTCCACACTTATTTTATGGCTTATATCTTTATGTCGTTCCAACACTCTGGTCAATCAACTTTTATGGCATTAAAGAAAAACGGAAGAGCAGTTTTCTTCTCGCTCTTCCGTAAGGTAATTCTAGTAATTCCACTAACTCTATTACTTCCATTGATTGCAACGCCTAGCGTAAACGGCGTGTTTATGGCTGAACCAATTTCAAATATTATAGGTGGATTATCCAGTTTTCTAACTATGTTTTTTACAGTATATTTAAGATTAGGTAAAACGCCTAATAGTAACGACTGATCCCATTGGCCAACCGGTAGTAACTACTCCAGTTCTTGAATTAGATGCGTGTATACAAGTTCCATTACCAATATATAAGCTTACATGATCAATATATCCATCACTATTATAATCATGACATATTATATCTCCACACTGTATATTTTCTGGACTAACAGGAGTTCCAAGTACAGCAATAGCTGCAGCATTATGTGGTAAGCCAATTCCGTAATAGTTCGCATAACAATATAAGACAAAGCCAGAACAGTCAAAACCTGATGGTGACATTCCACTATAAACATATGGTGTACCAACGAACTGCAAGCAATATGAAGCAAAACCAGAATAATTAGATGGATCAACTGTTGGTGTACTAGCAACTGGAGTCTGAGCTGATGGGGCCTCAGATAAGCACAAATCACATTTTACATAGTACCCACTAGATGTTCTATACCATCCATTATCAGTTTGCGCAGTAACAGAAATAGCATCTCCATAGTTATAACCTGTTACTAAAGCATATTCTGTTCCAGGTCCTGTTCTTACATTAAGAACACATGATGCATATACAGTAGTATTATATGCCGTCTCAGTGAAATTAGTCACTAAAGGAACCGGTGTAGGAGTAGCTGTTGGAATAGGAGTTGGTGTAGATGTTGGTCTTGGAGTTGGTGTAGGAGTTGGTGCAATAATCTCATCTACAGAAAGCATAGATGTTAATACATACCCTGTGACTCCATCACTATTACGTACATAAGACCAAGCTGATCCATATGAAATACGAACAACAGAATCTGCATAATCCATGTAATCAACTACTTCAGCATCAACTGATGGATAATCTCTTAAACTAACAGAATCTACGTCGACCCAATAAGTATTACCATCATGAGTGAACTCATCAATTGTTAACAAATCTTCACTCTCGAGATCACCAATTTGAATTGTATAAGTATATAAATCAATATCGTCTACAAAAGAATCATTAATTGCGGATGTAACAGCCGTTGGAATTACTAGAGGCATCTCATTCAATTCCATAGCAGGTTCAGCACACATTATTTCCATCTCAGGGGCTTGCAAAGCAACATTATTACTAGCGCCGACATTAACGACACTTAAATAATTGATTGATATTGCAACACCTGCAAGAAGAGCTATTGCCTTGTATATATACACATTTCGCATCATATTCTTATTATAATGTGAAACAAACAGACTTTATGGCAAAACTGGGGATATCAACATACTTGTAATTAAATTGCAATAAAAAAGCCCGTGCAATTACACACGGGCTCAAATAAACCAATTGTTATTATAAGGATTACTCCTCAGCTGGAGCTTCAGCAGCTTCCTCAATCTCATCAATCTCTGGATCGATTGGCTGTACTTCCTTAATAGAAATAGAAATCTTTCTCTCAGCTGGCTTAATGCTTGTTACCTTAGCGATTACTTCCATACCGATAGAAAGTACATCCTCTGGGCTCTTAAGTCTAACATTAGAAATCTGAGATACATGGCAAAGAGCGTCGAGATCTGGCTCAAGCTGAACAAAAGCACCAAAATCAGTGATTCTTACAACTGTACCCTTAACGCATGAACCTACTGGGATTCTCTCCTCAATATTATAGAAAGGATCATCCTCTGGTCTTCTGTAACCAAGAGAAATCTTCTTTGTATCTCTATCGAAAGACTTAACATAAACATCAATCTCATCACCAACAGAAAGAACATCAGATGGCTTTGAAATTCTCTTCCATGAGAGTTCTGTGATGTGTACGAGACCATCTACACCACCGATATCAACGAAAGCACCAAATGCTGGAAGAGATCTAACGATACCCTTGTATGTCTTACCCTCTTCAATAGCACCCCAAACTTCGTCTTCCTTAGCCTTACGCTCCTGAATCATAATCTGACGGTGGGAACCAGAAACTCTGAGTCTGTGCTTCTCTGTATCAAACTTTGTGATGAGAACTTCAATCTGCTGACCCTTCAAAGCCTTAAGATCCTTAACCTCACCCATCTTAATCTGAGTCTTGTGAATATAGATATCAACACCGCCGAAGTTAGCGATAACGCCATCCTTAACGTCGCCTGTGATAACTGCTGTTACAGGAGTCTTGTTCTCATAAGCCTCCTGAAGTACCTGCTTGTTCTTCTCGAATTCAAGAGCAGACTTGGAAAGGATGATTTCCTTACCCTGTTCTGTATTCTTAATGCTCTTTACAACAACGGTAACTTCCTGCTTATTAGCGACCGCCTCTTCAACATTAAAATCAGGGTCGCCTGCGAACTCGCGAAGAGAAATCTTTCCATCAGACTTATCGCGTACATCAACATATACATAGTCAGCGTCAGCTGAAGTAATAACTCCCTTCACAACAGCGTTACGACGAAGCTGAGGAATACCCTCGATGTAATCTGCAAAATTGATGTCTGCCTGGTCCATAATTTCCTTCTCGTCCATGGTTTGAACAACCTCCAAAATAATTGCTTCAGGTGTAGAAGCACCTGCTGTAATACCTACTACATCATCTGTCTTAATCTTACCATCTTCGATAAGCTTAGCTACATCTGACGCATCAGTAACCAAGTACGTTCTACAACAGCGACTCACTGCAATCTCGTAAAGCTTCTTCGTATTTGAACTGTGTGCCGATCCGATAATTATCATCACGTCCACTTCAGCAGAAATGCGCATAGCTTCCCCTTGTCTGCAGACAGTCGTATTACATATTGTATCAAAAATCTGATTATTTGCAATTTTATTTTCAATAATTGCACAAATTTGCTCAAATACTGGTGCCGAGAAAGTTGTTTGAGATATCAAAACAGTTTTATCAGGTATTATTTTAATGCTTTTAAGCTCTTCGCAACTGCTAATTACCACTACATTATTAGGAGCCTCTCCCCTAATTCCCTCAACTTCAGGATGACCAGGAGTACCAGTAAGAATTATTTGATTACCCTTTTCTGCCTGTTCTTTTACTATCTTATGTATCTTATCTACAAAAGGACAAGTACAATCATTAACCTTACAGTTTTTTGCGTCTAGAATCCTCTTTTGTTCTGGTGTAACGCCATGAGCACGAATGATTACTGTACTTCCATCAGGAATATCTTCAGCTCTATCAATGATTTCAAAGCCACCAGACAACAACTCACGAGTAACTATCTCATTATGAGTTAACTCACCAAGCATTATGAGACGTTCCCCATCTTGGCGGTTTTCAATCATTTTATAAGCTGTTCCTACGGCATTTTTTACACCGAAGCAAAAACCAGCTGATTTTGCTCTTACTACCTTCATTCCTTAATGTAGCTCAACAATAAATCTCGTGTTTCTTCAATCCCGATTGAAGAAGTGTCAATCTCGATTGCATCATCAACTTTGATTAAAGGTGAAGCAGCTCTTTCGCTGTCCTGCTTATCTCTCCAGATAATATCTTTAAGAACTTCTTCGTAATTCTGAGAGAAATCACCTTTTGCATTCAATTCTGCTAATCTACGTTCTGCTCTGGCTTCAGAAGATGCAGTAAGGAAGAATTTATACTTACAGTCAGGCAAAACCTTGGACGCAATATCACGACCATCAATTACAAAACTTTGACCAGCAGCAATCTGGCGCTGATAGTCAACCATCTTTGTTCTAACAACCGGCAAAGAACTGATGTTAGATGCAGCACGAGAAACCTCTGGAGTACGGATTAAACCTGTAACATCCTCTCCATCTAAAATCATATGCTGAGTTCCATCCTCAAAAACGACCTGAAGGCTCATATCTTCAAGCATTGCTGCTACTGCAACTTCGTCTTTGGTCTCTATTCCCCTCTTGATAGCACTTAATCCACAAGTTCTATACATAGCACCTGTATCTAAATACATAATACCTAAAGCCTGTGACACACCTTTTGCAAGTGTAGACTTACCAGAACCAGAAGGTCCATCAATAGCAATCTGATAAATGTTACTCATTAAAATTCCTCCTCGCCGTTACGGTCACCACGATCTTTACCACCATCGTAGACTTTATACTGTGTCCACAAAGTCTCCAAAGACTCAAATGAACTTCTTATATGCTCTCTTCTATGCATTCCAAGTGTAACAAGTAATGCGTTAATCAAAGACAACGGAGCAGCAAGCGAATCTACGAATGATGCCATTGAAGACTTAGCAAACAGCTTAATATCCGCATATTGAGTCATCGCCGTCTCATCCTTATCAGTAATCGCAATTACTGTTGCTCCCTTTTTCTTGGCATACTCCATAGAATTAACAGTTCTCTGGGAATATCTTGGGAAAGATATTCCAATCATTACATCCTTAGATGTGATAGGCATAATCTGCTCAAAAACTTCATTTGTACTATTAGAATGTATATGTACCACTTCATCAAATAAAAGAGTCATATAGAAGTGCATAAATGATGACAAAGGTGCAGATGATCTTAAACCCATAATGTAAATTTTACGTGCACCCAGTATTGCGTTTACAGCTGAATCAATGGC
>JAKSRJ010000041.1 GCA_024403715.1 Saccharofermentans sp. | reverse complement strand
TCGAACCAGATATTCTCATCAACAATACCCATTACCAACCAATCTCCTCAAAAGCTTCTGGCAAGCAAGCGATTACATCTGTTGGAAGCATTCCACGCTTACCAAGACCATAGCTTGCGATAATGCCTGCCTTACTATGGAAATAAACACCTGCAATTCCTGAAGTACATGTCTTCATGCCCTGAGCTAAGAATCCACCGATTAATCCTGTTAATACATCGCCGCTTCCACCCTTAGCCATACCTGAATTCTCGCGATTAAGCTCATAGGTCTTATCGTGGTGAGGTGTATAAATCTTAGTTTTACTATCCTTTAATACCAGAAGGCATGTGTTCTCTACTGCAAAAGCTTCACATGATTCTTCTGTAACATCGCCCTTTAATAATCTTCTCATCTCGCCAATATGAGGAGTCAATACAGCAGGATTTAGTCCTCTCATCTTACGAGACTTAAGTGCAGGCATAAGTTCATTATGCTTAGATAAAATATTAAGGCCGCCAGCATCAATAACTAATGCTTTTGCCTCATTAATAAACAACTCAAGAAGAGCTAGAGATCTTGGGTCTTCTTCATCAAGACCAGGACCAATTGCTACTGCGCTGCATTTCGTAAGAAGCTTTGATGCCTGCTTTAATGTATCCGATACATCTTCTCCCCAAGCCTTAGTTAATGCACATGGGCAATTAAACCTAACTGGATCCAACGCATCCTCAGGAGCAAAAGCCATAACTAGCCCCGCGCCGCTTCTAAGCGCAGATGATGTAGCTAATACCAAAGCTCCTGTCATGTACTTTGAACCAGCACAAACCAAAAGCTCGCCGAAGTCGTTCTTGTGAGCGCTATCTACACGCTCAACCATCTTAGCTGATAACAATTCTTCGTTGATTGGTAAAGATGGCATCAGTCTTCCTCCAAATCAATCTTGTTCTGTTTTACTTCGTTAAGAAGATGAATATCAAATGGAGTTTCCTGATAAACGTAGTAGTTAAGCCAGTTTGTAAAAAGCAAAGTAGCTACAGAACGCCATCTCATGAGTGGCTCCTTAGTAGGATCATTATCACGATAGTAGTTCTTAGGAATCTCAATAGAAAGACCCTTATCGACATCTCTTTTATACTCAGCATCCAAAGTATATCTGTCATACTCGGAGTGACCCGTGATAAAGAACTGGCGTCCTCTTTTATCAGATACAGCATATACACCACTCTCAGGGGATTCTGAGAGAATTCTTAAATTATCTACAGCTGCGATATCATCACTTCTAAGCTCTGTGTGTCTTGAATGTGGAACATAGAAAATATCATCGAATCCACGGAAAAGCTTAACTGGCTTAGATGAAGTTGTTGAGTGCTCAAATACACCAAAACACTTAGCATCCAAATCATACTTAGGAATACCATAGTGGTAGTAAAGGCCAGCCATAGCACCCCAACAAATATGCATTGTGGAATAGACATGGGTCTTCGACCATTCCATAATGGAGCAAAGCTCAGGCCAGTAATCTACTTCTTCATATGGCATCTGCTCTACTGGCGCACCAGTAATAATCAAGCCATCATAGTAATTATCCTTAATAGAATCAAAAGTCTCATAGTACTTAAATAGATGTTCTTTACTTGTGTTCTTTGACTCATGAGTAGAGATGCGCAAAAGCTCGATATCAATCTGGATAGGAGTATTAGAAAGCGCACGCAAAAGCTGAGTCTCTGTAACTTCCTTATTAGGCATCAAATTTAGAATAATAATCTTAATTGGTCTAATATCCTGAGACAAAGCGCGGTTTTCTTCCATAACGAAGATGCGCTCGCCCTCGAGTATATGTCTTGCAGGTAAATTGTCTGGTATTCTAATAGGCATTTTATTGCCCCCTTATTGTGATATAAATTCGTTAAGTATTGACTGCTCTGGGACAAATTCAGGATTAACCTTAGGTATCTCCTTTAAGTGTTCCATGAGTCTAGATGCTGTTCCAAGCGCTAAGCTTAAATCAGCGAAAGGCTTCTTCGTGACAGATTTTTCCATAAATACATTAGAAGGTAAAGTTCCATCTTCTGCCATTCTCAAAGCACTAGTGATATCTGCCAAAGCCAAAGGTGCGATTATCAAAGTCTCATATGGTAAGAAAGAATTAACGTGATAGTCTGCAGCTGTTAAATAATCTACGTAGTAGGCTTCCTCTGACTTAGCAATCATTGGCCAGTAATCAATTGTCGAGATTGCATGAGCGCCTCTGTGACGATTGTCTCTGACTATTCTTCTAAGCATTCGAATCTCGTTTGAATCCATAAGCTTAGTATCTGCAAAGACATTGCCATAAGGCATTATGAAAACCTTAATAGCCTCTTCTCTAAATTCGCCAGAGATTCTAGAGTTAAGACCATGAAGGCCCTCTACTACTAAGACACCATCAGAAGGTAAAGTAATTGCCTCAGACTCGTCTCTCTCCTTTTGCTTCCTATCCATAAAATCAAAATATGGAGGAATAACTGTCTTACCGCTAATTAAATCTCCGATATCTCTTCTAGCTCTGTCAACATCAAGAGTATCAATTGTCTCAAAGTCTGGTCTTCCATCTCTGTCAAAAACAATCTCACTCATATTGTAGTAATCATCAAGAGATAAAAATGCAGCCGTACGACCAGCCTTTTGAAGACCTGCAGATAAACGCATAGTAAAAGTAGTTTTACCAGAAGATGTAGGACCAGAAACAAAGATTGCTCTTTTCGTTTTATCGCTATTAACAGCTTCTACTATAGCATCTATCTGATCGATAAACGTTTTCTCACTATTAGCAATAAACTGTGGAAGCTTCTTTTCTCCCAAGTTTTCTTCGAGCTCTTCTAATGTGATATTTGTTTTGTTCTGAAGAACAGCCATAGTGTGTCCTCCTTATCGCTTATAGCGGAATACCTTCCTGATTAGAAGCCTATCGATAATGTAGTCAAAAATGTACTGCACTAGCTTGTAAATAAGAAAGATAACGCCTGGTATTAATACGAGCGCTAGGATAATTCCAACTGTTACAAGTACTACATGGATACCACCAGCAAAAACACCCATAACAGTAGCAAAGCTACCACCATTGCCCGCAAACTTATCTGTATATTTCTCGAGAGTAGAATTAAGGAAGTTAATAAGGAAATCCTTGATCCCACTGGACTTAACTGTGATTCTTGGAATGATAAGAGCTACTGTAAGACTCATTACGAGATAAGCCTTAAAAGCCTTACCAATTAAAACTAAAATCTTGCCCCACAAGGGCATTCGATAGTATCTAAAGCACATAAATGGATTGGCAATAGATATAAGAATTAAAGCTATCTTCTGGAACAAATTAAAATTACCTACACCAATAAAAGCATTACCTGTCCAGAACATTAATCCTACAAACAAAGCTGTAAGGATACCATAGAGCATAAAGAGCTCGATATGGCGTCTGTTCTCAAAATCGGTATCGCTCCAAAGCTTACCTAGGAATAAACCCTCTAAGTAATCCAATCTAAACCTCCAGATAGTGTATCAAATATAATTCTAACATAAATATTTATAATATAGGGAAACAAAAAGGACGCTTCTGCGCCCTTCCTATCATCTTAATCTAAATGTGCACTCAGTAGTAGCTTCGATAATTGCTTTAAGCTTTGGCCAGTCCCTAGGGAAGTTCTTGGTTCTACTTGATACCAGATCAGTGCCATCCTCAAAATCCACTCGAATTCTCCAAGATGAAGGATTAGCTGTTGGATTACCATACTCCGCAATAAGGCCTTTGTTGTAGCCTTCTGCCCACTCTAAGATATTGGTGTCAGGAAGATTTTCCTTAAGATATTCAAGCTTTGAAGGAGTTAGTGACTTCATGAAATTATTATTCCACATGTAGCCATCCTTCCAGGAGATTAAGTTACGCTTAAAATCATAGCGCACCTTATATCCACCTCCGTTAAAGGAGCTTATCTCAACCTCCAATAAGGTAATTGACTTGTATCTGTCGTCTGCCAACATGCCCTCCTTAACCGATGCGTATTCCGTATACCTTACCCTCGCGAGTTCCAATTACCAAGGTATTTCCAAATACTGCCGGCGAAGCTTCGAAAGTAGCATTGTTTATCTGGATATAAGTGATTCTCTCACCTGTCATACCATCTACAAGATGAACCTGTCCAAAGCTATCGCAAATAATTATATAAGCATTTCCGTTATCGGTGTAGCAGGCAACTGGTGATGAATATGTATAAATATTCATGTCATAATGCCAAACTTCTGTGCCAGTATCCCTATTGTAAGCTACCAAACGATTACCGCTAGTAAGTCCATTAGTCATAGAATAGGAGAAAATAACAAGATTAGAGATGTTCATTCGGCCCAAAATAGGGTTTGCAAGACATCCACCACTTTGGTCGGTAGCAGAAGTTTCTCCGTTATAGGTATAACAGGACTGGGATGTCTGCCATACTTCTTCACCAGTAAGACCGTTAATCTTATAAGTGTAAGCAGCACCATTATAAGTACCTGTACCGCCCTGATAGTCAACCTCAGTAGCAATATAGATATATGGAATTCCGTTTTCTTCGGAAACTACAGGAGATAAATCTGAATCATCGCCAGTTCTAAACACCCATACCATCTGCAAAGTATTTAAATCTAGGCAAACTAGGTTAGAATTATTGTCCATAAAGTAACAATAATGATCGTAAACCGAAGCCGAAGACTCAACTCCTAAGAAACGACCCTGAGTATCGTTAAAGATGTACTTATAACCAGTACAAACTGGGCTAATCATAATAGTTCCAGAACCTGGAACATAGGTAGTATTAAGCTGGAAGTTATAGATAATACCATTTTCACAAGGCCAGATAAGAGTATCTGTAGCACCATCAATAATTGGAGATGAATCAAAAGCACCCCAGTTCATTCGATAAGCACCGTCATCCAAACCTTCATATGTATAAAGCAACGATCCATCTAACAATGAATAAATGTACATACCAAAATGCCACTCATTGTTATCATCACCTTGTCCAACATAAAGAAGTGGATAGCCACGTGGATCTAGTGCAGGTGTTCCCTTAACAGTAGCGCCAACATAGATAGGATCTCTTGTCATAGAACCATCATCTAAGTCCAAAAAGTAAATGTAGCCATCCAAAGATGCACTAATAACCTCGACAAGATCTGCTTTAGCAGCCTTTTCAGGATATAAATTCATTGATGTTCTAGTAGTAGCAGGCCACCTAACAATTAATGGCTGACCCGTAAGCTGGTATCCCACCCATTCAAATGTCATATCAGAAGACAAAAGAGAATGATCACAATTAAATTCCCAAGCCTGAACCAAAGAATCTACTGCGCCGTCATCTGGAGATAAGAAACCAAAGGATGCTGTGTTTCTGAAGTTATTGCCTCTATAAGTAATTACACCTGCAATCTGTGAATAGTATAAAGGGTCACCAATATGAATCGGATTCTCGCGAGCAAAAGAAGTAAGAATTGAAGATCCATTGATAACATTTTGAGTTATGCCACGTGCATTTGGATTAACGTCATCAGCAATAATTGCATTTGGATCTATATTAACAATTGCACTAGCTGGATATAGCTGAGGATTTTGATAATCCTGCAAAGGCGGAACTGGTGTAGGTGTTGGAGTACTTACAGAAATGTAATTATTAATTGTAGCTCCTGTTCCATCGCCACTATTAATGACGCCATCATTATTTTTCTTGGAATAAAAAATCAGCGCAAGAACTGAAGTAAGCACTACAGATACTACCGTTAAAGTGATTACGAGCATCATCGTACCAGAAGAAGGATCTCTAGATGGCTGATGATAACTATTATCAGGTTCAATGTACTGATCTTTGAAATTCATAGTGGCAATAATATCACAAATTTTCAGCTATTTCGATTAATCTAGTTAATCTATGATTCATTCCAGACTTTCCAATAGGTGGATTCATCATCTTTCCTAGCTCTGCTATCGAAGCTCCTGGATTCTCCTGATGGATTATTGCAGCCTCATAGAGATTTCGTGGTAGATTATCAGCTTCAGGAGAAGATAATAGTTTTGCTATCAGCGTTTCTCTCTTTGCAGACGCCTCTGCTAATCTTCCTGCATTTCCATTATCGCAATTAGCGAGTCTATTTGCCTGGGATTTTAATTCTCTTTTAATACGAATATTTTCAAAATTAAGTCTCGCATTATTAGCCCCAATAATTCCCAAAAAATCAGCAACATGGTCTCCATTCATAATATAAATCGAATGTATATCGTCTCTTTTTGAATCAGTCCAGGAAATATCAAATGTTGCCAATATATCTGTTATTACGTCATATGCCTGCTCATCCTGAGGCCTTAATTCTATACGATACTTAGTCTCAGGATCAGTCATGTAACCACAAACAAGAAATACGCCTCTTAGAAATAGTCTTGCACCACTGTTAAGATCCAAAGATGCTTCGCAAGCTTCAGATAATACGCCTTTTATCTTATTTAATACGTCTAAGGCTTCGCCTTTTATTTGCACTCCAGGCATAATAATACCTGCGGCAAGACTTCGCTTGTCACTATCTTTTTTTACTTGTAATGCCACAATCTCTGATTTAATAATCGAAGAGAAACTTAATGCGTCATCATTTGTCCTGGGACTTGGGTTTCTCATATCTAGGGTCTCTGTCTATATCCCTGTGGTGAACAATAGCATTATATCCAGCATTCTTAAGTCTTTTGCAAACCTCTTCTGCAATAAACACACTTCTATGTCTTCCACCTGTGCATCCAACACCTAAGTTAAGTCTGCTTTTACCTTCTCTTATATAAAAAGGAATCATGAACTCAAGAAGATTCATGTACTTCTCTAAAAATTCTTCTGTCTCGCTAAAGCTTCTTAAATACTCTCCAATTGGCTCATCTTTGCCACTCATCATCTTAAGCTTTTCAACCCAAAATGGATTTGGCAAAAATCTAACATCTATAACGTCATCTGAGTCTGTTGGGGTACCATACATAAAGCCAAAAGACTGTACAAAAATCGAAAGGCCTTTAGCTTCACCTTCATCAATTACTACACGAAGCTCCTTACGAAGAGAGGAAATTGGCATCATCGTAGTATCGATGATATGTGTAGCACGACCACGAATATCACGAAGCATACTCTTTTCCATCGCTATAGCATCAACCAAGCTCATCTCATCCATCAATGGGTGCTTACGACGAGTCTGACGATAGCGACTAACAAGTACATTTTCTGTTGCTTCTAAGAAAACAATTCTATAAGGACAACCCATCTCATCAAGCTTTTTGATTGCATCTTCAAAGCCTTCTGTCAAATCACGAGATCTTATATCTACTACGAGGCAAAGTTTTTCAACAGCAACGGATGGAGTAGAGTCCTCATCTTTACCCATAAATGTATATGCCATTCTAGGAAGAAAAATAGGAGGCAAATTATCAATACAAAAATAGCCATGATCTTCAAAGTAAGCTGCTGCCTGAGATTTACCTGCACCACTCATACCAGTCAAGATAATAAGATCCATTTATGCCTCCGTCCCTCCTATGAAGCGCACCTCACACTCTAGGTGAACACCGCTATCCTCATAGACTTTATTTTGAACATAATTAATGAGTTTCTTAAGATCTTTACTACCACAGGTACCATTATTATTAACGATGAATCCACAATGCTTAGGAGAAACCTGAGCACCTGATTCATCAAGGCTAAAACCTCTAAGGCCACTATCCTCTATAAGCTTGCCTGCAAAATAGCCTTCTGGCCTTTTAAAGGTTGAACCAGCACTAGGAACTGTCAATGGCTGAGAATTAACTCGCTTCTCACGAAGTTCCTTAACGTATGCCATTACCTTTTCTCTATCACCCTTATGAAGTCTAACTGTGAGATTAGTTATTACTATGTTTTTACCCTCATCAGCTAAGCGCTTAAAGATACTTGTTCTATAACCAAACTCTGCTTCGCTACTATCAATAGTTTTAAAAACACCATCTTCAATATAGTCGATAGAAGTCGCGATATCCTTAATCTCACGTCCATAGGCTCCAGCATTCATAAATACTGCACCTCCGACTGTACCAGGAATACCACAAGCAAATTCAGCGCCCTCGAGACCTAAGTCTGCTGCTTCATTTCCAAGCTTGGACAAAGGACATCCAGCCTTAGCGCTTATACATATATATTCTTCATCGCTATCATCATAGATAGCAATATTGGAAAATTCTTTATTAAGTCTAATAACAAGGCCATCAAAGCCATCGTCATCAACAATAATGTTTGAACCTGCTCCAAGAATAAATACTACGAGATTATTCTCCTTAGCAAAATCCAAGCATGCCAAAATATCACTAGAAGTAGAAGGCTCTGCCAAATATTTAGCAGGGCCGCCTGTCTTCATAGTTGTTAAAGGTTTTAGTTCTACCTTAGATTTGATGAGCTCATTAATATCCATCAAACGCCTACATTACCTCCAGGGAATACTCTTGAAACAAGATCCTGGGCAGCGTTAAAGCCCATCTTCTTAACTCTGTAGTTGATCGCAGCAGCCTCGACGATAATCGCGAGGTTACGTCCAGGACCAACTGGAATAGTAACAGAAGGAACCTTAATGCCAAGTATCTCTGTAGTCTCTTCATTAAGGCCCATTCTGTCGTATGTCTTTTTCTCATCCCACATCTCGAGATTAATAACGAAGTCAATGGATTCCTGTGGCTTTACGGAGGAAACACCGAAGAGTTCCTTTACGTCCATAATACCAATACCTCTAATCTCGATTAGGTGCTTAATAATGTCTGGCGCTTTACCAACTAGTGTTGTCTCAGATACCTTTCTAATCTCTACTTGATCGTCAGCAATAAGTCTATGGCCACGCTTAACAATCTCCAAAGCAGTCTCGGATTTACCTACACCACTCTCTCCTAAGATTAAAATACCTTCACCATTAACCTCAACCAATACACCATGCATGGATACACGAGGTGCAAGCTCCATCTTAAGGAACTTAATAAGCTCTGAGTTGAACTCACTCGTAGCATCAGAAGTACGAAGAATCGGAGTCTTTGTTACCTCTGCTGCCTCGAGCATTTCGGGATAAGCCTCGTGGTTACGAGTAATGATTAGCGCCGGAATTTCCTTCTCAAAAAGGGTTAAGATAGACTTTTTTCTGTCGCTGGAAGTCAAGTTCTCGAGGAAGGCAAACTCCATGTTACCCACAACCTGCAATCTATCAGGACCGAAATGCTCGTAATATCCTGCTAACTGCAAACCAGGGCGAGTGACATCGTCAACCGTAATACGGCGCTGTTCGATGTCACCTGAGTCGTATACTACCTCGAGCTCAAAACGCTCTACGACCTTTGACAGAAATATGCTTGAATAAGGCATCGTCTATCTCCCGTTAGTTTTTAATAGTTCTTATGCAAATGCAACTTCAACCTTGTGAACTGCACCATCTGTAAATACTGGTACGCTTGTTCCTTCGATTGGAGCACCATCAACACAAACCTTTACACCTTCCTTAGTTCTGCAGAAGCCCTCTGGCTTTGTGATGTTGATGTCATAAACAGCAACACCGCTATTAACAGTAACATTAAGGGATGTATCTGTTGTTCTAAGAAGTGGCTCTACGATAAGTGCATCAGATGTAAATTCAACACCGAAGCAAGCAAACAAGCAAAGCAAGAGCCATGTAGATGTACCAGAAAGTGTTGGTCCAATGTTCTCTCCAGAATCGGAGTTGTTGTACTGTGTACACCATCTTGGGTTACCACATACTGTAAATGGTGACTTAAGTGTTCTGTATGGGAGAATCATATCGATTACCCAGTAAGCTGTATCAGCAAGTCTCTGAGCAAGAGCCTTATCCTCAACCTGCTTAGCTGCCTTAAGCATAGCTGCAGCAGCCATCATGTTAGCATGCTTAAATACACCACCGTTCTCACGATCTCCAGGATAATACAAAGCTACGTCGATACCCTTAGCAATTCTTGGATAATCAACAGTAGAGCAGAGACGGAAACCATATGGGCACTTCAAGTACTTAGTAATAGAAGTGA
>JAKSRJ010000040.1 GCA_024403715.1 Saccharofermentans sp. | reverse complement strand
CACCGAAGAACTGCATCTCCTTACCTGTCTGTGTAGCAGATACGCAGCAGCAGATGGAGTAGTCATCGCCCCATACTGGTCTCATCTCATCATCGTTCTCATACTGTACAGAAGATGTATCAATAGAAATCTTAGATGTATATCTTCTGAATGTCTCTGGGAGTCTCTTAGAGTAGAGAACTGTGAGGTTTGGCTCTGGTGCAGGACCCATGTTCTCGAGAGTGTGGAGGAAACGATAGTCAGACTTTGTAACCATTGAACGGCCATCCTGACCAATACCACCAACCTCGAGTGTAGCCCATACTGGGTCACCGGAGAACAACTCGTTGTATGCTGGGATTCTAGCGAACTTAACCATACGAAGCTTCATTACGAAGTGGTCAACGAGCTCCTGAGCTTCCTTCTCTGTGAGGATACCAGCCTTAAGATCTCTCTCGATGTAGATATCAAGGAATGTAGAAACACGACCAACGGACATAGCAGCACCGTTCTGTGTCTTGATAGCTGCGAGGTAACCAAAATAGAGCCACTGTACAGCTTCCTTAGCGTTTGTAGCTGGCTTGGAAATGTCGAAGCCGTAGTTAGCAGCCATAACCTTCATTTCCTTCAATGCCTTAATCTGCATTGCGAGCTCTTCTCTCTGGCGAATGATGTGGTCAAGCATAATACCAGAACCGCAGTTAGCCAAATCGTCCTGCTTGCAAGCAATCAAATGATCAATACCATAAAGAGCTACTCTTCTGTAGTCACCTACGATACGTCCACGACCATATGTATCAGGAAGACCTGTAAGGATATGAGCCTTACGAGCTGCTCTGATCTCTGGTGTGTATACGGAGAATACTGCATCGGAGTGTGTTGTGTGATACTCAGTAAAAATCTTGTGGAGCTCTGGGTTAGGTGTGTAACCATAAGTCTCACAGGACTGCTCTGCCATACGGATACCACCGAAAGGCATGAAAGCTCTCTTGAAAGGCTTATCTGTCTGGAGACCTACAATCTGCTCCAAACCGTGCTTATCTTCCTCTGGGAAGATGTAACCTGGAGCATGTGCTGTGATAGAAGATACGATATCTGTATCCATATCAAGTACGCCACCCTTAGCGCGCTGCTCCTTGTAGTACTCAGAAACCTTACCCCAGAGAGCGTCTGTAGCCTCTGTTGTTCCTTCTAGGAAGGACTCGTCTCCTGCGTACTCAGTGTAGTTGCTCTGGATAAAATCACGAACGTTGATTTCTTCCTTCCAGAGGCGACCTTCGAAAGAATTCCACTGTGGAAAATCTGTCTTCATAGTCTATATTTCCTTTCTGCTTAATTTATTTCACTTTTAAGTAGCATTAATATACCAAAATGAAAATCATATTACAAGTCTTATTTAGAATAATTCTAAATAAGACTGAGTTTTTTCTGCTTTTTATTATATATGTAAGTTAATTAACCGATACCAGGAGTCTGCTCTTCCTCTGTAGTTGCCGTATGAATCGGACAAAGAGCATCCTCTCTTGGAGTCAAATAAGAGTTAACTACAAAATAATCTGTAGTTGTTGTACCTGCTGCTCGACAGAATTCAGTAGCATAATAACCCGACGTACAAACTTCCATCTGAACAATCGTATCAGGTCGATTAAAGCTTGCTCCAGGTAAATCTTGATGAATCTTACTCATAACGTAATACCAGATTCTATTAGCATTAGGCTTATCAATTGTAGGAATCAAAGTCTGTCTTAATCTATTATCGTAACCATACCAAACTGCACCACAGTAGTAAGGGGTATAACCGCAGAACCACTTATCGAGGTTGGCATCTGTTGTACCTGTCTTACCTGCAGTAGCGATATATTCACCATTTGAGTTTGTAATGATAGATACTGAACCTGAAGCAGTACCATTTGTAATTACATCCTCCAAGATGTCACTCATGATGAATGCCGTCTCAGCAGAATAAACTCTATGCGATTCAGGAGTACTTGTAAGCACCATATTTCCTTCGCTATCCAATACTCTTACATATGCATATGGCTCTGTATAAGTACCGCCTGAAGCAAGCGTATTAAAAGCACCACACATCTGTAGTGGCGTAATACCAGTTGTAAAAGATCCGATAGCCTGAGCTGGATATGCGCCCTCAGAAATAACATCAATACCTTGCTGCTGTAAAAACCATAGGGCAGTATCTCCACCAACGTCATACCAGACACGAACAGCAATTGTATTCTTAGACAACGCAACTGCTCGTCTAATAGTCATCGGACCTGCGTAGGAACGATCGGCATTAAGAGGCCAAGGAGCGTCTGGATTATTAGGATCCAAATGAACAGCTTCATCGACAAATATCATAGACGGACAAATAAGGCCTAACTCCAATGCTGGAGCATACGCAATTAAAGGCTTAATAGAAGAACCCGTCGAACGATATGCCTGAGTAGCTCTATTGAGAGACATGTTTACGGTCTTGCGCCCGTATCCACCTTGCATACCTGCTATCGCACCAGTCTGAACGTTAATTACTACCATTCCCGCTTGGGGCTTTTCAGGCAAATCAACTAGGAGCGACGGGTCTCGTTGGAACAAATCCTGCGTCATAAATGCTTCATCTAGTGCCGCCTGAACATTAGGTTCAAGAGTCGTATAGATATGATATCCACGGTTATAAACAATAGTTGCTGCGAGGTCAGTAGAAATACCTCTAGCTGCTGCCAAGTCTGAAATAACCTCAGAAATAGCGTACTCAGCGAAATAGGAATTTATATCATTAGAAGCACGTGTTTCACCACTTCTAAATAATAGCTCAGTATTAAGCGCATCATTATATTCCTGCTCAGTAATATAGCCGAGCTCATACATCTTGGATAAAACGATACGCATACGACGAAGTGCATTTCGCCTTCCTGATTCTCTTAGTGGATTGTAATAAGAAGGGCTCTTAGGAAGACCTGCAAGGAAAGCACACTCAGCAAGGTTAAGTTCAGATGCATCCTTACCAAAATAATTCTGAGCTGCAGCCTGAATACCAACATAGTTGTTACCCATCGGAGCGAGGTTGATATAAAGCTCCATAATCTCGTCCTTGGAAAGCTCCTGCTCCAGAGACATAGCTGCAAACCACTCCTGAATCTTACGTGAAGTAGAATGCTGGTCGTTACCAGAAATTAACTTAACAGTCTGCTGAGTAATAGTTGAACCACCATATGTAGCGGTACCACCATTAGCTAAAGCAGATAAAACAGCACTTCCGATTCTTCTAATATCAATACCAGAGTGCTCATAGAATCTCTCATCCTCAATACTGATGATAGCTTCTTCGATATATGTGTTACGAACCTCTGAGATAGGGACATAAATACGGTCTACATTCTGACTACCAGTAAGTCTGGCAATAACATTACCTTCTATATCGTAAACAAATGATGTTTGTACGCTATCTGTCTGAGTAATATCAGCAATAGATAGCGGCTTAGTCTGAGATACATATCCAAGAAGCATTCCTGCACCAAAACCACCAAAGGCAAAACAGATGCAAAGAACAATTACAAGTCCAATACGAACTACATCACCAATAAAGGAGATAATCTCATGCTTTAAGCTACGATTAAAGCCAGATTTTATAGGCTTGCCTGTAAGACTTCTATGAAGCTCATCTGCCAAAGCACTATTCTCAGGTGCAACCGGCGCAGAATTACGAACATTAGAGTTCTTTGAAGGCCTATTATAGTTTTCGCTACCTTGCATGTCTTACTCCTTTCACATAGTAATAGATGATATATTTTACCATTTACTGAATAAGAATAGTCAAAATCAGTGTTACAATCACATTATGTATCAGTTTTGTACTATCACAATGGAATCCTTAGGCAATGAAGGGCAAGGTATAGGAACACTCCCTTCAGGCAAAAAAGTATTTGTCCCAGGAGTATTACCTGGAGAAGTTTGTGATATAGAAATAACAAACGAAAATAATCGTTTTTGTGAAGGTAGATGCATCAATTTAATCTCTTCTTCCCCAGATAGAATCATGCCTTGGGGAGAATATGAACCAGGGGCAGATCTTGGTCATTTATCTTATGATGCAGCATTGAATTTTAAACAAGATAAAGTTCGTGGTTGCCTTCTTCGCATAGGCCGTATAGCACAAGAGGTTATCGATAATGCGATGCTACCTATTATTCCTTGTAAGGATACTAATAATTACAGAAACCACATGCAGTATAAGGTTGTAGATGGATGCTTATGCCTTATCAACAATCTTACGATGGAGCCCGAGGTAGTTGAATCTAGTAATCTCGAATATAAGATTTTTTCTAAGGTTCGTAAAAGCATCGAGAATGTCTTTGATAATGCTCCTAATAGGCTTTTTACAGAAGTTATTATGCGTGGTTCAGTTCGTACTAATGAACTACTCATAGAGCTTGTATCCGGTTGCACAGAAACTCATGAAGTTGTTATCGGCAATGTTCGTAAATACGTCGAAGCGACCAAGATGGTTGATAAACTAATCTCTTCTATCGATGGCGACGATTTTAAGCTTAACGGCCTGACTCTTCGTATTAGCCCTACGTCCAGGGACCGTCGTGTGAGAAGTGGTACACGCGCTGTTATTTATGGTGTTGATTACTATGATGAGATTTTGCTTTTGAAGAGATTCCGTATTCACGCAGGGGCATTCTTTCAAGTAAATATTCCTCAGGCAGAACTTTTATACTCATGTGCTACTGATTTTATTAGCGACGCAGCTTCCATTTTAGATTTGTACTGTGGCACAGGTTCTATTGGTTTATCTATACGTAGTGAAAATCAAAAACTCTTCGGCATCGAGACTGTAGCCGAAGCTATTCGCGCTGCCAAAGAGAATGCATCAATTAATGGTGTAAACGATGCTACTTTCGCAGTAAAGCCTGCTGAAAAGACTGACTTTTCTAAACTTAATTTGCCTGAACCTATGGTTGTAGTTGTAGATCCTCCACGTAAGGGGCTAGATTCACTTTTAATAGGCAAACTTTTGTCTCAAAAACCATATAAGATCTGTTATATCTCATGTGACCCTGCGACTATGGCTAGAGATTTGAAGAAACTACTAAGTACAGGCATATACAAAATTGAGTCTGTGCAAGCATGTGATATGTTCCCTGGGACACACCATGTAGAAACGTGCCTCCTTTTGTCCCAACTCGATTGAATGTTTTCTATGGTGAGTGGCAAGGAAAATTTAATTTCCTTAAGCCACTGTCCATTTTCTGTTGGTTCCTCGTAGATATTGATTTCAGTTACTAAAATCGACATTAACTCTCTCTTCTCTTCATCGTTCATTTTGCTGTATAGCTTTTCAAAATTGAGCAATATTGAATAGATATTATCTGCCTTCAGTTTTTCTGATTCGACAGTAAACTTTCTACATCTTGCTTCTTCTAGTTGATCTTCGATAGAGTTAATTTTGTCATACATATTGTAGAGTCTTTCATCCAAGTCAGATCTCCTTCGAATGTAGTGCTTATCATCTGGATCAAGATCATCAATCTCTGTAAGAATTCTTCCTTTTGCTGAAATCTTCTTTCTTAGTTCATCTTCAAGAGTTTTTATCTCTAACTCAATTTCAGTAGTATCAACTTTTGAATTGATTTTATCCTTCATAAATGAAGCGAACTGCGGATGTTTAATTAATTTACATATTATTTCTTCAACTGCAGCTTCGATAACTTCAGCATTAAGTTGCTTGTTAAAAGTTCATTCAGTCCCAGTAACTCCTGTGCGATGCTTACAAGCGTAATATCTATACTCCTTATAAAATGTTCCATCGGATTTCTTTTTTCGATTAACATTATGGTATAAAGAGGCTCCACAACTTGGGCATTTCAGTATGCTAGAAAGAAGATGAGATCTACCACTTTTACATTCTACGTTGCGACTATAAGTATGCTTTTGCTTTTCGATTTTTGTTTTTGCTGCTAACCATGCCTCTTCACTTACTATAGCTTCATGTATGCCAGGAGCAATTAAAAACTCTTTCTGGCGTGTCATCTTATATTCATTTCTTGTACCATGAACCTTCTCAGTTTTTCGTCTTCCGAAAGCAATCTTTCCACTGTATACAGGATTCATTAACACAGCTTTAATAAACTTATCAGTAAAATACTCTTTCTTACCATTTTGTCTGACTACCTTTTTATAGCCATGTGTTTTCAAGTATTTCGCAATACCTGTAAGACCGAGCTGTGTATTGACGTATTTGTCGTAGATTACTCTTATTACCTCGGCTTCATTTTCTTCGATTTCTAGCTTACCGTTTACAAGCTTGTAACCATAAGGAGCAAAACCACCATTCCACTTTCCATCGCGTGCCTTCTGAATTCTTCCTTCCATCGTCTGAACTCTAATATTATCTCTTTCAATTTCAGCCACAGCAGATAACACTGAAATCATCAGTTTTCCAGCATCCTTTGAGGAATCGATATTATCTTCAACACAAATCAGATTGACGCCAAAATCCTGCATCGTCTGTAAAGTTGATAATACATCGGCTGCATTTCTAGCAAATCTTGATAGTTTGAATACTAGTACAAAAGATACTCCATCCTTCCCTGACTTAATATCTTCAATCATTTGATTAAATGCTGGACGTCCTTCGATTGATTTACCAGACTTTCCAGCATCTTCATATTCACCTACTATCTCATATCCATTGTAATCTGCGAATGCCTTCATCTTGGTTTTCTGTGCTTCTAGAGAAAAACCATCAACCTGAATCGCAGTCGACACTCGAGTATATATGTATACTTTTATCTTTTCTTTCATAATTTTTTACCTTCCATTTTCTCTAGGTATGACAACAATCGCGCTTTCCTTTTTGAATCAAAACTTCTATACATCTCTATTAGATATTTCTCAGAATCGGAAATAGCAAAATCGCTAAATCTGTTTTCTTCTTTCCCTGTTAACAAAAATGATGTTGAAATATTCAGGGCTTCACAAATAATCGAGATTTTATCTGATGAAGGGTTTGTATGCTTAGTATTCCAATCACTTATAGTACTGGCCGTTATTCCAGTTCGGCGTGATAGTTCTCGTATACCTACGCTTTGTTCCTTCATCACTGCAAATAATCTGTCGTTAATTGTCATAATAATAACTCCTTAGTCTGTACGCTTTCACGTACAGACTAACAGAGCTATCATACAGTGTCAAGCACTGCGTTTAGTTAAATTATTGAAATAGGATTGTAGTATTTCCTTGTGCGTTAGGAACGAGAACCACATGTACTGATACTGATTATTGTTTTTTATTTCTATCTCATTCCCATATTTCTCAATCATTTCTGCAAGGAAGTTTGCTAATCCACCCCATGGATCAACCATCTACACCTCCTCACATACTCATAACTGGACCGCGATTATGGTCGTCTTTGGTCTCATGCACAACGTAAGTTTTCTTTTCTTCATCTTTTGTTGTACCTCCACCAATTAACGACAATATATCAAGCCCAAGCTCAATACCGTCAACAAGGCCAAAATCGGAACTGTCACCATAAGAAATATCTTCTTCATACACTTCTGTATCTGAAGTTGATACATTTCCTGAGTCTTCTGCATATCCGAAGCAAATTGCTCTTGATTCTTCCCAGCCAGTTTCTGGAATTCCTGAATCATATTCTTCGACTCCGCCTTCAAATCCGAAGTCAAATCCTTCGCGTCCTGCTCCATTTGATACTCTGACGCCTGAATATGATGAAGAACCTGATTCATTAAGTCGACCAACTCGCACCTGGTCGCCAACTCTTCCAACTGATTCTTCAGAATCAAAATACCCGCGGTATTCCCTTTTGTTGCTTCTATAAGATTCTTCCAATTGGCTTCCGTGATAGCTACGCAAGTCGTTGCTTTCCCTGCTTGTTGTGTCTTTTGTTCTGTTAGTTTCATTAAATTTTGTAATTCTGTTGCGGATGGCAAACTCACGCACCATCACCTCCTTAAGATATTTTTCTCCGTGAAGTTTATTATCACGGCACTTGTATCCTTCTGGAGTTGTGTACGTAATGCTCTTACGTGTGTCACTCCATCGGACACCATAACCTTTTGCTTCCATGTTCGAAATGAACTCGTCTTTTGTTCTGGAGCACTTCATTGCTATGTTGATTTCAGCCGCTAATTTGAATTTCCAACTCTCAAATTTCATCGCAGAGCGATATTCTCTGCTGTTTATTTTCTCGATTTCGGATTTCTCCTTAGGGTTTTCAACTATGGACAGACCATGTTTCTTACAGACTTCATCGGATATTTCTCTTAATCTCTCGATGTTATTTTTGTCTGAATGATACTTAAGTCCAGTCTCAAAACTGACACTATTAACAACAAAATGAGAATGAATATGGTCTGTATCGCAGTGTGTTCCTATAACAACTTCGTATCCAGGGAACGCTTTCTCGGCAAATTCGACTGCAACTTTATGAGCAAGATCTGGGGTTATCTTCTCATTAGGAGAGAAAGACTGATCAAGATGGTAGTACATTCTGCCGTCAGTTTTATCGTATTCGTTCTTCGTACACATCATATCTGTATATGAAGATTCAGGAACACAGTTCAATCCTGTGACATATTTTGTTCCATCCACGACTGTTTTCTCTTCATTCATGCAGTACTTAAGAGTACTCGCGAGTGCTCCAGCTCCGCCTTTACCGGTGGATAAAATGTTAACTGTTGCCATTTATCTCCACCTCCTTCGTTCCAAAAGCTCGTTCAATTTGTGGCTGACCTGCGAATACAAATCAACCATCTCGGTCAATCCAACCACTGAAATTGCTCCACTATTTGCAAGACGAGCAAGCTGATTTAGATTATTTCCGATGAATTTTTGCTGCCTTAGAACTTCATCAAGTCCATCGATTACAAAGATTTGCTTCTCGAGACAGCACTTAAGAACGTACTGTGAAATCGTAGTTCTTGCCAATGAAGCTTTACTTCTGATGATTTCATAATCAACATCAGAGATTCGAATATGCAAATTCTTATCCTTCAATAGCATCTCCTCCTCTCCTTTTTGCATTCTTAATTGAATACGAAAAAGAAACAGTGGGTTTGGGCTCCGCCCAATTAGCTGCGTTCGTGTGTACACGAAGGCGATGCTTGCCATAAATCATTTGCACATTTTTCGATGTACTTCTCTTATGTATAAAGAAGAACGCAACATTGCATGTTTGTATAGCGGTTGCATTATTCAACAGTGCAAGGCTCATATATGTTTGCATGCTTACATCCTTCTTTCTCTAAGATTTCTTCGTCATCATCGAAGACTTCCATTGGGTAATCGTCTTCATTAAACTCATGGACTTCTTCATGTGGCAGCTTGGTCAGGTCTATATACCAAAACCAAATTTTTCCATCCTTCTCGGATGACAATCCAGGAACGTATCGCTTGGCTGTATCAACAGTTCGTTTTGCTACACCAATTGCGATAGCTCTTGCATAGACTTCTGTTGCTGGTATTCTTGTACCTACTTCCGCGAACAGATCCTGTAAGAAATCAATCGTTGTATCAAGCTTTGTACATCTAGAATTTCTTGAACCTCTTTCTGCAAATAAAATATCTGTTGCAGTGACATCGTCGTATCCTTCGACCCATTCAAAACCTTTGTCGCTATCTAGACGAAATGCCATTGGTGTTCCTTCAGGTGCAAGTGAATTTTTGTCCTGGACAATTACTCTGACACTTGGATCATTTTTATATCTACCTACAACAAGTACACTTCTTGCTACTGCAGGAATATCAGATGAACCCAAGTTCTTACCTATGCTGCTGATTCCTCTTGTCTTGTTAACGTGACCAACAATAATAACCGCAACCTTATACTTCTCTGCTAACTGTGTTAGTGGTCTGGTAACTCTTCTCATATCGCTGGCACTATTTAGGTCAACGTCTTTACCAACATAAGCCTGAATTGGATCAAAGATAATAAGTCGAGCTCCTGTTTTCACAATCGCTTCTTCAACTCTTGGATCATCGAAAGTTAATACCTTCTCAGATTCATCGATTGTATATACGTTTTCATAGTTAGCATTTGTATCAATGAGTCTTGGCTTAATCGTATCGCTAAGCCCATCCTCTGCTGACTGATAGATTATCTTAATTGGATTACACTCTCTTGGATTTCCAGGTAATGGTGTTCCATTGGAACAGTCCGCTGCAATTTTCAAAGAGAGAAATGTCTTTCCATCTCCTGCGTTACCATGGATAAGAGAAATTTTTCCAAATGCGATGTATGGATACCAAAGCCAGTCTACTGGCACGGCTGGTACATCCTTAAAATTAATTAGTTCTAGTTTAGTTTCTTCTATAGGCATTAATAATTCCTTTCTTAATTGATTCATAAAAAATAAGTTTGTTATTTGCTATTTGTGTTCTGAGTTTGTTATTTGTAATCATGATGATTACCTCCATTTAAAATATGAAATTGTAGCGACGCCTTTTCAGAGCATCTGATTTTGCTGTGTTTTTTTAGAGAGCTTTACTGCTCTTAGTTAAATTCTCTTCATTCTTCTAACCTCCAACTATTTATTACTTTGACAACTTAGAGGACCTCTAGAATCGATATTGCTTCCAGTTCAGTTTCAAAAAACCAAAGAAACAAAAAGGCACCGACATAGCTGAAGCAGAAAAGGGTACAGTACCCCTGTATTAATATTGTCTGTTTCAAACTTGTCGATGCCTGCTATATACGATCCTCGTGACCCCTAATGAAATCCTAGTTTCCGTTCACGACTAACCATTCCCATCGCTGCAAAACCAATCGCTTTGTTTGCTATATATAATTGTCAAAGTTCAGTAAGAGCCAACGCTCTTGTGTACTATTATACGCACGTGTACACATCTGTCAAGAACTTATGTTTGTTTTTAGAAAACAGAATTATCCGTTGTGTTTCTCAGCTTAAGCCATTATTTATCTGCTTACTAAAAAATAATGGCTGAATTCGGTACTATGAACTAAGATAAAGAAGATTTAAATGAGTTACAAAATTCAGATTTTCGGAATTAAACAAATATGAATTGGGTTAAAACATGGACGAGATAATTGAAAGATTGAGCGAAAAAGATGAAAATGCCGCCTATGAATTCGCTAAAAAGATAAGTATTGAATCAGTGGAGTCAGATAAATATGTTGAGATGATTCCTGCGTTTTTAGAAATGTTGGCTGATAAAAATTCTTATGTCAGAACAAGAGCTTTTATGCTGATTTGTAATCAAGCTAGATGGGCGGATAATGGACAAATTGAAGTGGTATTTAATCAAATGAAGGCATTACTTTATGATCCTAAACCAACTGTAGTAAGACAGTGTTTGGGTGCATTACATGAAGTAATATTATACAGACCGGAAATGATAGAACTAATTCGTGATGCTGTTAATAATATAGATTTATCTGCATACAAAGATAGCATGTCGCCACTTATAAAAAAGGACATGGATGCTTTGTTAAAGTCAATAGATTAATAGGCGAAGAGACG
>JAKSRJ010000004.1 GCA_024403715.1 Saccharofermentans sp. | reverse complement strand
AAAAGGAGCTGTGTAACCTCGATTCTTAAACCGAGGTTTTTTCACAGCCCCTTTTAAGAAGGACACTAAATATTAAACAACTCGATCCTTAAGCTTATCAAATGCTGCCTTAGCAACTTGTCTAACATTAGGATCTGAATCAGCAAATGCTAACTTCTTAACATATTCTTCACAATGCTTTGCACTGATATTAGCTGCTGCTGTAGCTGCAGCAGATCTTACTAAAGGAGAGGAATCACGAAGAAGAGGTATTAATGACATCCCACTCTCATAGGATTTAATCTGTCCCATAGCGTTTGCTACCTCAGCTCTAACTTCGTCATCAGCATCGCCAGACATCTTAATTAAAGCATCTAACTTGCCCTTAGATGCCAATTTCATTATCTTACCACGTAAACTATCTACTCTTGACATACTTAATACCTCAGTTCTTTACTTGTTTTAATTATATTACTTGATACGATTTGAAAATGTAAACAATTTATTACTTATAAAATTTTTTAGATTAAAGAAATAATTGAATTACTTTATTTAAAAAATTATAATTATTATTATTTATTAAGGAGTCGACTATGAATTCTCGTATCAGAACTGTATTAGCATCCGTATTAATTATTGGGTCAATTGTTTTGACTTCATGTTCTTCAAAGTTACCAGATGAGACTTTACCATCAGTTACCGAGTCTATTTCAGCAGAAACAGAAGCAGTGGAAACAGAAGTTATAGAGACTGAACCAGATGAGACAGAACCTACAATTGGTCCTAATAGTACTGCACAAGTTACAGAAAGACCTGTTGATGTTTATGGACAGTTAAGTGTTTCTGGAACAAACCTAGTTAATGAAAACGGTGAAGTAGTACAGCTAAGAGGAATGAGTTCTTGTGGACTTATCTATCAGTATAATTTCTTTACTGATGCAATCTGTGACACTTTGGTTCAAGATTGGGGATGTTCGGTTGTTAGACTTGCTATGACTACACGTGGATATGATATGGGATATATTTACGATCCTGATCGTTTTTTTGATGAGGTTTGTACCTATGCTGACAGATTAATTGAACGTGGTTGCTATGTTATTCTCGATTGGCATATTCTTTATGATGGAGACCCTAATGAAAATAAAGAGTTAGCTCTCGATTTTTTCTCAAGAATGTCTGCTATTTACGGTGATTGTCCTAATGTTATCTATGAGATTTGTAATGAACCTAATGGTACAAGATTTGATGATGAATCTGTAATTGTTGATTGGGATAATGTAATTAGACCATATGCGGTAGATGTAATCAATGCGATTAGAGCTAATGATCCTGATAATATTATTATTGTGGGTACACCTTCTTGGAGCCAAAATGTTGATGAAGCATCTTTGAATCCAATTGATGATCCAAATGTAATGTATACTCTTCATTTCTATGCTGGCTCTCATGGACAGGAACTAAGAGATAGAGCACAGACAGCTATTGATAATGGTCTTCCTTTGTTTGTTACTGAGTGGGGTACATCGCTAGATTCTGGTTCAGGCGGAGTTTTTTATGATGAGACGTTCGAATGGCTGGAATTCTTAGATGCAAATAATATTTCTTGGTGTAACTGGTGTATTGGCGGTTCAAATACTGAATCATCAAATGCATTAAGACTTTATTCTAATAACTTTACGATGGAGCAGAAGTTATTCGGTCACTGGCCTGATGAAATGCTTTCTGATTCCGGATTATTTGTAAGAAGTCTTATTTTAGGACAAGAACCAATTATTCGAGTTGAAGATTAATGGAGATAGACTCGTTTGAATAATCGACTTATTAAGATTTGTATAACATGTGCAATGACGCTTGTAGCCATTTTTGTTATGGCGTCTTGTTCTATGCAGTTTATCGAAGATTTTAGAGCTGTTTCATCAGAGTCTGTAGTGGAATCAACTCAGGAATTGATTCCTACGCCTACATTAACACCGGAACCTACTTCAACACCTACTCCAACGCCAACACCTGCTCCTGAGCATATTGTAGTTAGTTTTTTAGGAGACTGTACATTGGCGGATGCACTTGCTTGGAGCGGTGCAAGTGGTAGTTTTGATGCTGTTGTTGGTGATGATTATGAGTATTGCTTTCAAAATGCAGCAGAATATCTTGCAACTGATGATATGACTCTCGCAAATTTTGAAGGTACATATGGAGATGAACAAGCCTCTCATCAGACTAAAGAATTTGTATTTGCAGCCGATCCTGCTACTGTACAAATCCTTCAAAACGCAAGTATTGAGTGTGTAAATCTCTCAAATAATCATAGTTACGATTATTGGCAGGAAGGTCTAGAGCTAACTCAACAAACTTTAAATGATGCTGGAATACTATGGAGTAACCAACATAATACGGCTATTTATGAAGTTCGTGGTATAAAAATTGGTATGTTTGGTATTGATATGATAGGCAACGGTGATACCGCTGCTACAGCATATCCTCTTATTGATGAATTACGAGCTGCAGGTTGCCAGATTGTTATAGCTTCTTGTCATTGGGGGATTGAAAGATATTATGATCCAACACCGGATCAGATTTACACAGCTCACTCACTTATTGATTATGGTGTAGACATAATTGTTGGAACACATCCACATCGATTAGAACCTATCGAGGTTTATAACGGTAGATACATAATGTATAGTCTTTCTAATTTTTGTTTTGGTGGGAATACAGGTCTTTCTGATCCTGATTCATGTATTGTAAGATGTGAATTTGTAATGGATGAGACCAATTCTTTTGTCGAGGATTATAATCTTACAGTTGTTCCATATAGTCAGACTTCTTTTACTGCTAATGATTATTGTCCTAGACCATATGAATGGGGATCTAATGACTATTTTAGAGTTATGGATAGACTTAATTGGAATCAAGAAGATGAGTAAATAACGGAGGGAATATATGGCTAACGGTAAAGTTTTAGTAATTATGGGTTCAGATTCGGATTTTCCTATCATGGAAGGTTGTTTTAAAATTCTAAATAAGTTTGGTGTTGAATATGAAGTCCATATTGCTTCTGCTCACAGAACTCCTGCTAAGGCAGAGAAATTATCCAAAGAAGCAAAAGGTAATGGCTTTTCAGTAATTATTGCAGCCGCTGGTTTAGCTGCGCATCTTGCGGGTGTAATTGCTTCAAATACTGTTCTTCCAGTAATTGGTGTTCCTTGTAAAGGTGGCGCTCTTAATGGTGTTGATGCTCTTTACGCTACAGTACAGATGCCAACAGGTATTCCTGTTGCTACAGTTGCAATTGATGGTGGTTCTAACGCTGCAATTCTTGCATGTCAGATGTTAGCCATTTCTGATTGTGATTTAACAAATAAACTCGTTGATTATAAAAACGAACTTGCTTCTTCTGTAGAAGCAAAGGAAACTAAGTTGCAGGCTAAGCTTATGGAGGCTGGTTTATAAGATGAGTGGTGTGTTTGGTGTTATAAACAGAAGTGGATTATCTACCGATGTAATTAAATCAACATGCTACGGCATTTTCTCTTTACAGCACCGAGGTGAGGAATCTTCTGGTATTGCTGTTAATAGTGGGTCTTTTATTGTGCATAAAAGACCTGGTCAGGTTATGGAAGTATTTGATGAGATGACACTGAATGCACTTGAAGGTTCTTGTGCGATTGGCCATGTAAAAGGAGGAGATGGGAACGTTGGTTTGGAAAGTCTTCAGCCAACTGCTATAAGATCTAGTGTAGGAAATATAGCTTTATCTTGTGATACAGCAATTCTTAATTCAGAAGAGTTAAGAGATAGTCTTAAGAAATTGGGTGCCATTTTTCAAACTTCAACTGATTCTGAGACTATACTTTCTTTGTTTTCACGTAAAAGAGTTACTTCAGAAACAATAGAGGATGCAATTTTAGATACTATGAGAGCGATAAGAGGTGTGTACTCTTTAGTTTTTATGGCTGATGATGCTCTTATTGGAGTTAGAGATCCATATGGTATTCGTCCTTTATGTTTAGGTAAAAAGGGTGACCTTTACATGCTTTCTTCAGAAAGTTGTGCATTTGATGCTTTAGACGCTGAATTTATTAGAAATCTAGAACCTGGCGAAATTATTTCAATTTCCAATAACGAAATTAAGTCGATATTTTTTAATAATACTGTTACTTCTGAAGAAAGAATTAGTAGCGGTAAGACTTGTGTATTTGAATATGTTTATGTAGCACGACCAGATTCATACATTGATGGTGCTTCAGTTTTTGAATCCCGTTATAGAGTTGGTCAGGCGTTAGCTAAAGAATTACCATGTGATGTTGATATCGTTATTGGAGCACCAGATTCTGGAAATGTAGCTGCCTTAGGCTATGCTGACGGCCTTAAAGTTCCTTTTTCTATGGGGCTTCTTAAGAATAGGTATGTTGGACGTTCTTTTATTAAGTCTTCTCAGGAGAAAAGAGAACTAGCTGTAAGAATGAAGTTCTCAGCTTTAAGACCTGCTATTGACGGTAAGCGTGTGGCTATTGTTGATGATTCGCTTGTTCGTGGAACAACAACCAAGCATATTATTAGGTTTCTTAAGGAGAATGGCGCTAAGGAAGTTCATGTTAGACTTGCTTCTCCTGAGGTTAAGTATCCTTGTTGCTACGGTGTAAATGCAGACAATGTTAAAGACTTACCAGCTAAGAATATGTCGCTTGATGAAATCAAGGAGATGATTGATGCAGATTCACTTGGCTATATCAGTCTTGAATCTTTGAAATCTTCCATATGTAACATTAAGAGTGGATGCTGTTGCGCTTGTTTTGATGGTAACTATATTGTTGATGATAATTTAATAACAAATAATTGAGGTAATAAGTGATGAAGATTGCAGTTTTGGTTTCTGGTGGAGGTACTAACTTACAGGCAATTATTGATAATATCAAGTCTGGATATCTTGAAGGTATCGAGATTTCTTTGGTAATTGCTTCTAATGATTCTGCATATGCACTAACAAGAGCTGCTGACAATGGCATTAAGTCGGCTGTCATTCCTGTAAAAGCTTTTGATTCACGCGATGAGTGGGATGATGCTATGGTTAAAGCTATCAAAGATAGTGGTGCAGAACTGGTAGTGCTTGCAGGTTACTTAACTTTATTGGGAAAGAAACTAACACATGAGTACTCAAATAGAATCATAAATATTCATCCTGCATTAATACCTAGCTTTTGTGGGGCAGGTATGTATGGTATTAAGCCTCATGAAGCTGTGCTAGCAAAAGGAGTTAAGATTTCTGGTGCTACTGTACACTTTGTTAATGAGAATTATGATGATGGTCCGATTATCCTTCAAGAGGCAGTCGGTGTCTTACCTGATGATACTCCAGAAATACTTCAGAAGCGTATTATGAAAGAGTGTGAACAGGTTATAATGCCTAAGGCAATCAGATTAATAGCTGATGGTAAAATAGAAATTAAAAATAATATAACATATGTAAAGGAATGAATTATGGAACAGTTAAACATTGCAGACATCTTAAAGAACAACGCTTATCCTGGCAGAGGAATCATTATTGGTATGTCTCCAGATGGAAAGAAAGCTGTATCAGCTTATTTTATTATGGGTAGAAGTGCTTCTAGTCGTAATAGAATCTTTGCAGTTGAAGGTGAAGGAATTAGAACAGAGGCTTTCGATCCAAGTACTTTGCTTGTTGCTCCTGAGTTGATTATATATAGACCAGTTAGAGTTCTTGGAAACAGCACTATCGTTACTAATGGTGATCAGACAGATACAGTTTATGAGGGTATGTCTGAAGGATTGACATTTGAGCAGTCTTTAAGAAGCCGTAAGTATGAGCATGATGCTCCTAACTATACTCCAAGAATCTCAGGTATCATGAATGTTGCTGAGGGTAAGTATGATTTTGCTATGTCTATTTTAAAGTCTGATGATGGTGATCCAGACTGCTGTATCAGAAATACATATACATATGATAATCCTAAGGCTGGTGTAGGTAGATTTATTCACACTTATATGGGTGATGGTAACCCACTTCCAAGTTTTGAAGGCGAGCCTGAGAAGGTTGGTGTTGTTGATGATATTGACGAATTCACAAATATTCTGTGGACTAATCTGAATGAAGATAATAAGGTTTCTCTTTTTGTTAGATAAATTGATATCACTACAGGCGAAGCTGATACAAGAATCGTAAATAAGAATGTATAAGGAGAATATTAAAATGGCAAACGAAATGCAGCTTAAGTACGGATGTAACCCTAATCAGAAGCCTTCCAGAGTTTATATGAATGATGGTTCTGAGCTTCCAATTGAAGTTTTAAATGGTAAGCCTGGATATATTAATCTCCTGGATGCTTTTAATGGATGGCAGCTTGTTAAGGAGCTTAAGGCAGCAACTGGTCTTCCTGCTGCAACTTCCTTTAAGCATGTATCTCCAGCTGGTGCTGCTGTAGGTCAGCCTTTGTCTGATGTATTGAAGAAGATTTACTGGGTTGACGATTTGGGTGAGCTTTCTCCTTTGGCTTGTGCTTATGCAAGAGCAAGAGGCGCAGACAGAATGTCTTCTTTTGGTGATTTTATCTCTCTTTCTGACAAGGTTGATGTATGTACAGCAAAGATGATTCAGCGTGAAGTATCTGATGGTGTTATTGCTCCTGATTATGAGCCTGAGGCACTTGAAATCTTAAAGACTAAGAAGAAGGGTAATTACGCTATTATCAAGATTGACCCTGACTATGTTCCAGCTCCACTTGAGCATAAGGAAGTATTCGGTGTTACTTTTGAGCAGGGAAGAAACGAGCTTGTAATTGACGATAAGCTCTTCGAGAATATTCCTACAGCAAATAAGAATTTCCCAGAGCAGGCTAAGAGAGACCTTATTATTTCTCTTATCACTTTGAAGTACACACAGTCCAATTCTGTTTGCTATGTTAAGGATGGTCAGGCTATCGGTATTGGTGCTGGTCAGCAGTCCAGAATTCACTGTACAAGACTTGCTGGTTCCAAGGCAGACAACTGGTGGCTTCGTCAGTCTCCAGAAGTTCTCAATCTTCCATTCCGTGATGATATTAAGAGAGCTGACAGAGATAACTCTATCGATCTTTACATCGGTGAGGATTATATGGATGTACTGGCTGATGGTAAGTGGGAGAATATTTTCACAACAAAGCCTGAAGTATTTACAGCTGAGAAGAAGAGAGCTTGGCTTGATCAGTTAACAGATGTTGCTTTGGGTTCTGATGCATTCTTCCCATTCTCAGATAACATTGAGAGAGGTTACAGAAGTGGTGCCAGATACATTGCACAGCCTGGCGGATCTGTAAGAGATGATCTTGTAATTAAGGCTTGTGACGATTTGGGTCTTGCTATGGCATTTACAGGTATTAGACTCTTCCATCATTAATAGATTTAGGAAAGTAAGTAATTATGGAAAACGAAGTAGCTTATATTACCAAGCCGAAGGGGTTTAAGGCAGCTGGTATTCATGCTGGCCTTAAGGCTAATGGTAATCGTGATTTAGGATTAGTTGTCTCAGATTGTCCTTGTGTTGTAAGTGGTGTGTATACATCTAACTTGGTTAAAGGTCATTCATTAGTTAGAACTATTGATCGTATCAATTCTGGCGTAAAGCCAAGAGCTGTTATTGTTAATACCAGAATAGCTAATTCTGGTGTTGGAAAGCCTGGTCTTGAAGATGCAGAGGTTATGGCTAAGGCTGTGGCGGAGAGTCTTGGAATTACCTCTGATGAAGTATTGACAGGTTCAACAGGTACTATTGGTGTTAGACTTCCTATTGAAAAGATTGTTAATGCTGTTCCTTCATTAGTAAGTGAACTTTCTGATTCTGAGGAGTCTGCTCATAATGCTGCTCTGGCAATCATGACAACTGATACTAAGCCTAAGGAAGCTACTGCTACCATTACACTGAAGGATGGTAAAGAAGTAACTATTTCAGCAATTGCAAAGGGTTCAGGTATGATTCATCCTAACCTTGCAACTATGATTTCTATCTTTACAACTGATGCTTCAATTGATAAAGCACTTCTTGATAAGCTTTTGAAGAAGGCTGTTTCTCATACATTTAATCGTGTCAGTGTTGATGGTGATACGTCTGTTTGTGATATGGTAGTAATTATGGCTAATGGTATGGCTGAAGCTACTATTAAAGAGGGAAGTGAAGATGAGAATCTTTTTGGAGAAGCACTAACTAGCATTTCTAATGACATTGCTAGAATGATAGCTGCCGATGGTGAGGGTGCTACTAAATTTGTTGAGATTGAAGTATTTGGCGCTCGTAATAATGATGATGCTAAGTTAATTGTTACTTCAGTAGCAAGATCACCTCTCGTAAAAACTGCTATTTTTGGTGAGGATGCAAATATTGGTAGAGTTTTAACTGCAGTTGGTTATTCTGGTGCTAAGTTTAATCCTGATAAGATTGATATTTTGATTAATGATATGCTTTTTTTCCATGATGGAATTTGTGTTGATTTTGATGAAGATGAAGCTGGTAAACTTTTGGCTGAGCACGATATTCATGTTGTAATTAAGCTTTGTGAAGGTGAAGCTTATGATCGTATGTATACATGCGATTTTTCATACGATTACGTTAAGATTAACGGTAGTTATAGAACTTAAAATTCTCGAGGAGAAACTATGAAGGACGGATTTATCAGAACTGGTAGTGCAACTCCTAATATGCGTGTTGCAGATGTTGAATACAACGTATCTGAGATAATTAAGTGCTGTATTGAAGCAGAAGCAAATAAGTGCTCATTGCTTGTATTCCCTGAATTATCTATTACAGGATATACCTGTGGAGATTTGTTCTTTCAAGATCAGCTTATAGAATCCGCATTAACTGGGCTTTATGATATTGTAGAAGCTACTTGTAATCTAAATATCGTTTCTGTTGTTGGCCTTCCATTTAAGATGGGTGGTAAGCTTTATAATGTAGCTGCTGTTGTATCTAAGGGTGAAGTTCTAGGTTTTGTTCCTAAGAGATTTATTCCAAATTATTCTGAGTTTTATGAGGCTCGCTATTTTGAGCCCTTTGAAGGAGAGACAGAGACTGAGGATGGAGTTCCATTTGGAAATTTTGTTTTCCGTAACGAGACATATGAAGAGTTTTCTTTTGGTGTTGAGATTTGTGAAGATTTATGGGTAGCAAATTCTCCTTCTATTTTAGCAACTGCATCAGGTGCCAATATCATTTGTAATTTGTCTGCTTCTGATGAAGTAATCGGTAAGCGAGAATATAGAGAAGGTTTAGTATCTATTCATTCTGGTAAGCTAGTATGTGGTTATATTTATTCCGACTGTGGAATGGGAGAGTCCACGCAGGATATGGTCTTTGCTGGCCACAGAATTATCGCTGAGAATGGTTCTATTCTTAACAAATCAAAGTGTTTTGGAAAAGCTGGTATTATTTATGCCGATATGGATCTTAAGAGAATCACTCATGACAGAACTCGAAATACTTTTGAAGAAGCTTTGGAACCATTAAGTATTGTATATTTTTATACAGAACCTGAGTATGAGTTATATCTTAACAGGTATTTTGCCCGTACTCCGTTTGTTCCTGAATCAAAAGATGATTTGGATTCAAGATGTGAAGAAATCATTACAATGCAGGCTGCTGGTCTTGCTACAAGATTAAAGCATATCAACTGTAAAAGAGCTGTAATAGGATTATCTGGTGGTCTTGATTCAACTCTCGCTTTAATTGTTACAGTTCACGCTTTTGATATGTTAGATTTCCCTCATGATGGTATATATGCTATTACAATGCCAGGCTTTGGAACGACTTCAAGAACTAAGAACAATTCTGTTTGTCTTGCTCAGGCTTATGGTGCAACCCTGAAGGAAGTTGATATTAAAGAGAGTGTAAGAGTTCATTTCAGAGATATTGAACATGATGAGAATATTCATGATGTCACTTATGAGAACGGACAGGCTCGTGAGCGTACACAGATTCTTATGGATCTAGCAAATAAAGTTGGTGGTATAGTTATCGGAACTGGTGACTTAAGTGAGCTTGCTCTTGGATGGGCTACTTATAATGGCGACCATATGTCAATGTATGGAGTTAATAGTTCTATTCCTAAGACTCTTGTCAGACATCTTGTTTCTTATGAAGCATCAAGAGAAGAAGGCGAGTTAGGTTCCATTTTGTCTGATGTTGTTGCAACTCCTGTTTCTCCAGAGTTATTACCACCAGATGAGAATGGTGAGATTGCACAGAAGACGGAAGATCTTGTGGGCCCATATGAACTACATGATTTCTTCCTTTATTACTTCCTTAGATGGAGTTTTAAACCATCCAAAATTTATCGTCTCGCTTGTTGCACATTTGACGGTATTTATGATAATGCTACTATATATAAGTGGGAAGAGACTTTTATCAGAAGATTCTTTAATCAGCAGTTTAAGAGAAGCTGTTTGCCAGACGGACCTAAGGTGGGTACTGTCACATTGTCCCCAAGAGGTGACTGGAGAATGCCTTCTGATGCCTCTTCTAAAATTTGGCTAGAGGATTTGAAGAACGTATGATTTTTAACTCTTTGCAGTTTGCATCATTTTTCGTAGTTTTTTTAGCTGTTCTTTTTATCTTGCCTAAACAAGTTCGTGTTTGGTGGATTCTTTTAAGTAGTTTGTATTTTTACTCTTCGGGTAGTATTGATAATCTTGCATATTTATTATCTTCTACTATTGTTACTTGGATTTGTGCTTTTGTCATAGACTTAGTACCAAATGTTGATTTTAAAACAAAGCTTTTAAGAATTATCTTATTGATTGAAGCTTTAGTTTTTGATTTTGGAATGCTTATCTATTTTAAGTATTCAAATTTTATTATGGAGACATTAGGTGCTTCTATTCCTAATAGTGTTAGATTGCTATTTTCAAACTCCAGTGAATTGATTCTTCCAATTGGTATTTCATTCTTCGTGTTCACAAATACTGGCTATTTATTTGATGTTTATAGAGGGAAAACTAGAGCTGAGCGTAATCTACTATATTTTTCATTATTTGCAAGCTTTTTTCCTTCGATTATGTCTGGCCCAATTGAAAGAGCGGATCGTTTGATTCCTCAGTTTAGAAAATATAAGGATGTTAAGCTTTTTAATAGTGAGAATATTATTAGTGGTTTTTCATTGATTGTGTGGGGGTTATTTACCAAAATGGTTATAGCCGATCGTATTTCATTGGTGGTTGAGACAGTATATTCTCAGTATTATGTCTATGGATCTATTGAGTTGTTTCTCGCTTCAGTTGCTTATTCCATTCAGATTTACTGTGACTTCATGAGTTATTCAACTATTGCTTTAGGTTGTGCAAAAATGATGGGAATAAGTATTTTTGATAATTTTGATGCTCCTTATACTTCTGAGAGTATTAAAGAATTTTGGCGTAGATGGCATATTTCACTTAGTACTTGGCTTAGAGACTATGTATATATACCTCTAGGTGGTAGTCGTTGTTCTAAGTTTCGTAAATGCATAAATATTATGATTACATTTCTTATAAGTGGTATTTGGCATGGAGCTGGTTTGAACTTTATACTTTGGGGGGCTATTCATGGTGTTTTGCAAGTGATAGGAGATATTATTGCTCCTATTAGAGCTTGGCTTTATAAAAAAACAAATGCAAAAACGGATGGAATTGGTTATCACTTAACACGAACTATCATTACTTTCCTTTGTGTAAACTTTGCATGGATTTTCTTTAGAGTTAGTGATTACCGCGTTGCATTTGAAATAATAAGAAGAATCTTTCAAAAACCAAATTGGTGGGTTTTGTTTAATGATCAACTATACAATTTAGGTTTGGGTAGAAGAGAGTTTAATATTTTCTTTGTTTCTTTCATGGCACTTACTCTATTTGATTGGTATAAGAACAGAAGAAAACAGAATTTTGGCGATTTTATGAATGATCAGCCTTGGTATTTTAGATGGGTTGTTCTTTTGGTATTACTTTTTGCAATTTTGACTTTTGGTATGTATGGTCCTGGCTATAATGCTGCTGGATTCATATATTTTGATTTTTAAGGAGTTACTATGAAGCGCGTATTCAATTTTGTAAGGATTATTGCTTTTGCTCTTCTTGTAGCAATTCTTTTAGGATACTGGAATGAAGTATTTAAGTTTAAGGATCAAAATGGAATGGTTGGTATGGATATTTATTATAGTCAACCAGAGAACAGTGTAGATATGCTGATAGTCGGTAGTTCTCATGCTTTTACTGATATTAATACAGGTACTTTGTGGAATGAATATGGAATTGCATCGTATCTTCTTGGTGCAAATGTTCAGCCACTGAGTAATTCTTATCACTATATTCAAGAAGCTTTAAAAACTCAGAGTCCTGAGGTTATTGTATTGGAAGGTTTTTTGCTGACGGAAGATACTGATTATATGAGTGAATCGTTCATTATTAATAATACGTACGGTTTGCATTTTAGTGAAGATTCTATGGTTGCAATGAATGATACAATACCTCCTGATGCAGACTTAATGGAATATGGATTGTATTATGGTCGCTATCATTCTAGATACGATGAGTTATCTAGTGAGGACTTTACATATGGAACTACTTCAGATGATTACTATTCATGCTTTAAAGGCTTTCATTGCCTTAGAGCTGTTACTCCAACTGAGGAACCTCATTTTAATAGACGTCGTGATATAACTATGCCTTTGTCTCTTCGAGTTGAGTACTATTATAGAAAAATTTGTGAACTGTGTCAGGATAGAAATATTAACCTTGTAATAGTTATATCACCTTATGCGTACTACAATTATAACGACAGAATGAAATACTGTACTGGCAGAGAGATTGCTTCTGAATATGGTTTCGATTTTATTGATTATAATGAGTACTATGACCAAATGAATTTAGATTTTGAGACAGATTTTCATGATCAAGGTCATTTAAATGCGTTTGGCTCTCGTAAATATACATCTCTTATTGGAAGCTATATTGATGAAAATTTTGATTTACCTGATAGAAGGTTAGATTGTACTGGTACATATGATACATGGGAGCTTAATGCTAGATTTTTGGATTTTGACTATTATGAATTGAATATGATTTCGTCCATTACAGCAGAAGAATTTTTTGCTGCTGTAAGAGAATTGCCGGATGATTATATTTTAATATTTAGAATTACTAATCCTCGTCATATTTTATCATTTACTAGCAGTATTTTAGGTTATTATGATATACCAAGTATTCGATTTGCTTCTGATAGTGTTTGGGTAGTTGAATCTGGAGTAACGAACAAGTATGTCTTAGATGATAATGGTTTGTTCTTTGATCGATATTATGGTGTGCATCATCTTGCGGTAGACAATGTGGGTGTGTATTTTGATGATGATTTGTTTCTACCTCCGTCAAGTGGTTTGGAAATTAATGTAATAAATCAATTTAGTGGGAGTGTTGTTGAGAGTATAACTCTTGATAATGATTTAATATGGAGATGATAAAGAAGATAACTACTATCTTTCTAAAAGTAATTATATTTGCTGCTAGAATTGCTCTTGCTGTATGTATTCTTTATATTGCATATAGTACTTTCTCAAAATGGGATTATATATTTAATAGATTCGATACACGTATGGAGTGGAATGATTCTGTTGGATTTGAGGGCCATGGTACTAGTGAAGATCCATATTTAATACAGAGTACTGAAGATTTTATTTTGTTTGCTGATGAGGTCAACGATGGTGGATACTTTACGGATGTATATTTTTTGCAAACGGTTGATGTCGATTTAGAAGAAATTGATAATTTTCATCCAATTGGCGCTCTAGAAGACGGTTATTCTTTTAGAGGTGTCTATGATGGTGGTGGTCATCGCATATATAATTTGAAGATTGATGCTGAAGATTTTGAAAGTAAATGTGCTTCTCTATTTGGAATGCTGGAAGGTACAGTTATGAATCTTGGTATCGAAAGTGGAAGAATAGAAGGAGAATATGCTGCTGGATTTGCTATATGTGCAGGTGACCAAGGAGCTGTAATTATTAATTGTTACAACAATGCATATGTACATGGTGATACTCGTGGTGGTGGAATAGTTGATAATTTCTATTTTGGAAAAGTAATTAATTGTGCTAATTTTGGACATGTAAGTAGTGGAGGAATATCTGCTCAGATTTGTTCATTTGATTGTGAAGCAATTATTGCATGCGTAAATAATTCTGATATTAGACGTCCATTAATTAACTATGAATCTGTTGGAGGACAAGTATATGATTGTTATGTTGGAAATGATATTTCTGATTTAAATTTTGCGCATAGTAACATTGACGACGATTATATTCCTGATGGAACAGTTCTTATAGATTGGTAATAGACTCGAATTGAGGTATACCATTTTTGAAATAGCAAATTGCTTCTACACCAAGAGAATTAAGATAATTTGCCGTTTCAATGAAATATTTACATAATGTATCAGTTGTATGAGAATCAGAACCTAGAGTTATTAATTTACCTCCAAGTTCTATATATCTTTTGATAATGTTAATATCTGGCATAGGATTTGATAACCCTTTTTGTATATTCTTCTCTATGCTTCCAGTGTTGATTTCAAGTGCTTTATCTTTCTTGATGATTGTCTCGAATAAATAATCAAATTCTTCAGGACAATTATCATAATAGACACCAGCAATAGAAGCTGGTAGATATCTGTCTATGTAATCGTAGTGTGCAATTATATTGTAATTATTAATTTGATTAGCCATATAAGCTAAATTATAAATATACTTGCTCTGTCGTTCCTTAGCAGACAAATCTTTTAAGTTCGTGAGAAAATACACGTCTTTCCCATTGAATACGTGCTCTGATAGTATAATCTGATCAAAAGGCAGGGAGGAAGCAGTTGCTTCAATACGGTCTTTTAGATGCTCCTGCCAGCCAATTTCAATTCCCATAAGGAGCTCAGGTCCATTGAGCTTAGATGATTTCTCTTTCCATAACTTGAAGTTTTCACCATAATTGTTCAAATCAAAATCAAAAGTTTCATCCTTACAAGGATAGTCAAGATCATAGTGTTCAGTTATAGCAACGCGCGAAACGCCTTTATTGATACAGCTGTTAATGAGCTCATCAATTGTCATCTTAGCATCTGAACTATAGTGAATAGTATGGTTGTGGGTGTCTGTATACATAAGGGCATTATATATCAATATACTTTTATATAAAACACATTTACTTTTAGCTCTAAATTATTTATTATTTGATAGTTAACTTATTATATGAAAAGGAGCGAAATTATGAATATTTCACCACTTCAGACAGCAAGATATGAGTATCAGCCTAAGCTTCCTGGCATGCTCAGAAATGGTATTGCGGAAATCTGCGTTAAGGAAGGAAATCCTACACAGTCTGTAGCAGATCAGGATAAGATCGCTGCTCTTTTCCCTAATACATATGGTAAGAATGAGATTACTTTCGAGAAGGGCGCTAATACTTCTGCAGCTAAGAAGCAGGTAGTAGGTGTTATCCTTTCCGGTGGTCAGGCTCCAGGTGGACACAATGTTATTACAGGTCTTTATGACGCTTTGAAGGCTACAAATAAGGATAATGAGCTCCTTGGCTTCAAGGGTGGTCCAGACGGACTTCTTAAGAATGATTATGTTGTATTTGATGATCCATTCATTGATTCTTATAGAAATACTGGTGGTTTTGATATCATTGGTTCTGGTAGAACAAAGCTTGAGACAGAAGAGCAGTTCAACATCGTAGCAGAGAATGCTAAGAAGAATGGACTTACTGCTATTGTTATCATCGGTGGTGATGATTCCAATACTAATGCTGCTACTCTTGCTGAGTATATGGCTGCTAAGCAGACAGGCATTCAGGTTATCGGTTGTCCTAAGACAATCGACGGCGACCTTAAGAATGAGGATATTGAGGCTTCTTTCGGTTTTGATACAGCAACAAAGACATATTCTGAGCTTATTGGTAATATTGAGCGTGATGCTAACTCTGCTAAGAAGTATTGGCACTTTGTAAAGGTAATGGGACGTTCTGCTTCTCACGTTGCTCTCGAGTGTGCTCTAGAGACACAGCCTAACATTTGCCTTATCGGTGAGGAAGTTAAGGCTAAGCAGATGTCTCTTTCTGAGATTACAAACTATATCGCTGATTCTGTTGAGAAGAGAGCAGCTAATGGTAATAACTTTGGTGTTGCTATTATCCCAGAGGGAATCGTTGAGTTCGTTCCTGAGTTCTCTGCTTTGATTGCTGAGATTAACGAGCTTCTTGCTGGTAGCAAGACAGAAGAGTTCAATGCACTTCCATCATGGCAGGCTAAGTATGATTTCATCAAGGCTGGTCTTACAGAATCTGCATTCGCAGTATTCGATCTCCTTCCTGTTGGAATTCAGCAGCAGCTCTTCCTTGAGAGAGACCCACACGGTAACGTTCAGGTTTCCCTTATCGAGTCTGAGAAGCTCTTCTCTGAGCTTGTTAAGAATGAGCTTGCTAAGCGTAAGGCTGCTGGTACATACAATGGTAAGTTCTCTCCATTGCACCACTTCTTCGGTTATGAGGGACGCTGTGCATTCCCATCTAACTTCGATGCTGACTACTGCTACTCTTTGGGTTACAACGCATTTATGCTTATCCAGTATGGTTACACAGGTTACCTCTCAAAGGTTTCAAATATCTCAAAGCCAGCTGATGAGTGGGTTGCAGGTGGTATGCCAATCACAAAGATGATGAACATCGAGAGACGTAACGGTGCTGATAAGCCTGTTATCCGTAAGGCTCTTGTTGAGCTTGACGGAGCTCCATTTAAGTTCTTTGAGGCTAATCGTGATACATGGGCAGTTGAGACATGCTTCACTTTCCCAGGTGCTATTCAGTATTATGGCCCATCTTCTGTATGTGATATCACAACTAAGACTCTTGCTCTTGAGCAGGCTTAATTCTATTTATTTTTAATTAAAATGTAGGCTACAGCTAATTAGTTGTAGCCTATTTATATGTTACAAATTGTTTACAATAGTAACAAATCGCTAATATATAATTTTTTGTATGGGGTTCAAAGACTGGTATCATCAATTAACTGATCCAAAGACTTGGCAGAATAGTTCTTCTGCAGCAAGAGGCATTACTCTAGCTGTTTTTTTGTGTGTCCTTAGTGTAAATACAGTTGAATTTGTTATCTTAGCTTTCTCCGGTTTTGAATTGTGGATTACTTTTTGGTATTACATTGTCAGTACTGCATTAGTTACTTTTATCTTTACCAAATTTTTATATGAAGTTTATATGCAGGCAATTGGTGAACCTGTTAATGAGATTAAGAGCGAATTAACTAAGATGGAACGAAATAATCTGTCGAGTTATGCTGTTTCAGGTAAAGTTTCACGACCTTTTAGAATTTCAGGCGATGAGACTTGGCAAGATCAAGTCGCATTTTACATTGATGCTGCCACAAGTGAAAAGTATTTAGATGAATTAACAGGGTGTTTTAATAGAAAGTATTATGCTCAAAAAATGGTTCCATATATGCAGACTCAAAATTTAATTGGTAAGCATGAATTTGAGCGCGAAAAATATGGAATATTTATGATTGATATAGATCATTTTAAAAATGTCAATGATTCATATGGTCATTCTGCTGGCGATGATGTTATTGCCAGTGTTGGCTATATGCTTAGAGAATATGTATCTGATAGAGGAGTAGTAATTAGATACGGTGGCGAGGAATTCGTAATTATATATCTTGGTCTTTATGATACTAATTATTCCGATATTGCCTCTGAGATTAAGCGTGAGTTTGCTAAATGCATAAGAGTAACAGATCCTAATACAGGTGTTAAGCATAAACTTACTTGTTCTATTGGTTATGCTGTTTATCCTTTTTTTAAAGATGCTGATTCGTTATTAAGTCTGAATGATCATATTAAGCTTGCAGATATGGCAATGTATTATTCCAAAGTCAATGGTAGAGATCAGTGGCATGGATTAAGATCTATTCAAAAGCCCAATGGTAAGATTGATAAAACTTTATATACTGAAGATATGGATTATGGATTAAAGCGCGGATTCTATGAAATCTTTGGTGATTAATCATATTGACAAGTAAAAATACTTGACACTCTAATGTAGTTATTATAATATTCTCAAGGTTAATTGCCTTGGAGGTTATTTTGAAGTCTTTAAGAGATGGTCTTTTATTTGATTTTTACGGTAATCTCTTGACGGAGAAGATGCAGGGAACTCTTGATATGTATCTTAACGAGGATTTATCTCTTGCTGAGATAGCCATGGAAGAAGAAATATCAAGACAGGGGGTTCACGATAAGGTCAAAAGAGCCCTTGATCAGCTTCATAGTTATGAAGAAAAACTCGGCCTTGTAGATAGATTCTTAAAGCAGACAGAATCTATCAATAAAGCAATTAATCTACTGGATAATGAGAATTATAGCGAGGCACGTGAAGTTCTTTCTGGCCTCTCTGAGATAATGAAGGAGTAACAAATGTTCGAGAGCCTCTCGGCTAAGCTTCAAAAGATTACTAACTCTATGCGCGGTAAAGCACGTGTTACTGAGTCAGATATTAAGGATATGATGCGAGAAATCCGTATGTCCTTACTTGAAGCTGATGTAAATTATCAGGTTACTAAGGATTTTGTTAAGGATATGCAGGCTAAGTGCCTTAACGCTGATGTTGAAGGTAGTTTTACTCCTGGTCAGCAGATTGTAAAAATTGTTCATGAGTCCTTAACAGAGCTTCTAGGTGGTTCTGATTCTAAGATTAAGGTTTCTTCTTCAGGTTTTACAGTAATTATGCTCTATGGTCTTCAGGGTGCAGGTAAAACTACAACAGCTGTTAAGCTTGCAAATATCCTGAAGAAGGATGGCAAGAAGCCAATGGTTGTTTCTGTTGACGTTCACAGACCAGCAGCTGCTCAGCAGCTTAAGGTACTTGCTGATAATGCTGGCATCCAGAACTACATTAATATTGAAGAGAAGGATGCTGTTAAGATTGCAAGAGAAGGTATTGAAAAAGCTAAGTATATGCTTTGTAACTACCTCATCGTAGATACAGCTGGTCGTACTGTTGTCGATGATGATATGATGGACGAGCTCAAGGCTATTAACGAAGTTGTTAAGCCTGATGAGAAAATGCTTGTTGTTGATTCCATGATTGGTCAGGAAGCTGTTAATGTAGCTATGAGCTTTGAAGAAGCAATCGGTATGGACGGCTTCATTATGACAAAGCTTGATGGTGATGCTAGAGGTGGTGCTGCACTTTCTATAAGAAAGATGACAGGAAAGCCTATTAAGTATATCTGTGAAGGTGAGAAAATCGATAAAATCGATGTATTCCATCCAGGTCGAATGGCTGACAGAATCCTCGGTATGGGCGATGTGATGACTTTGATTGAGAAAGCATCAGCTAATATCGATGAGGAAGAAGCTCAGAAGTCTCTTGAGAAGATGCTTTCTAATAAGTATGACTTGAACGATTTACTTTCGCAGTTCGAGCAGATGAAGAAGATGGGATCTATGAAGGATATTGTAAATATGCTTCCTGGAGTGTCAGGTAAGGTTACAGATGATCAGCTTGAAGATTCTGAGACTGTTATTAACAAAAATATGGCTATTATTCGCTCAATGACAGCAAAGGAAAGGAAGAATCCTAATTTGCTTAATGCTTCACGAAGAAAAAGAATTGCAGCTGGGTCAGGTACAACTGTTCAGGATGTAAATATGCTAATGAAACAGTTTGATCAGACTGCAAAGCTTATGAAGCAGTTTAATAAGGGTGGATTTAAAATGCCTAGGGGAATGGGTTTTCCTGGGGGCAAATTCGGCGGTGGTAATCCATTTGGCCGAAGAGGTTTTTTCTAAGTGATAAAGGCCTACGGGCTTAAGTCAGATATAAAATTTAAATCAAAAATCATTTTTGGAGGAAAGAAAAATGGCAGTAAAGATTCGTTTGAAGAGACTTGGTAAGAAGAAGGCTCCTTTCTACAGAGTAGTTGTAGCAGATTCCAGATATCCTAGAAACGGACGTTTCATCGAGGAGATTGGTACTTATGATCCAATGACTTCTGATGACAAGCAGGTTAATATCGATGCTGAGGCAGCTAAGAAGTGGATCGGCAACGGTGCACAGCCTACAGATACAGTTCGTGACCTTCTCAAGAAGCAGGGCATCATCTAAGGAGAACCTAATGGAGTTACTTACGAACATGGCGAAGTCCCTCGTAAACAACCCAGACGAGGTTCAGGTTAAGAAGACAGAACGTGGAAATACAGTTATTTTCGAGCTTTCTGTTGCACCTGATGATATGGGAAAGATTATTGGCAAGAATGGTAAGCGTGCTCAGGCAATTCGTTCTATCATGAAGGCTAAGTATCTTAAGTCCGGTAAGAGGGTTGTAGTAGACATAGTCGGATGATTTCTAATCGCCTGATAATTGGAAAAGTAACGGCGGCACACGGTATTAGGGGAGAAGTAAAAGTCTTCCCAATTACCGATGATGCTCGCCGTTTTCTTAAGCTTAAAAATGCGTTTTTCTGTGATGAAAATGCTAACAATGAAGTACCATGTGAAGTTGCTTCTTCCCGTATTGATCGTGGAAATGTATTACTTAAGTTTAAGGATTACCCTGATAGAACAGCAGCTGAGACACTTAAAGGTAAGTTTTTAAGTGTTGACCGAGAGAATGCAGTAGCGTTGAAGAAAAACAGTTTCTTTATTAGCGATATGAAGGATCTCGAAGTAATTGATGATACACATAATTCCTTAGGCCATGTTAAGGAAGTTATGGATACAGGAGCTCAGCATATTGTTGTTATAAAGCGTGATGGGAAGAAAGATTTGCTTGTACCTTTTGTTAAGCAGATTTTCTATGACGTTCAGATAGAACAGGGTTTTATGAAGTGTAGTTTACCAGCAGGGTTATACGAGTTATATGACGTTTGATGTAATGACATTATTTCCAGCTCAGATTGAGAACAATCTGAAGGAGTCAATTACTGGTCGTGCTTTAACTAAGGGCGTGATTAAACTTAACGCTGTAAATATTCGTGATTTTTGTGATAATGATTATGGTAAAGTCGATGACACTATATATGGCGGTGGTACTGGGCTTTTGATTAAATGTGAACCTGTGTATCAGTGCTGGAAGAGTTTGTTTGATAGTGAAGAAAACAGACCATACACTATTTATGTTAGTCCTAAGGGCAGTGTTCTTAATCAGAAGAAGGTAATTGAGCTTTCAAAGAAAAAGGAAATCTGCATTATATGCGGTCACTATGAAGGAATAGACTCTCGGGTAATAGATGAGATATGTGATGAAGAGATTTCTATTGGTGACTATGTATTAACAGGTGGTGAGTTGGCTGCCTGCGTAATAATTGATTCAGTGTCAAGAATGATCGATGGTGTATTACCTAATGAAGATGCATTTACAAATGAATCTCATATGGACGGAACACTTGAAGCTCCACAATATACAATGCCTTCCTCATGGCATCAAAGCGAAGTACCATCGGTTTTGCTGTCTGGTAATGACGCCAAGATAAATGAGCATAGAAAGATAGCTTCACTGGTAGAAACATGGCAAAAAAGACCAGATATGTTAGATAATCTCGAAATATCTGAAGATGAGTGGCAAAAAGCTATTGCCATGCGTAAAAACTTATGATAACTTTAATTGGTTAATCAGGGCGGTCCTCTGGAATAAATAGATTTTAACGAACGCCTGCAGGAGAAGGAGGAAACTCAAAATGGATTTGGTAAAGGTTATTGAGAGCGAGAACATCAGAAATAAGTTTTCTGAAGTTGAGATCGGTGACTATGTAAAGGCTCACCTTAAGATTAAGGAGGGCAGCCGTGAGCGTATCCAGGTTTTTGAGGGTTACGTTATTGCTCGTAAGGGCGGCGGACTTTCTGAGACAATGACAATTCGTCGTATTTCTTACGGCGTAGGCGTTGAGCGTATTTTGCCAGTTAATTCCCCAAAGATCGATAAGATCGAGATTGTACGTAAGGGTCGTGTAAGAAGAGCTAAGCTCTATTATCTTAGATCCCGTCAGGGTAAGGCAGCTCGTATTCAGGAGAAGCTCTAATTTCATTAAGTTTCATAAAACTTTAAATTTAAGACATCACTTCGGTGGTGTCTTATTTTTATGTTAAAATATGTATATGGCACAAGATATTAATTGGTTTCCAGGGCATATGCGCAAAGCCCTTAATGATACTTCCGATAAACTTAAGCTGGTTGATCTAGTTTATGAGACTGTTGATGCTAGAATTCCGTTTTCTTCTCGCAATCCTGAATTAGATAAGATTATCGGTTCAAAAAAGCGCATAGTTATACTTAATAAATCTGATTTGGCTGATCCTAATGTAACTAATGAATGGATTAAACATTTGGAGAGCAAAGGCGTTAATACAATAGCAATGAAAGCTATTGACCGTAATAATCTTAAGAATCTTAATGATATTACTATGCAGTTAATGAAGGATATCCTCGACAAAGCTGAATCTAAGGGCCGTACAGGCAGACCAATTAGAGTAATGGTTGTAGGAGTTCCTAATACTGGTAAGTCTACATTGATTAATAGTTTAGCAGGTAAGAAGTCTGCTGTAACAGGTGATAAACCTGGTGTTACTAGAGCACCTAAGTGGATTCCAACTGGTGGAAGACTAGAATTAATGGATATGCCAGGTGTTTTGTGGCCAAAGCTAGGTACACGTAAGAATCAGGTTGTTTTAGCAGCTACAGGAGCTGTTAAAGCAGAAGTAACTGATATTGTTGATGTTGCTTATGATGCAGCAAATTTGTTGTGGGATATGTATCCTGAATTAATGTCTGATAGATACAAAGTGAATGAAGGTATCAACGATCCTTATGATCGATTCTTGGCTATGGCGAAGGGAAAAGGATGTCTCATGAGTGGTGGACGAATTGATGAAGACCGTTTCTCTAGATTATTACTTGATGATTTAAGACAGGGAAGAATTGGTCGAATTACTTTTGAGAGACCATAGTTATGGCAAAACTTACTCAGGAACAGTTGTTAGAGAAGTACGCACTCTTATGTGAGTACGAGAATAAGTATCGTGATATGGGCAAGTTTGTTATTGCTGGTATTGACGAAGCTGGTAGAGGCCCTTTAGCAGGTCCAGTAGTTGCTGGAGCTTGTATATTGGATCCTGATAGACCAATTCTTGGACTTGATGATTCTAAGAAACTGTCTGCTAAAAAGCGTGATATGCTTTTTGATGAGATTATTGAAAAGTCTTTGGCATATGCTGTATGTCGAGTTGAGGCAGACGTTATTGATGAGATTAATATCTTAGAAGCAACCAAACGTGCAATGCGTACATGTGTTACTGAACTTACACTTAAGGGTTATGAACCAGAAGTACTTTTAATTGATGCAGTTAAACTTCAGGGCACTGATGTGCCAATAGTTGATCCAATTATTAAAGGTGATGCTAAGTCTAATTCTATTGCTGCTGCTTCTATTCTTGCAAAAGTAACTCGAGATAGAATTATGGAGGAGTATGATTCTATCTATGAAGGATATGGATTTGGTGGACATAAAGGTTACGGCACAGCCGCTCATTATGCTGCTATTCGCGAGCATGGAATGACGCCTATTCATAGAAGATCATTTTTGAAGGTTATTCACTAACAGTATCGTTATATATTGGATTTTTAAGTCTTCTCTCAAAGAATCTCTCAGACAAGTATTTATCAAAAATATCTCCCTGGAATATGCCGCATCCATACTTAATAGCTTTCTTGGCAATTTCTTCAGACTCAGGGTCTGTGCATATTACTTCCAATCCAAGAGAAGTAATCATTTTAATGATGTTTCCAAGAATAATGTTGTCTTTGTTAGAATCAGTATTTACCAGATTTGGACTGAGTTTTATATACTGACACTTTATGTCACGTAATAAGCCTAATGATGACTCTCTGAAGCCATAATTTTTGATGGCAACACGAATGCCTGCCTTGAAGCACTTCTCGGCACAAATTAACATCTCCTGGAAGTGACCATGGAAGTTTTTCTCATCAAACTCGAGGATAATGTCGTGCCTGTTAATATGATAGCCATCAATACTTCTGATAATATTTTCCGCAAATGCAGTATTAAAGTAGTCGAACGCAAAGAGTTCAATAGCTACAGGAACAGTATTGATATTTTGTTCAGACCATTCATTAATCTGTCTGCAAGTATTACGGAAGAGATATTCATTAATATCACGAAGTAAATTGCTGTTTTCAGGTGCATTTGGGATAAGGTCAACAGGATTTACCATCTCGCCGTTCTTACGGAAACGCAGCTGAGCCTCAGCTCCTGATAATCTGTAAGAACCATCTTCATTAAGTCTCAGGCTTGGTTTGTAGTAGATAAACAGCTTGTTTGACTTCATTGATTCATGAATCTCCTGCGAGAGATTTGAATTAGGCTCAAACTGGTTAGAACTGTGGGAGCTGATTTTAAATACATCAGAATACTGTTCATATCGTGAATAAACCAGGGCATGCTCTGCAAGGTGAACTATCTCTGATGCCTTACGATCATTATGCTTAAGGTTAACAACACCCGCTCTTATATCCACGTTATATTCAACTATGTCGCCGTTAAGCTCGACATTAACAGTAGCGCTCTTCATCTTCTCGATTACTTCATCAACACGACTTGTAGGCAAAGTCATAATAAAAGTATCGCTCGAGAGGCGGGATAACAATTCATCATTATTAATATCAAACAGTTCTAGGTTATCCTGAGCAAATTCTCTTATTATTTTATCAACGGTATCAGAACCAAAAATTCGGTTTATGGCACCACAGTTTTTAATATTTATGCATGCAACAGAATATAGGACAGAAGATTCCTTCTCAATTAATTTACTTAAATGATTAGTGAAGTAATTAATATTAGTAAGCTTAGTTAAAGAATCGAAGTTTCTGACATTTTCATATGCCTTAAGAAGATTCTTGTTGCTTATTCCGCACAAAGTGCATTCAGCAAATATTGAGAGGAATGACTTTTCTTCTGTGGATAAGTCTTTTGAATCTACATATCTGAAAATCTTAAGCGTAATTAACCGATCATTACTTGAATGTTTTTTACATTCGAATAATTCGCCCAGAGTGACTTCCGGAGCAATATAGACATCACTGGATTCAATATTTATATCGTTGTAAAAAACACGATATGAGATTTTACTGATTCCTAATTCATTAATGAAGTGAAGAACAACACTATCCTCTGAAAATGATGTATCGAAAATCTCACAACTCTTAATTAGATTTAAAATGTCAGTATTAGTAATATTCATACAAAAATTTTAAAGCCTTAAATAGTCAAATTCAACTTTAATTTTCATAAGGTTGCATATTCTTTCCTTATTAAGTAAAATGCTATGTAACTATTTTTAATATTAAAGGAGAAATATTAATGATCAGCGCAGGCGATTTTAGAAATGGTGTTTGCTTTGAGATGGATAGTCAGGTTTATCAGGTTGTTGAGTTCCAGCATGTAAAGCCTGGTAAGGGTGCTGCTTTCGTAAGAACAAAGTACAGAAACGTTAAGACAGGTTCTGTTGTTGAGAGATCTTTTAACCCTAATGATAAGTATGAAGAGGCTAAGCTTGATAGAAGAGATATGCAGTATGTATATGCTGATGGCGATCTCTACTATTTCATGGATCAGGAGACATATGATCAGACTCCTATTTCTGCCGCTAATATCGGCGATGCTATTAAGTTCTTGAAGGAAGAGATGATTTGTAAGATTCTTTCTTACAAGGGCGAGGTTTTTTCAGTTGAGCTTCCTATCGTAGTTGAGCTCGAGATTACTGAGTGCGAGCCAGGTGTTAGAGGTGATACAACAAATAACGCTTCTAAGTACGCTACTCTTGAGACAGGTGCTGTAGTTAAGGTTCCTCTCTTCGTTAATCAGAATGAGATTATCAGAGTAGATACAAGAACAGGTGAATACCTCGAGCGTGCTTAATTGCACATTGATACCTGCGGGTATATGAACGGTATTACAGAAATTGCAACAATAAAGGGCGATCGCTCGATGACACAAGGCTTCGTGGCACAGTATGCCGCTGAAGCCGCACTTCAAATTGAAGGTGTTCACGAGCTTAAGCCCTCTTTTGTAGTTGCACTGAAAGAAAAAGCTGGCGTTGTCCATGAAGGAAAAGGTGTCAGAGTAGTTTTCAGTGATAACCGTAAGGAAGTTGTCTATATTACTATTTATCCAATTATCTATTATGGAATGGTTATTCCTGAAGTAGCGTGGAATATACAGGATAAGGTAAAAAAAGACGTAGAGCGATTTACTGGACTCGATGTTGAATCGGTAGATGTATACGTTTGTGGTATAGTTGAGAAGAAGGAAGTTACAGAAAGCGAGGAAGAAGTATGAACGGATTTATGCGTTTTTTCTTATTTGTATATTCGATTTTTCTTTCACTTCTGACATTTATTCTTTTATTTGCAGTTATTGATGATGGTATTTTTGCAGATTTGCTTTCGCCATTGTCTAATATGGTTACAAATCCGGTAACAAGATATGCGTATGTTGCTGTTTTGTGCCTTGTTCTTATTTCGTGTGTTGCTTCTATTGTGTGTGTTATCTCTGCAGGTAGAGCATACAGAACCAAGCTTCGTAAGACTGATATTGGTTCAGTAGATATCGGAGCTGATGCGCTTGAGAGTATTGCACGTAATGCTGCTATGTCTGCTCAGGCTGGCATTAAGAGTGTTAAGGCCAGAGTAACTTCTGGTAAGAATGGTTCCATTGAAGTTGGAATCAGTGCAACACTCTATTCTAACGTTGAAATTCCTTCTTCCATGTCTAAGGTTCAGGAGAGAATCAAGAAAGATATCGAGAGATATACCGGTATTATCGTAGAGGAAGTTAAGGTTAAGGTTAAGCAGGTTGAACCTGCTGCTGCACGAGTTGAGGCACGCTAATTATGATTGAAAGGCTTCTGTCCAAGTTAATCGAGAAGCTTCAGAATACAAAGGCAGGCTATTTGTTTGCTTTTGCTTTTTTTGTTATTGCTGTATTGATTTGTATATTTGGTTTATGGAAGACCATATTTATAACTATTTTTACATTGGTAGGATTCATTGTCGGAGCATTTTTCTTTGGTGATGAGAGTAAGTTTAAGCAGTTTATGGATCGTATCCTGCCACCAGGGAGAGTAAGATGAGTAGAATTGAGACTAGAGAATCTGTTGTGTTTTTTGTATATCAGCAAGACTTCAGAGTAGAAGATATTGCTGACCAGATTAATATGTTTGTAGAGAATAATCCAGGCGTTGAAGAGGATATTGAATACTTTAAGTCAACCGTTATTGGAATTCTCGAGATGAGAGAAAAACTTGACGAGATTATTTCCAGTTATTTGAAGAACTGGACTTTGGCCAGAATCCCTAAGCTTGATAAGGCTATTTTGGAGACAGCTATTTACGAGATTACTTATAACGATGATATTCCTACAAGCGTTGCTATTAATGAGGCAGTTAAGCTTGCAAAAAAATTCGGAACAGATGATTCATCTTCCTATATTAACGGAGTTCTATCCAGCTACGAGAAGAGCCTTTAAGGGAGGATTCTGCTTTGTTTGAGTTCAAGACTATTTCAGAACTTAATAGGTATACTATTGGTGTCTTGTCTTCCGACGATAAATTATCTAATCTCGCTGTAACAGGCGAGATTTCTGGCTTTAAGGTGTATTCTAGTGGACATGCTTATTTCACACTAAAAGATAGTGAATCTCAAATTGCATGTGTGATGTGGGCATCAAGAGTTTCAACTATGCATTTTAAGCCAAAGGATGGCGATAGAGTAACAGTTACTGGATTTTGTACTGTTTATTCAGCAAATGGTAAATATCAAATTCAGTGCAATTCGATGAAGTTGGCTGGTCAGGGAACTCTTAAAGAACAGTTAAAACTCTTGTATAACAAACTTAATCAAGAAGGTTTATTTGCGTCAGAACACAAAAAGATTTTGCCAATTAAACCATCTAGAATAGGGATTATAACTTCACCTACGGGAGCTGTTATTCACGATATGATAGTTAAGTTAAGAGAACGTAATCCTTATTTTGATGTATTAGTATATCCTGCAGCAGTTCAAGGTGAAAACTGTCCTTCAGAGGCTATACTTGGACTTAAGTATTTTATTGAGAGTAATAATGTAGATGTTATTATTATAGCTAGGGGTGGAGGTTCTATCGAAGACCTCTGGGGCTTTAACGATGAAACATTAGCTAGAACTGTTTATGATTGTCCGATTCCTGTTATATCTGCAATTGGTCACGAGACGGATTACACAATACTAGATTTCGTTGCTGATAAAAGATCTCCAACTCCTACTGCAGCCGCTGAAGATGTACTTGCTACTTTTGATGAGTTACAAGGGCAGATTGATGTATTAAGAGAACGAATTAATACTAATATGCGAGACTATTTGGCTTCTAAAAGATTTCAACTTTATTCTCTTACTTCCAATGAAGCTCTATATTCACCAGAATTTACTGTGAAATTGAAGCGTAAAGAATTAGATAGTATTGTAATTGGTTTAAATGTGTCTATTGCTAATAGAATGATATTTGAGAGGAATACATTATCAAAATTTATAGATTCATTGGCAATGTTAGGCCCACACAATGTTCTTAAAAGAGGTTACTCTTATGTAACTTCAGATGAAGGTATGCCTATTGTGTCAACTAGAGATGTAAATGTTGAATCTAAGCTAAGAATTAATTTTGCAGATGGTTATGCTGATGCGGTAGTAACCGATGTAATTATGACGGAGGAACGATGATGGAAGAGGGTTTTGTTTACGAGTCTGCTGTAAAAGAATTACAGGATATAGTTAATAAACTTGGATCGGGTAATGTTTCTTTGGATGACTCTTTAAAGCTATATACTAGAGGTATTGAATTGTCTTCATTGTGTGATGAAAAGCTTAAGGAGATTGAACAAAAAGTATCAATAGTTAATCCTGTAACTAAAGAAGAAAGTGATGAAATAGATGTTTGATGCAAATAGTTGGATAACTCCATATTTAGAAAGTATATTTAGTGATTTACCTGCTAATGATACTGTTAAGGATGCTGCAGCTTATAGCTTATTTGCTGGTGGAAAGAGAATTCGTCCAGCTTTAATGTATGCTTCTGCTTTAGCTTTAAAAGATTTTGGTGTTGAAGATACTCTAATTGCCCCATTTGCAGCATCCCTTGAAATGATTCACACTTATTCTTTGATTCATGATGACTTGCCTGCTATGGATGATGATGATTTAAGAAGGGGCAGACCAACTTGTCATGTTCAGTATGGTGAAGCTATAGCAATACTTGCTGGAGATATGCTTTTGAATTCAGCTCATGAAGAGTTGTTAAAACAGTCAATTAAAGGGACTGAGTATGCAACTGCAGCTCATAATATTTCGAGATTAGCAGGCATACATGGGATGATAGGTGGACAGAGTATTGATATTATAAATGAAGGTAAAAAGATTGATATCGATACTTTATATGAGCTTCAAGAGAAAAAAACAGGTGCTTTGATTGAAGCTGCTGTTACTACTCCATTTTTCTTTAGCAACTGTCAAGCAGATGTTTATTCTTTGCTTAAAGAGTATGCTGCTCATCTAGGTTTGGCTTTTCAAATTAAAGACGACATTTTGGATGTCGAAGCTGATGAATCTTTATTAGGTAAAAGTACAGGAAAAGATGAGCGCGACAATAAGCCTACATTTGTTACTTTACTTGGTATTGATAATGCTAGAATTAAGCTTTCAGAAGAAGAACAAGGTTGTTATAAAGCATTAGAACTATTAAGCGAAATGGGATTAAATGTTACAATGCTTCATGAACTTGCAGAATTTACAATAAAGAGGAATTACTGATTTAGTGGATTATAAGTATTTAGGTACAGAATTATCACCAGAGAAAATCGCTTCATTGAATAGAGATGAGCGTACTGTTTTGTGTGAAGAATTAAGAGATAAAATAATAAACACTGTATCTACTAATGGTGGACATTTAGCTAGTAATTTAGGCTGTGTAGAGCTAACTGTAGCAATGCTGTCTGTATTTGATTACACTAAGGATAAACTCGTATTTGATGTAGGACACCAATCATATTCATATAAGCTTTTAACTGGTCGATTTGATAAGTTTGATACTTTAAGACAACAGGGTGGAATAGCAGGATTCCCGAGGATTTCTGAAAGTCCTTATGATGCTTTTGATACGGGACATTCGAGTACATCTGTCTCTGCTGCCATAGGAATGGCAAGAGCTCGTGATATTAAGGGGACGGATGAGTATGTCGTTGCTTTAATTGGTGATGGAGCGATGACTGGTGGTCTTGCATATGAAGCTATTAATGATCTTGGTCATCAGAATACTCGTATGATTGTTATTCTCAATGATAATGAGATGAGCATCGACAAAAATGTAGGAGGAATGAGTAAGTATTTAAAAAGTCTTCGTATTTCTAGCGGTTACTTGTCTGCTAAGAAAAATACTGAAAGTTTTTTAAATAAGATTCCTCTCTTAGGAAAAGCTATTATTGCTCTAATAATGGGAGTAAAGCGTCTCTTCCGTTTTGTTGTTAATCGTAAGATTCCTTCTATGTTTGAGGATTTAGGTCTTAGATACTATGGTCCAATTGACGGTCATGATACTGAGGGTTTAATCAAAGCGTTTAATGCTGTGAAAGATTTAAATGTTCCTGTTCTTTTACATGTAGTAACCAAGAAGGGTAAGGGTTATAGTTTGGCTGAAGAGAATCCTTCTGATTACCATGGTGTTGGTCCATTTGATAAGAGTGTAGGAGTAAGACCTTCTTCTAAAAAATCATATACAGATGCTTTTGCTGGTAGTTTGCTAGATGTAGCTAATAAGAATAAGAATGTTGTTGGAATATGTGCTGCAATGTCTATTGGAACAGGCATGGATAAGTTTGCATATAAATATCCTTCTAGGTTCTTCGATTGTGGTATAGCTGAGGAACACTGTGTGACAATGGCGGGTGGAATGTCTCGTATGGGACTAGTCCCTGTAGTTGCAATTTATTCTTCTTTTTTACAAAGAGCTTATGACGAGATTATTCATGACGTTTGTTTTATGAATAATCATGTTGTTCTTGCTGTAGATAGATCTGGTTTTGTTGGTAATGATGGTCATACTCATAATGGTTTGCGTGATATTGCATATCTTAATTCGATGCCGAATATGACTATTTTATCTCCTAGAGACTATGTGGATTTAAAATTATGTATGGAATATGCTGTTAATCATATAGATGGACCTGTTGCTGTTAGATATCCAAGAGGTGCGTCTCCTTTTGAGGAAGAGAAGGGATTATATACAGATATTGAACTTATAACTAAGCCTCATGTTGTAAGAGATGAAGGTATGGATTATGTAATGTTTACAACAGGTCTTTATGATAAAGTTTGTGAAGATGCATTTGAAATGCTATTGTCAAAGGGAATCAAGGGAAGACTTGTTTGCCTTACTCAAATTAATCCTATTAATTATAGCGAGATTTTAGAGGTAATTGGTGAATCTAAATTTGTGTTTACAGGTGAAGAAGGAATTTTGTCTGGTGGATTTGGTGAAACTCTTAAACATGAGATTACTACTAATGGTTATGATGGAAGAGTAACGGTATTTGCAGTTGAGGATCAGATGATTAAGGCGGGAACTGTTAGTCAACAGTTAAAACTTGCTCATCTAGATGCAAAAAGCATTTCTGATAGAATAATGAGAGTGCTAAGGAGTTAATTATGATTTTTGCTATTCATCCGAATACATCTCGTGATGTAGATTATAAAACCTCGATTGCTTTGGCTAAAGTCTTGCTTTCTAGAAATTGCACTCCTATATTTGGAATAAGTCTTAAGGATTCCGTTTTAGCTTCAATAGAGGGCGTAAAATTCGATACTTTTGAAACTGCAGATATGATTGTATCTATCGGTGGCGATGGTACTTTTCTTTCAGTTATTTCTAAGTATAGGGATTTGAATAAACCATTTATTGGAATCAATAAGGGAAGTATCGGCTTTCTAACAGAAATCTCTGAAAATAATATTGAAGAAGCTGTTGATCACATTTTATCTGGTAATTATAAGATCTTAAATAGAATGCAACTCAAGGCAGAACTATACGATAAAGATGGTTATCTTAAGAGTTCTGATATTTGCCTTAATGATGTATCCGTATTGAGAGGCGCAAAACCTCATATTACAAAGTTGACTTTGTACATCGATGGTGAGCGAGTAGAAAAGTTTTATGGTGATGGAATTGTAGTTGCAACTCCAACTGGTTCTACAGCATACACATTAGCGGCTGGTGGACCTCTTATTATGCCTGCTATGGATGTAATGCTTGTTACTCCATTATGTCCTCACACTTTACAACATATGAGTTATGTTATTGGCCCTGAGAGTAGTGTTGAGATTCATCTTGGTGAATTTGAGACAGTTCCACTTATTTGTCCTGATGGGCGTGAGTTTCCTAATGTTGAACAGAATGATGTGCTTAGAATTTGTAAAGTAGAGTCTCCGTGTAAAACCGTTAGTCTTGGATTTACGGGATTCTTCCAGACTGTCAAGCGTAAGATTGTAGCAAGAGGTAGCTTCTATGAAAATGGCCAAGAATGATAGACAAGAATTGATACTTCGTTTGATTAGAGAGCACGATATTTCAACACAGGATGAGCTTACAAATTTGCTTAAGTCTCATGGAATGGAAGTAACTCAGGCTACTTGCTCTAGAGATATTAAAGAGCTTGGGATTATAAAGGTAATTCTTCCTAATAATCAAAGTAAATATGCAGTTCTTGATAAGACTGGTGATGTTGCGCCAGGCAGACTTCTAGCTGTTTTTACGAATTCTCTTTTATCATGTCGAAATGCAATGAATATGGTTGTAATTAAAACTTTACCTGGTATGGCTCAGGCTGCGGCTTCTGCACTCGACTCAATGCATCTTCAGTACGTAATTGGAACTATTGCTGGAGATGATACGGTATTTGTTGCTACAGGCAGTATTGAAGAAGCAACAGCATTAGCAGCAACTATTCTCGATATGGCGGGTTCATAATCATGCTTACAAGGCTTGAAATTAGAAGCTTTGCTGTAATTGATGAGGCTGTTTTTTGTCCTGTTCATGGACTTAATGTTGTATCTGGAGAAACTGGCGCTGGTAAATCTCTTTTAATAGATGCTATTGGTTTAATTCTAGGACAAAAAGCATCAAAAAGCATAATTCGTGATGGTAAAGATAGTGCTTATGTAGAAGCTGTCTTTTCGTATTGTAATCCAGTAATTGATTCTATTCTTAACGATAATGGAATACCTATTGATGATGATACTTTGATTGTCTCTAGAACTATTGGTAGAGATGGCAGAAGCGTCGCAAGAATTAACGGTACTACTGTGATTCTTTCTGTTTTAAAAGAAATTATTTCTGAGTTAATTGATATTCACGGTCAGAACGATACTTCTAGATTATTTGATACTAAGTTTCATATTGATATGCTTGATCGTTTTGGAGGAGAAAAGGTTAGGAATCAACTTAATCTATATACTTCAAAATTAAAAGAATATAAAGAAATTACCTCTGAGTACAAAAGAGTTATGGATTTACTCAATTCTTCTTCAACTAGAGTCGATTATCTTGAGTATGCTATAAAAGAGATTTCTGATGCTAAATTTGTTGATGGTGAAGAAGAAGATTTAATTAATAAAAAGAAGTTAATTTCTGCTTTAGCTCGTAATTCTAGACTAATAGAAGAGGCAAGGAACTATATCTGTGGTCAAGACAGTAATGGCTTTACAGCAGCGTCTAGATTATCCGAAGCTCTTCGTACTATAAAGAAAATATCAGAATTTGATTCTTCATATTCTGATTTTATACAAAGGCTTGAGAATTTAAGCTTGGAAGTCGAAGCATTGTCTTACGATTACGAAAAGAATGCTTCGGACAATTGTTTCAGTCCAGATGAAGCTTCTAGAATTGAAAAGAGAATTGGACTCCTATACGAACTGCAGTCTAAATATGGCAAAACCATTAATGAGATTAACGATTTTGCATCTAAAGCACAAATTGAGTTAGATGAAATTAATAATGCTAATGATCGTTCAAATGAATTGAAACTTAAGAGAAGAGAATGTGAAAAAGAGTTGTTAGAAGTAGCTACCTGCCTTTCGAACTGTCGTAAGGAATTTGCTTCGATATTAGCTCAGGACATAACTTCTGAACTTAATGAATTAGAAATGCCTAACGCTAAGTTTTATGTTGATTTTAAAACAAGAGACAAGGATAAGTTTTTTAATTTAAAGGGTATAGATGAAGTTACCTTTATGTTTTCTAGTAATCCCGGCCAGGCTCCTTCTAATTTAGCTTTAACCGCATCTGGTGGTGAAGCATCTCGAATAATGCTTGCTATTAAGAATATTCTTTCTAATAGTGATACAGTACCAACTTTAATTTTCGATGAAATTGATACTGGTGTGTCTGGAAGAGCTTCATTAGCGATTGCACATAAGCTCCATTCTATAGGTAAGTCGCATCAAGTATTATGTGTATCTCATACAGCTCAGCTTGCATGTGCTGCTGATGGGAACTTCCTTATAGCTAAAAGTACGGATGGAAATAATACTTTTACCAACATAACTACTCTTGATAGCGAGTCTAAGGTAGAAGAAGTTTCCAGATTATTGTCAGGAACTTCAAATAAAGAATCTATCGAGCTCGCCCGTGAGTTGATTTCTGAATTCAGGACTTAAGTTCAAAATCTCATCTGATGGCAAAGATGTAAAAGACATAACTTCATTTGTTATTGGATGAGTAAATTGCAGGTAAGCCGCATGTAATGCTACTCGTGGACATTTCTTATCTAGCTCTATGCTAAGAGGAAAGAGTTCAGATGGATTATCGATTGAATTAGGTCCATAAAGACCATCTCCTACCAATGGATGTCCCATATAGGTTGAATGAACTCTAATCTGATGACAACGGCCTGTTTCCAGTTTAAACCTTATTAGTGATATATCTAGAGAACTATCATAAGCAATCTCATTATAATGGGTAATTGATTGCTTTCCATCTGGATCATCTGGAGAGGCAACATCACGTATCATTACAGAGTTCTCACGACGTTTAATAGCTTCGTTAATAGTACCGGAAGTTGGTTCGTATTTACCGTACACGGCTGCCATGTACTGCTTTGAAATACAATGCTGTTCTGAAAAAAGCTTGTGTATATGTCCAGTTTTAGCAACAACCATCAAGCCAGAGGTTTCGCGGTCTAATCTCATTACTGGATGTAAAGGATTCTCGCTGGAATTAAGAGCCGTAAGTAATGAATCATCAAGATGTCCATGAGTTGGATGTGTAACCATTCCTGATGGTTTACATACTACTGCAAAATACTTGTCTTCATATAGAATCGGAATGTTAGGAATCTTGTTAAGATCGCCAACATCATCAGGGTATCTGGCGAATATAGTATCTCCCTCATGTACAATATGATTTACCCATACATGTTCACCATTAACATCTAAGTCGCCATATAGTTTGACACGCTTAATCATGTTACGACTCATACCCATAGATGCCATAACGGATTTTAGTGCTCTACCGTCTTGTTCAGATGTTACAACATAGTTAAATTCCATTTTGTCGTCCTTGACACATATTACATATATTTTTATTATATTTAAGGCTAATAATAGCTTATAAAAATGTTCTTTGACAACTTTATATTGGAGGTGAGTACCAACATGCAGTGGTTATTCTTAATCATTGGATTGGTTCTAGGTCTCCTTTTTGGAATTATTGGTGTAAATTTCTATTACAAGCGAGGATTATCTGCTGAGCAGAAGCAATTAGCAGAGGATTCTGAGAAAGCTAAGGTAGAAGCTGAAAAGATTCAGGCACAGGCCCAAAAGGATGCTGAGAACCGCAAGCGAGAACTTCTTTTGCAGGCGAAGGAAGAAATCTCTAAGGCGCGCGTAGAGTTAGAGCACGACGTTAGAGAGAAGAGACAAGAACTTGCAAGAGAGAGAAACAAGCTTGAGCAAAAGGAAGACAATATTGAGAAACAGCTCGCTAACGCAGAAAATAAGCGTGCTGAACTTGATAAAAAACTCGAAGAAGCTCAGAAATCTCTTGAGAGAACAAAGGAGATTGAAGCAGCTAAAGAGCGTGAACTTGAGAGTATTTCAGGATTGTCTATTGCAGAAGCAAAGAGCCTTGTGCTTGATGCAGCTGAGAAGGAATATAGTCATGATATGGCTGTAATGCTCAGGCAGATGGAAGAGAAAACTAAGCAAGATGCTGATAAGATTGCAAAAGACATTATTGTGTCTTCAATTCAGCGTTACGCTTCAGATTATGTATCGGAAGCTACTGTTTCCGTTGTTAACCTTCCTAATGATGAGATGAAGGGAAGAATTATCGGTCGTGAGGGCCGTAATATCAGAGCTATCGAGACAATTACAGGTGTTGATCTTATTATTGATGATACACCAGAGGCCGTTATTCTCTCATCTTTTGATCCTATTCGTCGTGAGATTGCAAGACTTACTATTGAGAAGCTTGTATCTGATGGACGTATCCATCCAGCAAGAATTGAGGAGATGGCGAATAAGGCTAGGAAGGAGATTAATCAGACAATCAAGCAGGAGGGTGAGCGTGCAGCTTATGAAACTGGCGTTATGAACCTACATCCTGAAATCATTAAGCTCCTTGGTAAACTCCGTTACCGTACAAGTTATGGACAAATTGTACTTCAGCATTCAATCGAAGTATCCTACTTGGCTGGTATGATGGCTGGCGAATTAGGCCTTGATGTAAATTTCGCCAAGAGAGCTGGACTTCTCCACGATATTGGTAAGGCTGTTGACTTCGAACAAGAGGGAACTCATATACAGCTTGGTTATGATATCGCTCGTAAGTACCATGAATCAGAAAATGTCTGCAATGCCATTGAAGCTCATCACGGTGATGTTGAGACTAAAACACCTGAGGCAGCATTGATTGCTGCTGCAGATGCTATATCAGCAGCTAGACCTGGTGCAAGAAGAGAGAATCTTGAGACTTATATCAATAGAATTCAGAAGCTTGAAGAAATTGCTACAAGCTTTGACGGTGTTGATAAGAGTTATGCAATTCAGGCTGGCCGTGAGATTCGTGTAATTGTTCAACCAGAAAAGGTTAATGATGAAGAAATGATTTTGAAGGCAAGACAGATTTGTAAAAAGATTGAAGATGAACTTGATTATCCAGGTCAAATCAAAGTTAATATCATCCGTGAGACTCGAGCAACAGATGTTGCTAAATAATATTGAACTTTTTACCTTAGTTAGAATTTATTATGTTTTGAGTTGGCAATTCACCCAAAAGAAAGACGGACATCTGCGGTCCGTCTTTTTTTGTTTTTAACCTTCGTTATTTTTATGTGATAGTTGCTCTCTAGGCTTGATTGTTGGGAGGCTTATTCTGAATTGAGCACCTCCATCAGGTTTATTTAAGGCTTCGATTGATCCTCCGTGTTCTTCAGCAATTGCTTTTGCTAGTGACAATCCAATTCCATGTTTACCATCATTGCTTTTTGCAAATCGCTCGAATAAGTTATCTAATACTTCTTCAGATATTCCAGGTCCGTCGTCGCTTATGTCAAATATTACCTGATTACGCTTTAAATACACTTTGTAGTAAACACTTTTTTTTGCATATCTAAGACAATTAGAAAAGATATTTTCAAGCATTCGTAAAATATCATTCTCGTTAGCATGAATGTACGTATTGTTAGCTTTAATGTCAGTTATTAACTCTTTATCTTCAAGTAAAAAGCTACCACGCACTATGTCAATAGTTCTATCTATAATCTCATGAACGTCTACAACTGTCTTCTTTACATCATAAGTTCCACTTTTTGACATATCCATTTTTGATATGGAAAGGAGATTTTCAACAAGATTAGATAGTCGCGTGGTCTCACTGATTATTACGTCGACGGCATTATTTTTGTCTTCATCGTTAAATACATCGTATTTTAATCCTTCAGCATAACCTTGTATTGACATTAAAGGGGTTCTAAGTTCATGAGAAGCGTTTTGAAAGAAAGTCTTTTGCTCTTGATCAGCTTTTTCCAATCTTTTTGCCATAGTATTCATTGAAATACTAATATCATTAAACTCACTACTAGTTATTCGTCCTGTGAATGGAGTGAAATCACCTTTACCAACTCTGTTCGCAAATTTTGATATACGCCTTGAAGAAATAAAGAATGGTACTGCAATCATTATACTAACTAAAGTAGAGATAAGAACCGAGATAATAATATTTCTGAAAATTGCAATATTGATAGATGAAGTAAAACTGTAATATGAAGAAGTGTCAATATAAATAAGAAGATAGTATTCATCATATTCAGATTCATCTTCTCCAGCATGACTACTGTATTCTACATTCAAAAATTTATAATATACGAGATTACCATTAACGATGGTACTATTAACATCTCCTTCTCTAAGAGAATTTGATTTATTTATATTTTCATAGATTGAATTTAAGTAAAAATCTGCTCTATTACGTGCTGATACAGAGTAAGAGGCTGTTGGCCACATTACACTAAATTTATTTTCAGAATCGTCAGTCTCTTCAAATAAAACAATCGATGCCTCATTTGATAGGTCTGTAGAAGATACAATTGAATTCAACAAATATGTTCTAATTAATTCTTCATCTTCAATTCCTTCACTAGGAAGAGAATTTCGAAAGGCCTTAGCAAAGTTTTGACAGGAACTAACTGCGTTTGCAATTCGCTTTTCGCATTCGCTAGCAACATAACTTCTCATAATGAAATTACTAGAAAACCAAATCATTATTCCAGTAATAATTGTAACTGCAACTAGAGATACAAAGAAATGTATCGCGATTGGAATTCTAAATGGTTTTCTTAGTGACGTTTTACTCATCTTCTCCGGATTGACTTACATCAGTTAGCTTAAAACCATATCCCCAAACAGTTGATATCTTTACATCAGAGTCAGCAATCTTCTTTCTTAAGCGCTTTACAGTATCATCTGCAACACGAGTTTCAATTTCAGTCTCGTATCCCCAGATTTTATCAAGCAACTCTACTCGAGGAACTGCGCGATCCCTGTTAATCATAAGATAGGATAGAAGGGAATACTCATTTGGAGTCAATCCAAGTTCAATGCTCTTTAAAAACACTTCTTTTGTTTTGCGGTTAATTGTTATATCACCAAAAGATAAAAGAGTATCTGACGCATCGTTTCCTGTAGCCTGCATAGTCTGACTGGCTTCTAGACGGGCAAAAGCAGATTTGACACGAGTAACTAATTTAATTGGACTAAATGGCTTAGTAAAATAATCATCACTGCCGAGATTTAAACCTTCGATATAATCAGCATCTGAATCACGTGCAGTAAGCATGATAATTGGAACGTTACTAATTTTTCTAATCTCAGCCAAAATAAAAAATCCATCTCTTCCTGGCATCATTACATCCAAGATAATTAAATCGCATGGCTCTGATAAAAACTTCTTTAATAAATCATCTCCAGTAGGAAAACTATAAACAATGTATCCTTCGCGCTCGAGAAATGATTTCAATAGATTACGAATATTATTATCATCATCAGCTATATAAATAACTTTTTCCATAATTCACCTGATTCAAATTGATGTAACTATTTTACAGTTAATGCGCGTTTATAAATTGTAAAATTGGTGAAATATTGAGAGAAAATAATGTGTACAAATTATTAATTATTATGTGTATAATAATTTGACCATTTATTTAAGGGGGATTATATGCATACAGTTCTTGTAACGGGTGGACTGGGATTTATTGGATCACATACTGTTATAGCACTTAATGAGAATGGTTATGAAGTAATTATTGCTGATAATCTTGCTAATAGTAAGATGGAAGTTCTTAATCGTCTAGAAATTATTACTGGTAAGAGATTTAAGTTTTACAATGTTGATTGTTGTGATGAATCAGCTCTCCGTGTGGTCTTTGAAGAGAATACTATTGATAGCATAATTCATTTTGCTGGTCTTAAGGCTGTAGGTGAATCTGTAGTTATGCCTTATGAATATTATTCTAACAATATCAATAGTATGCTTACTGTAATTAAGTTAATGAGAGAGTATAAGGTAAATAATCTTGTATTTAGCTCATCTGCTACAGTATATGGCATGAGTGAGGATGTTCCATTTACTGAAGAGAGTCCTTTAGGTATTTGTACTAACCCATATGGTTGGACAAAGTGGATGATTGAACAGATTTTAAGAGATTGTTCAAAGGCATATTCAGATTTAAAAGTAATTTTGCTTAGATATTTTAATCCAGTTGGAGCTCATGAGAGTGGCTTGATTGGTGAGGACCCTAGAGGTATTCCAAATAATTTGTTTCCTTATATTTCTAAGGTTGCTACTGGTAGTCTTGAGAGATTAACAATTCATGGTGGCGACTATGATACTCCAGATGGAACATGCTTAAGAGATTATATTCATGTTTGTGATTTAGCTGATGGTCATGTAAAAGCTATTAATTATATGGCTAAGCTTGAGTCAGGTGTGGATGTTTTTAATTTAGGTACAGGTAAGGGAACATCTGTTATTGAAGCTGTCAAAGCATTTGAAAAGGCTTGTGGTCATGAGATTAATAATGTAATTGGTCCTAGAAGAAGTGGCGATCTTCCTGTTTGTTATGCTTCAACAGATAAGGCGGAGAGATTGTTAGGTTTTAAAGCATCAAGAACAATTGAAGATATGTGTGAATCTTGCTGGAACTGGCAAAGTAAGAATCCAAACGGTTTACCTGAAGATAATTAATTAAGAGGTATTTATGAGAAATAATAATGACAGTGGTAAGAATACGAAGAAAAAAGGTAAGGCTAAGAAGATTATAATTGGCGTTATTGCTGCTATTCTTGGTATTGTAACTGGTTTATTATCTTTTGGTAGTTATTATAAGAACTATCTTTTAAGCCATGTTACTTATGTTACTTCACCATCAGAGATTACTATTGTTGATGAGAGTGGTAATACAATTAATCTTGAAGAAATTAGACAAACTACTGTTCATGAGATTATTCAAACTGCAGACGAGATACATAATTTCCTTTTAATTGGTATGGATTCTAGATCTCGTAATTATAATGAGACTGGTACTGGTGGTTTATCAGACGTTACTATGGTTATGTCTGTTAACAGTACAACTGGAACAATCAAAATGATTTCTATTGCTCGTGACTCATATGTTCATGTTCCTGGATACTCAAATCCAATGAAGATTAATGCAGCCATGAGTTTGGGTGGTCCTGATATTTTATGTGCAACTGTAGAAGATACTTTACGTATTAATATTGACGGTTGGGCATATGTAAATTTCTATCATATGGCTGAAATCATTGATGCTGTTGGTGGTGTTTACTGTGATGTTTCTTCATCTGAGTTATATTCTGAGGGTGGACTTAACTGGAACCTTCTTGAAGTTAGTAATCTTGTAGGTGGAGGATCAACTGGTCAATATACACCTGTTGCTAATCCTGGATATATCTGGCTTAATGGTCCTCAAGCAGTTGCTTATGCCAGAATTCGTAAGATTGACTCAGACTATATGAGATCAGAGCGACAGGTTGAAGTACTTCGTTCTTTGATGAATCAGTTTATATCATTGTCACTTGCTGGTAAGGTAGCGGCTATTCCAACAATTCTTTCTGCAATTACTACTAATATTCCTCAGAATGATATTGAGAATTATGCTTTGAATTTCTTACCATCTGTCAATAATATTGAGATTCAATACATGCAGTTACCAATTCAGGGATGCTTTAGTTCTGGTATGTATGGCGATGAGTGGAGTATTAGACCTAACTGGAATGCGATGATTCCATATGTTCAGGAATTCTTCTATGGTGAAACTACTGTGTTTGACCCAGTTCCTGAGATTAATCATTCGCCTTCTAACTGTCCTACTGATATTGATATTTCTGAACTTCTCAGATAATAATTTGTGGCAATTAATCGGTATTTGACTTTTTTTGATATTCAATATTGACTTTAATTTAACTCAGAATTATCATAATTGCTGTTGGCACTCTTTAGTCATGAGTGCTAACAGCATTTTTATTAGTGGAGGTATTTGATATGACAATCAAACCATTGGGAGATAAGGTAGTAATCAAGAAGCTCCAAGCAGAAGAGACAACAAAAAGTGGAATTATCCTTGCATCTGCAGCTCAAGAGAAGCCTCAGGTAGCTGAAGTTATCGCTGTTGGTCCAGGTGGAATTATTGATGGTAATGAAGTAAAGATGGAAGTGTCACTTGGTCAGAAAGTTATTATTCGTGATTATGCAGGCACTACTGTTAAGCTTGACGGTGAAGAGGTAATCATCGTTCGTCAGGAAGATATTCTTGCTATTGTTGAATAATTAGGAGGTTTATTTATATGGCTAAAGATATTCAATACGCAGAGGATGCACGTAAATCTCTCGAAAGAGGCGTAAATAAGGTAGCTAATACAGTTAAGGTAACTTTGGGTCCTAAGGGTAGAAACGTAGTTCTCGATAAGAAGTATGGCGCTCCTCTTATTACAAATGATGGTGTAACAATTGCAAAAGAGATTGAGCTTGAAGATAGAGGTGAGAATGCCGGTGCTCAGCTCGTTAAAGAAGTAGCTTCTAAGACAAATGATGTTGCTGGTGATGGTACAACAACAGCTACACTTTTAGCTCAGGCAATCATTCGTGAAGGTATGAAGAATGTTGCTGCTGGTGCAAATCCTATTATCCTTCGTAAGGGTATCTCAATGGCAGTTGAAACAGCAGTTAAGGAAATCTTATCTAACGCTAAGAAAGTAGATGGATCTAAGGATATTGCTCGTGTAGGTGCTATTTCTGCTGGAGATGATGAGATTGGTGCTTTTATTTCCGAGGCAATGGAAAAAGTATCGAGTGATGGTGTAATCACAGTTGAAGAATCTAAATCAATGCAGACTGAACTCGAAGTAGTTGATGGTATGCAGTTCGATAAGGGATATATTTCTCCTTACATGGTAACTGATACTGATAAGATGGAAGCTGTTCTTGATGATCCTTTCATTCTTATTACAGATAAGAAGATTTCTAATATTCAGGACATTCTTCCTGTTCTTGAGCCAATCGCACAGTCTGGTAAGAAGCTTCTTATTATTGCTGAGGATGTTGAAGGCGATGCTATTACAACATTAATTCTTAATAAGCTTCGTGGAACTTTTACATGTATTGCTGTTAAGGCTCCTGGTTATGGTGATAGAAGAAAGGCAATGCTTGAAGATATCGCTATTTTAACTGGTGGTCAGGTAATTACTTCTGATTTGGGTCTTGAGCTTAAAGACACTACTTTGGAGCAGTTAGGTACAGCACATCAAGTTAAGGTAACAAAGGATAATACAGTAATTGTTGATGGTGCAGGTGATAAGGAGCTCATTGCTCAAAGAGCTAATCTTATTAAGAAGCAGGAAGCTGAATCTACTTCAGATTTTGATAAAGAAAAGCTTCAGGAGAGACTTGCTAAGCTTGCTGGTGGTGTTGCGGTAATTAAAGTTGGTGCAGCTACTGAGACAGAGATGAAGGAAAAGAAGCTTCGTATCGAGGATGCTCTTAATGCTACTAAGGCTGCAGTTGAAGAAGGTATTGTTCCTGGTGGTGGTACAGCTTATATTAATGCAATTCCTGCTGTAAAGGCTTTACTTGATACCACAGAGGGTGATGTTAGAACCGGTGTTTCAATTGTTGTTCGCGCACTTGAGGAACCTGTCCGTCAGATTGCTACTAATGCTGGTCTTGATGGTTCTGTTATCGCTGAGAAGGTAAAGACAGAAAAAGTTGGTGTTGGTTATGATGCGCTTAACAACCAGTATGTAGATATGTTTGAAGCTGGTATTGTTGATCCAGCTAAGGTTACAAGATCAGCATTACAGAATGCGGCATCTGTTTCATCTACTGTACTTACAACTGAAGCTCTTGTTATTGATATACCAGAACCAGAGCCAGCAGCGCCTGCCGCTCCTATGTATTGATATAGTTAACTTTAAATTTTGGCGGCCTTGCTTTGCACGGCCGCTTTTTTAAGGAGATTTATGGAAGATCTTTATTTTGATAGAACCGTAAAAAGAGATAATGGACCTCTAGGCAAAGTATTTCCAGTTGTTTCAATTATTGCAGCTGTTTTATTTATTATTTTTATTAATATCATTCCTATCTTAATGGGTGTTAATATTATTTACTTTACTGGGATGGTGTCTCTTGGTATTGGATATCTTGTATATAGGGCTAATATTAGTTTAAAAGTTGAATATCAGATAGAGATTACTAATGATCAGTTTGAATTAACTAAGATTACAAATAATAAGAAAAATGATTTGTTAGCTGATTTTTCAATTAAAGATGCTGAATTTATTGGCTGTGTTACTTCGGATAGATTTAGTGATGATTTGGCTAAATCAGATTTTTGTTTAAATGCTACAACTTTGAAAAATTACTGTGTAAATGAAAATAACTGGTACATTTATATAACTCAGGACAGAACTCCGTTTGTAATTATCTTCCAGTTTGATGAAGAAATGTATCCAATTTTTAGAAGATATAATCCGAGAGGTACGCAGAGATATGAATCTTGATTACTCTGAAGTTAGTTTTTATGTTAAAAGCACAGATTGTAGCATGGACTTTTGTCTTGCTCCTTATGTGCTTTTATCTGATTTACAAGAAAGTGCCGATAAGGGCGCCAATGACTGTGGGTGGGGAAGAGATTTTATCAATAGTCAAGGTTTCTGCTGGATTGTTTTGAGATGTGAAATAGAAATTATAAGACTTCCAAAGTGGAGAGAAACTTTTACGGTTAGGACTTGGTCTGAAGGCTGTAAGAAATTGTTTTGGGATCGTGAATATGAAGTTTATGATTCTGATGGAGAAGTAATTGCCAAAGGAACATCTGTATGGATTCTTGCTAACATGAATGACCATACTCCTGTATTTCCATCAAAGCTTGAAGGGGCATCTAACTTTACACCACAACGTAATAAAATGACATTAGGACATAGTTGTCCTAAGCTTAAAGTTCCTGATATTAGTTATTTTGATAATCCTTCAGTTTTAAGTAAGTATGGTGATTATACGGAACTTGATCATAATCACCACGTTAATAATACTCGCTATGTTGCTTGGATTTATGATGCTTTATATAAAGATGGTAAAAGTCTCATTAACATTAATAATATTAATATTAATTACATATCAGAAGTTAAAAGTGGGGAAAAGGTAGATATATATATTAAAGATGAAAGTGATGGTGTTCTCGTCTGTGGTTATAAAAATGAGAACGTAGGAGTATTTGCCTCAAAATTAACATTTTGTGTTTAAGCTAATTTGTTATAAAATATTGTCTAATGTGCAATTTTATAGGAGGCACTCATGATTGAGATCAACAATCTTGTTAAGAGATATGGTGACATAAAAGCTGTTAATGGTATCTCTTTTACTGTTAATGACGGTGAGGTTTTAGGTTTTTTGGGACCTAATGGAGCCGGCAAATCAACAACAATGAACATTATTACTGGTTATCTATCATCCACTTCTGGTTATGTAAAGGTAAACGGTCACGATATTCTTGAAGAACCAGAGGAAGCGAAGAAGTGTATTGGTTACTTACCTGAGATTCCACCTCTATATTTTGACATGACTGTCCTTGAGTATTTGAACTTTATTTGTGATTTGAAAAAAGTTCCTAGAGCTGAAAGAAAAGAGCAGTTAGCTTCAATTCTTTCTATGGTTAAAATAATCGATATGGCAGATCGACTTATTGGTAACCTCTCTAAGGGTTATAAGCAGAGAGTTGGTATTGCTCAAGCTTTAGTAGGTAATCCAGATATTCTTATCCTTGATGAGCCTACCGTTGGTCTTGACCCAAATCAAATTATCGAAATTAGAAAGCTTATTCGTAAATTAGCAGAGAATCATACTGTTATTATCAGTTCTCATATTCTTTCAGAAGTACAGGCTGTTTGTGACAGAGTTGTAATTATCAATAAGGGTAAAGTTGCTGCTATTGATTCTATTACAGATCTTTCTAAGAAACTTAGTGGTTCTTCAAAGCTTTCTTTGTCCTTTAAGGGGCCAGAAAAAGAAGTTATGAATGCTTTGCGATCTATTCCAGGTATTTCTAATGTTGTTTCTATAGTAGCTAATAAGGATACATCAATTAGTCAGGTTGAAATAACAATTTCTAATGATTCGAAAACTGATGTTCGCGCTTCAGTGTTCTATGCAATGAGTAAGGGCAATTGGCCAATTCTCGAGTTTAGATCTATGGATCCAACTCTCGAGGAAATCTTCTTGTCTATTACATCAGCTTGATTACGGAGGTTTTTAATGACTGCTGTTTATAAAAGAGAGTTGGCATCGTATTTTAGATCGCCAGTTGGATATGTTGCTTTGGCTCTGTATGGTTTTTTGTCTGGTTTCTTTTTCATTAATCAATACAGTGGCGGTAATGTTAATGTTTCAAATGAGATTATGTCTCTTGCATCATTCTTTGTAATTATTGTTCCTGTAATTACTATGGGACTATTTGCTGAAGATAAGAAGAGGGGAACAGAAGTTCTGTTTTATACTTCACCAGTATCTTTGTTTGATGTAGTTTTAGGAAAGTTTTTTGCTGCAATTACATTGATTGCTATTCTGTTTGTAAATGTACTTGTACATATGATTATTACAGCTGCTTCAGGTGGTGTTGTTAATATTGGTACTTGGGGATCTGTATTAGTATACTTTTTCTTAGCTATGCTGTTTATATCTATTGGTATATTTGCATCTGCTCTTACTGATACACAGATTATCGCAGCTATTATTAGTTTTGTAGTCATTTTATGTGTTCAGCTTTTATCAACTATTAGCTCTTTAGCTTCATCCGCTGTTGCCTCATTGCTATCAGCTTCGCTATTTAATCTCAACCCAGAAAAAGTTAATTCTGTTTGTGATAAAGTTGCAAGTGCAATCTCTTGGCTTGATCCTTTCTCTAAGACAAATGATTTTAGGTATGGAGTATTCTCCATATCTCCTCTTGTATACTGTGCTTCAATGGCTCTCGTATTCTTGTTTTTGACATATAGAATCCTTGAGAAGAAGCGTTGGTCACAGAAGTAATTCAAGGAGTATCGAAATGAGTAAAGATAATAAAGTAGATAATTCTGTTAAAACAAAGAAGAATGATGGCGTAAAGTCTGATATCAGAAATGATAAGCTTAAATTATTCTCTATTGGATCTTTTTTGATTTTATTAGTGTCTGTTTTGGCTATTAATATAATTTTTGGATTGAAAATCAATAAAACTACAATTGATGATTATCTAACATACGATATGTCATCTACAGGTCAGAATTCTGTTTCTGAGATTACAATTAGTTACTTGAATTCATTACCAGCTAATACCAATATTAGAATTGTTGGTTTATTTGATAAGCCTAAATCACTAAGAGATACACCATATGAATATATTGTTCCACTTCTTGATGACTATGTTGCTGTTTCAGGTGGAAGAGTTACGGTGGAATATATAAATCCAACAACATATCCTTCAATTATTTCTGAACTTGATCCACGAGGTGTTTATGATTTAGCTAACACTTCTTGTTATGTAATTAGTAATGGCGGAAATATCATTGAGATTATGCCTGTTGACTGTTTTACTTATGATAGTGAGTACTTACAGTATGGTTACTATTTGCCAACATCTAATATTGTTGAATCTAAGTTCACAAGTGCAATAGTAAATCTAACTCAGGGTTATAGCTATAAGGCTTATTTTGTTACTGGACTGGGCGAGGGAACACATACTCAGTTGTCTAACATGTTTTCTGCACTAGGAATTGAGAGTAGTGATATTCAGGCTAGTGACAATTTCGAGGTTCCTGCAGATTGTGATTTGCTTGTAATTAATGGTATTAGCTCTGATATTACTAGTTCTATGGCGCTTGGAATTCAGGATTATCTAGGAAGAGGCGGTAAGCTTATAGTTGCAGTCAACTACTACAATACAAATGTAGCTGAATCTTATCCAAACCTTAATAGCTTATTGTCATACGTTAATATTCGTATCCAAAATGCTCTTGTTATGGAGAATGATACCAGCCTACAAATTAATAGTGATAAGTTTAATACTCTTGTTAATTTGAATTCTGCGTTTACTTCTATGGCCGGTGAAGCTACATTGTTGCGTAACTCATATGCTCGACCTATTACAACAGCTGATACACCTTTTGCTTATATTCAGACTCAGCCTGTAGTTACAACATCTTCTAATGTTACTCTTAGTCAGTTTGATGAGAATACTGGTAATCTTATCCAAAATTCCGTTTTAGGTCAGTATAATGTTGGTATGTATGCTACGTATGAGGGTACACCAAACCCACCAGAAGTTTATGTATTTGGTACAATGACTTTTACTTCTGATGAGTATATTTCAAATTTTGGTTTTAATGACGCTAACGTTGTATTTACAAGAAATATTGTACGCGCATTACTTAAAGCTGAAGATACAGTTTTTGTAGAAGGTAAAGCTTTATCTGATTATTCAATTGACACAACAAAGGTTACAAGTAATTCAGTTACTGTTTTGACATTTGTTTTGATTGCTATTGTTCCACTTGCTTTAGTAATTGCTGGTGTTATTGTATATAACAAGAGAAAGAATCTATAATTTATGAAATCTTTAAAGAGTTTATTAATACCTTTTATTGTTATGCTTGTACTCGTTGCAGTTGCAGTAGGGGTTATTATTTCCAATAACATTAATAATGGTGATGATATAGTTAGTAATGAGAGTGTAGATGTTTTTTATATTGATACGACTACAATCTCTACTATCGAGGTGTTGAATAATGAAGGCTCAGGAATTGGTTTCCAGTCTTATTTGTCTAATGAAGGAATTCAATGTTGGGCTTTACTTGAAGAGTATGCTACAGATGCTGAAATTAACATGAATGGCGTTAGTTCTTGGGTTGCTGTTTTATCAAGTTTCTATTCTAGTGCAACTGTTGGTGATAGTAATGATTTAGGGCTTTCAGAATATGGACTAGATAATCCTGTTTATACTGTTATCATTACTGGTTTTGATGGTGTTGAGCACAGAATTTTTATTGGTAATAAGACAGTCAATGAATCTAATTGTTATTTTATGGTTGAAGGTGATTCTAATATTTATACAATCACTTCAGCTAAGTACTTATACTGTGGTTATAGATTAATTGATTTCTTAGCAACTCAGATTTTGAATATTGATTATTCTAATGTTGCTACATTGGAATTTATCAGAGCTGAAGATAATCTAGATATGATTACTTCGTGTGAGATATATGAGACTGGTGCTCCAATATTTACAGCTATCTCACCATTCCAAATTGGTTGTAGTAACTATTTTAATGATTTAGTTGATAATATTACTAATTTGCAGATTACATCTTTTGTTGAATTAACAGAGGATGAAGTTAATGACTATGGTCTTGCTAATCCTGCGTATTCTTTTATTCTTACGATGGTTGATGGTACAAGTCTAGAGATTAACTTATCTAATGAAGTTAATGGATATTTCTACGGTACATGTTCAACGGTTGATGGATATTTCCAGCTTAGTTCAATGCAGATGTCTGGACTTAATACGTCTCTTGTAATGCTTTTGGATAGTTATCTTGTTTACTATTCAGCTTATGATATGTCCAAGATTACTGGTACTTACGGTGATGTATCATTTACTTATGAAATTGATACTGAGGATTCAATTTCTTCACCTAACGCAGTTGCTATGTTGAACCTTCGTAACGTTAAGATTTTTAACTCAAATAATCGTTCTTATGCTGCGATTTTGTATGAGTCTTTAATCACTATTTCAATTTCAGGTGTTGAGACAGATGTTAATCCTTCATTTGATCCTGAAGTTACATTCACTTACGTTACTAAAGATTATCATACTTATGAACTTTCATTTGTTGTTAGAGATGGAACATCGTATTATGTTTTCTTAGATGGCGAGTATACTTCATTTGTAGTTCCTAGAACGCAGATATTCCATGATGGTGGCGACAACACTTTCGATTATGGTGCTTGGACTGCTTACGAACTTGCTGAAGAAGCTATAGATAATGCTATCAATGGAACTTATGATAGACCTGTAGAGGCCGCTTAATAATGAGTAAAACCGTTAAGAACAATATAGAACGCAATCTTTGGGTTACAATCGGTATTTTCCTTGCGATTCTTGTTGTTTCGATTGTTTTATTAGTTATAGTTGTTCGTAATGAGGAAGCTACAAAAGGAGCTGATAGATCAATTAGATTATCAGGTCAGAGTGGTTTTGAGTGTGAATACGCAGAAGCACAGAAACTATATGTTTTTGGTGATGGCGTAATTAAAGTTACTTCTGATAGAGTTGCCTATCTAACTCTATCTGGAAATGAAGTATTTAGTACATCTGTCTCTTACAATAATCCTCAATGCTTTATCAATGGATCAAGATGTGTTGTTTTTGATAATGGTGGTTATGGATTTGTTGTTATGGATGAAAGTGGAATTCTATATTCTAAGCCTACTGAAAACACAGTTCAGTCTGCAATTTTATCTGATTCTGGTCTTTGTGCGATAATAACTGATAGTACAGATGCCTATGGCGAAGTAATTCTCTATTATAGGGATGGAACTCAAATATCGAGATGGTCTTCATATAATTCTGGCTATCCAATTTGTGGTGCTTTTTCTGATAATGATAGTTTCTTTGCATTAACTACTCTTAATACATCGGGTGCTGTATATGAACCTGTAGTTAGACTTTTCGCTCTGAATTATAATAATGATTCAATTTCAACTTCTGACTATGCCTTGTTTAAGCTTAATGATACAAGTATTCTTTCTTATATTGATTACATTGGAAATAATCTATATACATTTTCTATGGATACTATTTATACATTGAGAAATGATTCTCTATCTCAATTTGGAGAAACATTTGGATCAATTAATTATGTACGTATGGTAAATGATAATATTTTTGTAGTTTATTCTGATGGCGTTAATCAGCTTAATAAATTAAGAGTTATCAGCAGTTCTGGTAGTAGTGTTTATGATTCAGAAGTAGGTTCGGTAGTTAATGCTATTGCATCAAATGATCACAATTTTGCACTATCTATTGATAATAGAATTATTGTATTTAATGATTCTGGTGATGTAATTTCAGATGTTGAAGTCGATGAAGATATCATTAGAATAGGTTTTACGGATAATAATAGACTTGTTGTTGTTTCTACGAGTGGTGTTCACACGATTGAAGATTAATTAGGGGAGTTATGGAAACTGAAATTAAACTTGCTTTTAATAGTAAAGAAGAATTAATGGCTGTAATTAATGCGGAGTGGTTTGGAGATTATTGTTTAGATGCTGTTGAAAAAGCACCTGTAAAGCTGACAAACACTTATTACGATACTAAGGACAGAATTCTTAAAGCAAAAGGCACCTCAGTACGTGTTCGTCTCTATGAAGATGAGGACGGTGAACGTTATGAACATACAGTGAAGTTTGGTGGTTCAGTTGTTAACGGTTTACATCAGCGCTATGAATGGAATGTTGATTCTGAAGACGATTCCTTTGATGTTGATAGCTTTAAAGCAGCTTCCGTCAGAAATGACGATGATCCGAGTGAGATATTGGAAGATGCTCTTGGTGATATTAAGAATGAAGATCTAGTTGCATTATGTTCTACATACTGTGAGAGAACAACATATACTTTTGGCTTTGGTGATTCCATTATGGAAGCCTGCTTTGATATTGGAGTAATATCAGCTGGTAATAAAAAGGAAGATATTTGCGAACTTGAATTAGAACTTGAGTCAGGTGATGTAGTGGATCTTAAAGATATGGCTCAGTTTATTATAGATAGTACTGATGCTAGATTATTCGATGACAGTAAGTATATTAGAGCTTTAAGATTACTCGATAAGGCAGATGAAGAATAATTTTGATGTAATTATTATTGGGGGCGGCGCTGCAGGGTTGATGTGCGCCGCTTATCTATGTTCAAAAAACAAATCATTAGACGTTTGTTTAATTGAAAGGAATTCACGTGTTGGAAAAAAGATTCTTGTAACTGGTAATGGTAGATGTAATCTTGAGAATTTAGATATTAGCGTGGAAGACTATTATAGCGATGATAATTCTAAGCTTAAGTCAATCCTAACTGATTATGATACTGATAGTGTATTATCATTTTTTGAACAAAATCTAGGAATGCATACAGATAGCTTAGATAATCTTGTTTATCCAATTACTTTTAAAGCTACTACTGTTCTTGATTGTCTTAGATTTTATACTGAAAATATTACTACAATTACTGAACAAGTTGTTTCGATAAATAAATTTGATGAAAAGTATCAGGTTCTTGTCAAGAGTGGACAGTTTACAGCCAATAGTTTAGTTCTTGCTGTTGGAGGTGCTGCAGCGCCTTACACTGGTAGTGATGGATCTTTATTTCCTGTTATTAAGAAACTAGCAGGAAAAGATAGTTTTACAAAAATTCTTCCTGCATTAGTACCATTTAAAACTTCTGATAGTGATATTAAAGCTCTATCTGGTAATCGTTTTAAGTGTACAGTAACAATTAATAATCATACAGAACAAGGTGAGATGCTATTTACTGATTATGGTGTTTCTGGGATAGTCGTTATGCAACTTTCTAGGTTCTATTATGAATCAGTTGAAAAAGGTATTAAGTCTGTTGATGTTTTAATTGATTTGCTACCTAAGTATTCACTTGAAGAGAAGAAAGAAATAGTTAGCAATCTAATTAGTTCTTTCCCTGATAGGTCATCTACTTTAGCATTGACAGGTTTAATTAACAGACAATTAGCTGAAGTAGTAGTTAAAAGAAGTGGTAACAATCCTACTTCAATTGCAAATACTTTGCACAACTTTAAACTAACAGTCACAGGTACTCTTGGCTTTGATAATGCACAGGTAACAAGAGGCGGTTTAAAACTTACTGCTTTAAATGATAATCTTGAGTTATTAAATAGTTCTAAGTGTTATGCTTGTGGTGAACTATTAAATGTTGATGGTCCATGTGGAGGCTATAATCTACACTGGGCATGGGCTTCTGCAATGAAGGTTGCTGATTCTATCATTAAGGATTCATTATAATGATTAAAGATGTTGTATTTAAGCCAGATGAAATAGGTAATTGCGACGATATTGCTTCTTTAATAAGTAAGAGAATTCATTCAGGTAAAAAGATTTATATAACTAAATCTTATATAGATGCTCGTAAGAAACCTAATGTTAAGGTTGTATATAGAGTAACGGATGAAATTCCTGCCAATCCTGATGTAATTGCGTTACCTCTTAAAGGCAGAAAGTTTAATCTCAAGCAAAGACCTGTAATTATTGGATTTGGACCTAGTGGAATGTTTGCGGGTCTAATACTGGCAGAATATGGTCTTCGTCCTTTAATTCTTGAGATTGGTAAGGATGCGGCTTCAAGAAGTATAGATATTAGTGAATCTTGGGAGACAGGTAAAATAAATCCTAATTCTAATATTATGTTTGGAGAGGGCGGAGCTGGAACTTTTTCTGATGGAAAATTATTCTCAGGTATTTCATCACCCTATAAGGCGTTTATTAATAAGGTATTCATTAATTGTGGTGCTGATAAAGATATAGATTATGATGCTCATCCACATGTTGGTACAGATATCCTTGTAAATGTTGTTGCTAATCTTCGACGTAGGATTATAGATTTGGGTGGAGAAGTTAGATTTGAGAGTAAAGTAACAGACATCAAAGTTAATAACGGAAGAATATCTTCGGTTTTAGGTGAGAACTTTGAAATACCATGTGAGAACTTGATTATTGCAGGTGGTCATGGTGATAAAATGCTTTTCGAGATGCTCATGAATAGAGGTTTAGTACTAACAGCAAAACCTTTTTCTGTCGGTGTTAGAATTGAGCATAAAAGAATTGATGTTGATATGTGCCAATATGGGTTTGATACATCGCTATATAAAAACATTTCTGCTGCTAATTATAAGTTATCTGTTGATACACCTAATGATAGTTGCTTGTATACATTTTGTATGTGTCCAGGTGGTCATGTTATTTCCAGTGGAAGTAGTACTGATAAACTGTGTACAAATGGAATGAGTTATCGAGCTCGTGATAATGAGAATTCTAATAGTGCGTTACTTGTACCAGTATTACCACAGGATATTTATAATGATGTATTTGCTCTTTTTGATTATCGTGAACGCCTAGAACATAAGGCATATGAATTAGGTGGTAGTACTGGTAAAGCTCCGTGTTTGACTGTGGGTGATTTCCTTGGTATTAATAAGACTAATGGTCTAGGGAATGTTAATCCTAGTTTTAGACCAGGTATTAATTACACTGATTTTTCCGAAGTTTTTGAAGATACTAAAGTAGTTGAAACTATCAAGTATGGCATCGAATTAATGGCTCGAAAGGCTAAATTCTTTAGTGATCCGAATGCAGTATTAACTGCAGTAGAGGCAGGTTCTTCATCACCGGTTAGAATTTTGAGAGATAAAGAGACATTACAAAGTGTAAGTGTCAAAGGAATATATCCTTGTGGTGAAGGTGCTGGTTATGCTGGAGGCATAATGAGTTGTGCTGTAGATGGCATAAAATGTGCTAATCGCTTAGCTCAAAGTATGTTATTATAAGTTGATTATTTTTGAAGGAGAAGAACTATGGCTTCAGAAAAGAACACAGCGGTAATTTCCGTTCTTGGAAAGGACCGTACAGGTATTATTGCAGGAGTTTCTAAGCTTCTATGCGATAACAACATTAATATTAATGATATTTCTCAGACAATTCTTGATGATATTTTTACAATGATTATGCTTGTTGATCTCAAAGATCTCATCATTGAAGAATCTGATATTAAGGAACAGTTAGATAAGTTAGGTGAAGAACTTGGTGTAACCATTGCTATTCAGCATACAGAATTATTCGACAGGATGCATAGAATATGATTACTGATTTCGAGATATTAGAGACAATGAAGATGTTCAATGAGCAGCACTTGGACATCAGAACAATCACAATGGGTATTTCACTTATGGACTGTGCTGCTTCTACAGTTGAAGAATCTTGCAATAAGATTTATGACAAGATTTGTAGATATGCAGGTAATCTTGTAGCGACTGGTGAAGCTATATCTAAGAAGTATGGTGTTCCAATTATTCATAAGAGAATTTCTGTAACTCCAATTTCCATTGTTGCTGCTGCATGTGGAGCAACTGATTACACTCCTTTTGCTAAGACTTTGGACAAGGCTGCAAAAGCATGTGGTGTTAACTTTGTAGGTGGTTTTTCTGCTTTAGTACAGAAGGGCTATACTAATGCTGATAAGAATCTAATAGAATCAATTCCTGAAGCTTTAGCATCAACTGAGTTTGTTTGTTCTTCTGTTAATCTCGCTTCAACAAGAACTGGAATTAACATGGATGCTGTTGCTGATATGGGTAGAATTATTAAAAAGACAGCTGAACTTACAAAAGATAACGATGCACTCGGATGCGCCAAACTCGTTGTATTTGCAAATGCTCCAGAGGATAATCCATTCATGGCTGGTGCTTTCTTAGGGCCTGGTGAACCTGAGTGTGTTATTAATGTCGGTATTTCTGGTCCAGGTGTAGTTAAGACTGCTTTGGAGGCTGTAAGAGGACAGGATTTAGGAACTGTTGCTGAGACAATTAAGAAAGCTGCATTTAAAATTACTCGTGTTGGAGAGCTTGTAGCTCGTGAAGCTTCTCAAAGACTTAATGTACCATTTGGTATTATCGATCTTTCTTTGGCACCAACACCTGCAGTAGGCGATTCAGTTGCGAGACTTCTTGAAGAGTTTGGACTTGCTGAGTGTGGTACATGGGGAACAACTGCTGCTCTTGCAATGCTTAATGATGCGGTTAAGAAGGGCGGTATTATGGCTTCTTCTTATGTTGGTGGATTGTCTGGTGCATTTATTCCTGTTTCTGAAGATGAGGGAATGATTGCAGCTGCTATGTCAGGTTCTTTGAAGCTTGAAAAGCTTGAAGCTATGACTTGTGTATGTTCAGTAGGTCTTGATATGATTGCTGTTCCTGGTAGCACAACAGCTGAGACTATCTCTGGTATCATTGCAGATGAGATGGCACTTGGTACATTTAACAACAAGACAACTGCAGTAAGGCTTATTCCTGTTCCTGGTAAGGACGTTGGTGATATGGTCGAGTTTGGTGGACTTTTAGGAAGTGCTCCTATTATGGCCGTAAATAATGCATCTTGTGCTGATTTCATCCACAGAGGTGGAAGAATTCCTGCACCAATTCATAGTATGCGTAACTAATAATTTATCAATTCTTAGTTAACATTTTTGTATTATGTAAAGACCCTGTAAACGTTGGTTTATACATAAAATTCTACAATTTAAGATTGATATAATAACGAAGTGCTTTTAAAGTACTTCGTTATTTTATAATTGGAGGCAAACAACATGTGGCATGAAGAAGCCGTCTTTTATCAGATTTATCCTTTGGGATTTTGTGGTGCACCTTTTGAAAATGATGGTGTTCCAGTAAGTAGAATTCTTAAGGTAATTGATTGGATTCCTCATATCAAAAAGCTTGGTATTAATGCAATTTACTTTTCACCAGTATTTGAGTCTGACACTCATGGATATAACACAAGAGACTATGGTGTAATTGACACACGTCTTGGCACTAATGAGGATTTTAAGAAAGTAGTTGATGAACTTCATAAGAATGACATTAAGGTTGTTCTCGATGGTGTATTTAATCACGTAGGTCGTGGTTTCTGGGCATTCAAAGATGTTCTTGAGAAGAGATGGGATTCGCCATATAAGGATTGGTTTCATATTTCTTTTGATGGAAATTCTAACTATAACGATGGGTTATGGTATGAAGGTTGGGAAGGAAATTATGATTTGGTAAAACTTAATCTACGTCACCCTGATGTAATTAACCATATTCTTGAGAAAGTTAGCTACTGGATTGATTATTTTGATATTGATGGATTAAGACTAGATGTTGCATATTGCTTGGATCATGAGTTCTTAAGAAGACTTCGTGAACACTGTGATTGGAAGAAAAATGAATTCTTCTTACTTGGCGAAGTACTTCACGGTGAATATGGTCGTATGCTTAATGAGATGCACTTACATTCTTTAACTAATTATCAGTGTTATAAAGGACTTTACTCTGCTTTTAATTCTGACAATATGTTTGAGATAATGCATTCTCTGATGAGACTCTTTGGACCAGAGGATTGGACAGTTTGCCGAGGCGCACATCTGTTGTCATTTGCTGATAACCACGATGTAACAAGACTTGCTTCAATTGTTAATGATCCTAATAAGATTCCTCTAATCTATACTATGGTATATACAATGCCTGGTATTCCGTGTGTTTATTATGGTTCTGAATGGGGAACCAAGGCTCGTAAAGAAGAGGGCGATCCTGCATTAAGAGCATGCTTTGAAAAGCCAGAGTGGAACGAGCTTACTGACCATATTGCCAAGCTTTCTGAGATTAAGAAGAATTCCAAGGCATTAAATTATGGTGGTCTTCGTAATGTAGTTCTTACAAATAAGCAGTGTATATTCGAGCGTAACTGTGGTGATCAGCGTGTTATGGTTGCTATTAATATGGATTCAAATCCTTATTGGGCTCACTTTGACGCTGGCTGTGGTCAGGCTCAGGAATTAATATCTGGAACAACACACGATTTTGGCGGTGGCACTGAGCTTCCACCTTATTCATCAAAGATTTTTCTCATGGAAAGATAATCTGGAATTTCTATTTTAAAAGTAAAGGAGAGGTTGATGCCTCTCCTTTTTTGTATGTTAGTTATTAACATTACGAAAGATATGTTATAAGCTTTCTAGATAAGCCTTTACTGTCTCTGGAGCTGGGCCTCCGATTAAGCTTCTGCCTTCAACACAGGTCTTAAGAGAGATAGCATCATAAACGTCATCCTCAAACACTTCGGAGATTTCCTTAAGCTTCTCAAGTGGCAGTTTCTCAAGTGTTGTGTTGTTCTCGATACAGTAGTGAACAAGCTTACCAGAGATTGCGTGTGTCTCACGGAAAGGAAGACCTTTCTTAACAAGATAATCAGCTAGGTCAGTAGCATTTGTAAAACCACCAAGAGCTGCAGCTTCCATGTTATCCTTACGAATAGTCATAGTCTTAAGCATACCTGTAAATGGTGGAAGAACAGCCTTAACAGTATCGATAACATCAAATAAAGACTCCTGAACTTCCTGCATGTCCTTGTTATATGTAAGAGGCAAGCCCTTCATGATAACGAGAAGGGAAACGAGATCGCCGTAAACGCGACCTGTCTTACCACGTGTAAGCTCTGCTACATCAGGATTCTTTTTCTGAGGCATCATAGAAGAACCAGTAGAATAAGCATCATCAAGTTCGTAGAACTTAAACTCCTGAGAAGAATATAGAATGATTTCTTCACTCATTCGAGATACGTGCATCATAAAAATTGAAATAGCAGATGCAAATTCAATAGCGAAATCTCTATCAGCTACACCATCAAGTGAATTCAAAGTAACACCATTCATATCAAGATCTTCTGCAACAGCTTCACGATCTAGTGGATATGTAGTACCTGCCAAAGCGCCAGATCCAAGAGGAGAGAAGTTAGCTCTTGCTGTAGCTGCATCAATTCTCTCGATATCTCTTAAAAACATCTCAATATAAGCTGAGAGATAGTGAGCAAAAGTTATTGGCTGAGCTCTTTGAAGGTGAGTATAACCTGGCATATATGTATAGATATTATCAAGAGCAATATCCTTAAGAACTTCTACAAGATCATCGATACCCTGTAAAATACCCTGAGCTTCATCAACGAGATACAGACGCTGATCCAAAGCAACCTGATCATTTCTTGAACGACCTGTATGAAGTCTCTTACCAGCATCACCAATTCTATTAGTAAGCTCTTCTTCGATAAACATGTGAATATCTTCTGCATCAGAGTCAAAAGTAAGTTTACCAGTCTTAATATCTTCAAGGATTGAAATCATACCCTTATAGATATCATCAGCATCCTGCTGTGAGATGATACCCTGCTTTGCTAGCATCTGAGAATGTGCTATAGAACCTCTGATGTCCTGCTCGTACATACGAGAGTCAAAAGGAAGGGAAGAGTTATAATCATTTACATCCTTATCAGTTGCTTTTTCAAAGCGGCCAGCCCACATTTTCTTAGCCATTTTGTGTGTCTCCTTACGTATCAATTCTTACTAAATCAATCAAAGCTTTATTTCTGTAATTAAGATCTTCTCTTAAAGTAAAGCCCTGTTTTTCCCAGAAGGCATTAGCTCCGTCATTATGCTTAAAAGCGACAAGCAAAACTTTACTTATCTGCTCTGCCTTCAATGCCTCCAGTGCATGCGCCACTAATTCTTCACCAATACCCTGATGACGATAATCAGGATGAACGCATGTGTGCTGTATTATTCCTCGTCTGCCATCATGACCACAAAGAATAGCACCAGTGATTATTTTACCACAACAAGTAAGGCGTTCTGCTACAAAACTGGTATTAGGGTTACGATCCAAATATCTTTTAATTCCTTCTTTTGAATCATCGACATCATTAAAGCCCATTCCTTTACAGGACATCCACATCTTATAGACTTCGTCGTAGTCATCAATAGTCATTAGACGGTAATTCATATTAGCCTCCGGGAAATAAAAAAGCTGCGAACAATAAGTCCGCAGCCTATTGTTAAACTTAACTTAAAAAGAATTACTTCTTGTTCTCGTTCTTGAGCTCGTTCATCTTCATAGCACGAACCTTAAGTGGGAGACCCCAGAGGTTGATGAATCCTTCAGCATCGTGGTGATCATACATATCACCAGTAGTAAATGATGCAAGAGACTCGCTATAAAGAGAATATGGGGAAGTAGTACCATTCTTAATGATGTTACCCTTATAAAGACGAAGCTTAACTTCACCGGTTACATACTGCTGTGTAACTGTTGTGAAAGCTGTGATAGCTTCACGAATAGGAGTAAACCACTTACCTTCGTAAACGATACCAGCCATCTTGTTACCAAGATCCTTCTTAAGAGCGATAGTATCACGATCAAGAACAAGCTCTTCGAGCTGCTGATGAGCTTCCATAAGGATTGTTCCACCAGGTGTCTCATAAACACCACGGCTTTTCATACCAACAACACGGTTCTCAACGATATCAACGATACCAATACCATGCTTACCACCAATAGCATTAAGTTTACGGATGATATCAGCAACCTTCATCTTCTCGCCGTTAAGGGATGTTGGCATACCCTTATCGAAAGTAATTGTGAGTTCTTCGCCTTCTTCTGGTGCTCTCTCAGGTGTAACACCCAAAACGAGCATATGATCATAGTTTGGAGCCTTGGAAGGATCCTCAAGTTCGAGACCTTCGTGGCTGATGTGCCAGAGGTTTCTATCACGGCTATAGGATTGGTCTGTGCTGAATGGAAGATCAATACCATGAGCCTTACAATAGTCAATCTCAGCCTGACGGGAATCCATCTGCCATCTGTCATCACGCCATGGAGCGATAACCTTAATATCTGGTGCTAAAGCTCTGATACCAAGCTCAAAACGAATCTGGTCATTACCCTTACCAGTAGCACCGTGGCAGATAGCTACAGCGTTCTCCTTACGAGCAATCTCAACCAGCTTTGCAGTAATAACAGGACGAGCCATAGCTGTACCCATTAAATACTTATGCTCATATACAGCACCAGCCTGAACGGATGGCATAATGTAGTTTTCAGCAAAATCATCTACAACATCTTCGATGTAAAGCTTAGAAGCACCAGAAAGCTGAGCACGCTCCTCAAGTCCGTCTAATTCTTCGCCCTGACCACAGTCGATACAGCAGCAAACTACTTCGTATCCGTATGTTTCCTTAAGCCATGGAATTACAGCTGTTGTGTCAAGTCCGCCGGAATAAGCCAAAATTACTTTTTCCATTTTAAATCCTTCTTTCTCGATGTATATTTATTCATATATATTAATAATACATAGATAGCAACTACAATAACTCAAATGACTTATATTTTCAACTTAATTTATTACCGTATATTTTTTACATATGTTATTATCGTATAGTTCATATTATTAAATCAGCGAGGTTTACCTATGCCAGTATTTGATTTTAATACTAAGCCTGATGAACAGGTGGAAGTAACAGTTACATATACAACTTTTGATTCAAATAGAAAAACTGCTGATGCAGAAAATCCAATTATCGTTATCAGCAATAAATCAGGAAAGCTTAAGCACCATTCTTGTGGTATGTTTACAAGTCCAACAAAGGGTACTGCATTTACACTTGATTCAGATAATGGTGAAACTATTAATGAAGACATATTACGTATCGATTCAAGATTTGTAAGTCTTGTTAAATGGCTTGGTGATAGTCATGTTATGGTTAGACTATCTGGTGTAGCCAAGGATGGTGAATACTGGATTTATAAGATTATGGAAACTGGAATTGCAGTACGTGGTGCTAAGCTGGCAGGTGAAAATGGTTTCCTTCAGTTTATGCTTGGTAGGCTTTTCCAAAGTGAAGCTCCATCAGATACAGAAAAGGATCCAGATGATATTGAGGATTCAGATAATATGAAGTTAACTAGTGTTCAAAGTATTGCTGACTTCCTTACATGTGCTGGTAATACATTACCTGAGAATATTCGTATGTGGGCAAAGCGTAACTTAGCTATTGCAAAATCAAGTGAAGTTACTCCAGAAGAGAGAAGACATGCACTTCGTGCTCTTTCAATTATGTTCAGTATTCACTGGAAAAATGATTATTTCGAAGCTATTGACCCTGTTGAAGCTAGACGAATTCTTGATGAAGAATTATATGGCATGGAGAAGGTAAAGCAGAGAATAATCGAGACTATTATCCAAATCAATCGAACACATACACTTCCAGCATATGGACTTTTGCTAATTGGTCCTGCTGGTACTGGTAAGTCTCAGTTAGCTTATGCTGTAGCTAAAATTCTTAAGATGCCTTGGACTACTCTCGAAATGAGCTCAATTAATGACCCAGAGCAGCTTACTGGTAGCTCACGTGTCTACTCAAATGCTAAGCCAGGAATTATTATGGAGACTTTTGAGAAAGCTGAGAGTTCTAATCTTGTATTTATCATTAACGAGCTCGATAAAGCTTCTGCTGGAAAGGGTAATGGTAATCCAGCTGATGTTCTTTTAACCTTACTAGATAATCTTGGATTTACTGATAACTACATTGAATGTAATATTCCTACAAGTGGTGTATACCCGATTGCTACAGCTAATGATAAATCTCAGATTAGTGCTCCTCTTATGTCTCGTTTTGCTGTAATCGAGCTTCCTGACTATAGCTTTGAAGAGAAGAAAGCTATTTTTACTAAGTTTGTAATGCCTAAGGTTTTAAGAAAGATTTGTCTTAAGCCAGAAGAGTGTATCATTACTGAAGATGGCTTAGATGCAATAATTGAAACCTATAAGGCAACTAGTGGTATTCGTGATCTCGAACAAGCTGCAGAGCACATTGTTGCTAATGCTCTGTATAGAATTGAAGTAGATAAGATAGAATCTGTAACATATGATGCCGAGGCAGTTAAATCTTTGCTTTAATTGCTTACCATTGTTTTAATTAAAGTATTGTTGTAATATTTTTAAACCTTGCGGATGTGGTGGAATGGCAGACGCTCCAGCTTCAGGTGCTGGTGGGAGCAATCCCGTGCGGGTTCGAGTCCCGCTATCCGCACCAAACCTAAAAGCATCTTGTAGCTTCAAACAGTCCTCGATGGCATAGCCATCTGCGGAACTTGCTACAAGATGCTTTTAGTTTGTGGTAATAGCGTAGTATTACTTCAATTAATGTTATAATTCTAATGGAGGTTATATGCGTACTCTTTTTAGAAGAATTACATCAGTTGTTTTGATTCTTGCTGTTATGTTTTCTTTTTCTGCATGTTTTGCAGAAGAGTCTGAATTTCCAACGCTTAATTTCCCACAAGATAGTGAAGATATAACTGAGATCATTCCTGGTAGCCCTTTTTATAACAACGATAGCTTTCATGAAATTACTGTTGCACTGCCTTTATCTGAGGATACCGTCAACTATTTGATGAAGCTTTATTACGCAAAACAAAATGGATTATTTCCAGAAGATCAGAGTGGTTTTGATATAAGTCTTGAGTATTTGAATGCTATTAGCACAACTTGGGTTGTTAATACTATTACTACGACTGGAGAAGGAGAGAGTTATAGTAATTTACAGTCTTTAGGTGATAGTTCATCTATTCCTGACTTATTCCTTACACCTGAAATTCGACTTTTAGCTGATAGTGGTGTAATTGAACCATTGGACTCATATCTTGCTGATAATTCAATACTTAGTTCCTCAATTTATTTAGGTACTTTGAATCCGCTATTTATTAACGATTGTTATATGGGATTACCATTTTACTCTACTGTAATGATGATTGCTGGTAATTCTGAATTTATTCCAGATGAAGGTATTCCTCCTTTTGCTATGAGTACAGAAGAATTACAAGATTATGTTGATTCCATACCAAATGATAGTGATATAACTCCTGTTTATAATCCTGAATTAATTAATGCCTATCTTGGTGGTGATTTTTTTGTAACTAATGAGGATACTTCTGTGGATTCTCGTTTGTCTCGTTCTTGTGGTATATGGTTAATGAATTCCGGAGAATTCAACACTTGGAATTCATACTATCCAGATTCTCTCTATTTCACTATGCTTCCAACAGAAAATGTATATGCCACTGTTTATCCAATATGTGTATCAAGCAATAGTAGTGAGAAAGCTTTTTCAGCTGAATTTGCTTGCTTTATCTGTTTTGATCGCGACGCTCAAATGCTAATCAACAGACTAGAGAATCATAACGGTTATTTTCCTTGTATATCTTCTCCAGGTGTTTGGGAAATTTTATCTAGTGACGCTGAATTTGGTTCTCAAGCAACCCTTTACGAGCAGTTTATGAATAGTTCTATTTATAGACTTCCTGAGGATTCATAATATGGCTAATGTACGTGAAGCTTTAATTAAGGATGCATCAAAACTTAAGAGTATTCTTGGAATTGACAGAGCTTTTATTGTGGAAGATTTTCTTAGAGAGAATAAATGCTTAATTGATATTAATTACAATTCATTGGTTACTTATAGTAGATTTGGTTCTTCATCAGTTGTAATTAAGTTTTATGGCGATGTAACTGACATATTCATTAATGATGTTCTTGAGTTTTTGTTTTTCGATAAAGATTTCTATAAAGTTAATATAGTTGTATCTATTGATGATTTGAATCTTGAAGAGGCGCTCTTACGTAACGGCTTTATTCAAGAAGCGATTTTGCACAATGAAGTAGAGCGTAATGGTACTTTTGAAGATGCAGGCTTGTTTTATATATTAGCTCCAATGTTTACTAGGTATAATGTTGGTTTTATTCCTTTCCAAAGAGGAGTAATTGCTGTTAGTGGTGGAAGTGATTATATCGATGAAGTCTCTTTCTTAAGTTATGGGAAACCTATTGAAAATAAGTTTATTCGTCTTTGTGCTGATTATAGTGGTCTAATGGCAAATAGTATGCTTCATAGCAGAGGCGATGAGAGTTATGAATATTATTCAGTAGACGGTTTACCTGCTGAAGTAATAAGAGCTATCACTCAAATCAGAGAGTATCTCAAAAAGGAGAGATTTAATTTTGATATATCAGTTAAGCTACCAGAGAGTTCTTCCTTTAGATTAGATGTATGGAATGAACTTAAGAAAATACCTTTTGGTGATACAAGAAGTTATGAAGAAATTGCTTTAGTGTTATCAAATAATGATAAAACAAAAGCTAGAAAGCTTACTCGAGCTGTTGGTCATGCTTGTTCTGAGAATCCAGTTCCAATTATTATTCCTTGTCATCGTGTAATTGGTAAGGACGGAAAACTGGTTGGATTTAAAGATGGTGTTGAGTTTAAGGACTTTTTGTTAACGCATGAATTATTTGCAGCTTTACCGCTTTGTTGAAAGGAGATAATATGGCAAAACACGATAAGACTGAGATAGGTGTTTCAACATTACTTAATCCAGTACCAGTAGTAATGGTATCCTGTGCTGGTAAGAATCAGGAAGAGGTAATGGACAGACCCAATATTATTACTGTAGCCTGGACTGGAACTGTAAATTCAGAGCCTCCAGTGCTTAGCATTTCTGTACGTAAATCTCGTCATTCACATCGAATTATTGAAGAAACAGGCGAGTTTGTAGTAAATCTAGTAAGTAAGTCACTAGCTAAATCCTGTGATTTTTGTGGTGTTAAAAGTGGAAGCGACATTGATAAGTTTAAGGAGTGTGGTTTAACAGCAGTTAAGTCAGAATTCCTTGAATATGGATACGCGATTAAGGAAGCTCCTGTATCAATTTCTTGTAAGGTGAAATCTAAGACGGAGCTTGGTTCTCATGACATGTATCTTGCTGATATTGTAGGCATTACAGCTGATTCTTATCTGCTCGATGAGAATGGAAAGCTTTGCCTGGATAAGGCAAATTTGGTTGTTTATAATCATGGTGAATATTTCTTATTGGGAAAGAAAATTGGATTCTTTGGCTACTCTCTGGCGACAGAAGAAATCCTTAAGAAGAGGCTTGGATAATGGAATTTTTAAGTATAGATAAGGTTTTTGGCAGCAGATTTATTACTCGTTATGATGTTAAGTATAAAACAGCTGACGGTAATATCAAAAACTATGAGATGATCTCCAGAACTCAGGATATTAAGACTCTCGAGGATATTAAGAATTCTCCTGCACAGGCTGTAGTTTTAATGATTCACGATAAGACAGGGGAGAAGATTCTTCTTAATAAGGAATTCCGTATGGCAGTTGGCGATTACTGCTATAACTTTCCTGCTGGATTAATTGATCCAGGAGAGGATTATAAGACTGCTGCTACACGTGAGTTGTGGGAAGAAACTGGTCTTAATCTTACAGAAATTAAAGATTTGTGGCCTATGGCTTACAGTGCTGTTGGCGTAATGGATGAGCGTTCTGTAGTAATACTAGGTGTTGCTGAAGGTGAGTTTTCTCCTTCAACATCTGTGGAAGAAGAAATTGAAGCTAACTGGTACTCTAAGGAAGAAATCCGTGAAATGCTTAAGACTGACACTCATTTTGCCGCCAGAACACAAGCTTACTGCTGGTGCTGGGCTCATAGTAAGGGCTTTGATTTATGATTGTAACTCTATCTAATTTAGCTAAGAGAATAAAGTCATTTGATGATAGATGTTTTCTTTTGTATGGAAAAGAAGATTTTTATATTGAGAAAGCAGCTGCATCTATTAAAACAAAGTACTTAACTCAGGGTTTTGAGTCTATGGATTACATAAAACTTGATTATGGTGGCAAATCTGTAGATTTAGAGAAAGTAGCTGAGAATATTGAGTTACCAGCTTGGTCTTCATTAAAAAGAGTTGTTGAGGTTTGTAATTTTGATTATGAAAAGCTTGATGCTGACAAAACAATTAAGCTAATTAATTCTATTCCTGATTCTACAGTCGTAGTTTTCAGAACTATTTCTATTGATAAGCGCAAAAAGAAACTTTTTGAAGCTTTTGATAAAAATGGTATTGTCTCTGAAATAGATTATCTTGATGAAGAGAAGTTAAGCCGATATATAGTTTCAGGATTTGGTAAAGCAGGTTTAACCATTGATGGAGATGCAACAGAGAGTATTATCAGCCGTTATGATTCGTCAATGCGTAATATCGATTCTGCTGTTAAGCGAATTTCGATTTATGCTTCTGCCTCTGGTATTAACAATATTGATATGAATATTGTTGATGAATTATGTATTCCTGATATTAATGGCAATATCTTTAAAATGATGGATGCGGTAGGGGATGGCCAAGTTAATGATGCACTAATCTATTTAGATAACTTGATTAAACTTAAAGAGCCTGTTACCAAAATTCGATTTATGATTGCAAAACACTTTAGAGAACTTATCTGTGCAAAGGATACTGGAAATAGTTCTGTTTTGGCTAAAAGACTTGGTTTAAGACCATTTCAAGCAGACAAGTTAATACGACAATCAAAACGCTTTTCAATGCAAAAATTGCTAAAGCTTTATGAACTCTGTTATCTATATGATGTTGATATAAAGACAGGAAAAGCAGAGGAAAGAACTAGTCTTGAAATGTTCTTTATTCTTGCAACAGGTCGTTAAATACAATAAAATATTACGGTTATTAAGAAATGGAGGACTAATATGTCTAAGATTCAGATGAAGACGCCACTCGTTGAGATGGATGGCGATGAGATGACAAGAGTTATTTGGCAGCAGATTAAGGATATCGTAATTCTTCCTTTTGTTGACCTTAAGAGTGAATATTATGATCTCGGTCTTGTTAACAGAGATGCTACTGATGATCAGGTTACTATTGATTCTGCTAATAGAACTAAGGAATTAGGTGTTGCTGTTAAGTGTGCTACTATCACTCCTAATGCACAGAGAATGACAGAATATAATTTGAAGAATATGTGGAAGAGTCCTAACGGTACTATTAGAGCTATGCTTGACGGTACTGTATTTAGATCTCCTATTATTGTTAATGGTATTAATCCTTTTGTTTCTTGCTGGAAGAAGCCTATTACTATTGCAAGACATGCTTATGGTGATGTTTATAAGAATTCTGAACTTAGAGTTGATGGCCCTGCTAAGGCTGAAATAGTTGTTACATATCCAGATGGAAGAGTAGATCGTAAGGATATTTTTGATTTTAAGGCTCCTGGTGTAATTCAGGGTATGCATAATACTGACAAGTCTATTGAATCCTTTGCTCGTTCATGTTTTACATATGCTTTGGACATTAAGCAGGACTTGTGGTTTGCTACTAAGGATACTATCTCTAAGACTTATGATCATCGTTTTAAGGATATTTTCGCTGATGTTTTCGAAAACGAGTTTAAGACTAAGTTTGAAGAAGCTGGTATCGAATATTTCTATACTTTGATTGATGATGCAGTTGCTAGAATTATGCGATCTGAAGGTGGAATTCTCTGGGCTTGTAAGAACTACGATGGTGACGTTATGTCCGATATGCTTGCATCAGCTTGTGGTTCTCTTGCTATGATGACTTCTGTTCTTGTTTCTCCAGATGGTGTTTATGAGTATGAGGCTGCTCATGGAACAGTTACTAGACATTACTACAAGTATTTGAAGGGTGAAGCTACATCTACGAATCCAATGGCTACATTGTTTGCTTGGACTGGTGCGCTTCGTAAAAGAGGTCAGATGGATGAGCTTCCTGAACTTGTTGATTTTGCTGACAGATTAGAGAAAGCATCTATTGATACGATTGAAGAAGGAACAATTACTGGTGATCTTAAGAATCTTATTGATGTTCCTACAAAGAATGTTGTTAATACTGAGGATTTCCTCAAAGCTATTGCAGCTAAGCTTTAATTTTTAAGGAGATATTTTTTATGACATATTATGAGACTTGGATTGATAATTCTGAGAATGTAAAGGATCAGACATCTTATACACAGTATATTAATGCATACTATTCATTAGAAAGAGATGCATATGAGAAGATTCTTTCTAATTATCCAGATAATAAGGAATTTACATCTGGTAAGGCAACTGACCTTGCAAAGAAACTTGGTTTTAATGCAAGTACTATGGATATTTTTGTTGGTTTCCTCGATGGAATCAAGTCTTCTTTGAATACTGATATCGATGTTGAAAGTGTTAATGATGAAACAGATATTGATCTCGATATTAACTATGAGAAGCTTTTCTATAACATGAGAGATGCTAAGGCTACATGGCTTTTTAAACTTCCAGCTTGGAAGAAGGTTTTGGCAGAAGATAAGATTGCTGAAATTACACGTGAATACAGAGAGGCAAATATCGCTCATTCTACAAAAATTGGTAGAAACGATCCTTGTACTTGTGGTTCCGGCAAGAAGTATAAGAATTGCTGCGGTAAAAAAGCATAATTTAGATTAATGCGCAGACTTCTCACTAACAAGTGGTTTATCACGGCCATATCGACATTAATTGTCGTGGCCGTGATTATATTAGGTTCATTTCCGGGTAGCCCAGTAAATAAGGTTTTAAAGCCTGTGGGTGCAATTGCTAACCCTGTAGCGAGCTTTGTTAATAATGTTGGAAATTCTATTTCTGATTTTTGGGTAGCAGTTACTGATGGTATGGCTATTCGCAAGAATAATGAAGAATTAAGAGCTGAGATTGCATCATTACAGTATCAATTAAATATGATGGAAGAAGCTGCTATTAGATATGAGGAGCTTCAGGAGGCATTTCATATTAGAGAAACTTTCTCGAACTATGATATTTTTGGTGCTTCTGTTCTTTCTAGAGAAGCAGATGAATGGTTCTCAGTTATTAGAGTAGGTGTTGGTAATTCAGATAATATCTATCTTGATTCTGGTGAATCATTAGCTGTAGTTGATGTACGAATGAACCTTATAGGTCGTGTAATCGAGATTAATGAAGATGATTCTAAAATTCTTCCACTATTACATGAAGGATTTACTGTTAGTGGAAAGGTTAATGAAGTTAATGGTGCTACCATGATTGTATCTGGTGACGCAATGCTTAAACTTCAGGGACTTTGTCTTGTCACTGGTATTGATCCAGAAGTTATTCCTGAACCTGGCGATGTAATAGTTACATCGGGTGATGGTGGATTATTTCCTCAAGGAATTCCTATTGGAGTTATTGTGGATGTAGATATTTCTGATCCACTCAATATAACTGCTACATTAAGACCTTATTCCGATATCGCTGATTTGAGTGATGTCTTTATTATGGTACCTTTTAATGAAGAACCAGACGTTGTTGATCCGTAAGATTGTTGTTTATACTATTTATATTCTAGTTTTTACTACTTTCCAGGTTACATTTCGTGGATTGTTTTCTTTACAAGGATTGTATCCTGACTTAATGTTTGTTTTTGTTGTATTAACAGCGTATATGTTTGGTTTTAAAGATGGAATGATTGTTGGCTCATTGGTTGGAGTATTAAGAGATTACTTTGCTGGACCATCCATTACTGGAATTGATGGAACCGTAACTGCAACTACTGGAATAGGATTACTTGTTATGATTTTAGCAGCTTCATATGGTTCATCTTTTTTTACTATTAGAATTAAGCGTAACTTTCCGATGGCTTTTTCATCTGTTGTTACTGCAACTCTATTCTATAAAATTATTGGTCATTTAGTAGTATTTACTTGGGAAAATGCGTTTTTGCATCATGAATATAATATCGGACTTGAAAATGCATTGATGTTTTCAATATTACCACAGACTTTGCTCAATATGATTATTGCTATACCTGTATATTTAGCATTAAGATTTATTGGACCGTATCATAAGGGGGTTAATCCTGCATTAATAGATGAAAAAAGTAGGGAGGATAACTTGTGGCTGACAATGTAAGCGGACGAAACAAAGAATCCGTTTTCAGCAAAATATACGATGTTATTCAGAACAGGTATTTTATACTGTCCTTAGCTTTTTGTGTTTTCGGTGCAATTATTCTATTTATGACCTCTGCTTTGCAGTTTTCTGGTTATCAAAGAACGATATCAGCTTCATCAGAAGGTATTTCGAGGCAGTATGTAGTTACAGCTCCACGTGGTGACATTATCGATGCAAACGGTATAGTATTGGCATCAAGTCGTGCTGTTAATACAGTAATGATTTCTAACGCATATTTGGATGATGATTCACTTAATTCTATGTGTCTAGAGTTAAGTTATTTATTTGACCAGTACAATTGTACTTCAGTCTCTGGCTTAGATGATTATTTTCAAGTTAACCCATTTTTGTTCTTAAAGGATGAAGAACAAATTAGATTGTGGCAAACTGATCATAATCTCTTTGATCTTGATGATTATACTCAGGGTATCATAGTTACTTTTACTGATAACTATGTTAAGACAGATCCTCAAGTATTCTTTTTATACCTAAGACAATTGTTCGATATTGATGAATCGTATACTGAAGATGAAGCATACCGTATTTGTCGTATTCGTTATCAAATATTTAGTGATAACTGGTCGTTTCAGACTGGAACCCCGGTTACTATAGCAACTGATGTTCCAGATGAGCTCATAACAATATTTAATGAGCAGAATTATCATTATATGGGAATAATAACTACATTAACTTACAGAAGAACTTATGAACCTGCAGCTCAGTTAGCGAGCCATGTAGTAGGTTATGTAGGAAGAATCTCTCAGGAATCTCTTGTTACACTTGCTCCTTATGGTTACTCTAACGATGATTTGGTAGGACAGTCTGGTGTTGAGTCACAGATGGAGCGATATCTCCATGGTTATAGTGGTGTTGCAACTTATAACACTTGGACGACTCAGGGACCAGAAGGTATATTTTTCCCATCTTCATATGGTATGCCTGCTCAAAGTGGAGCAACTGTTCAGTTAACTATTGATTCTGATTTACAAAGAGTTGGTATTGAAGCACTTAAGACGTATATTGATGAAGCTAAAAATGCTGAATTAATTGAAATGTCTGGCTATAAAACTGCTAATGCTGGCGCTTTTGTTATGATGGATGTTAATACAGGTGCTGTACTAGCAATGGGATCTTATCCAAATTTTGATCCTAATGATTTTGTTCTTTCTATGTATGGTGACGCTCAAGCTCAAGAACAGGTTGAGTATTATCTTGGTTTGGGTGAGTATGAAGAAATTACAGCAGAAGACATGCCACTTTGGAATCGTGCAATTATGTCTCAGTATGCTCCTGGATCTACTTTTAAAATGTGTACTGCTTTAGCAGCTCTTGAAAATGGGGTTATAACAGCAAATTCAAATTGGTATTCATGCGATTCTCCAATTGATATTGGAGGATGGGAATTTAGATGTTTGGAGTTTCCTAATGGTGGTCATGGACCTCTTGATTTGAATGCTGCTATTGCTACTTCATGTAATATTTATTTTATGAGGCTAGGTGTTGATACTGGTATTGATAATATTGATGCAATGGGTGAGAGACTTGGTCTCGGTGAATATACAGGTATTGATCTTCCAGGTGAAATTCGTGGTGTACGTGCTTCTCGAGAGACAAAAATACTACTTCATGAATTGGAATATGACAGAACATGGTTCCCAGCTGATACAGCTCAGTCATCAATTGGACAATTTGATAACTGTTTTACAATCATGCAGTTGTGTCGTTATACAGCTGGCATTGCCACTAACCAATTAGTTACTCCATATGTTATTGATAATGTAACTGCAAGTGATGGAACTATTCTTTATCATGGTCAGACTGAATCTACACCTCTTAATATCAGTGAAGAAAACATTAATGCTGTACGTAATTCAATGAGATGTGTAGTTACCGGTACTAGTATATGGCCAGGTACTGCTCAAGATATTTTTGCTAACTTCCCAATTTCAGTTGTATGTAAAACTGGTACAGCGGAGACTGGTTTTGAGGATATTCGTAAAGAGTATTCTAACGGATTGTTTGTTTGCTATGCACCTGCTAATGACCCTCAAGTAGCTATTGCTCTTGTTGTCGAAAGAGGTGAGTGGGGAGCTTCAACAGCGATTATCGCTCGTAAACTTCTAGCTGCTTATTTTGGAGTTGCACCAACGATGGCTGAGCAGGCAATGAGTTCAATTCCTATTACTGGTGATGATTTGGATAGATTGATTCAACCAGTTGCAGCACCTGTTTAAATTATTTGTTCTTTTTCAACAATAACACACTGTTATTTTTTATCTTCTTTTGTACAATATGAATATATGCGACGTCATGTGTCTTATTATGAAGATTGTTTTGATGGCTGACAACCGTAAAAATGAGCTTTTGGTTAATTTTTGTATTGCCTATAAGTCTCTACTTTCAAAGCACCAACTGATTTCTGTTTATAGTACAGCTAAGTATCTTAAGACTGCTGTTGATATTGATGTATCTGGTCTTAATGTAGATTATCTAGGCGGTATTGCACAACTTGCTTCTAGAGCTGAGTTTGATGAAATTGACTGTGTTATCTATCTTAGAGATGCAGAAGAGGATACTGTTAATATTCCATATGATCTTCTAAATACATGTGATCAGAATAACATCCCATATGCTACAAATCTTGCTACTGCTGAAATTTTGATTCTCTCTATTGATCGAGGTGATCTCGACTATAGAACTTGGATTAAGGATTCTAAGGTTTCTTGATGAACGTCAGAGTTTATCCATACGGACCATTAGCCTCGAACATGTATCTTTTAGAATCGTGTTCGGGGACTTTTTTATTCGATCCTTCTGTTTATCCAGATAACATTAGAGATGATTTACCAAGTAAAATAGATGCTATTTTTTGTACTCATGGTCATTTTGATCATATTAATGCTGTTGATAAATGGACACAATTATTTCCAGAAGCTCAAGTTTTTATACACGATGGAGATAGAAAATGTTTAAGTGAGCCAATATATAATTGTTCTTCATTTTTCTCAGATAAATGTATATATAATTCTTCGGTACATAGTATTTCCGAATGTGCCTTAGATGGAATTATTGTTGAAGAAACTCCTGGACATTCACCAGGATCAATTTGTGTTTTTTATAAAGAAAATGGTAAATCAGTTATGTTTACAGGGGATACTTTGTTTAAGCTTGGAGTTGGTAGATCTGATTTACCAGGCGGATCTCAAATTGAATTAAGTCAATCTATGGATATATTTAGAAAGTTTCCTGCGGATACTATTGTTTATCCTGGTCACGGACCACAATCTACTTTGGAGTTTGAGTTCAAATTTAATCCATTCTTTAATTAATTATATATTTATGTTATATTTCATAAGTTAAAGTGTAATTTAAGGAGGCTTATCATGAGCGATTTGCGAGAAAGTCTTAATAAGACTCGCGAAGAATTTGAGAGTAAGATTAAAGAAATCACAAGTTCTGCTGATATCGAGAGCTTAAGAGTTGAATACTTTGGTAAAAAAGGTAAGCTTACTGGTGTTTTGCGTGGAATGGGTAGTTTAAAGCCTGAAGAGCGTCCAGAAGCTGGTAAGATGGTAAATGAAGTTAGAGCAAAGATGGAAGAAGTTTTTGCCCAGACTCAATCTAAGATGAAAGCAATGGAGAGTGCTCATAAGCTTAAGCGTGAAGTAATCGATGTTACTTTACCTACAAGCTTTTCTGGAGCAGGATCTCGTCATCCACTTAATATGGCAATCGATGAGATCTGTGATATTTTCCTTGGACTTGGTTATAGTATTGGTGAAGGTCCAGAAGTTGAGTATGATAAGTATAATTTCGAGCTTTTAAGACTGCCTAAGGGGCATCCAGCTCGTGATACTCAGGATACTTTCTATATTAATGAGAATATTCTTCTTAGAACTCAAACTTCTCCTATGCAGATTCGTATCATGGAAAATCAAAAGCCACCAATTAAGGTTGTTTGCCCTGGTAAGGTTTATCGACAGGATACTTTGGACGCTACTCACTCACCAGTTTTCCATCAGATTGAAGGCCTTGTTGTTGATAAGGGTGTAACCATGGGCGATCTTGTTGGTTCTTTACAGTTATTTGCAAAGAAGCTTTTCGGTGAGAAGACAGAAATCAGACTTCGTCCTCATCACTTCCCATTTACTGAGCCATCTGTTGAGGTTGACTTAACATGCTGGAAGTGTGGCGGATGCGGATGTAACGTATGTAAGGGTGAGGGCTGGATTGAGGTTCTTGGTGCTGGTATGGTACATCCTGAAGTTCTTGAGAATTGCGGTATCGATTCTAATGAATATAGTGGATTTGCTTTTGGTATCGGTGTTGAGAGAACAGCAATGGGTCGTTATGGAATTGATGACATCAGACTCCTTTATGAGAACGATGTACGCTTCTTAAAGCAGTTCAAGTAAGGAGGAAAGAGAATGAAAGCACCTGTAATTTGGTTAAAGGATTTTACTGATATTGATATTCCAGTTAAGGAACTTGCTGATGCAATGACTCTTTCTGGTTCTAAGGTAGAAGAAGTTATAGATTATAAGCTTTCTGGTGTTTATGCTGGAAAGATTTTAAGTGTTGCTGAACACCCAGATTCAGATCACCTTCATATTTTAAAGGTTGATTTTGGTCGTGACGAGATTGGTCACGATGTACAGATTGTGTGTGGTGCACCTAATGTATATGAAGGAATGATTTGCCCAATCGCTTGTGTTGGTGCTGTTCTTCCTGAGATTACAATTAAGAAGGGTAAGATTAGAGGCGTAGAGAGCTTTGGTATGTGCTGTTCAGCAGAAGAACTTGGTCCAGTTGCTATGGGCAAGCCTGGCTCTGATGTATATGGACTTTGGGACCTTAAAAATCTTGACCCTATGCCAGCTTTGGGAACTGATATGCGTGAGTTCTTAAATGTAGATGCTTTTGTAACTATTGATTTTGAGATTACTTCTAATAGACCTGATTGTTTTTCTGTTGAGGGCCTCGGTCGTGAAGCTGCTGTTACTATGGGGAAGCCTTTTAAAGCTATTAATCCTGTAATTAAGCAAGAGGGTAATCTTGTTACACAAGATGTTGCCAAAGTTGATATTCTTGCTCCAGATTTGTGCTATCGCTATTGTGCCAGAACTGTTGAGGATGTAAAGATTGGTCCTTCTCCTGAATGGATGGTTGAAAAGCTTGTAGCAGCTGGAATGCGTTCTATTAATAATATTGTTGATATTACTAACTATGTATGTCTTGAATTAGGTCAGCCAATGCACGCTTTTGATCTTGATTATCTCAAGAATAACCATATCATTGTTAGAACTGCTAATGATGGTGAATTAACAAAGACTCTTGATGGCAATGATCATACTCTTGATTCATCTATGTTAGTAATTGCTGATGAAGAAAAAGTTTGCGCTATTGCTGGTGTAATGGGTGGAGAGAATTCTGAGGTTTTAGAGACTACTAAAACTATTCTTTTTGAATCTGCTACATTTAATGGTGTAAGCGTTCGTAAAACTGCAATTAAGAACGGTTTACGTACAGAGGCTTCATCTCGTTATGAAAAGGGCCTAGATAGTGAGAATGCACTAAGAGCTTTAGATAGAGCATGTGAACTTGTTGAGTTGCTCGGATGTGGTAAGGTTTCCAAGGGACTTATTGACGTATATCCAACTAAGAAAGAAGTAAAGAAAATTGCTTTCAGACCTGATTGGATTAATAAGTTCATTGGTATAGATGCAACTGAAGATTTTATGGTTAAAACCCTTAATGATCTTGGTTGTACTATAGAAAATAACGTTATTACTCCACCAACTTATCGCCCTGACCTTGAGAGTGAGGCTGATATTTCTGAGGAAATAGCTAGATTTTATGGTTATAACAATATTGAACCAACTCTTCTTAATGGTTCTACAACAACTCTTGGTGGAAGAACTAAGAGTCAGAACTTAACTGAAACAATAAAGGATACTCTTGTTTCTTGTGGTTTCTATGAAGCTATTACATATTCATTTGAAAGCCCAGCTGATTTGGATTTAATGAATGTATCTGAAGATGATAGTTTGCGCAATCAGGTTAAAATTTCAAATCCTCTTGGAGATGATTCATCTGTAATGAGAACTACGATGCTTCCTTCTATGTTAAGAATTGCTGCACGTAATTCCAACCGTGGAGTTGCAAGTGCTAAGGTTTTTGAAGTAGCGTATGTTTATATTCCTGATAGTGATTCAACAAAGCTTCCTTTTGAGAGAAAGACTCTTTGTGGCTTTGCTTATGACAATACTTTGAGTGACAGTGCTAGTACTTTCTATCATGTTAGAGGAATTATTGAGGAACTTTCAAAAATTCTTGGCATTCGTTCTATGACATTTGAGCCATTAACTAATAATCCTAGTTTCCACCCAGGTAGAACTGCTTCAATTCTTGTTAATAATAAGGTCTGTGGTGTTATAGGTATTATTCATCCAGAAGTTGCTGATAATTTTGATGCTCCAAGTAAAGCTTGTTTCTTCGAAATTGAAGCAGATGCTTTGATAAATGCAGCTAAGACTGAAAGAGTATATAAGCAGATCCCTAAATTCCCTGGAATCGCTCGTGACTTAGCTGTTGTTGTTAATAAGGAAGTTGCAGTTGGAGACATTATTAAGACATGTAAATCTGCTGGTGGCAAATTGTTGAAAGAGGTTGAATTCTTTGATGTTTATGAGGATTCAAAGCTTGGAGACAATAAAAAGTCTGTAGCTGTATCTCTTGTATTTAGAGATGATTCAAGAACTTTGGCTGATGATGATATTAAGGATTCATTCGCGTCAATACTTGCAAAACTCGAAAAGACTTATGATGCACGCTTAAGATAATCTTTGTCGTCTTTTGTCGTTTTTTGTCGACAATTGTCGTCCAAATTGATAATCAACCCCTATATCCTTAAGTAATACTGGATATGGGGGTATTTTTATGAGTACAATCGAAACTGCTATTAGCATCACTTTTGTATTTGTTGTTTTATGTGCCTTGATTCTTATGCCTATTAGCATAAGTTCTCGGGCTTTAGATGATGCAAATATATCTATTGAAGATGTTTTATTTGAAGATGAGTTTTTATCTTCAGAACAGTTGAATACATTTCTTACAGGAATTTCTGAAAACTATCGAATTATATACGGAAGTATAGTTGAGGAGGTTACTAATGAGGAATAAGCGAGGTACTACGACTCTATTTCTAGCAATTATACTTTCATCACTAATCTTAATTGAAACGACATATATAGCCTATGTTGCTGATTTAGATAGACGATTAACTTTAACTCGTGCTCTCAAATCTCAGGGTGAAGTATACCTTGCACAGTATGATAGAGTTTTATTTAAGACTTATGGTATATATGCTTTTGATAGTAACCAGTTGAATGATTATGTATTTAACGATGTACTTAGTGCAAATGGTTATGAAGTAGGCGAGACTTTATATGTTAGTGGTATATATCAGTTTAATACCGAAGATTTAAGAAGAGTTGTAGCTAGTTACTATACGTACAGAACATCTGGAATTATATTTGAAAAAGTCTCTGCTCAATTATTTGAAGTATTGGAGTCAATAGATGAATACGGAGTAATTGAGTATATACGAGAATTTACATCGAGTAGTGCTTCTAACATAATTGAGAGAATAATAGATGGTGGATTAACAGTTGCGCAAGATATTATCGAAACGTTAGAAGAATTAGATATCGGTGTAGATTCAGATAGTTTTCAATTCTTTATTAATCTAATTTCAAGTCTAGGTCAATTAAGAAGTAATTCTGTTGATACTAATAATGGATTTAATCCGGCTAATATGGGTTTTATTTCAACTAGTATTCAAAGTGTTATTGATATGTATGAGTCAACAGGTGATTTAATTGCTGATTATATGCTTCATCCATATCTTGTAGATTATGCAGCGTATAATTTTGATACTAGACTAGTAAATGACACAACAATTAATGGTTATGATTTCTCAACCTTTCATCAGGAAAATACATCAGATTCTGAATATATATTGACTGGATTCGAGGGAACAACAGCAAATCTGTTCTCTTACTATGCTGTTTATTCATTTTTGTTAGTTGAAAATATAGCTTTCATTTTAATTGATTCATCAAATAGTGAGTTAATCACTAGTTGTGGTGAAATTCTATCTGTTTTTGTTACAGCAATAAGTGGTGGAACTGTACCTTTACCTCCGATAGTCTATGAAATCGTAGTCATTTTGATTTGGGCTTCAGTAAAAGCGTATACAGATTCATTAACTTTACTTAGTGGAGAAAGCGTAAACTTTTTAGAAATCAATGGTATTGAGGCGTTGTCATTAAATTATAGAGATTGTCTAAGTACATTATTATTTTATATTCCAGACGAATTGTTATTAGAACGTATAACCAATATTATTAATCGCGATTTTGGTGATTATATAACAGGTGTAGATATTGAATCCAATTATGGCATGAGGACTTTGCATTATGAAGCAGTATATGACTTATATGTATAAGCGTGGATCTATTTCGATTGAGACTGCGATTTCTTTTAGTTTGGTTATAGTATTTTTAACTTCAATTATCTGTATAACTTCTTTTCTACGAACAGATATTTTAATGCAGCGTGCAGTAAATCAAACTTGCGAAGACTTTGAATTGTTTACTCCGTTTTCTGTTACTGCAGCAGATTCGCTTTCAACTATGATTAATGCTTTACCAGGAGATTATGAATATTCGAATATTGATCAATTAGGATCATTGTTTATTGGTGTTGATATTCTATCTGGAGGTGAATTAAGAGCTTCGATTTTCGATTTAGCGCTTAGTAGAGTTTTTGCTGATGATATAGCCTCTGAATATGTTGAATATAATGGTAGTGAGTATTTTTGTCCCGAATCAATAGAAGTCGATTTTATTTTTTGTGAGAATTATATTGAAGTTATAGTAGATTATCAGGTTAGAACAATAATTGGTTTAATTAGCAGACAAATAACAGGTATTATTCCATTTTATGGAGAATATGCATTATTCTTGAATGCTGAAGAGATTAGTAGTATAAGTTCCGACGCAATCTGGCAGGAAGATAACTTTACTCGTGGTATATTTTTTGCACAGAGATATGGTGCAAATTTACCACATACATTTCCTACAATAAGTTTTTATGATAATGGAACGGTTGGCTCTGTAACAAGTATTGATTTAAATAGACCTACTTATTCTACTTCAGTAAGCGTATGTCAAAGAATGGCAGCACAAATTGACAGAATATCAGATTTTAGAGGTGCTAGAGTTAATGTAAGTGGTGAAATATATGAAGTATGTAATGAGTCAATTACAGGAAGAAGAGCAATTTTTGTAATTCCAGAAGATTCGCCTGACCAATTAGTTGAAGCAGCAAATAGTATGATTTCATATGGAAACTCGATGGGAGTTGAAGTTTCAGTAGTTACAGATGGTTCTTCTAGAATATAAATTTGTTTTAATAAAGATATTAGGTTATTATTGTATGGATTATTTTAAGGAGGTTTGCCTTGTAGCTATGGGCAGTAGTATTAGAAAACCAACAATGTCTGCAACTTCTGTTAGCTCGAGTATTGGTGGTAACGAGACTGTTGGCGACGTACTTAGAAAAGCAAAGAAAGAATTGATTCTTTCTCGTATTTGTTATGGTTTATTCCTTCTAGTATTAGTTGCACTTATTGTCTATCTATTTGTTGCTGGCTATGTAGGAATGCTCGTTGACGAGTTTTTTGCATTACTATAATCATGGAATTTGATGTTGATGAAATGAAAGCTCTAGAGAGCTTATATAGTGCGATTTTAGCATTGAAGACTACAGAAGAACTTCATTTGTTTTTCGAAGATTTATGTTCTCGCAATGAACTTTGTTCTATGCTTCACAGATGGCAAATATTAGAGCTTATTAATGAAGGTAAAAGTTATGAAGAAATCATTCAAGAACTTGCTCCTGAAGAATCTAGTATTGATGTAAATTGTGGAGAAAAAGACACTAAGAAGGGAAAGGGTAGGAATGCAACAAAAGTTAGTTCGACTACCATTTCTCGAGTAAAAGCATGTTATAACAACCCGAACGGCGGATATAGAATCGCTTTGGGAAGACTTAAAGGAGATACTAATTAAATGGGTTTATCTAAGATTTTTGGAACTCATAGTGATCATGAGATTAAGAAGATTGAACCTATCAAGAAGAAGGTTCTTGCTTTAGAAGAAACATATTCTAAGTTAACAGATGCTCAGCTTAAGGGTAAAACACAGGAGCTTAAAGGTAGATTAGCTAATGGCGAGTCTTTGGATGATATTCTTCCTGACGCATTCGCTACAGTACGTGAAGCTGCTTGGAGAGTTCTTGGTTTAAAGCCATATCCTGTACAGGTTATTGGTGGTATTACACTTCATCAAGGAAGAATTGCTGAGATGAGAACAGGTGAAGGTAAGACTTTAGTTGCTACAATGCCTGTTTATTTAAACGCTCTTACTGGAAAAGGTGTACATGTAGTTACTGTAAATGATTACCTTGCTAAGCGTGACTCCGAATGGATGGGTAAAGTATATAGATATCTAGGTCTTACTGTAGGTTTGATTATTCACGATATTCCTAATAAAGATCGTAAGGATATGTATGCTTGCGATATCGTTTATGGAACAAATAACGAGTTCGGCTTTGATTACCTTAGAGATAACATGGTTGTTTCTAAATCTCAGCTCGTTCAAAGAGAACTTAATTATGCGATTGTTGATGAGGTTGACTCAATTCTCATTGATGAGGCTAGAACACCTCTTATTATTTCTGGTCGTGGAGAAGCTTCATCAGACTTATATCAAAAAGCAGATCAGTTTGTACGAACATTAAAGCCATATGTTGTTGTTGAAACAGATGACAAGATTGATATGGATGAAATTGTTGGTGATGCAGATTATGTTATTGACGAAAAAGCTAAGACATCTGTTCTTTCCAAGAATGGTATTAAGAAAGCTGAAAGATTTTTCCATGTTGATAACTTGTCAGATTCCGATAACTTTGAATTACAGCATTATATTAACAATGCTTTGAAGGCTCATGGTAACTTCCATAAGGATGAGCAGTATGTTGTTACTGAAGAAGGCGAAGTTATGATTGTAGACGATTTTACTGGTCGTCTTATGCCTGGTAGAAGATATAGTGATGGTCTCCATCAGTCTATTGAAGCTAAGGAAGGTGTTAAGATTGCAGATGAGAATAAGACTCTCGCTACAATCACTTTCCAGAACTATTTCAGAATGTATAACAAGTTATCAGGTATGACTGGTACAGCTTTGACAGAGGAAGCTGAGTTCCGTCAGATTTATAACCTCGATGTAATTACGATTCCTACAAATAAGTCTATTGAGCGTATCGATGAGAATGATGCAGTATTTAAGACTCAGAAAGGTAAGTATCATGCTGTTCTTAAGGCTGTAATCGAAGCTCATAAGACTGGTGTTCCAGTACTTGTTGGTACAGTAAACGTTGATAAGTCCGAGTATCTCGACAAACTTTTCCGTAAAGCTGGCATTGAAGCTCAGGTATTGAATGCTAAGAATCACAGACGTGAGGCTGAGATTGTTGCTCAGGCTGGTCGTAAGAATGCTGTCACAATTGCCACTAACATGGCTGGTCGTGGTACTGATATTCTTCTTGGTGGTAATCCAGAGTTTATGGCTAAGCAGGAAATGAGAAAGCTTGGCTATGATGAAGAGACCATTGAAGCTTCTACTGCTCACAATGATACTGATGATGAAGTTATTATCGCTGCTCGTGCAAAGTATGCAGAGATATACAAGAAAAAGAGTGATGAAATTAAGCCTGAAGCAGATGAAGTTCGTGCTCTTGGTGGTTTGTTTATTGTAGGTACTGAGAGACATGAGTCTCGCCGTATTGACAATCAGCTTAAGGGTCGTGCAGGCCGTCAGGGTGATCCAGGTAGAACTAAATTCTTCTTAGCACTTGATGATGATTTACTCCGTATTTTCGGTGGAGATAGAGTTACTAATATGTATAACTCCCTTGGTGTTGAAGAAACAATGGAGATTCAGAATAGTATTCTAACAAAGCTCATTGATAGTTCTCAGAAGAAGCTTGAAGCTATGCATTTCGGTGCTCGTAAGAATGTACTTGAGTATGATGATGTTATGAATATTCAGCGTACTATCACTTATGAGCAGCGCCGTAAGGTTATCGACGGTGAGGATATGCATGATACATTCCTTAAGATGATTGAGAAGGTAGCAGAGAGAGAAGTAGATGCTTTCTCTATTGATGGTAAGATTACAACTTCTGAGAGATATTCTTTAGGAGCTAGATTGACAGATATCTTCGGTGATTTACCTGTTGTTCTTGATATTAAAGATTCAAGTAAAGATATCGACAGTGCAAATAAGCTGATTGAGACTATCGTGGCTCAGGCTATTGACAATCTTAAGGAAAAAGAGAATCTTGTTGGTTCTGACATTTTCCGTCAAGCAGAGCGCTCTGTTCTACTTATGTCTGTTGACTCAAAGTGGATGGATCATATTGATGCTATGGATCAGCTCCAGACATCCATCAGAATGAGATCTCTTGCTCAGCATGATCCAGTTGTTGAGTATAAGATGGAAGGTGGAATCATGTTTGATGAGATGAATGAAGCAATTCAAAATGATTCCGTTAAGTTACTTATGAAGGGAAGATTCGAAGCTCGTCAGAATGTAGATATCTCAAATAAGCCAGCGGACGGATCTGAATCTCAGGAACCATCTGCTCCAATGATGACTTCTAAGCTGGCTAAGGCTGCATCACGAGCAACTGCTTCAACGAGATCTATTCCTACACAAGCAGAGCAGGTTAAGGGTGCTGCTCAAGAAAATAAAACAATCGATCCTATTAAGAGGGATAAGAATAAGGTTGGACGTAATGATCCATGTCCTTGTGGTAGCGGTAAGAAGTATAAGAATTGCTGTGGTAAAAATTCATGATTACGGATGTTAATACTTACATGGAAGCGGTAAATAGTGCCGCTTCCTTCATTAGAAATAAAATATCAGATGGAATAGAACCTAAGATTTGTATTGTATTAGGTTCAGGTCTTGCGCCTCTAGCATCAATGGCCGAAGAATTAGTTTCGATTCCTTATTCAGATATTCCTGGTTTTCCTATATCTACAGTGCCAGGTCATGAGGGTCGATTAATAATTGCCAATCTTGAAGGCAAGAGAGTGTTTATGATGTCTGGTCGTTTTCATTATTACGAAGGCTATGATACTTCTGTTTGCACATTATATGTTAGAGTAATGGCTAAGCTAGGAGTTGAGACATTGTTTTTGACTAACGCTGCTGGAGGAATAGGAGAAGAGATGAATCCGGCTGAGCTTATGGTAATCACTGATCATATTTCATTCTTCTGTGATTCACCTTTACGAGGAGCTAATTTGGATGAATTTGGTGTTAGATTTCCAGATCAAACTCAGGTATATGACCATGAATATTGCTCCAGATTAATTGAATTGGCTGAAGAGAATGGCATAAATGTTCATGATGGCATCTACGCATATTGTAGAGGTCCTCAATATGAATCACCAGCTGAAATTCAGGCCCTTAAGATGTGGGGAGCAAGTGCAGTAGGAATGTCTACTGTTCCTGAAGCTATTGTTGCTGCTCACTGCGGCATAAAGGTTGCAGCTGTTTCTTGTATTACAAATCTTGCAGCTGGCATTAGTCCAAACAAACTTACTCATGAAGAAGTTATGGAGAATGCTAGTAAAGCATCATCTAACAGTTGTAATTTGGTTAAGTTGTTTATTAAATCACTATAATTATTGGGGAGATTATATGGCTAACTACGACGTTAAAGATATTAATTTGGCACCTTCAGGTATGCAAAAGATAGAATGGGCTTATAGAAATATGCCTGTTTTAAGAGCAATTGAAGCTGAATTAATCGATGAACAGCCTTTTAAGGGTTTGAAGATTTCTGTGAGTGTTCATGTAGAAGCTAAAACGGCTTGTCTTGCACGTGCTTTGGCTCGTGGTGGTGCTGATGTAGCCTTAACAGGTTGTAACCCTCTTTCTACACAGGATGACGTAGCAGCAGCTCTTGCTTCAACAGGTATGAAGGTATTTACAATTCATGGAGATAATGAAGAGGAATACATTAATCATCTTAAGATGGCTTTAGAGTTTGGTCCGGATATCGTTATTGATGATGGAGGAGATTTTGCAATGCTTCTTCACTCTGAACTTAAGAACCTTACTAATAACATAATTGGTGGGTGTGAAGAGACAACAACAGGTGTTCATAGACTAGAGATTTTGGAGAAAGAAGGAAAGCTTTTATATCCAGTAGTTGCTGTTAACGATGCTAGATGTAAGCATTTATTTGATAATAGATTTGGTACTGGTCAATCTGTATGGACAGGAATTATGGCAACAACTAATCTAGTTGTTGCTGGTAAAACAGTTGTTGTTGCCGGATATGGTATGTGTGGAAGAGGTGTTGCTTTACGTGCTAAGGGACTTGGAGCAAAAGTAATTGTTACAGAAATTGACCCAGTTAAGGCTTGTGAAGCAATTATGGAAGGTTATGAAGTAATGACAATGGAGCAAGCAGCACCACTTGGTGACTTCTTCGTTACGGTTACAGGTTGTAAGGATGTAATTACTAAAAAGCACTTTTTAATGATGAAGGATGGAGCTATTTGTTCTAATGCCGGTCACTTTGACTGTGAAGTTTCAGTTAAGGATTTAAAGGAAATTTGTACTGAGTCTTCCGAATTAAGAAATAACATTATTGGATATAAGCTTCCTAATGGAAACACTGTGTGTGTAATCGCAGAGGGAAGACTTGTAAATCTCGCTTCTGGTGACGGTCATCCAGTTGAAATTATGGATATGAGTTTTGCTTTACAGGCTCAGTCTGCAAGATATATTGCCAAGAATGGTAAGTCTCTTGATAACAAGGTTTATCAGACACCTGAAATCATTGATAACAGAGTTGCTGAGATTCTCTTGTCTACTAAGAACATTACCATTGATAAATTGACAGAAGAGCAGGAGAAGTACATTAACTCCTGGGATTTTTAATGCTTGACACTTACGGGCTTAATGAGTATTCTTGTTAAGCACGTAGGTTATATGCCAATGTGGCTCAGGGGTAGAGCAATTCACTCGTAATGAATAGGTCGTGGGTTCGATTCCCACCATTGGCTCCACCTTACAGAACACGGGGTTGTGGCGGAATGGCAGACGCAGCAGACTCAAAATCTGCCGACCATAAATCGTGTGGGTTCAAGTCCCACCAGCCCCACCAAAAAGCCGACGATTTTCATCGTCGGTTTTATTTTGCTTATTTTACTTAAATATCAAATAATTCTTACAGAAAACACAAAAATATTGTTAGCATTAATTAATAATCAAGGCTATAATAGGTTAGTTAAATTTTTAAGGTAAAGGAGTTTGATCAAATGGCAAACATTGATTTAACAAAGTACGGCATCACAGGTACTACTGAGATCGTCTACAATCCTTCTTACGAGATGCTTTTCGAAGAAGAAACAAAGGCTGGTCTCGAGGGCTACGAAGTAGGTAAGAATACTGAGCTCGACACAGTTAACGTAATGACAGGTATCTACACAGGTCGTTCCCCTAAAGATAAGTACATCGTAATGGATGAGAACTCTAAGGACACTGTATGGTGGACAACAGAGG
>JAKSRJ010000039.1 GCA_024403715.1 Saccharofermentans sp. | reverse complement strand
CGCTCAAGAATAATACAACGCTTCAAATCCAAAGTCAACACTTTTTTCAAAAAAATTCAAAATATTTTCTGGCACTACTTTAGTGTCATAAAATCCTCTGTTTTATGGGTCAAATCTTATATCTGAATTGTTATTTATATATTATTTGCTTTATTAATTAGTAGTTCCGTGTTATAGTCTTTAAGCAAGTAATTTAGTAATTGCTAATGCGTCTGTCGCATTAAGAATACAATATTAGGGGGTAATCCTATGTCTAAGATCTCTGAAGGATCAAAGATCTGCATTATTGGTGCAGGTGCAGTTGGCGCAACATGCGCATTCGCTATCGCTATGAAGCAGCTTTGCTCTGAGCTCGTTCTCATCGATGTAAATCAGGAGAAGGCTCATGGTGAGGCTCTCGATATCAGCCACGGTCTCCCATTCCTTGGCCAGATGGATATACACGCTGGTGGTTATGAGGAAGTTAAGGGTGCTGACATTATTGTTATCACAGCTGGTATTCCTAGAAAGCCAGGCGAGACAAGAATTGATCTTGCAAAGAAGAATGTAAACCTCGCTCATAAGATTACTGATTCCATTATGGAGCACTACGATGGTGGTGTTATCATGGTCGTTTCTAATCCTTGTGATGTTGTTACATACATGGTTACAAAGTGGACAGGTCTTCCAACATCCAGAGTTATCGGTGCTGGTACTAACCTCGACTCTGCACGTTTCAGATGGTTGCTCGCTTCTAAGCTCAACGTTGACGTTAGAAACGTTCATGGTTATATCCTTGGTGAGCATGGTGAGACACAGTTCCCAGCTTGGTCACGTACACATGTTGCTGGTGTTCCAGTTGAAGAGTATGCAAGATCTATCGGTGCTCCTCTTACTGATGAGGACAAGGCTGAACTCGCTGAGAGAACAAAGTCCGCTGGTGCTGAGATTATCAAGCTTAAGGGTGCTACATTTAACGGTGTTGCAGTTTCTGTTGCTACACTTTCTGAGTCTATTCTCATGGACTCCCACACAATCCGTACAGCAGCTACAATGCTTAACGGTGAATATGGCATGAACGATGTCGTTCTCAATGTACCTATCATGATTGGTGCTGGCGGTGTTGAAAAGATTGTTGAGATGGAGCTCAGAGAAGATGAGAAGGAAGCTATGACTGCTTCTTACAACAACATCCACAACGCTATCGAGACAGTTAAGGATCTCTGATTCTTAATTAATAATGTATTAATAAGCCCTGTGTTCATTCACAGGGCTTTTATTATGCCATTTATTTCAATTAAAAACCGCTCCAGATTAAGGAACGGCTTGTTATTTATAATTAAATACTTATTAGAATGTCGGCCCTCTGTACTCTCTTACCTTATTACGACCACCACGACGGTGATTTGAATACTGGAAGCTTCGAGCTATAAGAATGATGACTAATACTATTATTATTAATATTAATACAAGAATTAATACTGATACACCAGGGTTAAGCTGTACAAACCTTCCTACCTCTGAATTCATAAGAGGAGCAAGGAAACCACCATCTGGATTTTCTCCATCAGCAGGAATAATTCCATCGCCGCCAATGATTACTTCTGCTTCAGGATTCAAAGCTTCTGTTGGATTTGCAACATCAAGCTCTTCCTGGAAAGCACCGCTCTCATTTGTTGGCTCTGGCTCTTCAATTATTGCATCACCTGGGACAATAACTGTATCTAATACAGGTCTAGCTTCAGCAGTCCAGTTAAAGCGCTGATAATCTCCAAGTGTTCCTGGAAGTCTTGATACAGGATCATTCTGCCAACACTGATAATTACCGTATGCAACTGCAGAGGTTACATACCTTGTCTGATTCGAATATTCAGCATAAGGAATTCCGCATACAGCTATGAATAACTCATGACCATTCTCATTAACAGAATATGTTGTCATTCCCGTACCAGCTGTTGAAGTCGTACCGGTCTTACCACCAATAAAAGCTGTAATATGAGTTGCTTCACCTTCGGCTGTATAAGAAGCCATCCATGGGTCAGTCAAAAGCTGATTAGTGTTACGAACAGTAGACCAAGCATCAGATGTATGCATATTAGTAGCCTGGAATACATGAGTTGGAGAACTGATTACAGTACAAAAATCAGGATTCTCTGCTGCATGAGCCATGATTATGCACAAGTCGCTTGCCGTTGTGTAATGGTTATCAGAATGAAGTCCATGTGGATTAACAAAATGAGAGCCTGTACAACCAAGATTAGTTGCACGAAGGTTCATAAGCAATGAAAATGCTGACAATGGATAATCAGTTAAAATCTCTTCTGAAGATACTCCCAACTCATTTACAAAGTATGTAGCATTAACCCCATCAGGACCTACATCTCCACCCTCTGGATAAAGCTCGAACAAAGCGTGGATTGTTGCCTCTGCAAGAACATTTGCTGCATCATTACCAGAAGGAAGCATCAAACCATAATAGAGCTCAGAAATCTTAATCTCTTCACCCACGATTAAATACATTAATGTGGAGTCAGATGTTACGTTATCAATAGCATTCTGCGATACTGTTGTGTAATCATCTGGATCAAGATAGTCCATAGCAAGCTGGATTGTCATAAGCTTAGTCATGGAAGCAGGATAGATTCTATCGTGTGCCTGTCTTCCCATGATGATTCGATCCTCTGTCTTATCGTATACACAATAAGATGCACAGTTAATGTCATCGATAGGAGTAATTGTTATATTAGGCTGATCAACAGCAGCGTCTACCTGGCTACCTGCAATAGTAGGGATAATCTGAGCTGCTACTATAAATGCACACAAGAGTACAGCTGCTAATCTAGCAATACTCTTTAAGCCTAAATTGTATCTCTTATTACTCTTCACTCTTATTCTCTTCCTGTGCTGGTGCTTCCATATCTGCATCTGAAGAAACTTCCGCTCCCTCTTCGCCTTCAGTCTCTTCCTCAGGCTCTTCATGTTCAGTTACTGCAAAGTCAACTACATTGCTATTGGACTTCATAAGCTTTACACCAGAAGTAGCACGTGACAATGTAGGAATCTCTGTTGTCGCAAGTCTGATGATTACACCGGTATCAGAGATAATCAACAAATCCAAGTTATCATCAACTAATGTACAACCGATAAGTGGTCCAGTCTTCTCTGTAACCTTATAAGTGATAAGACCCTTACCACCTCTGTTCTGCTGTCTGTACTCATCAACAGAAGATCTCTTACCCATACCCTTACCAGAGATAACGAGGAGCTCGCCACCTTCTGTTACAGGTACCATACCTACAACTTCGTCACCATCAGCCAAAGTCATAGCGCGTACACCAGAGGAATTACGTCCTGTCTCACGTACGTCGTCACTATTAAATCTGATAGCCTTACCAGAAGAAGATACAACGATGATTTCCTGAGACGGAGTTGTCATAGCGATATCAACTACTGAATCGTCTTCTCTGAGCTTAACAGCGATAAGACCATTCTTATTGATGTTCTTATAATCAGATAGTGGTGTTCTCTTAATGACACCCTTACGAGTTACGATTGTGAGGTTAAGATCCTCAGTCTCTAAGTCATCAGCAGGAATAATATTCTTAATTCTCTCGTTCTCCTGGAGATTAAGAAGATTTACAAGTGCTGTTCCCTTAGCTGTTCTAGAAGCAGTCTCAGGAATCTTATAGCCCTTAATCTTGAACACACGACCAGTGTTTGTGAAGCAAAGTAGGAACTTATGAGTAGTTGTTGTCAAAATCTTCTCAATATAGTCTTCTTCTCTTCTACCTTGACCAGAAATACCACGTCCACCTCTGTGCTGACTCTTATACTGATCAACACGCTGACGCTTGATATAGCCAAAGTGTGTAAGTGTAACAACAATATTCTCTTCCTGAATCAAAGACTCGTCATCAACATCCTCGAAGGAACCGTTGATAATCTCAGATACACGAGGAGTAGCAAACTTACGCTTGATTTCCAATATCTCAGTCTTAATTGTCTCGTGAAGAACAGTCTTATCAGAAAGGATTAAGTTATACTTCTCGATACTTGCATTAAGAGCAGCAATCTCAGCTTCAAGCTTCTCGCGCTCAAGACCTGTGAGACGTCCGAGACGCATATCAACAATGTGCTGAGCCTGCTTATCAGAGAAGCCGAATCTCTCACACATCTTTGCCTTAGCATCGTTCTCAGTTCTAGAAGAACGGATGATAGCAATAATCTCGTCGATATGATCCATAGCGATAAGGAGACCCTCATCGATATGCTTCTTAGCTTCTGCCTGCTCTAAGTCAAACTGTGTTCTTCTTGTAACTACATTCTCCTGGTGCAATACATAGTGTGAAAGTGCATCAAGAAGTGTAATTGTCTTAGGCTCCAAAATACCGTCTTTATCAGGTACAAGAGCAATCATATTAGCACAGCAAGCCTGCTGCAAAGCACAGTTCTTATAAAGCTGGTTAAGCACTACATCTGGGTTAGTATCTTTCTTAACCTCGATAACAATTCTAACCATCTCGTTACGGTCAGACTCATCACGAAGACCAGTGATACCTTCAACCTTCTTATCCTTGACAAGGTCAGCCATACGCTCAATCAAAGTAGCCTTATTAACCATAAATGGAAGATCGTGAATGATAATTCTCTGTCTACCATTACCGAACTCTTCAATCTCAGCATGAGCTCTTACCATGATTCTTCCACGGCCAGTTGTATAAGCGTCGCGAATACCTGCAGTACCAAGGATAGCTCCACCTGTTGGGAAGTCAGGACCCTTAACTACTGTCATGAGTTCATCTACAGTTACATCAGGATTATCAAGCATCATTACAACGCCATCGATAACCTCACCCATGTTATGAGGTGGGATGTTTGTAGCCATACCTACGGCAATACCAACAGAACCGTTAACAAGAAGATTAGGGAATCTAGATGGAAGTGAAATAGGCTCCATCTCGTGCTCATCGAAGTTAGGTCTGAAATCAACTGTATTTTTCTTGATATCAGTCATCATCTCGAGAGCAACCTTATCAAGTCTTGCCTCTGTATAACGGTAAGCAGCCGGTGGATCTCCGTCCAAAGAACCAAAGTTTCCGTGGCCATCAACAAGAGGATGTCTCAAAGAGAAATCCTGAGCAAGTCTTACAAGTGCATCATAAACAGACGCGTCACCGTGTGGGTGGAAGCGTCCAAGTACGTCACCGATTGTAGTAGCGCACTTACGGAATGGTTTATCAGGGGTAAATCCCTGTGTATACATAGAATAGAGAATTCTTCTCTGTACTGGCTTAAGTCCGTCTCTAATATCAGGAAGCGCACGGTCAGAAATAACTGACATAGCATAGTCGATAAAGGACTTCTTCATTTCCTGTTCCAAGTCTACAGGAACAATAGTTGTCTGCTCAGACTTAAAGGCGAGATCCATCTCGACTTCTTGCTGTTTTCTTTGTTCCTTGGCCTGATTATTGTCCGCCATATTTTCCTCCGAAAATACAAATTCTTACCACTACATTATAACATAATTATTACTATAAATATAATAATTATTATAATATATAGCCTTTCGAAGGATTATATTGAGCTTTTAAAGTGGATTTTTTGAAGGCTTGCCCGCCTGTCTTGGGTATCCTGCAGGAGTAGGGTGAATTTTACGCACAGTAACGATAGAGCGATTCATGTCGGTACCAGGAAGCAAGAACTTATCTACGCTCTCTTTACGGCCTCCAAGTACAGCAATAGCCTTCTTAGAAGCAGCTTCTTCCTCTTCTACGTTGCCTTTCATAGCAAGGAAAGCTCCGTCCTTTTTTACGAAAGGCAAACAATACTCACAAAGCACAGGAAGGTTAGCTACGGCTCTAGCGCAGGATATATCGTATTTAGCGCGTAAAGAAGAGTCGTTTCCTGCGTCCTCTGCTCTGCCGTGTACTGTTCTTACATTTGTAAGTTCAAGCTCGCCAGAAACCTCCTCCAGGAAGTTCAAGCGCTTACGAAGAGAGTCAAGAAGTGTAAGCTTAATCTCAGGTATAGCAATCTTAAGAACTACACCAGGAAAACCAGCTCCAGTTCCAACATCAATAATAGAAATATCATCACGGCCAACGCGTGCTTGCTCAGCCTTGATATATGGAACCAAAGTAAGAGAATCAATAAAGTGTCTTACGGCAATACCTTCGTCGTCAGTAATGTTGGTAAGATTCATTACCTCATTAGTCTTAACGAGCATCTCGGCATACTTATCAAGCTGCATTAACTGCTTATCGCTTAAGTTAAGGCCAGCTTCATCAGAATACTTCTTAACGATTGGAATGATTAACTCAGGCATTATTGCCTCCCTTCAAAGACTCTAGGTATACGAGTAACACAGAAATATCTGCTGGAGATACGCCTGAGATACGTGAAGCCTGTCCGATAGAAGAAGGCATCATAGCAGCAAGCTTTTGTCTCGCCTCTAATCTTAATCCTGAAATCAAAGAATAATCTGTGCCTTCAGGGATAAGCTTCCTCTCAAGCTTAGCAAACTTTTTGATCTTTTCTTCTTCAAGCTTTAAGTAGCCTTCATATTTAATGTCAGTCTCTACTTCGCGAGTAATATTTGAGGTCAAATTGGGACGATTCTTATCAACAGGCGCGAGCATGTCGTATGAGATATTAGGGCGTCTTAAAAGATCAGCAAAGGATGCACCAGAATTAGGTGGAACTTCACCAACTTCTTCCATAATCTTAACGAGTTCTGGAGTAGGACCTGTGAATGTGTTTGCAAGTCTTTCCTTCTCGCTTTCAATAGCTTCATACTTAGCCTTAAACGCATTCATTCGCTCTTCACTAATTAGTCCTGCCTCGTATCCAATAGGAGTAAGTCTTAAATCAGCATTATCATATCTTAAGAAAAGTCTGTACTCAGCTCTTGAAGTCATCATTCTATAAGGCTCGTTTGTACCCTTGGTAACTAAGTCATCAACTAGTACACCTATATATCCCTTAGAACGATCTACTACAATCGCCTCCTTGCCCTGTACAAAGCGTCCAGCGTTAATGCCAGCTATAATTCCCTGTCCAGCCGCTTCCTCGTAGCCTGAAGAGCCATTAATCTGACCTGCAGTAAATAGACCGCTTACTATTTTTGACTCCAAAGATAGTTTCAAAGTTGTAGGCTCTACCAAATCGTACTCGATAGCATATGCACTTCTTTGAATAACAGCGTTTTCAAGTCCAGGCAAGGAATGAACCATCTGAACCTGAACGTCTTCAGGAAGGCTTGTAGAGAAACCCTGCAGGTACATTTCTCTTGTGTTCTCACCCATAGGCTCGATAAAAATCTGATGACGAGACTTATCAGAGAACTTCATAAACTTATCTTCGATTGAAGGACAGTATCTAGGACCTGTACCCTTAATAACTCCACTATAAAGAGGAGATCTGTCCATATTAGATGAGATTACTTCCTTGGTTAGTGGTGTAGTCCATACGGAGTAACATGGTGTCTGTTCCTGTGGTACATCGACGCCATTCATCTCATTTACAAAAGAGAAAGGAGGAACATCATGCTCGCCTTCTTGTCTCTCCATAGAAGAGAAATCCACGCTTCTAGAATTAACACGAACTGGTGTTCCTGTTTTAAATCTTAAAATTGGTATTCCATAGCCCTTCAAAGAGTCAGAAAGACCTTCTGATCTTGGCAATCCATCTGGACCAGACTTAACTATAACTTCACCACGAATAGTTCTAGACTCCATATAAGTACCAGAGCAGATTACAACAGCCTTAGCCTTATAAACAGCTTTGCTCTCTGTCATTACGCCAGATACTACATACTTGCCATCAACATTGTCTGCAAGTAGCGTCGTAACATGACCCTGCCTTATATCAAGATTAGGTGTGTCCTCCAAAAGTTCCTTCATAGATATGGAATACTTACTTCTATCCATCTGAGCACGAGGAGAATGTACAGCAGGTCCCTTAGTTCTATTGAGCATTCGCATCTGGATACAGCACTTATCTGCTACCATACCCATGACGCCGCCAAGTGCATCTATTTCTCTTACAATCTGGCCTTTGGCAGTGCCACCGATACTAGGGTTACATGGAAGGTTAGCAAGTGAATCTAGATGCAATGTAAAAAGCATCGTCTTAAGGCCCATGGTCGCGTTAGCATGAGCCGCCTCGCAGCCTGCGTGACCTGCGCCTACTACAATAACGTCGTACTCGCCAGCAAGATATGTGTGTTCTAATCCTAATGCTTCGTTAATATTCATCTTACTTACCTATACAAAACTTCGAGAAAATAGTATCTACAAGCTCGTCGGATACTACTCTGCCTGTAATCTCACCTAAGTCGTCGAGCGCGCCTCTTATTACCTGAGATGCTACATCAATTCCAAGACAGCCGTCTAGAATATCCATGGAAGATTTAAGCTTTGAGGTTGCCTGCCCTAATAAACTACTGTGACGACTATTAAGAATCGTAATATCTCCAGCGTTAGTTGAGGCAGCATTCTCGTAAGCGTCTACGACAAATCTTGTTATCGCTTCAGTATTTGCATTCTCTTTAATAGAAACCTGCGCGAAATGCTTTACACCAAGTCCCTCTAAGTACTCCTTAATCTGCGCTTCAAGAGCATTAGAACCAAGATCACTCTTGGTAAAGATAACATCCATTTTGGAGCAATTAAGTCCATTTACTGTTTCCTGTACTTCCTCAAGAGTTGCTGTAGGAGCAATAAGGTATAAAACTAGATCTGCTTCAGACGCAGCAATGCCTGCAAGCTTAACACCTATTGCCTCTATCTCATCGCCAGTCTCACGAATACCTGCAGTATCGACAAACGTTACAGGGATGCCTTCGATATCCGTATTGAATTCCAGTGTGTCACGAGTAGTACCAGGAGTATCAGTTACGATAGCGCGATCAAAACCTGCGAGATAATTAAGAAGTGTGCTCTTACCACTATTAGGAAGACCTAGGATTGCAACCTTCATTCTCTCTGTAAGCATCCTTCCGCGAGCATAGCTGTCAGATAGAGCCGATAATTCCTGACTTGATTTACTAATCATATTACGAACGGCCAGAGTGTTTTCTGGAGTATCGTCATGCTCTGGAAATTCGAGCATCATCTCGATTAGGGACAAGGCCTTATAAAGCTCATCTTCAGTAGAAATGATGCGAGACTTTAGTGCTCCCATTAACTGAGAGTTAGCAGCGTCTAAGCTCCGCTTAGAATCCGCTGATATAACATTCATTACAGCCTCTGCTTGAGATAAATCAAGCTTGCCGTTAATAAACGCTGTCTTTGTAAACTCACCAGGACCTGCAGGACGAATGCCAAGCTTATTTAGAACACATAAAATCTCCTGTCTGACGGCACTACCGCCATGGCAGGAGATTTCTATCATATCTTCACCAGTATAAGAGTGTGGTGCCTTAAAAACAGTTACCACAACATTATCGATATCTCTTCTTGTATCAGGGTCAATAAACTGTGCATAGCAGGACTCATATCCACCTAACTCAGTAAGATTAATCCCTGTTCTATTGCCACTTGCTCTGATAATTCTCAAAGCTCCTGACACAATTTGAGAAACGGCTTCACCCGACGCCCTGATTACCGCGATTCCGGAAACACCCGAAGGTGTAGACAAGGCACAGAAAGGCGCCATTTTTAATTATTAGCCCTCAGCTGGAGTAACGATAACTCTTCTGTTAGGATCTGTGCCCTCAGAGTGAGTTGTTACACCTTCAACATTCTGGAGGTAAGCATGAACTGTTCTTCTCTCAGCTGGGTTCATAGCCTCCATAGCAACTGGCTTATTAAAACGAAGAGCCTTGGAAGCTGCACGATCAGCTAAGCCCTCAATAATCTGCTCTCTATGCTTTCTATAGCCACCAACATCGAGATGTACATGTACTCTGTCTTCGCTGTGCTTGTTAGCAACTAAGTTTGTGAGGTAAGCGATAGACTCTAATGTTTCACCATGACGGCCGATAGCTGCACCACAGTCTCCACCAGAAACGGAAATGTAGATAGCATCATCTTCTCTATAAGAATCCATATTACCGTGGATACCAATACCAGAGAGAACCTCAGCTACAAACTGAACAGCTGCATCCTCTGCCTCTGTTACAGCATCACCCTCATAGGACTCATCATCACCGTAGTAAACTACTTCCTCTTCCTCTTCTGCGATATTAGCTGTTACCTTAACCTCAGCCTTGCTACCAATGCCTAGGAATCCACCCTCGGACTCGCTGATAACTTCAATTGTAGCCTGATCTTCTGTAACGCCGAGCTCTTCAAGAGCTGCCTTCTTAGCTTCTTCTACTGTCTTAGCTGTCTTAACAACTGACTTTTCCATGTATATTCTTAGCCTCCGTGCTAATTAATTCTTCTTACCATTTTTATTGCTCTTATCGCTCTTGTCGCTCTTATTCTTCTTAAAAGCTTCCTTCTTCTTAGCCTCAACCTCAGCCTTCTTAAGCTCGTAAGGTCTTGTGAACATGAAAAAAGTAATAATCTGAGTGAGGATACCCATGATACCACCTACAACCCAGTAAAGACCCATAGCAGCAGGAAGTGTGAATGTTGTGAAGAGCATGATGATAGGCATCATCCATGTCATCATCTTCATTGTCTGCTCTGTCTGATCGTTAGGTGTCTGTCCAGCTCTAGCAGGATTATTCTTCTCGCGCTCCTTAGCTTCCTTCTGCTCCTTATAACCAGGCTTCATAATTGTAGACAACTTCATAGAAAGAACGTTAGTTACAATTACGAGGATTGGGAAAATGAGAAGTGGGAGATAAGTCTTAGGATCGCCAATAATTGTGATAGGATTCCAAGCTGGAGTCTTAGTAAGATCCATGCCAAGGAAGTGCAAATCAAGAAGCTGACCCATAGCGAGGTATCCCTTAGATACACACTGCTCCAAGAAAGAACTGTTATTATTCAAAATCTCAATAAGAGAGATGTGGAACTGCTCTGTCATTCTAGCGCCACCAACAGTCAAATCCTGTTCAGTAGCTAAATCAATCATTGCCTGAACATTTTCCTTAGATACCTGTGAGAGGTAAATGAGAGGTCCAGATACAATACGATAAATAGGCCAGATAAAAATGAGCTGTAAGAATGGAAGGATACATCCGGAGAATCCCATTGCACCATTCTCCTGCTGAAGCTTCATAAGCTCTTCGTTATATCTCTGCTTATCATCACCGTACTTACGCTGCAATTCAGCAGTCTTACCAGACAAAGCCTGCATCTTAAGCATGGACTTCTGGCTCTGTACGTTAAGTGGGATAAGTGCGCCTCTAATCAATACAGTAAGTGTAATGATAGCCATACCGTAATTTCCAAAGAAATCAAAGAAAATTCTAGTAAGCCATCCAAAAAACTGGGAAAGTAAAGCCATATCTAACTCCTTGGGCGAACTGGATCGTAACCACCCTTAGAAAAAGGATTACATCTTAATATTCGCCATATTCCACGGGGTAACCCCTTGATTACACCATATGTTTCCAGACATTCAATCATATACTCCGAGCAAGTCGGACGATACTTACAGTGAGGACCAATCGCTGGCGAGATATATTTCTGGTATACCTTAACAAGTTTGATCAGCACTTTTTTGAGTGTCATCAGGAAGCTCCGGTACTAATACCTTAAGTCTGGACATAAGAACTTCCATCTCGTGACTAACACATTCGTATGACGGAAGCTCATCGACATTCTTCATAGTAATAACAATATCATTTCCTTCGCGAATTCGCGGTTCGAGGTGTCGATAGGCCTCGCGCATAAGACGTCTTGCTCTGTTTCTGCCCACTGCGCCGAATTTGTTCTTGGCGGCGCAGAACCCTACTCTGATTAAGTCTTCGGGTATGCGTGTATTGTTATGTTTTAAACCCTTGGGACGCTTAAAGACATGGACAGTCAAATATCGTCCCGTAGCAAAGGAAGCGCGGCGATAAACTCTCGAGAACTCGTAATTGAATCTTAAGGGCTCGGCCTTCAAGATTAACGCCTCTCTTTACTGCAAACGAAAAAGGATCACTTAGGTGACCCTTACACTGCGATCTGCTTTCTGCCCTTAAGTCTTCTTCTCTTAAGAACCTCACGTCCATCGCGTGTAGCCATTCTTGCACGGAATCCGTGAACCTTGGATCTGTGTCTCTTCTTAGGCTGATATGTCATCTTCATAGCGGTATATCCTCCGTATTAAATTACAATTTCACATAAAAACGCTTGCTAATTATATTATCGAAGTCTAGAAGTGTCAAGGAAATATCCTTACACAAAGACTCTTTTAACTCTTTTTCCTACATCACAGGTGATTTCGTAGCTAATTGTGCCAAGTTTTGACGCTAATTCGCTTGCTGGCCTGTCTTTTCCAAAAATTGTGACTATGTCGCCAACTTTAATATCACCCTTCATATCTGTGGCATCTACCATGCACATATCCATACAGATATTGCCAATAATCGGAAGCATCTCCCCATCAATCATTAACTCAAATCCATTACTTAGGCTTCTAGACAATCCATCGGCATAACCTACTGCGATTGTAGCGATTTTACTTTCGCGTGTAGCTGTAAAATGCCTTCCGTAGCTAACAGTAGTTCCTGCAGGCACTGTCTTAACATGTACTACCTTGGAATACCAAGTCATAACCGGTGTTAAGTTAATATCAGTATATCCTTCAGGGCAGCCATCTGGCTTGATACCATAGAGAATAAGGCCAGCTCTTACCATATCAAGATGCATCTGAGGGAAGCGAAGAATTCCTGCGCTATTACAGATATGTCTCTTCTCAAAAGAAATGCCAACTTCCTTTAAGGCATTAACCTGAGCCATAAATCTATCAAACTGCTCAAGTGTATACTCATCCTCGTTCGTATCAGCTACAGCAAAATGAGAGAAAATTCCATATGGATTCAGGCCTGGCAAGCGACAAATCTCAGCTATCTCTTCTGTAGCGCTTCCATCTGTTGGGAAGCCGATTCTTCCCATACCAGTATCAAGCTTAATATGAATATCTGCTGTCTTACCCTGCTTTACCGCTTCTTGAGATAAAGCTTCAGCTGATTCACGATCATAGATAGCAAGATTGATATCAAACTTAACCGCATCCTCATAAGACTCGATAGCTGTGCCTCCGAGAATCAGCATTCTGGCTGTTATTCCCTTCTTACGAAGCATTACTGCCTCACCGATAGTCGCGATACAAAGACCGTTTGCACCATTTTTAAGCAGAGTTGATGCTGTCTCATAATCGCCATGACCATAAGCATCTGCCTTAACTACTGCCAGAATATCAGCCTGCGGACGAGTTATTCTTCTTATCTCCTTAATATTAGAGATAAGAGCGTCCTTATTAATCTCTACACAGGTTCTGTCGAACCAGATATTCTCATCAACAATACCCATTACCAACCAATCTCCTCAAAAGC
>JAKSRJ010000038.1 GCA_024403715.1 Saccharofermentans sp. | reverse complement strand
CAATACCGATTCTCTCAGCATTACCCTTAGCAAGAACATCGCCATTATCCATGTTAAATAACTGGAACTTACAAGATGAGCTTCCACAATTGATAACCAAAATTTTCATGTTATAAAACTCCTTAAAGATTAATTAAGCCTGTGCCTGAGCCTGTACTGCTGTAAGAGCTACAGTACCAACGATATCGTCAGCATAACAACCTCTAGAGAGATCATTTACTGGCATTGAGAGACCCTGAAGAACTGGACCATAAGCCTCTGCTTTAGCAAGACGCTGAACGAGCTTGTAACCGATATTACCAGCCTCCAAGGATGGGAATACCAATGTATTAGCATGACCTGCAACCTTAGAACCTGGAGCCTTAAGCTCACCTACTGTAGATACTAAAGCAGCATCAAGCTGAAGCTCACCATCAACCTCGAGTTCAGGATACTTCTCATGAGCAATCTTAACTGCCTCAGAAACCTTAGTAACGTCATCATGCTTTGCAGAACCCATAGTGGAATAAGAAAGCATCGCAACCTTAGCTGGCTTACCAACAAACTGCTCAAAGGAATCAGCAGAAACCTTAGCAATCTCAGCAAGTAAAGGTGAAGTAAAATCTGTATTAACAGCGCAGTCAGCAAAGATAAACAAACCATTCTCACCAAGCTCACAGTTAGGAACTTCCATAAGGAAGAAACCAGATACTGAAGAAATACCCTTCTTAGTCTTCAAAAGCTGTAAAGCAGGTCTAATTGTATTACCAGTGGAGTGACAAGCACCAGAAACTGCACCATCAGCATCACCACACTTACACATAAGGCAAGCATAGTACATATAGTCAGACTCCATCATCTGCTGAGCCTTCTCTGCTGTGATGCCCTTCTTCTTAGCTGCCTCAACAGCTGCCTCTGTCTCCTCTGCAGAGAGCCCCTTCTTCTCTGCCTTAGCCTTAGCTGCAGCAGCCATTGTCTCTACGCCTCTAAGTTCAATAAACTTATCAAGGTACTTCTGCTTATTAGGATCGTTAAATGGATCCACGATTGTAGCGCCTGTGATATCGAAGCCTTCGCCATACTTAGCGATTTCTTCAGGTGTACCAATGATGATGAGATTAGCGATATCTTCCTTAAGGATCTTCTCAGCTGCCTCAAAAGTTCTCTTGTCCATTGATTCAGGAAGAACAATAGTCTTCTTGTCAGCCTTTGCCTTAGCCTTAATGTCGTCAATAAAAGCCATGTGCATAGTTCTCCTCTACTTATAAATATAACCTTTAAAATATACCCCTAGTATCAAGCCACTGCAAGACAGATATCTATATTCTCGCGCGCGTAAAATATAAATCTTCCATCTATTTCTCTGAATACCATCGAAAGTGCTGGGCTATTATTATATGTAGCAACTCGCATTCCAATCAGTGTTGCAGCTCGTTCATATAAATCAGAATCATCAATACAAAGAGCAATATGCATAATATCAGGATAAATATCAGCTGCTTCTTCACCGCTTGTTATACCCTGAGAATAATAAAACTGAGATCTTAACACTCCATTATTCATAAGAGTATTCTTAAGCCAAGCATAACTACTATCCGGTAGCTCATCAACTTCAGATAAATGTCTCATAGTAATGACACTCTCTTCAACATCGACAGCAGCAGGCACATTATGTGAATATACATATATTCCATCGACATACGCATACGCAAACAATGGAAGTTCAGAAGAAACACTACTACCTAATACTAATTCTAGATTCTTTTGATATGAACCTTGAGGAAGCATGCCATTATTTTCTAATTCACTTATAAGTCTTAAATTAATGGAAGCTATTTCAATTCCGGTAACGTTAGAAAAAGTTGGATCTTCATTACTTTCTAACTCCATATAAGCAACAACAGTTAAATCCTCTGCCCTCACATTACCTTCATCGTCGAAAAGCAAATCCCTTAGCTCTTCAATTCTTGAAAAATCTTCAGTCGAACCGTAGAAGGAATAATATTCCATAAAAGCATCAGTCCAAGCCATCAAAGAGCGGTTGCTTTGACTAGCCATATCAAAGTAAGCATATACGCTGTTTTTAAGTGATATTGCAGAAAACCTATCACCTGTTCTTACGTACATACGTAATAGCAATGCTTGATCTTCTAATCTATAAGAATCAGAACGTTCTGCTTCTTGATAAGATAATCTGCCTGCAATCATTTGATATTCAGGAATAAGATTATTAGCATCGCTATCAGTCATCAAAGTCTTAGTTCTCTGCCATAGATAATCAGAAACAATACCATGATTTGATGCAATTACCTGATAATCGTAATTTGCTCTTGCTTGTTCTTCGATTTTAATCTTGGATGCACTTCCATAAAGCTTCATATACCACAAATATAATCCGCCCAAAAGAATAGCTACTAGAGCAATTATTGATATAGTCAGTATTTTCTTTTTCATTTTGCAATGTTGCCACCAAATCTAATATAATCATAGCAATTATAAACGAAAGCAGACTTAATTAAAGTGAGAGTTATAGGAATAATCGCGGAATACAATCCATTTCACGGTGGACATGAGTACCTCATAAACAAAGCTAAGGAAATGGTTGGTGATTCTAGAGCTGTTGTGATGACTGTTATGAGTGGTCCATTTACGCAGCGAGGTTTACCTGCAGTTTGTCCTAAGCACGTACGTGCAAAGCAGGCTTTGTCCTGTGGTGTTGATGTAGTTGTTGAGATTCCTTTTACTTTCGCGTGCAGTCCATCAGAGAGATTTGCTAGAGGCGCAGTAGAGCTTTTATATAGAACTGGTGTAGTAACCGATTTGGCTTTTGGCGTTGATTGCAAGGACCCTTCTTTACTAGAAGAGTTATCTCTAATTGAACCAGATGAGACAGTTCTTAAAAACGAATTATCTGAAGGCAAATCCTTCCCCGCAGCGCGTGCAACTGCTTTAATTGAGGCCTATAAGGGTACAGCCAGTAAGGAAATCGTGTCTGACACATTAAGACAACCTAATTCCATACTTGCTTTGGATTACATCAGAGCATGTCGCGAGATGAATACTGGGTTTAAGATTCATATGATTCCTAGAGTTCCTGGGCATAGCGCTACCTCTTCTCGTGAGTGCTTAAATGGTATTAACACTAGAAGTGTCGCATCAGTTGCTGATGCGCTCATAAATAAAATCCCAGAGAAACCATTAGCAGTAATGCTAGCAGCGATGTCAAATAAAACTTTTACCATCCCAGATAAAAAAGCTTATATGAATGACGTAAAGCTCCAGATTCGTCGTCAAGACGATGTCTCTTCTTATGCTTATATGAGTGACGGTCTCGACGGCTTTATACGTAATAACATAGATGATAATTTACAAACAAAGCATTTCACAATGCCACGTATCTATAGAGCAATTGCTTCCATGATGGTTGGACAGACAGCAGAATACGTCGAGACTGAAAAACATGTTCAGTACATTCGTGTATTAGGATTCTCTTCTGAGGGTAGATACTGTCTTAAGATTATGGGTAAATGCGCTAGACTTCCAATAATTATGAATTGTTCTGATGCCTTAGAGCATTACTCCTCAAAGCCAAGATTGAAAAAACAGTTTGAATTAGATCTTCTGGCTAATGATATATACGCTTCATACGCGTCAATGCAAGACGGTTACGAATGGAGCGTTCCACCAATCAAAGTAAAATAAACAAACAAAACGGCACGGTCTTTAACCGTGCCGTATTAATTACTAGATTAAATCTAAATTACTTAGCAGCGTTAGCAGCCTTAGCGATTCTGGACTTAACTCTACCAGCAGCCTGCTTGGACATAAGGCCCTTAGCAGCAGCCTTATCTACAGTCTTCTGTGTCTTGGATACGAGCTCTGCAGAACCCTCACCAGCCTTAACAGCAGCAGTAGCCTTCTTAATAGCAGTCTTTACTTCGCTCTTCTTAGTCTTGTTTGCAGCAGTCTTCTTCTTAGAAACTTCTACACGCTTGATAGCAGACTTAATGTTAGGCATTATTTTTCCCTCCGTAATGGATTAATTTATTTCTTTTTTTGCACCGAATGAGTCTATCATAATTAAATTTTTAAAGCAACACCTAAAATAAAAGGCTTTTCGAGGCTATTTTTGGTAGAAATGCTATCGGTTTATTCAAATTTGAAATACCTCTTCTGAATCATCATCAATACAAAACTAATAACGAATCCTACCACCATTGAAACAAGGAATATTGGGAATCCTACGCCAACATAAGCAACACTAGTAATAAAGCTTGGGAATGCAAATGAATAGCAGTGTGTTCCTGCGATACCAACCATAGCACCACCCACGGCCCCTGCAATACAAGCAGTAATCATAGCACGTGGTCTTGCAAAGTTAACCCCGAAAAGCGCAGGCTCAGTCACGCCAAGCGCAGCTGCCAAAGCTGCCTGAAATGCAATTCTGCGTTTTTCCTTATACTCTTGTGTCTTAGGCATGAATAATCCAATACAAAGTGCAGCAGCACACTGACCGTAAACAGCCGCGCCGAGCAAAGGGAGAATGACATCATAACCGTTATTGGCGATGTTATTGATGCAAACTGGCACGATACTCCAATGCGCTCCAAAGGCAACCATAGGCTGAATAAAGAAGCCCATGAATGCACCAGCAATAATTGGACTGAAATTATAAAGTGCGAAGAACACCTTAGTTAATACATCACCAATCAAAGTTCCAAGTGGGCCAAATGCTAAGAAAGTAATAGGAAGAATAATTAGCATGCATAAAATAGGCTTCGTAAAACCCTTAATCGCCTCAGGAATAATCATATCCCAGAGTTTTTCTACAAAAAACAGAAGTCCTACAGCAAATAAAACTGGCAGTACACTTGAATGGTATACAGTCGATGGCACATTAAGACCTATAAAAGACATGGAACCATTACCATTCTCTAAGACATCCACAATATCTGGATATAGCATAGCAACTGGAATGAGCATTGATATAAATGTATCTGTCTTCCACTGCTTCGAAGCTGTATAAGCTAGAAAGAAAGGCAAAAAATAAAATAGTCCATCAGAAGCTGCATAGAAAATTCTATAAATTCCATTGTCAGCTGTAAGAACGCCAGTAGTTACTAAAAGAATAAGAATTCCTTTAACTATACTTGTTGCAGTAATTACATTAATAACAGGAGAAAAGATACCTGTAATCTGGTCTATTACAATCTGCCCCTTGGATTTTGTTTCTACATCACTCATTAATTCTATATCCAGTCTTCATATCAACTATATTTTCATAAGGCTCGCCGTTAATAAGATGCTTAAGGTTAGAGGCCGCTATATCAACAATTCGATCCTGCGATTCCTTAACCCTGTAGCCGCCAGAAACATGTGGAGTGATAAAGATATTAGGCGCATTCCAAAGTTTACTCTCGCTAGGCAATGGCTCAGGATCAGTTACGTCCAGAGCAGCACCAGATAGTTTTCCGCTTACAAGAGCATCGTAAATGCTATCGTTATCTACTGCAGTTCCTCTTCCTACATTAAGGAAATACGCTCCATCCTTCATACTGTCAAAAGCCTTCTTATCAAAGACTTTATAAGTATCTTCATATCCTGGCAAAGCTGTAGCAACTATATCAGCTTCTTTAAGGCAATCGTAGAAAGAGTCCATAGTATAAAGGCCATCAATATAGTCAGGCTTTACTCCATCGTGCTTGCGGATAGCTAGAACTTTACACCCCATCGCCTTCATGCGCTTTCCAAACTCCTGGCCGATGTTGCCAAAGCCAACGATAAGTACAGTCTTGCCGTAAGCTGTATTAACAAGCCTTTCGGGCTGCCACATATTCTTATTCTGATTTATAGTGTATAAGTCTAAGTGCTTCATCATAGTAAAAAGCATGCCTATCATAAACTCAGACATAGCTACGCCATAGGCACCAGTCGCATTTGTAAGCACCGCGCCTTCTGGAATAATACCTTTCTTAGTAAAACCTTCAGTACCTGCGTTATTAAGCTGCATTAACTTTAAGTTATTAGCGTGAGCTAGAAGGCTTGGATCTAAGTTTCCTATAATAGCGACCACATCCTTAAGGTCTTCAGGAACGACATTACTTGCAGAAACATAATTAATCTCGAGACTTGAATCGATATTATCAAGAGTTGCCTTTTGCTCCTCTAAGATATCCATAACTACTAAAACTTTATGCATTATCGCCTCTTTGCACTTCTTCTACAGCTGTCTTCAAGCGCTTTAATCCCTCTTCAAGTCTTACCTTAGGACATGCCAGATTCATACGAAGGAAATCCCTGCCGTCACCACGGTACTCGCAGCCCTCTGACAAATAAAGGCCTGATATCTCACGAATTCTCTCTGCGAGCAGGTCTGAACTCATATTTAAGCTCTTACAGTCAATCCAAAGCAGGTATGTAGCCTTCCCCTTCACCGCAGATAACGAAGGAATATTGGATGCTATATAGTCTTCTGCAAGCTTACGGTTCTCCCCGAGGTACTCGCGAAGTTCATCGAGCCATGGGCCGCCATGATTAAAAGCAGCGATTGCAGCATCACAGGCAAAAACATTACCCTCAGCTACTTCATCCGTATTAATGGCTCTCCACACCTTATGGCGAAGCACCTCGTTAGGAATAGAAATAGCCGCAGTCTGAATGCCCGCGATATTGAATGTCTTGGTAGGAGCAATACAGGTAATACTAATCTGCTCGCATGTAGCTGATGCCGCTGCGAAAGGTGTATATTCACAACCTGGCAAAGTCAAATCACAGTGAATCTCGTCAGAGATTACCGTAATGTGATTTTGGGCGCAGATATCACCAATTCTAACAAGCTGTTCTTTAGTCCAGATTTTTCCAGTAGGATTATGTGGATTACAAAGCAAAAGCAGTGTACTCTGTGGATCCTGACATTTCTTTTCTAAGTCATCAAAGTCGAGGTCATACTTACCATCTTCATAAGTAAGCTGACACTCTACTATGTTACGACCGTTATTAAAAATAGAATTAAAAAAGATGTTATAAACAGGAGTTATAACAATAACATTTTCCGCTGGTTCCGTTAATTTCCTGACAGAAGATGAAATTGCAGGAATAACGCCAGTACAAAACATTAGCCATTCCTTTTTAAGTTCAAAGTTATGTCTTGCCTTCCACCAGTTAATATAAGCGTCATACCATTCATCAGGAACGATGGAATAGCCAAAAATCCCATGATTAACTCTCTTTTGCAAAGCCTCGACAATCTCAGGTGCTGCACGGAAATCCATATCAGCAACCCACATAGGAAGCTCGTTATCCTTAACATCCCACTTAAGAGATGAAGTTCCTCTACGGTCAATTAATTCATCAAAATGGTACATCTGTTGTATTCTCAATATTCTCGCAAATAATCTTTGTCTTATCTGGGTCAATCATATCCTTCTGCATAATGAGAGTTCCGATTGAAGCTGCCTTAATAGTTCCGCTATTAGGATTAAATACGCTGTCTACCTTACCCCTAACTTCAGCATCTACATTTGAATATTCAAATGCAAGTGTAGTGTTAATAAGCTTACAGTTCTTCATCACGAGATTATCGATATAGCAAAGTCCCTGAAGGCTCTCGATTGTACAGTTGATAAGTGTGAGATTCTTAGAATTCCAACCGAGATACTCACCAGAGATATAAGAATCATAAACAGTGATATTGTCACTGTTCCAGAATGCATCCTTGGACAGAAGGATAGAATCTCTAATCTCAATATTCTTACAACCATCAAAGGAATAATTGCCATCAAGCTTTAAGTTGCTGATCTTCATATTGCATGAATTCATTGCAAAATAATCACCCTTGGCAGTAACGTGATCAAGAAGCACTCCATCACAGCTCCACAAAGTCTCCTTAGCATCGAAGAAATCTACATTCTTCAAAGTAAGATCTATACAGCGTCTGAAGTTCTTAGGAGCCTCAATCATGGCATTCTCAACACTAATATGATTTGTGTACCATACTCCGGCTCTTGCCATATCAAACCACTTACAGTCTTTGGCAGTTACTTTGCTGCAGTACCAGAGAGGATACTTCCACTTAAAAGAGCATCCGATAAGCTCCACACCAGAAGACTCCTTCAATGGGGACTCACCATCATCAAAGATAGAATCCTTAACTACTATATCTGACGAATGGAACAAGGCTCTCTCGCCTGTCAGCATCTGATTATTAATCTCAGTCATTATTATTCTCCCAAACAAATATTAATCAAATTAGCAAATTCAGCTGCATTATCATAGTGGCAGCCATGTCCACAGCCATCCATTATAAAAAACTCAATTTCTGGAGCTGACAACTCTTCTATAAATAAACCAACGAGTGTTGGATTGCAAGTATAATCCGCACTACCAGTTATGTAATAAACTGGAATATCATATTCTGTACCAAATTCACGGACGTTTACTGTCAGGTAATCAAACAGAGGCTGATTATATGTCAGATAATTATTAACATCTCCTAACTGAAGCATGAACCATCTGAAGTCGTCCATACCAAAGTACGGAGAGAAAATAGCTGGAAGAGTTAAGTCCTTGGCATGAGTTTGGTTTGTCGACAAAAATGGATAAGTAAGATTACGAAGTGCAAGCATCTCAGGCAAAGCACCTGTTTCCTGATATCTCTCATACGCCTGCTGTAATTCAGCGGTTCCAGTACAATGAGCATATGACCTCTCTAGAGCAACGTCATAACCCATCTGCTCATTTGTCACCATGTCCACAAACTGACCAATACCAACATATGAAGAAACCTTATCAGGATGCTCTGTAATGTATCTTGTTCCAAGGATAGTACCGTAAGACCATCCCATAATAATTACTTCGTCTTTGTTATACTTCTCCAAAGCATAGTCAACTAATTCATCTAAGTCTTCTACTGCCCTACCGAAATCAACCGTAGAATCTGGGCTACTACCATCATTATTTGCAAAATACGTTCTACCACAGCCTCTTTGATCCCAAGAAATTACTGTATAGTTATCAACAAGATAATCTGTAAAGACATAAGTCTCATAACTATCTGGGCTACTAGGACCTCCATGGAGATAGATGATAACTGGATTATTTATGTCATTACCTCGCTCAAATATGTACTGCTCCTCACCGCCTATTTCAATACAGTGAGATTCTACGACTCCAGAAGTAGCCTTAGACACATGAGTGATGTAAGTTATATTACGAACTGCAATTACGATGCTTATTACGGCAAAGATAAGGCATACTATCATAACTAAAATAACTCGGATTACTTTAACAGCTATACTTCGCTTCTTAGGAGTAACGCCAAGATCTTTCCAAGCTTCATCGCGATGACCTAAGTGAATTCCTATATGACCTATACCAAGAACGATAGAAGCAGCGATAAGGAAAATATTGCTGCCGTATATACCAAGCAAAAACATGGATACTACAGGAAGACTTGCAAGAGGAACTGGAATCTTAAAGAAGTCGACATAATAATCAAGCATAGTCTTCTTGCTATTAAAATATCTAACCCAGCAGATATCATATAAAACCATTAACAAAATAGCTGCTATTAAAAATACTGCCCAGTAAGACGCCCTTGGATTAGTATCAGAAAAGATAAGTAAAAAGATAGTAGCTAGAACTTGGCCTATTCTTTCAAATGTTGCTAGAACCTTATTCTCATTTTGAGAATACTTCTCGTAGCCTTCTGGCTGATTCTTAGTCCAAATACCATTAGGTATAAAAAGCATTAACAGAAAAATTAATCCAACATACGAGAATCCAAAGTGAAACATATATATCCCAATCCTTTTCTTAACAAAAAAGGCTCGAATCCTATGGACTCAAGCCTTATGGTCGAGGTGACAGGGTTCGAACCTGCGACCCCATGCTCCCAAAGCACGTACGCTACCAACTGCGCTACACCTCGATTTTTGCAACCGCCTTACTTTACACGAAAGTGAGACGAATTGCAAATACTTTTTTCAAAAATTACTTAACAATCTTAATCTTGTCGCCGATTACTGGAATTGAGAACTCCTTATCCTGTGCTGCGGCTACGATACCCATGATTGCAAATACGAAGATTACAAGTGCGCAGAGCTGACCAAGTACAGGGATGATATTTACAACAATACCAGCGATGCAAAGTACGATACCATTGTTTACGTGGTTCTTTGTGAATGCATGATCCTTCTCAGGTGCAGCGAGAAGACCGATAAGCCAAAGAATACCGATGTAAGCCAAGATAGAATAAAGCTTGTCGTTACCTACTGGACCTGTTGGGTTGTTATCGATAACAGGACCCTGATTTAAACTCTCATTCTCCATTTGAATGTTCCTCCAAACATAAAAATATATACTATAATAGCACATATGAACTTTTTGTCTATTAGAGGAATGAACAAATGAGAGTTGCTGCTTACAAAAAAGATAGTGATGTTACTTATACACTTGGCGCTACTGTAACAATGGAATTTCTAAATATGAGACCTGACCTCGTCGAAGATGTTATCGTGCACCCAGACTTCAGATCTGAAGACACTTTAAATAAGATTAAGGAAATCTGTTCTGCTAACAAAATCCCTCTGGAGACTGCAGAAAAGCCTTTTAACATATTATCCAAGAAGGGCAACTGCTACGTTATTGCTGTAATTAAAAAGGTAAAAGAAACCATCGATGACGGAAATCACGTAGTTCTCGTTAACCCGTCTGATGCAGGCAATATGGGAACTATTATTAGAACATGCGCAGGTTTTGGTATTACTAATATCGCAGTAGTCCCTCCTGCTGTTGATATGTACGACCCTAAAACAATTAGAGCATCAATGGGCGCTAAGGCGAGAGTTAAGATGGAAATCTTCGATTCATTTGAAGATTATGAGAAGAGATTTCCCGATAACAAGCCGTACCCTTTTATGCTAGACGGAAGTACTCTTTTACAGAAAACTACTATTGAGAAGCCTTTCGCGCTCGTGTTTGGTAACGAGGCTTCAGGTCTTCCTCATGAGTTCAGCTTGAAGGGACAGCCAGTTCGAATTGAGCACACAACAAACATAGATAGCCTTAACCTACCAACAGCGGCAGGTATAGCTATCTATGAAGCAACCAAAGATATATTTGGAGTTTAATTACTTGAAGAAATATACGTAGTTATCCTTACGTGGAGCTGGCGCATTCTCAGGAGTAGCCGCATAGCCCAAAGCTAAGTGACCGATACCCTCGTAGTTACCCTCGATACCAAGAGAAGAGAGGATTTCCTTACCAAACTCAGACTCGAACTCTTCCTTTGCTCTGTGAATCCAGCAGCTAGCAACGCCTAAATCATAAGCTGCATTCATTAGGTTACCCATAACAAGAGCACCGTCATATACGTATGTAGGAACATCTTTATTAGCAAGGACGATGAGCATCTCTGGGGCACCATAGAAAGGATCCATATTAGCACCCATAATCTCAGCATTCTTAGCTGAAATCTTATCGCGAAGCTCCTTATTTGTAACTGCGATGATGATTGGTGACTGCTTGCCCATACCAGTAGCAGCGTAAGTACCGGCCTTAATGATTGCCTGAAGCTTCTCGTCCTCGATTAATTCTGGCTTATAGCTTCTGCAGCTTCTTCTTGTCTCCAAAGTCTTTAATGTCTCTGCCATAGTGATAGATTCCTTACTATATTGAAATTTAACGTACGAAATTAGTCCAGGCCTTCTGCTCTTTTTCTGGAAGTCCATACTGCTCTTTACCAAGCGCAATACTCTTCATTAGGAAAGTCATATTACGAGCAAGTGTTCTCATAGTGTGAAGTCCCTCTTCATCCTGAGAAGCTTCACCCTGATCTCTGCCATGAATGATATTCCAGTAAGAGCTTGGCGCTACTGGCATATTAGAAATCGTAAAAAACTTATTAAGCTCATCAAGAGCTGCTGTAGTACCACCACGTCTAGCACAAGCAACTGCAGCACCTACCTTCATTGTCTTGTCGAAATGTGCGCTATAAAACAGACGTGTAAGCAACGCCGTTAAAGTAGGATTTGCCGCAGCATAGTAAACAGGAGATGCGATAACCAGACCATCTGCCTCTTCAAACTTAGGAGCAATCTCATTTACGATATCATCAAAAGCGCACTTGCCAGTCTGTCCACACTGACCACAAGCGATACAACTTCTAACATCCTTCATTCCAACGTGAATGTGTTCTACTTCGATTGACTCAGCCTCAAAGACCTTAATCATCTCATTAACTGCAACAGTAGTATTACCATTAATTCTTGGGCTACCATTCAAGATTAAAACCTTCATAGTTTTCCTCCGTATATATCGAGATGTACTAACTATACGATTTTTGTATCATTATGTAAATTACAACTAAATCAGGCATTTTCAGACTAGAAAAAGGGTATAAATCATATCCGTCAGTCCACTTTTTCTATTCTGTAACGCTACATTTGTCGTCAAAACTGTCGTCAAAAATACTGTACAATTCTAAGTATAAAATTTAGATTATCGGAACGAAAGGTTTGGTAATTAGTATGAATGCAGAGATGATAATGGCGCTGGTTATTATTTCTTTCGTTGCAGGAATTATGATTATTATTGGAATTGCCCAAACGGCTAAGAAAGATGAGCCTGTTGGTTTTTATAATGTTATAGCTCCACCTAAAAAAGAAGAGATATCTGATGTAATACAATGGAATAAGAAACATGGCATGATTTGGATTGCTTATGGGTTATGCATAGAACTTGGATTCTGGGTAGGATATGCTATGTCTATTGAAGTTTTAGAAATGGTATTTATGACGGGAGGAGTAATCATTCCATTGCCGTTTATGATACTAAGACATCATACCTTGGAGAAGGAGTATAAACATAGCTAAACTCAATTTTTAAGCTATAGAATTCTGAGACAAAGAAAAAGGAGGTCGAAGCGATATGAACCTCCTTTAACCTTAAAATCTGAGATAAGCTGTTTACGATAGCACCTGATTAAATGAGTATGTGAATAAAAGGGAATGTATGGATCAATACAATGATAGTCTGCTATTTCCTGTTGCAGGTGCTATTGCAGAGAATATTGTATAATTCTTTTTAACATATACTTGTGAGGTAGATTTTGTGTCAGATGCTGATAAAAAAACACTTAATGTGTTTAAGAGTAAATCCGCCTTTGCTACACTCGTTGTTGGATTTATTCTTGCCCTTATAGTTGCGTTCTTTACTTATATGAGTATTAAAATTGCAAACTATAATGAAGAACACCATATGTCCGTAACTGTAATATCTCACCAAGGTATTTCAAATTACGTAGTTACTCTTAATAGAGAAGTAGTAGATAGATCTGATAATACTTATCCGATTGGTACTGAGTTCCATGTTTCAACGCTTTACTATAATTATCGTGATAACAGACCCGAATTTTCACTATATTATGTTCCTGAAGGCGAAGACTATTCGTATGATTATAGGATTACCACTAACGTCACTTATGACGACATTAGTCCTTCTGTTGAGTTCACTAGTGCAGTTAACAGTTGCAAAGCAGCGACTCAAGAAAGATATGAACAAAAGGTTAGAGTGGTAAGACATAATACAATAGTTAGAACAAGCATTACATTTATTGTATTTGCTGTAATAATGGCATTATCTTTTATGCTGGCTTCTATCTCGAATAGGAGATACGCAAGCTTACTGACATATGCATTCTTCTCATTGTGCTTATTAATAGCTTTTATTATATTGATTACTGCACCTCATCCTTGCCGTTAACAAGTATTCGATTTACTAAGCTAACAAAGCATAGAACAGAGTTTTATTTGGACTATCTGTCCCATTATTCACCTCAACAACTTCAAATTTTCAATGCAATCGTTTATATAGTTCTTTTGTATTCAAATTATTCATTTTAGTTTAATCCGCCTCGTAA
>JAKSRJ010000037.1 GCA_024403715.1 Saccharofermentans sp. | reverse complement strand
GGCGAGATTCATCGAGGATGAAGACATCAAGAGAGAAAAGGCTTTAAAGCTTGCTTTAAAATATTATCCGACACCAGAAAGCGCCCAGGCAGAACTTACTGCAGTTAATAGAATGAGCTTAATCGCTGTATCTATAGATCATATGACAGGAAAGCTTGTAAACGAGAGCTAAACCATAAAGAGTAACAGGTACTTTCCTATCAGCTTATTCAGGCCGTGAGACCTTCATGTTCATTGTGGATAGATTAAGACCTAAGAAGTGATTCTACTATGCGTAGGTAACAATTATCTTCGTGTAGAAGTAATATGCTCGCATAGGAGGTAACACATATGAATCAATACGTTACAGGATCAGTTATTAAAGAGCTACGCGAGAGGCAAAATCTTACTCAGCTTGAACTCGCGACAAAGCTTAATGTGTCTGATAAGACAGTTTCCAAGTGGGAAACAGCGAAGGGTTATCCAGATATCACTTTGCTAGAGACTATAGCTGACGTTTTACATGTATCGGTTGCTGAACTTATCTCGGGCAATCAAATTAATAACAGGAATGTATCTGCTAATATGATGCGCTCTAAGTTTTACGTATGCCCTATATGTGGAAATGTAATCCACAGCATGGGGGAAGCAGTAATTAACTGCCATGGAGTACTACTTAGTCCGCTCGAGAGTGAAGAACCAGATGAGAATCATGGTATATCGATTGAAATCATCGAGGATGAGTACTACGTTCAGATTAGCCACCTAATGACCAAGGAGCATTATATTTCTTTTATAGCTGCAGTGTCTTCTGACCGAATTCAGATGGTTAAGCTTTATCCAGAGGGCAGTAGCGAAGCTAGATTTCAAATTAGAGGCGTTCAGAAGTTCTATTACTACTGTAATCGAGATGGACTATATAGTATTAATAGAAACAAATTGGTATAGTGTAGTTGATTTTTTTAAAGGGGTGAGATTATGTCTGTTACAGGTATTATAGCTTGGATTGTTGTTGGTATTCTAGCTATTGGTTTACCTACTTGGTTTATCATTTCTCTTGTTGCATATAAGAAAGATAAGAAGGATACCACAAAGCCTAAAAGCACTGGACTATATGTTAATTTGATTTTTTCTATAGTAGGTTTTGTTGCCTGGTGTATTTGCTTAATACTTATAATCGCATTCTTTATCCTTGCATCACTAATCGTTGCTAATATGTAAGGCTTTTCTATGTCAGATAAGACATTTATAAAGGTTTTCTGTATAGTTGCTTTGATTGGAGTTTTAAGTGCGCTTCTTCTCTTTGTATATACAGTTAAACTTCAAAAAGAAGCGTCAATAATCGCTATAGTCGCAAACGAAGGGGATATCTATGAAACTCGTTAAGCAGATAGCAATCCTTTGTGTCGTAGTATTTTGCTTCGTTTGTATTGATATATTTTTCTACAATAATTTTACGAGAAGATACATCACTAATACCGATGAGAATTTTAAGGCAAAATCGATAGATCTCGATAGATTTCTGCCTTTTGACGAGTCGTCGGAGGCAGTAGTAATTGATACTGATTTAACCTTAGTTGGAGAGCTTCCAACTATCGATGGTGCGGCTGCTTTATACCCTATTTTTTCTTCTGTTGTGGGGTCTTTGTATCCTGAAGATTCTGTGCATTTCGACGGCACAGATTTTACCCCTGACAGCAGCCTTCGCATGAATAATACTAGAGGTTCTTACGAGGGCATCGTTAATGGTGACGATGACTTGATTTTCTGCGCGTACCCTTCGCAGGCACAGCTTAATTATGCGCAGGAAAATGGTGTCGAACTAGTATTTGTTCCTATAGGAAGAGAGGCGTTCGTTTTCTTTGTTAATGAGAATAATCCTGTGGATAATCTAACGTGCGATGAGGTTCGTGGTATTTATGCTGGGAGAATTCGTAATTGGGAGGAAGTCGGAGGCGATAACCATCTAATTTCTCCTTTGCAGCGTAATCAGGGAAGTGGAAGTCAGACCATGATGGAGAGCTTTATGGGTGGTGAAGCGATGCCTCGTGACTTTGATGCTGCCTTTGGAAGAAGTATAGCTTTTTCTTTTAGGTATTATGTAAGCTCACTTACTAATTATGGCCGAATTAAGTTATTATCTATTGAGGGCGTATACCCTTCTGCGGAAAATATAGCTAATGGTACATATCCGATAGCAAGCGAATTCTATGCTGTTTACAGAGCAGATGATAATAATCCTAACATCCCGGTTATAATCGACTGGCTCTTGTCAGAAGAGGGGCAGGACTTAATAGAAGCAAACGGTTATGTCAGACTTGGCACTTAAATATGGAGGTAAATTATGGCTGTTATGGTAACACTTGGATCTACAGGAATTACGGTTGAAAAGAATGGTTTTGGTGCGCTCCCTATTCAGCGTATATCTACTTCTGATGCGGTTTATCTCGCTCGCAAGGCATATAACAGCGGTATCACTTTCTTTGATACAGCAAGATGGTATTCCGATAGCGAAGTTAAGCTTGGTGAAGCTTTCGACGGTATGCGTGACAAGGTTTTTATTGCTACAAAAACAGGTGCCACTACAGTTGATGCTTTCTGGGCAGACCTGGAGACTTCACTTAAGAATTTACGCACAGACTATATTGATATTTACCAGTTCCATAACCCAGCATTTTGTCCTAAGCCAGGCGATGAGAGCGGAATTTATGACGCAGCTTTAGAAGCTAAGGCGCAGGGTAAAATTCGCCATATCGGCATCACAAACCATAGACTTAATGTTGCCAAGGAAGCTATTGAATCTGGCCTTTATGAGACTTTGCAGTTCCCGTTTTGCTATTTGTCAGGACCTCAGGAGACAGAGCTAGTTACTATGTGTAAAGAGCATAATATGGGCTTTATTGCCATGAAGGCTCTATCAGGTGGTCTTATTAATAATTCTAGAGCTGCGTATGCTTTTGAAGCGCAGTTTGATAACGTGCTTCCTATTTGGGGAGTTCAGAGAGAAAGTGAGCTTGATGAGTTTATTTCCTATATTGATAATCCTCCTAAGATGGATGAAGAATTATCTTCAATCATTAATAGTGATAGAGAGCAATTAGCAGGAGAATTTTGTAGAGGCTGTGGCTACTGTATGCCTTGTCCTATGGGTATCGAGATTAATAACTGCGCTAGAATGAGCTTGATGCTTAGAAGAGCGCCATCTAGCTCCTGGCTTAACGAAGATTGGCAAAATAAGATGAAGCTTATTGATAGTTGTCTTAACTGCGGTAAGTGTATGAAGAAGTGCCCTTATGAGCTTAATACACCTGAACTTCTACGTAAAAATTATGAAGATTATAAGCTGGTATTATCTGGCAAGGTAAAGGTCCAGTAATTTAACAAATAACACTATTATTTCTCGAATCTGCCATCAAATCTTAATACTATCTAAACCTTTCCATATTATAATTATATTGGAACATTATGTGAAAGGGAGCTAGGCTAATGATTCTAGACACAATAGCTGAATATAATCCAATTTACATCCAGATGCACAACAATCCGGATGCAGATGCAATTGGTTCTGGATACGCACTTTACAGATATTTTAAGGATGTCCTTAACAAGAATGTAATGCTTTTTTATGGTGGAAATATCAAGATTAGTAAATCCAATCTTATCTACATGGTTGATATGATGAATATTCCTGTTATGTATGTAGAAAATGATGATTTGCCACAGCTTGATGGCGATAACCCAATTCTTGTTACTGTTGATTGCCAGTATGGTGCTCGTAATGTTGAGAAATTCCATTGCGAAAATATTGCAATAATCGATCATCATCAAATCGAGATTGATAATGTTGATACTAGCTTGATACTCCCTAACTATAATGCATGTTCCACAGTCGTTTGGACTCTTTTGAAGCGTAAGAATTACGAGATTACAGATGATCTTCATGTAGCGTCTGCACTGTATTACGGAATCTATATGGATACCAATCAGCTCTCTGAGATTCATAACCCTGTTGACTACGACGCAGTTGAAGAACTTCCTTATAATAACGCCCTTGTTAAGTTCCTTAAGAACTCTAATATTTCGCTAGATGAGATGGAGATTGCAGGTAATGCGCTCCGTAATTATATTTACGACGCAGAGCATGAGTGTGCTGTGCTTAAGACAGAGAAGTGTGACCCTAATATTCTTGGTGTAATTAGTGACTTCCTTTTGCAGGTAGATAAGGTTAATGTTGGCGTTGTTTTCTGTGATATGGGAGATACTAATAAGTTCTCTGTAAGATCCTGTGTTAAGGAAGTTGATGCTAGTGAGTTGGCATCATATTTAGCTACAGGTATAGGTTCTGGTGGTGGACATATTGATAAGGCTGGTGGTTATATCAGTAAAAAGCTTCTCGAGGAGAAGTTTGGAGATATGGTTCCAGAAGCATTTTTTAGCAAGCGTCTCCATGAGTACTTTGATTCTTATGACATCATTTATGCTAAGGACTTTAATGCTCGTCTTGATGCATTTAAGCTTTATACCAAGAACAGTATGAATATCGGTTATGTTGAGATGACGGATGTTGTTCCTGTAGGTACACCAATTACATGTAGAACTATCGAGGGTGACGTAGAGCTTACAGTTGAAGAAGATCTTATCGTAATGATTGGTATCAAGGGTGAAGTTTATCCAACAAACAAGGCAAAATTCATTCGTTCAAATAAGCTTATTAGCGATACATATGATTTTAATTCATGTGTACTAGATGCTACGTATGAGCCTACAGTCCATAACAGAGTGACAGGTAAAAAGTACGAACTTACGAAATTTGCCAAGACATGTGCCAGCACAGGTTCTGTCATGGTTTACTGTAAGCCTCTGGAGCGTGGTGTAAAGATTTTTACAACATGGACTAAGGATCGTTATATGCGTGGTAACGAGGGTGATTTCTTAGCAGTTCGAAGTGATGATATTCACGATTGTTATGTAATTGAGAAGAATATCTTTAGCAAGACATATAAGGAGATTGGCGAGTAATGGCTAAGGAAAAGAAGCAGAAGAAAGAAAAGAAGAGCATCAATTCTGGTGAGATTTATAAGTATGATGCATTCATAAGCTATAGACACATCCAGCCAGATAAGGCTATAGCTGAGAATTTACATAAGCAGTTAGAAAACTTCAAGCTCCCTAAGAATGTCAACGCTACTTTGGAAAACGGTCATACAAAGATTGAGCGTGTATTTAGAGATGAGGATGAGCTTCCAATTGCATCAAGCCTAGAGGATGCTATCGTAAATGCGCTTCAGAATTCTGAGTGGCTTATTGTCATTTGTTCTCCACGAATTTTAGAATCTGCTTGGTGCCGCCTCGAGATTAGTACTTTTATTAGACTTCACGGAAGAGATCATGTCCTTGCAGTTCTTGTCGAGGGTGAGCCTGATGAGGCTATTCCAGAAGAGCTTTTGTATGAGGAAGTTACAACTTATAACGCACTTGGCGTTCCTGAGACAACAAAGAGACGAGTTGAACCTTTGGCATGCGACATTAGAGATAAGTCTACTAAGAAGATGATTAAGAATCTTCAATCTCAGAAGCTTCGTCTCTTGGCTCAGATGTTTAATCTTAACTATGACGATCTTCGTCAGCGCCATCGTGAGAAGGCAATGAGAAGAAGGCTTAAGCTTGTATCTATTGCGGCTGCAGTACTCTTGGTTATCTTCTTAATATCTGCTGTAGGACTGATTGCTGTATATCTTCAGAACCAAAAGATTAACGAGCAAAACATTAAGCTTGAAGAGCAAGCGATGCTTATTGCTGACCAAAATACCAACCTATTAAGAAGCCAAGCTATTAACACAGCTAATAACTCTCTCGTGGCTTATGAAGCTGATGACAGACATCAGGCACTACAGCTTGCTTATGATTCTTTGACAACTGTTGATGATAACGAAATGCCATATACTTCAGTTGGTTATAGAGCATTAGCGCAGGCACTTAATGTTTATTCAGATACTAGTATTGTGGGTTCTTTTACTAGATTGTGGATGCCAGGATCTGTCGCGAGATCAGAGCTTTCAGATGATGGTATGTTTTACTTCGCTATGGATGATTTAGGTAATCTTTATATTTGGAATACAGTAACTTTGGCAAATGTTGGACAGTTAACGGGTTTGACTACGGATTATTACACATCAACTAATATTAGTTCTTTCCTTTTGCTTAATAACAATAAGGTAATGTACATTACTGAAGACGGTATTCATCAGTATGATTACACTTCTTATCAGGATTCACTCGTTAAACCAGGTAGTTATACAGGTTTGACTTACAGCCGTTCAAATAACTACGTAGCTGCATACTCTATGACATCTCAGTCATTAGATATTATCGACGCAGATACAACATCAGTAGTTCATACATTCTCTGGTAGCGATTTGTTGGCACCAATAGACAATAGTAACATTGTTACAGAAGAGGATGAAGAAGCTGCGCAAGAGCCTGAAATCATTGAGCCTACTGCCTTTTCTGATTATTCTGTGCTTTATGCCTGGGCTGTTCAGGATCATATTGTATATTCTGTAGGCGATTTCTGGGGTGGCGATGTTGTTTACCTTAGAGTAATTGACTTAAATGATATGAGCATTACAAGCCAGTTTGAGATTCCTTGTAGTGATGTTGAGAAGGCGATGATTATTAATGACAGCTTGTACTATATTGCTCATACATCTGATGATGCTTTCCATCAGCAAGAATTTATAGGAAGAATTGATCTTACTACAAACGAATTAGTATGGCAGGTCGAGAGGGAAGGTTATTCTTCTGTACTTAAGTGTGCAACCATGTCGATTGGTGAGGTAATAATAACTTATTCTATGAACAGAATATGGGTAATTAATGCTGAAACTGGCGAGATTATTGGAGATGAGTCTGGCTTTGATTTTATCGTATATCTTGGTGTAGGAGACGATTTCATCTACTTTGTTACATCTGATAATTTTGCTTTCTCTATGAGTTTATCGGATGGAACATTTGATGAAGCGATAGGTTTTTACTATGTAGGATCTTCAATGGCTGGTATTACTACTACTGAGAGGGTAAATATTGGATCATTAGAATGCTTTGTAGGAAGAGATAATGATAACTATGTCTATGTATATAGAGATATTAACAATCCTGATTTAACACCTACAAATGATGCGAGCACAAATCTTGGAGTTCTAACTTATAGAGATTTAAATGGATTCGATAGTATTATCGAAAACCTAAACTCTGAAGAACCTCTTTCTGGTGTAAACAGTGTATTGAGCTGTAATAACGATTCTGTTGTTGTTACAAATATGAGCAACAATACATTCAACTTGTTTGTTGATAATGAGTTTGTTGGCAACTATAATTTATCGTACATCACTGGACCATACTATGTTGCTATGAATATGGATTCATATTATGGAACTGATAGTGAAGGAAATTATTATTTTGCTCACGAAGGTTGGGTTGGTTTTAGAATTTCTCCAGATGGAGAAATAATGGCTGTCATCGACGGTCTAAGTGGTTACGATAGTTCAACCAATAGCGTAATCAGATATATCGATGGTTCTTATTATTCTCAGCCTGTATATTCTGTAGATGAATTAATCGATATGGCTGAAGTTGCCCTCGGCGCATATTGATAAGTAATAAAAACTATATTTAAAAACGCGTTGGTTATTAGCCAACGCGTTTTATTATTCATTGATTAATTCTCAGATTTCCACTCGAGATAATCATCGTAGCTCATACGCTTGTCAATTATTCCGTCAGGGGTAATCTCAATAATTCGATTAGCAATTGTATTCATAAGCTCACGGTCGTGTGAATAGAATACGATTGAGCCAGGGAATTTCTTAATTCCTTCATTAAGAGCTGTAATAGACTCCAAATCCAAGTGGTTAGTAGGATCATCGAATAACAATACATTGGCATTTACAAGCATCTGGCGAGATAACATACATCTAACCTTTTCTCCACCTGAGAGAACGGAAGCTTTCTTAAGTGCTTCTTCACCAGAGAAGAGCATACGGCCCAAAAATCCTCTGATATATGTTTCTGTCTGATCTTTACTGTACTGACGAAGCCAGTCTGTAAGTGGTAAATCGCAGCCTTCAAAGAATTCTGAATTATCCTTAGGTAAGTAAGATCTAGAAGTTGTTACACCCCACTTAACTTCACCCTTAAAGTCTTCTTCAGGTACTACACCAGCGAGTACATTTAAGAACTTAGTGATAGATACTTCATCGTTACTAATAACACCAATACGGTCACCCTTTTCCATTGTAAAAGAGATGTCGTTTAATCCTTCATAAGACAAATTACGAACGAACAATACATCGTTACCAATCTCACGTTCCTGAGTAAATGAGATGAATGGATATCTTCTTGAAGACTTTAAAACGACTGGGAGCTCCATACTTTCGAGGAGCTTTTTACGGGATGTAGCCTGCTTGGACTTAGATGCGTTAGCGGAGAATCGTGCGATAAAGTCTTGAAGTTCTTTACGGCGAGCTTCAATCTTCTTGGTCTGATCCTTCATCTGACGCAAAGAAAGCTGTGTGTATTCATACCAGAAGTCGTAGTTACCCTGGAACAAAGTAACCTGAGAGAAGTCGATATCAACGATATGTGTGCATACCTTGTTAAGGAAGTGACGGTCGTGTGATACGACAAGCACGCAGTTCTCATAATCGAGGAGATAGTTCTCAAGCCAGCGACAAGAGTTTAAGTCGAGGTTGTTTGTAGGCTCGTCGAGGATAAGATAGTCTGGGTTGCCAAAGAGGGCCTGAGCAAGCAAAACCTTAACCTTCTGACCTGCAGTAAGCTCCTTCATTGGGCGCTCATAGTACTCTTCGCCAAGGCCTAATCCCTGAAGCAAAATCTCAGCATTACTCTCAGCTGCCCAGCCGTCAAGCTCAGCAAACTCGCCTTCGAGTTCGCCTAATAAAATACCGTCTTCATCATTAAAGTCAGGCTTAGCGTAGAGACGCTCCTTTTCCTTCTCAATCTCGTAGAGGCGCTTATGTCCCATTATTACAGTCTCACGAACGCAGAATTCATCGTATTTAAACTGGTCCTGCTCGAGCACTGCCAGACGCTCTGTCTTAGGGATATTTACGAAGCCCTTCTGTGACTCTATTTCGCCAGAAATAATCTTCAAAAAAGTAGACTTACCGGCTCCGTTAGCGCCGATAATTCCATAGCAACATCCCTTGTTAAAATTAATGTTAACGCCCTCGAAAAGCGTACGTGCACCAAATCTTAAACCGACATTATTTACTTCAATCATGAGTAACTCCTATAAGCTCCATTTGTTAGGGTGTAAGTATATCATAGTTCCTTAAAATGATATAATTAGGTATGGCTATAATCACTATTTCAAGACAAAGTGGAAGCCTCGGTGATGAGCTTTCTTTATACCTCTCCCAAAAGCTTGGATGCGAAGTCATTACAAGACAATATGTTATGGAGAACATTTTCACGGATATTAGTGAAGAAGAGCAGGAGAGATTAAGTGAGAGCAGTAAGCATTACTTATCACCAATTCCTGGCAAGGAAATTACCTACAAAGAATATCTAAATACAAAGATTAACTCTATTGCTGATAATAGCGATAACCTTATTGTGCTAGGTCTTGGCGGATTCGAGATGCTTGGTAATAGATCTGATGTAATTAACATTAGAGTTATCGCGAGTATGAATACCAGAGCATCAAGAATATCTCGTCAATTTAATATGACGCGCGAAGAAGCAGAAGCTTCAATTGTTAATGGAGACAGAAAACATAAACGATTTGTAAGCATTCTTTGGGAGACGGATTTGTCGGAAATTGAAGCTTATGATTTGACATTAAATACAGATAATTTATCTGTCGAAGAGTGTGCGTCATCTGTATTAGCTTTAATGAATAAAAAGGAGGATCGCCTTAGAATTTCTAAGGAGACATCTAGCAACGATTCTATTGATCACCAAAGTGAGACTCCTGTATTTAAAAATGAGACTGAAGCAGAGTTCGCTAGAATCCTAGATATGTATAACATCGAGTGGATGTACGAGCCTAAGACTTTTCCTATCGAGTGGGATGAGGAAGGCAATATTAAGATGGCTTTCTCGCCTGACTTTTATCTGCCAAAATTTAACCTGTACTTAGAGCTTACAATCATGGAGCAAAAATACGTTACCAAGAAGAACAAAAAAGCACGTAAAGTGATGGAACTTTATCCTGGTACTAATGTACGTATAGTCTATAAAAAAGACTTCATGGAATTAGTTGAGCGCTTAAAGCAGTTCGGAGGTTAATTGTGGACGTTCTTGATAACAGCATTGAGATAAAAAGAATCGTTTTTGATGAAGAAACTATCGCCTCTAGAGTTAAGGAATTAGGCGCCAGAATTACTGAAGATTTTAAGGGTAAAGATCTGATAGTTGTTGGCGTTGTTAAGGGTTCACTTTACTTTTTAACAGACCTTACCCGAGTTATCGATTTACCAATTAAAATCGATACTATTGGTTTTGGTAACATCCCTGATACGACATCAAATACTGGCGTAGTAAGAATTACAAAAGATATCGATATTGATATCGAAGGCAAGCACGTATTAGTTGTTGAAGATGTAATTAGAACAGGTCTTACAACTGCATATTTAATTCAAAACTTAGAGACAAAAAAGCCATCATCAATCACACTCGCGACTATGCTTTTAAATCCAGATCGCCTACTTATGACGATTCCGGTTAAATACTATGGATTTGAGATTAATGATTCTTGGCTTCTAGGTTATGGTCTCGACCGACACGAAGTCGGCCGTAACCTACCTTATATTGCTGAATTACTTCGTAAAGAATAATAACTATCAGTTACGTTTATAACTTACGAATGCGAATTTTTTGCTGTCAGGAGACCAAGAGTTTACATTAATTGTACCCTGACCACCAAACACTGTTGCCAATGTTTTTAGGTTACTGCCATCCGCATCCATCATACGAAGTTCAACTGTCTTATTAGGTACGTGGTCGCCTGGCCAAAGATCGCCTTTACGATAGGAAACCATAACAATTTTACTTCTGTCAGGAGAAATATGAGGGAACCAAGTATTTAGGTGAGAATCAAATGTAAGCTGAGTCTGCTTTGTACCATCTTTTTTCATACGCCAAGCTTGCATAAGACCTGTTCGTACGCTATTAAAGTAGATATATTCACCCTTTGAATCGTACTCAGGGCCATCGTTAAGTCCTGGAGCTGTAGTTAATCTAACTTCAGAATCAGGTTTACCTACCTCAATTTCATAGACATCATACTCACCATTACGCTCAGCGCAGTAGCTCATGTACTTATCGTCAGGGCTTATTCCGTGAAGATAACTTGGTACCAAAGGAGTGATAGCAGTTGTCTCACCAGTCTCGATGTTAATCGTATGGATGCGAGACTTGCCTGTAGAGTTGGATTCGTCGCTTACGCTTATAAATTTATCATCACAAGACAATACATGATCGTTATTCATACGTGTAAGATTGCCACTTGGAATCTGTGTGACGCTGCCTGTAGCCAGATCAAACTTATACATCAAGCCATCGCCGTTAAATGTTAAGAATGAACCATCGTGAGACCAGTTAGGAGCCTCTATAACACTGTTACATTCGTATGCAATTTTGCGTGAATTGTCCGTAATATCGAAGATTTCGAGGTATGAGGTGGTGTTACTTCTATCCCATGGGTCTTCATCAGAAAATGCAGGTGAGATACCCCATATTTGAGTGTCGTCGTGCTTAATTGTATCTTCCGTTTCCCATGGATAGATGACGCCAAGCTTACTTCTAATAGAATCCATCCAGCCCTGAATACGAATTGTCTCACTAAGTGGCATTGACTTAGCTTCCTTTTTACCTTCACGAATCATCTGTGCGCACTCGATAATCTCGTATTCATATCCATTAACGAGAATAGGAAGCTTCTCCTCGTGAATTAAAGTGCCGTTGATGTCGTAGATTGAGGCTGTCTCAGGGCAATTTGTATTACTTAATACGAGATAGCCGTTACTTCCGACAAACTTAACGTAATTTGAATCACTATCTACGAAAGAGCTCTTCGCTCTAACCATAGTGCCGTCAGCATAAGTAAGCTTAACTACATTAGTGGCATCGACTCCTTCAGGTGTAATAACGCCGTCAACCTGCAAGGAACGGATGTTATAACCCATATACATAGCTGCTACAGTGATGGAATAAACTCCTAAGTCTAGAAGTGCGCCTCCAGCTAAGATCGGGTTTACCAAGCGCTCTACATGGGAGATAGGTACAGAAAAGTCTGATTCAACATAATGAATCTTGCCAATCTCTCCATTATCGAGCATATCTTTAACGATTCCATAAGCTGGCTGATAGCGTGTCCACATTGCTTCAGCGAGGAAACAGTCATTTGCTCTAGCTAATTCGATTATTTCAAGTGTCTGCTCTAGGTTTGCTGTGAAAGCTTTTTCCACCAAGAGATTACGACCATGTTCTAGGCACATCTTTGCGTTTTTGTAGTGCTCGGAATGAGGTGTAGCAATATAAATCAAATCTACATTATCGTCTGAAGCGAGATCCTCGTATGAACCGTATGCTCTTTCATATCCCCATTTTCCTGCAAAGGCATCTGCCTTTTCAAGGTTTCTAGAAGCTACTGCATACATCGCGAGATTGTATTCTTCTTTGATTCCTTTAAGAGCTGTAGAGAATGCTCCAGCGATGTTACCTGCACCTAAAACTGCGATATTGAGTTTCTTATTATTTGGCATAGGATGAGGACCTCCTAAAATTCCCTATTTATTCAATCTCTCTGAAGGTCTTTGTAACTCTTAATAAGTCTTCACGAATAGAGATTTTCTGTGGGCACTGTGGCTCGCACATACCGCATGATACACAGTTAATTGCCTTCTCACTCTCGTTGATGTCGTTATTCCAGTGCCAGTTTGCATCGCCCTTGTCCTGATAGATTCCGAAGCGATTCCAAAGACTGAAGTTACCTGGAATATTTACGCCTGCTGGGCAAGGCATACAGTACTTACATCCTGTGCAACCATTAAATACACGCTTCTGAAGCTCACTTGCAACCTTATCAACTGCAGCGAGCTCTTCATCTGTCATGAGCTCAAAATCAGAAAAAGTCTTAAGGTTATCTGCTAACTGATCTTCAGTAGACATACCGCTTAATACAACCTTAACGTTAGGAAGTGAAGCTACCCATCTCAAAGCCCATGAAGCTGTTGAATAGTCTGGCTTAACTGCCTTAAAAATACCATCAACTTCTTCTGGAAGATTAGCAAGCAGACCACCCTTAATAGGCTCCATTATCATAAGTGGAATATTGTGCTTCGTAGCGAGGTCATATCCCTTCATTCCAGCCTGATAAAGTGTATCCATATAGTTAAGCTGAATCTGACAGAAGTCCCAATCTTTATAGTTTACGATGTCCTCGAAAACCTCGTAATCGTCATGGAAAGAGAAGCCTAAGAATTTAATTCTACCCTTTGCCTTTTCCTCTTCTAAGTACTCAACTACGCCTAAATCACGCATCAATTCCCAGCGATCTTTGAAGAGGGAATGAAGGAGGAAGAAATCCACATAATCTTTATGAAGACGGTCAAGCTGCTTTTGGAACATTGCCTTAGCATCATCTAAGGTTTTAATCTCCCAGCATGGAAGCTTAGTAGCTAGGAAATATGATTCTCTAGGATACTTATCTAAGACTTTACCTACGAAAGGCTCACTCTCACCACCATGGTAAGGATACGCTGTATCGAAATAGTTGATGCCAGCCTTATAAGCGTCGTCGAGCATTTTAGTAGCACGCTCTTCATCAATTTTGCCGTCTTTGGTTGGGAATCTCATACATCCAAATCCCAAACAGGAAACATTGACATTAAGCTTGTCGATAGTCTTCATAAAAGTATTCATAAGATTATCTCCTTATATGTTTATAATTGTCCCCCACGTTGATTATAACAAATAAACTGATTGTCATTTTAAATATTTGATATGCAACGGTTCTGCAACGAACCCCCTTTTATACTTGCATCATCTTCAGAAAAACAAAACAAAAAACAAAACAAAAAACAAAACAAATTGGAGGAAAAACAAAATGAAGAAGACATTAATCAAGACAATCACAGGCGTTATGGTAGCAACAACAGTAATGAGCGCTATGGTGATTACATCAAACGCATCAGTAGTACCTGCACAGATGAGTAGAGCTACTACAGCAGTAACACAGTCAGCAGCACCGCAGATAGTTGCAGCTCCTACACCGGTATACGGTTTGGTTGATACAGGAACATGGTGGTCTTTGGTAATTCCTGGTAAAG
>JAKSRJ010000036.1 GCA_024403715.1 Saccharofermentans sp. | reverse complement strand
ACTGTTCTGACAATTTCGGATTCAGTTGAGGGGACAACCTTTGATTTGAAGCGATCTGCAGCAACGATTAAGGACTTTAACCTTGATCCTCTTTTAGTTGTGCCAAAGATTATTTACCAAGATGGTTCCACAGAAGACAATGACGTATCTGAGATGCTAGATTATGCACTTGGTGAGTGCGATTTCGCAGCGCTTGGAATTGGTTTTTTAACAGAACCAGAGGTTATTACATATATCGCAGATAAGCTAGATCAGGGAAAGAAAGCACCAGTTATCTGCTGTCCATCCTTGATTTCTGATACAGGTGAGATTTTAGTAAGCGGAGAAGTATATGGGGCACTTTGCGACAGACTTTTGAAGCATGCTGATTACCTAATAGTCAATTCTTTGGAAGCTGAAGCATTCTGTGGATTTGAATGCTCCATGCGTAATGACTTTTTACGTGCCGCAAAGAAGATATACACACTTTATGGCTGTCGTGTTTTTATCAAAGGTGGAGACATTACTGACGGTAAGGATGTGCTCTTTGAAGGCGACAAGCCTGTATGGATTAATCCATTTGAATTTGAGATGGGTTATGAAGAAAAATATAGCCTTGTTACTGCGCTTGCATGTGAAATTGCTAGTGATAAGCCTGAACATTTGGCTGTGACTCTAGCATTGCAGTTTGTCAGCGGCAAAGATTTATCCATTAAGACACCAACTCCATCAGTTCCAAAGTTTGAAGCTCCTAGAGTTGAGGCTCCAAAAGTTGAATCTCCTATGGTTGAGGTTCCTAGCATAGAGATGCCTATAAAGGAAGAGACAGAAATAGTGCTTCCTAAGCTTAATGAAGAAGTTGTAGAGAAAACTAAGAACGAAGAGTTCAAGTTTGAACTCCCTAAGTTTACAGCTACGACTACTAAGACTGCAGTACCTGAATTTAAGGTTCCTGAAATTAGTGTACCTGTTACATCTTCTCTTGTTACTCCTGGTAAGTCCCTTAGAGATTTAGCCCGTGATATTGGTACGGTAAAAACTGAGTCAACTGAGTCTGCTGTAACAAGTTCGATTAAAACTAAGGGGGATGTAGTATCTATTGCATCACCTAGACATATATTTGATGCAGAAGTTAATAATTCTATTACTGAGCTTCAGTCTTTAAAGGATCGACTCAATAATCTTAATAATTTGGCTAATTCAGGTAAGTAATGACACGACTTTTTATGGAAGAGACCGAAGCGTCTCAAAATCAAATTACCCTTAATAACGACGACTCTAGATATATCTCTCAGGTTTTACGAATGAATCCTGGTGAGGAGATTATGGTTGTCTTAAAAGATGGAATAGAAGCTCTTTGTGAAATAACTGAAGTTAGTAAGAATAATGTAACTCTAAATATCAAAAGCACACAATCTATTGCATCCGAGCCTCCATATGAAATAACTCTTTACCAATCAGTTTCCAAGGGGGAGAGAATGGAGCTTACAATTCAAAAGTGTGTTGAATTGGGTGTCACCAAGATTGTTCCTGTATTTTCTAGAAGATGCGTTGTAAAAAAAGATGATTCTAAAAAGCAGGCATCTAAGATTGATAGATGGCAAAAGATTGCTTTGGAAGCAGCAAGACAAAGTGGTAGAGGAATAGTGCCTCAGGTTACAGATGCTATGACTTTTGAGGAGGCTTGTAGGGATGCTTCTGCTAATGCCAGTATAGTGCTTTTCCCTTGGGAAGAAGAGAAAGGTATGTCTTTGAAGGCTGCTCTTAAAGGTAAGAATAAGGAAGATTTTAAGGAAATAGCCGTCTTTATTGGTCCAGAAGGTGGCTATGATGAATCAGAAGCCTTAAAAGCAAAGGAATATGGGGCTATTCCAGTAACGATTGGTAAAAGAATTCTTCGTACGGAAACAGCAGGTGCTTCTGTACTGTCTATGCTATTATTTAACTTCGAACTTTGATATAATACTCTATTGCTATAAAGTGTCGTTTTTTCGATACTAACAAGGAGATTATAGATGAAGATTACAGCGCCTAAGGGCACGAGAGACATACTTCCATCAGAGACACCTCTATGGCAGCTTGCTGCAAAGAATTTTGCTGAGGTATGTCACAACTTCGGATACGAAGAGATTAGAATTCCAACATTTGAAGACACAAACCTTTTCCAAAGAGGTGTAGGTGATACTACAGACGTTGTTCAGAAGGAGATGTATACCTTCGAAGACAAGGGCGGTAGAAGTATCACTTTAAGACCTGAGGGAACAGCGGGTGTAGTTAGAAGCTACATCGAGAATGGTATGTCTTCACTTCCAGCCCCTGTAAGAATGTATTATGACATTACTGCATTCCGTTATGAGAAGATGCAGAAGGGTAGATATAGAGAGTTCCACCAGTTTGGTGTTGAGGCTTTTGGTTCTAAGGGCCCAGAGATTGATGCTGAGGTTATTTCTACAGTAGACATTTTCTTTAAGAAAATGGGTCTTAAGAATATCGAGCTCCGTATTAACTCTATTGGTTGTCCTAACTGTCGTAAGGCTTATAACGAGCAACTTAAGGACTATTTCAGACCACATATTTCTACTATGTGTGCTGATTGTCAGAACAGACTCGAGAGAAATCCTCTCCGTATGATTGACTGTAAGGTTGATGGTGAGAAGGATATTGTTAAGAATGCTCCAAGACTTATAGATCATCTTTGTGATGAGTGTAAGGAGCATTTCGAGGCGTTGAAGACTCAGCTTGATGCTATTGGTATCAACTACACTATTGATCCTAACATCGTTAGAGGTCTTGATTACTACACAAGAACTGTATTTGAGTTTGTTTCTAAGAATGTAGGTACGCAGGGAACTATCTGCGGTGGTGGTCGTTATGATGGCCTCGTTGAGAGTGTTGGTGGACCTGCAACTCCAGGTATCGGTTACGCTATGGGTGTTGAGAGATTACTCCTTGAACTTGAGGCACAGGGCGCAGCTGTAGCTCCTAAGAAGAACGTTCAGGTTTACTTTGTTGCTATGAGTGATAATGCTAAGGATTTCATCACTAAGACATGCTATGACCTACGAGTAAATGGCATTGGTTGTGAGCGAGATCTTATGGGAAGAGCTTTTAGAGCTCAGATGAAGTATGCTGGTAAGGCAAATATTCCATATATGTGCGTTATCGGTGATGATGAACTTGCTAGTGGAAAACTTAAAATTAAAAATATGACAGACGGTACTGAGACAGAGGTCGAAGCATCCGGTCTAGTAGCATTTTTTGAAGGGAATGGTGAAGAATAATGTCTGAATCAATTTTGGGTATGAAGCGCACAGATATGTGCGGTGTTTTAAGAGAAGGTGACGTAGGTAAGTCCGTAACTTTGATGGGCTGGTGTCATAAGTGCAGAGACTTAGGAGGTCTTACATTTATTACTCTTAGAGATAGAACAGGTGAGGTTCAGCTTGTAGTTACACCAGAAAGCAGCGAAGAGATTAGAAATAAGGCTGCAAGAATTCGTTCTGAATATGTTCTCGCTGTAAGCGGTAAGGTTGAGCTTAGATCTGCCCCTAACGACAATATGCCAACAGGTAAAATCGAGGTTGCTGTTGAGGATTTAAGAATTGTATCTGAGTCTGAGACTCCTCCTTTCTATATCGAGGATGAAAACACAGCTAACGAGTCACTTCGTCTTAAGTATCGTTACCTAGATCTTCGCCGTCCTGTTATGCAGAATAATATGATTCTTCGTCATAAGATTGCTAAGTCTGCTAGAGACTATTTTGATCAGGAAGGCTTCCTCGAGATCGAGACTCCAATGCTTGGTAAGTCCACACCAGAGGGCGCTAGAGACTATCTTGTACCATCTAGAGTTAAGCAGGGTTCTTACTTTGCACTTCCACAGAGCCCACAGCTCTATAAGCAGCTTTTGATGCTTTCTGGTTATGATCGCTACATGCAGATTGCAAAGTGCTTCAGAGATGAGGATCTTCGTGCTGATCGTCAGCCAGAGTTTACACAGGTTGACTTGGAAATGAGCTTTGTTGATTGTGATGACGTTATGGGTATCACAGAAGGATTTGTATCCAAGGTATTTAAGGATGTTCTCGATGTAAATGTAGAGCTTCCACTAAGAAGAATTACATGGCAGGAAGCAATGGATCGTTATGGTTCAGATAAGCCTGACTTAAGATTTGGTATGGAGCTCCAGGATATTTCTTCATGGGCTTCTAATATTGATTTTGTAGTTTTTAAGGGTGCACTCGAGGCAGGCGGTATGGTTAAGGCTGTAGTTGTTCCTGGCGGTGCTAGCTTCTCTCGTAAGGAAATCGATGCTTTGGGTGAAGTATGTAAGACATATAAGGCAAAGGGCATGGCTTGGGTAGTTCCATCTAGTGAGCCACGCGGATCTTTCCTTAAGTTCTTAAAGCCAGAGGATATCTCAAGTCTTGCAGCCTTAGTTGGTGCAGGTGAGCAGGATCTTATCTGTATCGTTGCTGATAAGTTTAAGGTTGTAGCAGATAGCTTGGGTCAGCTCCGTATTGCTGCAGCAAATAAGCTTGGCCTCATCAAGAAGGATGACTTTAAGCTTTGCTGGGTAACAGAGTTCCCAATGTTTGAGTATTCTGAGGAAGAGGGTAGATACATGGCTATGCATCACCCATTCACATGCCCAATGGACGAGGACCTCGACCACTTAGAATCTAATCAGGGTAAGGTTAGATCTAAGGCTTACGATATTGTGCTTAATGGTTGTGAGCTTGGTGGTGGTTCTATAAGAATTCACGACAGAGATCTCCAGATGAGAATATTTAAGCTCTTGGGCTTCACAGAAGAAGCTGCTCAGGAGCAGTTTGGATTCTTGCTCGATGCATTTAAGTTTGGTGTTCCACCTCATGGTGGTTTGGCAATTGGTCTCGATAGATTTGTAATGCTCCTTACAGGTGCAGGTTCAATCAGAGAAGTAATTGCATTCCCTAAGGTTCAGAATTCTTCTGACCTTATGACAGATGCACCAGCTCCAGTAGCACCAAAGCAGCTAGAAGAACTTGCTATTATGAACGTTGTTCCTACTGAGGATTACTGTGATGATAGCGACAATCTTGTAATGGATTAATACTATGAAAAAGCATGATAAAAGCGACAATATAGAAGTAACACCTGAAAACAGAAAGCAGATGATTATAGCTACGGCTCTTGAATGGTTTGTAACTATTGCCGTAGGTGTATTAGTTGGTGTCTTAATTGTTTTGTTTGTAGCTCAGAAGGATGTAGTTTACGGCGAATCAATGGAGCCAACACTTGAGAGTGGATTTGTTGTTTTCACAGAAAAGATTTCAACTTATTTCCATCACTATAATCGTGGCGATATCGTTATCCTAGATGGCCAGGGAATGGAAGGATACTATCACGAAGAATGCCTCATCAAGAGAATCGTAGGCTTGCCTGGTGAGACAATTAGAATTGCTGACGGTGTTGTTTATATCAAAGAAGCAGACGGCACAGATTTCTTTGTTCTTCCTGAGCCTTACTTACCAACAGGTGCTTCAACAGATATGATGAGTTGGGGCCTTGAGCGTGGTTATGATGAGATAACATTAGGAGAAGACGAGTATTACTGCCTTGGAGATAATCGTTATGTAAGTAACGATTCACGTAATTTGGGGCCATTTACTTCTGATAGAATTCGTGGAATTGCTTTTATTATCCTTTCACCAATTAGCAGATTTGGATTTATTTAATATTTAACACATGGAAAGACAAGAATTAATAAGAAACTTTTGTATTATCGCGCATATCGACCACGGTAAGTCTACACTTGCCGATAGAATTATCGAGCACACAGGTGTAGTCGAGAAGCGTGACATGCAGGCTCAAATCCTTGATAACATGGATATTGAGCGTGAACGTGGAATTACGATTAAGTCTCAGGCTACTAGAATGACTTACAAGGCATCTGATGGTAATACCTATACACTTAATCTTATCGATACTCCAGGTCACGTTGACTTCAATTATGAAGTATCTAGAAGCCTTGCAGCTTGCGATGGCGCAATATTGATTGTCGATTCTTCTCAGGGTGTAGAAGCTCAAACTATTGCCAATGCATATTTGGCAGTTGATGCAGATCTTGAGATTTTACCTGTAATTAACAAAATTGATCTTCCTGCAGCTAGACCTGAAGAGGTAAGACGTGAGATTGAAGATGAGATTGGATTAGATGCTTCTTATGCACCTTTGATTTCAGCTAAGAACGATATCGGTATAGATGAAGTATTGGAGGGCATTGTAAAGTATTTACCACCTCCTTCAAATCCAGAAGACGAGCCATTTAGGGCTTTGATTTTTGACTCAAAGTACGATCCATATAAGGGCGTTATTGCGAGTGTAAGAGTTAAGTCTGGTTCTATAAAATCAGGTGAGACAATTAAAATGATGCATACAGGTAAGCAGTTCGCTATCACTGAGCTAGGTTATTTCCACCCAGGTCAGTTTGTTCCTGCTAAGAGCTTAGAAGCCGGAGAAGTAGGTTATATCTGTGCTTCGATTAAGTCTGTATCTGATACTGCTCCTGGAGACACAATTACTTCTGCAGTTAATCCTGCATCTGAGCCTCTCGCTGGATATAAGGGAATTCAGCAGATGGTATTCTGCGGTATTTATCCAGTTGATGGTGCTCGCTACGGTGACTTAAGAGATGCTCTTGAGAAGCTTCAGCTTAATGACGCAGCATTATCTTTCTCTGCTGAGACTTCTGCGGCTTTGGGTTTTGGTTTTAGATGTGGCTTCTTAGGTCTTCTTCACTATGAAGTTATCGAAGAGAGATTAGAGCGTGAGTTTAACTTGGATTTAATATCTACTGCTCCATCTGTTATTTACAAGATACATAAGTTAGATGGTTCTTGTGTTGACTGTTCTAATCCAACTAATATGCCAGACCCTACAGAGATTGACTTTATGGAAGAACCAATGGTAAAAGCCGATATCATGCTCCCTAAGGAATATGTAGGTAATATCATGGACCTCTGCCAGAATAGACGAGGTGAGTTTAAGGATATGACTTACCTTGATGAGTCTCGAGTTGTATTGCATTATTTGATGCCTCTTAACGAGATTATTTACGATTTCTTTGATGCTTTGAAGTCTAGAACACGTGGATATGCGTCTTTGGATTATGAAGTGTCAGGTTATCAGACAAGTAAGCTTGTTAAGCTCGATATCCTTCTTAATGGCGATCCTGTAGATGCTTTGTCATTTATCGTTCATGCTGATAAGGCATACGAGCGTGGTAGAAGAATGGCTGAAAAACTTAAGGAAAATATCCCAAGACAGCAGTTTGAGATTCCTATTCAGGCTTGTATCGGAGGCAAGATTATTGCACGTGAGACTATTAAAGCCTTTCGAAAGGATGTTACCTCCAAGTGCTATGGTGGTGATATTTCTCGTAAGAAGAAACTTCTCGAGAAGCAGAAGGAAGGTAAGAAGCGAATGCGTCAGGTAGGTTCTGTTGAGGTTCCACAGGAAGCATTCATGAGTGTATTGAAACTTGACGAAGAGTGATAAAATACTTATATCGGATAAGGGAACCGATAAAGGAGGTAAATAAAATGAAAAAGTTTATTGGTACTATGTTGGTTTTATCTATGGGTATGGCATTAGTTGCATGTGGTAAGGCTCCAGAAGAGACAGCTGCTGTTACAGAAGCTCCAGAGGCTGTAGCTACTACTGTTGCAGAGACAGAAGCTCCTCTTGCGCCTGTTATTGCATCTAGAGAAACTGAGGATGTTGCTTCTCAGGCTGCAACTATTCCACTTAATGAGGAAGCTTACAATGAGTTTGCTGAGCCTGTTATGTACGAAGTTCTTGAAGATTGCGTTGCATGGACTGATAACGGTCTTCAGACTGTATCAAGAACAGTTGCAGCAGGTAGTATCGTAAATGCGGTAGCTACTGATGGTTACTATCTTGTTCTTGATGATCAGGAAGTTGTTGAGATTTCACATTTGCAGATTTTCGAATAAACCGATATAATCTAGTCTGTCCGCGGGTGTGGTGAAATTGGCAGACACGCCAGATTTAGGTTCTGGTGAGCGATCGTGCAGGTTCAAGTCCTGTCACCCGCACCACAAACATATAAAGCACCTCTAGCTTTAAACAGGTACTCGACAGCTAAGCTGTCTGCGTAACTTGCTAGAGGTGCTTTTAGTTTGTGGTTGGCCCAAGGGTGACAGGTCCTCGATGACGGAGTCATCTGCGGAACTTGCAACGAGGTGTTTTATATTTGTTTTAACCCGCGGGTGCCTCCGAAGCTGTCTGCGTAACTTGCCAGAGGTGCTTTTAGTTTGTGATAAAAAGCGGGTGACAAGATGCTTTTTAATTTGTGTTAGCCCGCGGGTGACGTTAAGCGTTGATGCTTTGGCGAGCTGCTTTGATTAGGCGTGTAGCATTGATCTCGAGTTGCTCACGTGTGACTTCGCCACTAGCTAGAGCTTCCTTAACTTTTTCAAAATCTCGCTGGCCTCCTGGCATAAAGAGGTCGTTACCAGCCATAATTGTCTTAGGCGCTATAGAGATCGGGTGGATTAATTCCTTGTCATTATTGAAGGTATCTACTACCCAGTCAGTCATGACAATGCCCTGGTGACCATACTCCGCTCTTAATATATCCTCTATGAGGCCTCTGTGCTCGCCTGTGTGTATTCCATTGAGAAGATTGTAGGAAGTCATTACTGCCACAGGATTAGCCTTTTTTACGGCTATTTTGAAGCCTTTAAGATAAATCTCTCGCATCGCGCGTTCGCTTACCTGACTGTTATTTTGTGTTCTATTATATTCCTGGTTGTTAGCAGCGTAATGCTTGATAGTTACGCCACATCCTTTGTGTGCCTGCACACCATTGGTAATAGCTGCAGTAAACTCGCCACTAATTAACGGATCTTCAGAATAGTACTCGAAGTTTCTTCCACACTTAATTGTTCTATGAATATTAAGCGCAGGTGCAAGCCAAAGTCCTACCTTAAACATATCCATCTCATATCCAACGATATCACCACACTTAAGAGCAAAATCAAGATTAAAACTCTGAGCTATTGCTGTACCAATTGGAATAGCTGTAGCGTACTGATGCTTTATAACATCAGTTTTCTTTGGTTTATATGAATTGAGCTTAAGAAAGAATCCGATGATTGCAGGCATAAATATCACCATAGATTCTGGGATTGAAGCGCCAAGCATATGTGGACGACCGTTAATATCCTCTGCATAATCTCTTGCTATTCTAACGCCAGCAGGGCCATCTGCAAGAGCCATGGAAGGCACACCCTTATCAGTTAATCCCATATATGTCTGTCCTGCAGCACCTGCTACAGATAGACCGGAATTGCCAATCATGTCAGCGATGCCTCCATTAGGATTAAATGCACCGATATTAAGCTTAATAAGATCGTCTTCTGGTAAATTCTTTACAAGCGGGTCAACATCGTGTTTAAGGTTATAGTTAATTTCACTTGCCTTAATATCATTTGGATTAAGAATAAATACATTACCAACTTCTGCGTTTTCTTTTTTCTCTATCTTAAGGTCTTCAAATGAAGCTTTGCCGAGTACATTCTTTGCCTTAATTACAGTTATTTCTTCCGTAACTTTAATTGTTCCGATTGCATTAGTGGAATCGCTGCTGTTACCGAGAAGCAAAATATAGTTTCCTGGTTCTAAGACATAGCTTTCTTTCTCTTCGCTATACGAAGCAATATCTTCCATATTGAATGTAAGAGTTAGCTCTTCGGAATCGCTAGGCTTGAGACTAGAGGTTTTAGAAAATGCTACCAAATCCTTTTCTGGTTGACATAGGTTTACAGCAGGTTTTGATACATAAAGCTGCATTACTTCCTTGCCTTCAAATTCTCCTACATTAGTTACAGTAGTTTTTACCTTAACTTGAGCGTCTTGTAGTTCTAATGTAGCACCATCTTCGCGAAAGGTTGTATATGATAAACCAAAACCAAAAGGGAAGAGTGCTTTCTTGTTCATGGAATCAAAATATCTGTAGCCGACATAGATTCCCTCTTTATAATGGGTATCATTCTTATCGCCAAAATCGCCTATAGTCTGATACTCATCATAAGCTGCCCATGTAGTTGTAAGCTTTCCGGAGGGATTACTTTTACCAAGAATTATGTTAGCGAGGATATCTCCTGTGACTACGCCAAGTTGTGATAGAACAAGGATGTTCTTTACATTCAATACTGGTGTCAAATCGACTACACCACCAGTGTTAATTACAAGCATAAAATTGGGGTATTTATCGTTAATTGCATTTATATCTCTTACTTCTGTATCAGTAAGTAAAATGTCGCCTTTTATGTTTTCTCTGTCAGCACCTTCGCCAGAGATTCTAGAGAGTACATAAATAGCTGTATCACCTTCGCCGTTAATCTCGATGCTATATTCAGGCTCTAGCATAATTTTACCCATGCTGTATACGATTGCTGGAATTCTATTCTTATTAGCTTCTTTTTTTATCTGCTTTATGAAATTCTTCTGTGCTTTGGATTTAATCTGATCGTACTTATCAAGCCATGAAGTTGTGGTGATATCAAATCCTGCATTCTTAAGTCCTTCTTCAATACTTACGAAGAATCTAGAATTAACCTCGCCCGAACCAGTACCACCCTTTATTGTGTTTCTAGCACCATTACCATAGAGGGCGATTTTAGCTGGAACTTTGATAGGAAAGTTACCGTCCTTTTTAAGGAGAACAATACATTCTGCGCCATTATTTCTTAAATAGTCGTTATGTCTAATCTCGTAGCTATTAAGTTCCATAATTCCACACCTTCGTAAAATGTTGCTTATAATTGACGATACTATAAGCGAAGTCTCAATGATATTATTTAAGGGGGATATATATCAAAAAGGAGACATTTTATGCGAGCTTTATTAATCGGTGGTACTGGAACTATCAGTATGGCAATTACAAAACTTCTTGTTGAAAAGAAGTGGGATATATACCTCTTAAACAGAGGTTCACGTTCTTCTGAACTTCCTAACGGTGTAAAGCTCATTAGTGCAGATATTAATGATGAAGAAGATGTTAAAGCAAAGATTGCTGATATGACATTTGATGTAGTTGGTGAATTCATCGGGTTCGTACCATCTCAGATTGAACGTGATATTAGACTGTTTAAGGGTAAGACTCGACAGTATATCTATATCAGTTCTGCATCTGCATATAATAAGCCTGTAAGGGATTATAGAATCACTGAAGGTACAACAATGGCAAATCCATACTGGCAGTATTCTAGAGATAAGATTGCTTGTGAGAATTTGCTTCTTAATGAATATAGAGATAACGGCTTCCCCGTAACAATTGTTAGACCAAGTCATACTTACGATAATCGTTCTGTTCCTCTTGGCGTTCATGGTAAAAATGGAAGCTTCCAGGTATTAAAGCGAATGATGGAAGGTAAGCCGGTTATTATTCATGGTGATGGAACTTCTCTTTGGACAATGACTCATAACTCCGATTTTGCTATCGGTTATGTTGGATTGATGGGTAATCCACATGCAATTGGAGAGGTATTCCATATTACTAACGACGAGACATTAACTTGGAATCAGATTTATCAGGCAATAGCTGATGTATTAGGAGTTGAACTCAAGCCATATTATGTAGCATCAAGATTCTTGGCAGATTGCTCTGATATGGATCTAGAAGGAAGCTTAATAGGTGATAAGGCTAATTCTGTAGTATTTGATAATTCAAAATTGAAGAAAATTGTTCCTGAATTTACGGCAACAAAGCATTTCGAGCAGGGCATAAGAGAAACTATTGAGCACATAATGGCTACACCTGAGCTTCAAAGGGAAGATCCAGAGTTTGATATGTGGTGCGATAAGGTTATAGCGGCTTTAGAGAAAGCAAAAGAGGCATTAAAATAATTACATTACATATACGAGGATATATATGGGAAATGATATAGCTGCGAAATGTAGATACAAAAATGTTATTAATTATATTAGCGGTAATATAATCTCTTTTATTCTATTGTTTTGTGGCTTAGCAATAGGAATTATTGTTGTAGCAATGAACTTTGGGTGTTTTTCGCTCGATGCTTTTTCTTATTATGATATTTCCAAGTCTTTTTCTTCCGATTTTGGAAAAGTAGCGACAATCAGGCAATACGTTATTGATTCTGATTACAATTGCTCTTTTCCGTATTTATATCCATTGTGTATCTTTATTGTAGATTCTTTGACTGGTATGGGAATATATTCGTCCATAATAATTAATATTTTAATCATGATATTAACGGCTTTTTTATTATGTCATATCAGTTGGAAATACACTAAGAGTTTATTCTGTAGTGCAATAGTTAGTTTTTTGCTTTTTACTAATTATGATTATCTAGATGGTGTTTTTTCAGGAGCAACTCTTCCATTGTCATTTTTCCTATTTGGAATAAGTGCATACATTATTTGTGAACTATATCTAAGCCAAGAGTTTTCAGTAAAGAAACTGTTGGTATTAGGCTTGGTAGCAGGCTTAAATGTTGTTAATAGATTTGATGAAATATCTTTTCTTGTTTATTTAATTCCAGCTGTATTTGTGAGCGTTCCAAAGGGTAGAAAACTATTATCGTGTTTAATTTATTCATTAAGCGCATTTATCCCATTGTTACCATGGACGGTTTATTCGCTTCAGCATTTTGGATCATTTTTCGTTTCAGATAATAGTGGTACATTATTTCTTGTTAATCCTTTGCCTCCTAATCGATTAGTCCTACCAGGTCAATTTGTTGCGGATATTTTTAATTCTCCATCTTTTTGGGTAGAGTCTGTTATCAATAGTTTTACTGAATCATTGAGGTTAATGTTTACAGATTATTGTCTAGTTTTTACTCTTTTACTTGCTTGGTTATTATTGGTATTACTTGAAAAAAGAACGGGTATAAAAAAGAATAAGAGAGTTGCTTCTTTATCTCTTTTTATAGTGCTATATGCCTTTCTTAAATTTTTAATGTATGTCTTTGTTAAGTATAATCTGGATCGATATTTTGTGATTATTAGTTTTACCTTAATATTCTTGGTGGCTATCCTTCTATATAATCGTGATATACAATTCGAAACAAAGGCATTAAATATTTTAATAGTTGTAGCTTTGCTTAGTTGCAATTATTACTATCAAATATTTGTAATCGCTGATTTGAGTGATACAGGTGTATATCTTGATGAATTGAATTGGGTAGCGGAGGTAGATACGATTATTCAATCGGTTGGGCAGGAGAACGATGCGGTTATCACTGTTGAAGAAAATGGATTTGCATATGGTGCTATGACTGGTAGAAAAACCTTTCTTCAACCTATATTCACATCGTACCAATCCATAAACTATATTATCGATAATAATGATGAAATCGTATGGATGATATTAGGTAAGAATCAAGATGCATATAATGATTATATCGAGAGCTATTATTTTGCAGAATTTGATGATTGTTACTTGTTGAAAATTAGATGATTTTTGATTCTAGTATGTTTTTTCTATATAAAATGTAAGCAATTATGATTCCCATTAAGAGGACTGTAGTTACTCCAAGTCCGCCCTCTAACCCGAATGCACCACCATTGATGAGTTCTTTGCCAGCTATGAGTTCACTTGTAAATACAGTTGTGCTTGTTGGGTTTCCGCTTACGCTAATGCCGTAGAAGTTACCCTGAACCATATTCCAGATGGAGTGTATAGCAGCGACAGTCCAGATTGACTCTGATATTAGGTATACAACAGATGCAAACACTCCAAATAAGAATAGATTAACTAAAGCAAGGGGAGTAAGACCTGAATTAAGACAGTGTAAAGCGGCGAAGAAAACGGAATTTACTAGAACGCCAGTAAGTGTTGAGTATCTCTTACAGATGCTTCCCATTAGCCAGCCTCTGCAAAGAATTTCTTCTGAGAAGCCTTGTATCATCCACGCAATAAAGAATAGTGGAATTAAGAGTTTGTTGCTATTTGTATCTACATTAATAGTGAGAGCACCAGTTAAGTGGCAAATCAGTACTGCTAGTGAGAAAATAGCAAATCCTGTTACAAGACCAATTAAGTATCTGATAACAAGTTTTTCTTTTTTGATGCCGAGAGTTCGCATTGGCATCTTATCAAAGAATCTAGCTATGAGAAGTACCATGATAATCATAGAGAGTGTGGATGCATATTGCATAACTTCCATGATTGGTGAATAGTAAAAGGCTTGCATGTCAGACATTGGGGCTCCAGTGGCTGCTGCTCTTATTCCAAAGAAAATTGCACTTATAATCATTGGGACGGTGAAGAAAAACTGTTCCATCATCCATATGCCTACGCCAACAAGAAGTAGCAATGCTATGTGCCAGCCTCTATACTTTTGAAGTGCTATCTTTGAATTCTCAATAGGACGGAAAGTTTTATCCATAGTATTAACCTTTGTTACTGGGATAGCTTAGAAGCTTCGTACTCTTCAATAGTGCTTTCTAAGATATCGCATATTGTCTCAATTGTTACCTTACAGCGATACTCAGGCTTGAAGGACTGAGCCTTGATATCCTTACAAAGTGTTGATCCATATGCTTCTCTGACCTTACGCATAAGAAGTGTAGTTACAGGCTTAATTTCAGCACTCTCGTGAGCCTTTGCCTCTACGTACTTCATAGATAGAATTGCTGCAGCAGCAAGAATCGCACCACATGTGTTTCCTGTCTGGATTCCGGCTCCGTATGCACCCATCATAATCATGTCTCTGTCGTGAAGACCTAAGTCATAATAATCATTACCTGCGCGGATAATTGTCTCAGCACAGTTGTAGTTACCGTCAAAATAATAATTGGCAAGATGGTCTTTAAGCATATAAGCCTCCAATAAGATTTTTGTTCTAATTATACGCTATTGTGATAGTATTATTCCTATGAAAAAGAT
>JAKSRJ010000035.1 GCA_024403715.1 Saccharofermentans sp. | reverse complement strand
TTTCAAGACCGCCTCGTTATGACCGCTTCGATACATCTCCATGTGCTATGGAATTATAGCAAAAGCCTTATGTTGTTGCAAGTTTGAAGTTAATAAAGGCAAAGATATATATAAAAAGTGTGTAAGGTAGAGTGATATTAACAAAACACTCTACCTTACACTCGAATTTAATATATCAGATTCAGCACAAGCTTTAAGCTAATCCCTTAACTTCAAGCAAATCATGAACATTGCTCTTATCGTGCTTTTCGAGAAGACTTCTGCCCTGGAACATCCACAAAGTTAGTAATGTAAACACTACGATTATGCCAACAAGAACAATAATCGAAGATGTATAATCTGAACCGCCTCCGATAGCACTACGGAAAGCATTTACTGTGTATGTGAAAGGAACCAGGTTATGGAGTGCCTGAGCCAATGGACCTGACAATTCAATAGGATATGTACCCGCAGATCCTGCCAGCTGGAATACCATAAATACCAGCATTATGAAGCTTCCGACTTTTCCAATAAGAGCATTGAAGTAATACATAATAGCCATGAAAGCTATGCTGCTTAAGATAGCAACCACCATTGTCCCCTTCATATCAACAGGATTAAATCCGAGGAAATATTTCAGCACGAGAACAAGAACAACCGCCTGAACAACAGCTATTGGGAAGAGAACGCTTGCCTTACTTGCCCACCAGGCAAATCCATTCTTTAAGTTATCATGCTCTGTCAAAGGATACATAAGACAGAAAGCAAGACATGCTACCCAAAGACCAACGGACATCATATATGCTGCCATAGCCGTTCCGTTATTTGCTACGGTTGTTATCTGAGTCTCAACAGTCTCTACAGGACTTGCCATCATCTCAGAATTTGCTTCGTTAAGGTTAGTATCTTGAATCTCTATAGCACCATCATTAAGGCTGGTATAAAGTTCTGTTGTTCCATCTACCAGTTCAGGTAAAGCATTCTCTAACTCACCCACACCGTCATCCAAAGCTATAGCACCCGCGCTTAAATCTGATGTACCAGAGTACAGAGTATCTGTTCCATCCGCCAAAGTGTTAGCACCATCGCTTAATGCACAGGCACCATTATTAAGATCTCTCGCACCACTACTAAGGGCAGATGCGCCATCATTAAGAGCTGATGCGCCATCTACAAGACTACTTACGCCTCCAGTTATCGCATCGTTATTACTTACAAGAGTATTAGCACCAGTATTAAGCTGGCTCACTCCGTTAGATAATGTGGCAGCTCCAGAAGCCAAAGCTCCAGTACCATTGCTTAGAGTATTGAGACCAGACTGAATCTGCAAGCTTCCCTGATAAAGCTGATTGATACCGCCATTAAGTGCAGAAGCACCATTACTTAGCTGAGCTGTATAAACACCAAGGGTTGAAGGAAGAGCCTGATTTATTCCTCCTACTACCTGCGTAGCAGTACCAGTTGCTGTTGTAGAAGCAACCGTAGAAGCGAGTTGTCCAACATAGTTAGTTGCATAAGCAATTGCTGTCGCCTGATCCATTTGTGTGCCACCTGCTGCACTTTGATAAATAAGGCCAGCAGCGACTAACTGAACAATCTGGTTATCAGCAGTAATGGAAGCTGTTGCCTGAGAAGAAGCACCATTTGAGATGGCATTAATCTGTTCTTCACTTAAAGTTATTAAAGGGCTAGAAGCTGCATTTTGAACAAGCGCATCAAGAGTAGCTGCACCAGATGCCAAAGCAGCAGATCCATTCAATGCACCATTATCTCCGCTAAATCCAGCGATAATCTGATTTTGTCCCTGCACAAGAGCTGCCGCACCACTATTAACCTGATTTACACCATTAACCAAAGCAGGAGCACTGTTATATAAAGAACCTATTCCATCACGAAGAGCTAATGCACCCTGCAGATAATCGTTAATACCAGACTGCAAAGTTGTACTTCCTAAATAAAGAGCGCTAGCGCCGTTACTAAGATTTACTGTACCGTTATAAAGTGTATTAGCTCCATTACTAAGTGTTGTCGCACCATCAGCTAACGCATTAGCACCATCATTTAAATCTCTGGCGCCATTATTAAGTGCATTTGCACCTGTACGTAAAGTATTTGTTCCATCATGAAGCGCTGCTACACCATCTGCAACCTGATTCTCTCCATCGAGAATCTGAGAAGTGCCATCAGCCGCCGCCACCATACCATCGCCGATAGTATTTATGTTTTCCATCAAAGCTTCGATATAGGACTCAGTCACAGATTCCTGAAGGCTCATCTGAATTTTGTTCATAGCTGACTGTGAAAGCTTTGTGGCAACATAGTTTGTAGCCGGGTTAGTCTCGTATAACAGCTGCATACGTTCTGGCTCGTAATCAAGCGCAGTAGAAGCTCTGTACGAGAAGTCTTCTGGAATAGTGATAATCATGTAGTAAACACCATCCGTAAGCCCCTGTTCTGCCTCTTCTCTCTCTACGAAATGGAAATCAAGCGAACCACTCTCAGCCAAGTTATCAACCAAGGTGTCACCAATATTTAGAATCGTACCATTAAACTCTACAGCCTCATCTTCGTTAACGACTGCAACTGGAAGTTTATCCAGGTCTCCATATGGATCCCACATAGACGAGAGAAATAATCCTGCATACATTGATGGAATTAACATAATTACCACCAAAACAAGAATCAGGATTGGATTCTTAAATAGTTTTTTCCATTCGTTCTTAATCAATTTTATTCATCTCCTTCGGTCTGACTTAAGTGTCGAAGAAATGATAATTTTGAACATTACTGGATACAATGGACATATATTGGTATATATGTGTAATAATATACAAATGTAGAAGAGCGTGTAGATAATCACCACTTTCGCATTGATTCATATAGTTATTGGGACTATTGTGTACATATTTCGAGGAAATAAAGCCCAAGGGAGGATACGATGGACAGAAGACAAAAAAGAAGCCGTAAAGTAATATGCGAAGCGCTTCTGACACTTATGAAGGATAAGCCGATAGAAGAGATTACTATCAAGGAATTAACTGACGTTGCTGATGTAAATCGTAAGACCTTCTATAACAACTACGGCTCTATTATGGACGTTAAACACGACCTGGAAGATAACCTCATAATGCTGTTTTTCTCCCTTGTAAATGCAGATAACATCGAAGACAAAATCGTAGAGGCAGATTTAAATCCTGGACGACTAGTCCATCGCTTAATCAGAGTAATAGATGAAGACAGAGCCAAATCCCGCATGATTTTCGATTCAGGTGAAAGCACGATCCTATTAAGACACTTAAGAGATATGATGAACCCATATATTCTATCTTTGGCCAGAGAACATAATGTTACTGAATCTGAAGTAGAGTACGCGCTTTACTTCATCGCCTCAGGCACAATGTCAGTTATCAAGGCATGGCTTAATGACGAGATTACAGCATCCTCTTTGGAGATGGAAAATATACTGATAACGCTTATTCGTAAAGTAATTAGAAATTAAAGAATTAAGCCGTGATTAACTTGCTTACGAGATAATTAGTCCACTCCGTCATGCCTTCTCCAGTCTTAGCGGAAAGAAAAATGATAGAAGCATTAGGATTGCGCATACGAATATTCTTAACTACAGCCTCTCTATCAAAATTAAAAAAGGACATCGTATCTATCTTAGTAATAAGTACAATATTGGCAACCTCAAACATCAATGGATACTTCAAAGGTTTATCGTCGCCTTCTGGAACAGAAAGCAACACGACCTTACAATCTGCACCAGTATCAGTCTCAGCAGGACACACGAGATTTCCAACATTCTCGAGTATAAGTAAATCCAGGTCCTTGGTATCAAACTCGTTAATGGCCTCCAAAGCCATCTGCGCATCCATAGCGCACTCACCACCTGTATGTACCTGAATCGATCTTACATTGCCTCCGAGGGTCGCGATTTTCTCTGCATCAACAGAAGCGTCAATATCCGCTTCCATTACACCAATCTTAATCTCAGGATTAATCTTAATAAGCTCCTTCAAAGTAGCCATAAGAAGTGTCGTTTTTCCACTTCCAGGAGACGCCATAACATTAAGCATGAATGTACCGTTATTTTTATTAATAGCGCGAACCTCAGCTGCCACCAAATCGTTTGCTTCGAACACTCCCTGATGAACATCAATTATACGAACATTAGCCATTTTGCCATGCCTCCACCTTTGTCATAAGGAATTCATACCAGGCATCCATACCATCACCATTAAGCGCAGACACAGGGAAAACCTTCGAAGTCTGATTACGCATACGAACTCCCTCATGCACCTTTACCATATCAAAATCAAAAACAGGAAGCGCATCTATTTTATTGATAATTACCGCCTCCGACTTCTCAAACACAAGCGGATACTTCAAAGGCTTATCGTCACCTTCAGGTACAGACAAAATTACAACATCCATAGAAGCACCCGTATCAAACTCAGCAGGGCACACGAGATTACCAACATTTTCAAGAATTATTACGTCGTAATGCTCTTCTGAAGAAACCTCATAAAGGCGCTTAATGGCCTGGCGTGACATATCTGCATCAAGATGACACATACCACCTGTGTGGAGCTGAATGCATGGAAAACCTGCATTTAGTATTGTTAGAGCATCTACATCAGAATCAATATCTGCCTGTAAAACGCCAACCTTATACTTAGAGCTTAATGCCTTAATTGTCGCGAGAATTGTTGTAGTTTTACCAGCTCCTGGAGAAGACATTACATTCATATAAAATGTACGCTTATTTCTTAAATTCTCACGAAGCAAATTAGCATCTGCATCGTTATCTTCCAAAATAGTTTTCTTAACATCTAATATGTCACATCTGTTCATCTTCTAATCCTCGGGGACAGCTATCTCTTTTATCATGAACTCGTTGCCTGTCACAAGATAAGTCTTATCACTTCCACAATGCGGGCAAATCTTGCCGTAAGCTACAGTAGGATAATTCTTCTCACAGTTTTCACAAAAAGTAACTGCATCGATGGTCTCAATTTTAAGTTCTGCATTCTCAACGCATGGCTCTTTTTTACGAGCCCAGTTCCAGCAGTCAATTAAGTAGTCGTGCACGATGCCCGATACTTCACCAATCTCGAGTGTAACACTGTTAACGGTGGAGACTTTATTCTCCACCGCTACATTTGCCACGTCTTTTATTACGTAAAAAACTACTCCTAATTCGTGCATTAATCCGCCTTAGGCTCCTTGATAATCTTAAGCGCCTTCTTGGCAGCGTAAGGGATAATATGCTTAAACTTGTCTTCTGATACAGTCATTTTGCTGCACTCAGGTCTGTCACGGTGAAGCTTAATAGCATCAAACATACACTTTGTAGTACATACACCACAACCAATACATCTGTTAGGATCAACGATGGAAGCACCACATCCAAGGCAGCGTGAAGTCTCAATCTTTACCTGCTCTTCAGTAAGGGTTGCATGTGAATCCATAAAGAGTTCTTCCTGTGTTGCTGCTCCAACCTTAACATTAGAAGCAGAAGGCTTCATGCCAGCTTCCTGACGAGGAGCATGATCATAACTCTCGATAGAAAGATCATCCTTATCGAGCATGTTAAACTCCCAGCGATTACGTCCGATTGTCATGTGACCGCCCTGAACGAATCTGTGGAGTGACTCAGCAGCGTTGTGACCAGCAGCAATTGCATCAATTGCAAACTTAGGACCTGTATAAACATCGCCACCAACAAAAATATCTTCCTGAGCTGTCTGATATGTAAGTGCATCTGCGACAGGGCCATTACCACGTCCAAGTTCAACCTTTGTACCATCAAGCATATTGCCCCAGACAATTGCCTGACCAACGGCAAAGATTACACGGTCACAAGGAATTGTTATAGTATCCTCTTCGTCATAAACAGGAGCAAATCTGTGTTCTTCATTAAATACAGAAAGGCACTTCTTAAACTTAACGCCTGTTACCTTACCATTTTCAGTAATAACCTCTGATGGACCCCAGCCATTCTTGATTACTACGCCATCTTCACCTGCTTCTGTTACTTCTTCATCTGAAGCTGGCATCTCCTTCTCAGATTCGAGACAAAGCTGTGTTACTTCAACTGCACCACTTCTTCTTGAGACACGAGCAGCATCGATAGCAACATTACCACCACCGACTACTACAACCTTACCTTCAAAGTGTGTCTTTCCACAGTTAGCTTCACGTAGATAATCAACAGCTGTAAATACGCCGTCGGAATCTTCACCAGGGATTCCTGGAAGCTTGCCACCGCTACATCCAATCGCGATATAAAATGCCTTATAGCCTTGGGCACGAAGCTCATCGATAGTAATGTCTTTCCCGACTTCAATTCCAGTCTTAATCTCGACACCCATCTCCTTCATTACTTCTATCTCGGCATCAATAACATCCTTTTGAAGTTTATATGAAGGGATACCATAGCGAAGCATTCCGCCAGGGTGTTCATTCTTCTCAAATACTGTTGGATAATAACCCTTCTCGGCGAGATAGAATGCTGCAGATAAACCTGCAGGACCACCACCAATAATGGCAATCTTTTCTTTCCAGCGACCCATATTGGAAGCAACAACAATTGGAGGTACGAAGCGTGTCTCCTTATTAAGATCTAAGTCTGCAATAAACTTCTTTACGCTATCGATAGCAACAGCCTCATCAACAGTACCTCTAGTACATGCTTCCTCACAGCGTCTGTTACAAATACGTCCACATACTGCAGGGAAAGGATTCTGCTTTTTAATTAATGCCAGAGCATCCTGATATTCGCCAGAAGCCGCCTTCTTAAGGTAGCCCTGAACTGCAATATGAGCAGGACAAGCAGTCTTACATGGCGCTGTTCCTGTCTTATGTGTATTAATTCTGTTGTCATCTCTATAGTTAACATTCCACTTTTCAGGACCCCACTTAAGCTTTGTATCTGGGAGCTCTTGGCGAGGATACTTAACTTCAGAACCATCCTTCTTGCAAAGCTTCTGACCAAGCTTCAAAGAACCCGCTGGACAGTACTCGACGCAGCGTCCACAAGCAACACAGCTCTCTTTATCAACATGAGCTACATATGCACTTCTGCTTAAGTTAGGAGTATTAAAAAGCTGGGATGTTCTTAACGCATTACATATCTGAACATTACAGTTACAAATAGCAAAAATCTTACCCTCACCATCGATATTAGTAACCTGATGAACAAAGCCGTTATCTTCAGCTCTCTTCAATATCTCCATAGCTTCATCGTAAGTTATGTCACGGCCCTTACCAGTCTCACGACAATAGTCAGCCATATCACCTACGCCGATACACCAGTTCTCGTAGTTATCAGCACAGCCTTCACCCATAGTCTTACGTCCATGACGGCAGGAGCAGATAGATGCACCTATATGGCCTTCATACTTTTTAAGCCAGTATGAAATATGCTCGATATCCATAGTCTGGTTTTCCATGGAAATAGCCTTCTCTACAGGAATAACGTGCATTCCAATTCCTGCGCCTCCAGGAGGAACCAGATGAGTAATTCCAGCCAAAGGAAGATATGTCATTCTCTCAAAGAACTCTGCAAGTTCTGGATTCTCCTTCATGAGAGGAGGTTTCATATTTGTATACTCGCCGGATCCTGGAACAAATAGTGGAACCCAGTACTCTCTGATATGTGGAGCATTAGGAATAGGTCCATCCTTTGTATAGTGATCGCCGTAGTCATATTCCATGATTCCGACCTTACACATCTCATCAAGCAAAGACTGGAACTTCTGTTTTTCTTCTTCTGAATCACCAATCTTATTAAGCTTACAAAGCTGCTCAAAAGTATAGTGCTTTCTCACCTTCATAGTAAGAGCAACATCTGCCATCTCGTCTGTAACAACACAGCGAAGTCCCCAATACTCTGGCGCATCAGAATCAATCTTTACACCGATTCGATCCGTGATTCTCTGTGCAAGCTTAATGATTTTCTCACTTGGATTTTTCTCGCCCTTATACTTAGGAGTAATCTTTCCAATAGGTGGCAAAATCGCATTTTTTTCTTCAGTTGAAAGCATATGTTGTTCCCCCTAGCCTGATTATGATTTCAGATATTCAACCAATCTTAATCTAACCCACCAGCAAGCGTAATGTAAGGCTCTATACGTAAAGTTCTTATATTATTTACATCTCCGTTCGAATTGGCATTTTTTCTGTTATGCTTTAATAGTACCGAGGAAATGTTATGGATAAATTGAAGTCGTGGATTAGAAAACCTCTTAATGAGCAGATTGTTTTTACCATTATCGGAACTATCGCTTTCGCGCTTGTAGGAAGCTATGCGAAGATTCCTACTGGCGTTGACTTAGTTTATATTTATCTTCAGTACGCAGTGCTTTGTTTTGTAGCGGGAAAGTACGGTCCTATTAGCGGCATGATCTGTGGAGGCTTAGGGCATCTTTTTATCGACATGACGCAGGCAGAGCACATCTGGTGGACATGGATCTTAGGCTCTGTAATCATCGGTTTTTCGATAGGCTTTTTTACTAAGAAATTTAAAATTGAAATCGAGAATATCGATAACAAAACCCGCGCCAAAAACCGTCTTAAGTGCGCTCTCATTAACCTTAGTTCGCAGATTCCTGTGTGGTGCCTGATTGTCCCTGTTCTTAATATGATTTTCTACAATATTGAGCCTTCTATGGCTTTTCTTCAAGGCTTGTTCGCAACATTAACTGACTGCCTTACATCTATCGTTATCTGCGATATTTTGTTGTGGTCTTACGATCACATCATTATCAGAAGAGTTGTTGCTTTCTTTGTTATTTTAAATTCGCTTATTCTGCTTTCTTACGGCAACTTCGGATTTGGAAGTATTCTGGTTTACACTGCCGCGATTATAATTTCGATTTACGTTTTTGCGCACGCCACTGTAAAACACTTAACCAAGAAAGGTATCGGCAAACTCGCTATTTACCTTCTAGACGTCATAGTTACCTTTTTCCTTATCTCGTTCATGTTTATAGGTATCACGTCTCATATAGGCCGTCCTAGCGGCAATGAGCGCTATATGATTGTCTTAGGTGCAGCATTAGATGGAGATCAGCCTTCTAAGATATTAAGATTCCGCTTAGACAAGGCTATAGAGTATGCAAACGAGCACCCAGATGTAATTATCATCACTTCTGGTGGCCAGGGTCCTGCTGAAGTTATATCCGAGGGCGAAGCCATGCGTAATTACATGATTAGTTGCGGTATCTCTGAAGACCGTATTGTAGCTGAGACAAATTCGACTACAACTATTGAGAATTTTGGTTACTCTATGGACATCGTAACTGAACTTGAAGGAAATGACGACGCGTCAGAAGTCGAGATTGTTTATGTAACTAATTCCTACCACTGCTTCCGTAGTGGACTCGACGCGCATATCGCAGGGTTTCAAGAAGCGCATCCTTTGGCCTCTAAAACGCCTACCGCACTAATTTTGCAAAGTTACTTCAGAGAAACCTTCTCGCTTCTAAAATTGGCCTTTAACGAGCTTGTAGGGGCATTACGTTAATAATTAATTCCTGCAAGGAACATTACAGTCCAGCAAAAGCTACCAACATAACAATCGCCAATAGAGCTATACCCACTCCGTATAAGGCCATTCCTACGCTGGCAGTCTTCTCTGCCTCGGAATACTTAGGAACTGACGCAACTGAATTTACAGTCATAACGTTATTCGCATTATTAGTAACATCCTGACCATTCTTCTTCATGTAATACTTCAGGCTGCTTAATAACTTATAAATGACTTTTTCATAAGCGTCTCCTTTTTGCTTTATACCTAGAAGATGCTTTGAGAAATCAAAAGGTTCATTTTTTGAAGCTATTTTTTGCATAAAAAAACCTTGAAGCAATCGCTACAAGGTTTTCTCTTTAATTACTTAAGCTGTTCAATTAATCTATCTAAGTCTTCGTAGTTCTTATAATCAATGATAATCTTGCCCTTACCTGCATCTGGGTCAGTTACCTTAAGTCTTACCTTAGAACCCAAAGATTTCTTAAGTGTAGTCTCTACTTCCTTAGCACTAAGCGTAAATGCTGTAGATAGTTCCTTTTTTGGTACTTTTACTGTTGTTTTAGGATTTTCCTTATCTTCAATATACTTACGTACGTATTCTTCAGCCTGTCTAACAGACATGTCTTTACCGATAATAACGTCTGCAACCTGACGCTGATCCTCAGCATCTTTAAGAGCTAACAAAGCTCTTGCATGTCCAGCTGAGAGTTCGCCAGTACGGATAAAGTCCTGCAATGATGCATCAATACCAATAAGTCTAATTGTATTAGATACAGCTGATCTAGACTTACCCAACTTCTTTGCAAGCGCTTCCTTGCTCATCTTGTACTTCTTAACAAGATTATCCATCGCATAAGCTTCTTCAAGTGGGTTTAAGTCCTCACGCTGTAAGTTCTCAATTAATGCTATTTCCATTGTCTGCTGATCAGACAATTCTCTAATAATTGCAGGTATTACTTTAAGTCCAGCTAAGCGAGATGCACGCCATCTACGCTCACCAGCAACGATGCTATAACCCTTACCCTTCTTTGTAACGATAATTGGCTGAATTACGCCATTTTCCTTAATAGATTCAGCAAGTTCATTAAGTGCATCCTCATCGAAAATAGTACGTGGCTGATCAGTATTTGGGGACACGTCATTTATCTTAAGTTCAACTACTGAATCCTTACTGTTATCTGTAATACCCTCTGTAGAAATAAGAGCGTTTAATCCTTTACCTAAACCTTTACTAGCTGCCATTTTCAATCTCCTTTATACATAGATTTATATCTATATATCACTTACAACGCTTAATTACTTCTTTAGCAAGATCATCGTATGCCTTGCCACCCTTAGATGATGGATCATAATCACTGATAGCTTTACCATGGCTTGGTGCCTCAGCAAGTCTTACATTACGTGGTATTGTGGTCTTAAATACTTTTTCTTCAAAGTAATTATCAACCTCATCCTTTACCTGACGTGTCAGCTGAGTTCTTCTATCAAACATAGTTAATACAACGCCAAGAATAGAAAGCTTTGGATTCAACTTCTTCTTAACGATATTAATTGTGTCATTAAGCTGAGATACACCTTCCAATGCATAATACTCACCCTGGATAGGAATAATGATATCTGTAGATGCTGTCAAACCATTAATTGTTAGAATACTTAAAGATGGTGGACAATCGATAAAGATAAAGTCATAATCATCCTTAACATCATCAATTGCATTCTTAAGAATCATCTCACGTGACATTGCAGATACTAATTCAACTTCTGCTCCAGCAAGATTAATATTTGTAGGGCAAATACTAACATTCTTTGCTGTAGTAGGAACAATAGCCTCTGACATTGGTACATCATTTACCAAAACATCATAAGTTGAATTCTCTATCTCCGACTTATCTATTCCCATACCACTTGTTGCATTTCCCTGTGGATCTAAGTCAATCAATAGAACTTTCTTCTTTTTCTTAGCAATAGCAGCACACAAACTAACAACTGTTGTAGTTTTTCCTACGCCACCCTTCTGATTAACAACTGAAATAATTCGAGTCATCATCTATCTCCTTATTAATAATATAATTACATTATAGGTTTTGGGTGCAAATAATTGTGTTACTACTTAAAGACATTTTTTGTCACATTAAAATAACCGTTTCACGTGAAACGGTTATTTAGAAAGTACAAGAGAAATTGAATTCTTAGTAGCAAGTTCCGCAGGCAACAGCCGAGGACTTGTCCGAAGCTACGAAAATTCAATTGAACGCGTTTCACGTGAAACGCTCGTAAATTAATTATAAAAATAATCAAATAACAATTAAGTATCGATGTTTGCGAACTTGGCGTTCTTCTGAATATATTCCTTACGAGGATCTACTTCGTCACCCATGAGGAGTGTGAATGTCTCGTCAGCTGCCTGAGCATCTGCAAGTGTAACCTTTAAGAGCTTACGTGTATTAGGATTCATAGTAGTATCCCATAACTGCTCAGAACTCATCTCACCAAGACCCTTAAATCGCTGAATAGAAGGATTCTTCCAGCCTGTCTCTTCCTTAATTTTCTCAACTTCAGCATCATCATATGCATAGTGAGCAACATCACCCTGGTATACCTTATAAAGAGGTGGGCAAGCAATATAAACATAGCCACCATCAACAAGCGGTCTTAAGTATCTGAAGAAGAATGTAAGGAGCAATGTTCTAATATGAGAACCATCGACATCGGCATCGGCCATAATGATAACCTTATGATATCTAAGCTTAGAAGCATCAAATTCTTCTCCAATACCAGCGCCTAATGCCATAACTACTGGCTGAAGCTTCTCATTAGAATAAACCTTATCTATTCTAGCCTTCTCTACGTTAAGCATCTTACCCCACAAAGGAAGAATAGCCTGATACTTACGCTCACGACCCTGCTTAGCAGAACCACCGGCGGAATCTCCCTCTACGATAAAGATCTCACAGAATTCAGCCTCATCAGACTGACAGTCAGCAAGCTTACCAGGAAGTGCATTACTCTCAAATACAGTCTTACGACGTGTCATCTCACGTGCCTTCTTCGCTGCATCACGAGCTCTAGAAGCTGCAAGACACTTATCCATAATGAGCTTAGCAATATCTGGATGCTCCTCAAGGAATGTCATAAGCTTATCAGCTACTGCACCCTCAACAAGAGGTCTAATCTCAGCATTTCCAAGCTTTGACTTAGTCTGACCCTCAAACTGTGGCTCAGGGAGCTTAACTGAAATAATAGCAGCCAAACCTTCTCTAGCGTCTTCACCCTGAAGATTTTTATCTCCATCCTTCAAGAACTTATACTTACGACCATAGTTATTAATAACTCTGTTCAAAGCAGCTCTGAAACCAGTAAGATGTGTACCACCCTCAGGTGTAGCAATATTATTTGCGTAGCAATAAACAGTCTCCTGATATGAATCGTTATACTGCATTGCAATCTCTACGAAGCACTCACCTGATTTTGTAGCAAAATAGATAGGATCTGGATTAATTCTTTCCTTATGACGGTTAAGATATTCTACAAAGGAAATAATACCGTGATCATAGTGAAGATGTACCTTATTAGGCTCCTCACCTCTGTTATCGCACAAATCAATAGTAACTTCCTTATTAAGGAAAGCCATTTCTCTATATCTTGTGATCATTGAATCAAAATCGAATACGATATCAGGGAAGATAGTATTATCTGGAATGAATGTTGTAGTAGTACCTGTGTCCTCTTCATCACAATGACCAACAATCTCAAGAGGCTTTACAGTATTACCCTTCTCAAAGGCAATCTCGTAAATATTACCTTCTCTTCTTACCTGAACGACCATTTTATCGGACAAAGCATTAACAACTGAAGCACCTACTCCGTGTAATCCACCAGAAATGGAATAAGCTCCACCACCAAATTTACCACCAGCATGAAGTACTGTATGAACAACTTCTACTGTAGGAATTCCCTGCTTAGGGTGAATACCAACTGGAATACCAGAACCGTTATCCTTAACAGTTACAGATCCATCCTTATTCAAAGTAACATCAATTGTATCGCATCGACCAGCCAATGCCTCATCAACAGAGTTTGCAACAATCTCATAAACAAGATGGTGAAGACCACGAAGTGTTGTATCACCAATGTACATACCAGGTCTCTTACGTACAGCCTCTAAGCCTTCCAAAACCTGAATATCGCTCTCATCATAGTCTTTACTGTTAGATGTATCGAATTCATCCTGTCCTTCTGTAACAGATTCTGAATAAGCTACACCAGTCTCATTAAATTCCTCTGTCAAAGCACGAGGATTCTCTGCTAGATTACGAAGCTCATCATCGTCAGCACCTTCAACTGGCTGAAAATAGATATCAAGCTCTTCCTTCTTTACTTCTTCATCGCTCATTTAACAAAAACTCCTAACAATTTATAAATTAAATTTATTTTTAACACTGTTATATTCAGCTCTTTTCAAGTCTTTTCTCAAGAACTGAAGAGGAAAGAGAGCTAATATAGGTCTTAGTATCTGTCATAACCAAAGTTCTAGGTATATCTTCGGTCAAGTATTGAAGTCTATTTCTATCATCTTCTGACTCAATAAATTCCGTCATGCTTTTGCATGAAGGTAAGACAGTTTCTAAGTTAATCACTGCGCTGACAGAGCCTGCAGGAACAGACATATCACCGCCGATATTTACATACATCGACCATTCCTCCACACTCTATTATAGCATAATATGCTTATTATAATATAAGGAAACTTAATTATTCAGCAAAAACTTCGCCTGAATTTACACGGAAAAACTTAGTATCAACACTTTGTCTAACTATTTCTTCAAGCTGACCTTCAATATACTTTCGATCCGTACATGTGATAAATATCTGAGCATTATTCATTCCTGACAAAAGACTAATTCTTCTACCTTCATCAAGTTCAGAAAATACATCATCCAAAAGTAGAATAGGAGATGATTTAACTCTATCTCTAATAATTTCAAGTTCAGACAATTTGAGAGCCAATGATGCAGATCTTTGCTGACCCTGGGAAGAGTATTGCTTCATAGAAAGCCCATTAAGTGTAATATCGAGGTCATCTCTTTGTATTCCAACCTGAGATACACCCTTAATTACATCAATCTTACGGCAAGAACGGAGTTTAGAAAGGATAAATTCAGTAACATCATTCTTAATACGCGCGTAGATAGCCTCAGGAAGCGTTCCATTACAAAATAGGTCAAACATACCGTCTTCTTCTAATGAAGCTCTAATAAGGGCATCTACGCCCGTTACAGTGTCATATTCAACTTTTAATACTTCTTTTCCACCTGAAATGACACTATGATGACTGCTAGCCTTTTGAGATATTAACTGACAAAACTTATATCGCTCCAAAATAATATCTGCAGATAAATCACTAAGTGAGAAATCCCAATAATCCAGCAAATTATTATCAATTAAGTCAACATTTCCATTAAAAGACTTAAGGCATGTATTTTTCTGATTAATTATTCTCTTAGCTCTGCCGAGTAAATCATAATAAGAAGGTGATACCTTACTTATTAGTAAATTAAGATACTTACGTCTCTCTATAGGAGCGCCCTTAACCAAATTAAGGTCTTCTGGAGCGAATATAACAGTGTTACAAAGACCAATATATGACGAAATCTTAGGTATAGAGATACCATCCTGACTCATTAATCGACTAGAAGTCTTTTTGTCATTAAATACAGACTTCTCATTCATATAACTAACCTTCAATTGAACATCTGAATCATATACTTCATCCTTACAAAGCATATCAACAGAATATTCATTACATCCAAACTTAATCATCTCACTATCTTTTATCGTACGATGAGATGTAACTGAAGAAGCTACACTAATTGCTTCTATAATATTTGTTTTACCCTGAGCGTTATTTCCATAAATAACATTAACAGAAGGCC
>JAKSRJ010000034.1 GCA_024403715.1 Saccharofermentans sp. | reverse complement strand
AAAAAAGGAGCTGTGTAACCTCGATTCTTAAACCGAGGTTTTTTCACAGCCCCTTAGTGAGGTGGTGCGGCCGACGAGACTTGAACTCGTATGGTCTCCCACACGCCCCTCAAACGTGCGCGTCTGCCAGTTCCGCCACGGCCGCGTGCTCTCTTTCAAGTGCGAGATTGATTATAAATATCCACACTCACACTGTCAAGCATATTTTTTACTTTTTTATACAAGATTGAAAATAGATAAAAAATATAAATAAAAAGACCCACCTAACGATGGATCTTATGTGGTGAGCCATGGGGGACTCGAACCTCCGGCCCACAGCTTAGAAGGCTGTTGCTCTATCCAGCTGAGCTAATGACCCACATGTGGAGCGGGTGATGGGAATCGAACCCACGTGGTCAGTTTGGAAGACTGAAGTTCTACCATTGAACTACACCCGCATATAACTTGTGTCGCCTAAAGCCTACATATATTACAACACAAGTTTTAATTACGCAATATGTTTTTTATGCTACTGGAGTTGATACAAGATATGTAGATGAAATATAGAAACCATCTATAGTCTTATACCAAGAAGAGTCTGTAACAGCTACAATCTGAACCTGCTGATTACGAGTCAATGTTCCAACAATATCATATTCTGTAGAAGGACCCTTACGAACTCTAAGGAACTCGCCTTCAGATACAGCCGCATACATAACTGCAGGTGTATCAAGTGTTGTCTCCCCCCAAGTAACTGCGAGATCACTTGATGGAAGAGGACCAGAGTACATAGTAATAGTAGTCGTAGGTGTTGTAGTTGTCTCAACAGGAATTGGTGTTGGAGTAATCTCAACAAGAGTAACTTCTGCTTCTTCATTCTTCTTACAAGCTGCAAAAGCACCCATAATAGATATAGCACATGCGACGGAAATCATTTTCTTAACACTGGTTTTCATCACTTAATAATCCTCCGAAGGAAATTCTATTATAATTATATACTTTTTTTACGCCAGTCAAACATTTTTATGAGTTAAATATTAGTTATTTAACAAATAAAACGCTTCATGATCTTCCCATTGCCCATTAATATGCATATATGAAATTCTACGACCTTCATGTATAAAACCACATCTTTTAATTAAAGCGAGCGATTTCACATTATTAGGAAGTATGAAAGCCTCAATTCTATGAATTTTCATATATTCCATTATCATCTTACATGCATTCTCAACAGCCTCAGAAGCTATCCCCTTACCTGTTTCTTTTTCATCAAGATGATAACCTATACTACAACTCATCATTCCGCCATAAGCAAAATTAAAAAAAGAAACTCTTCCAATAATTCTTTGTGATCCATCTTTATAAGTGATCCACAAAGGAACTAGACGTCCTGCTCTATACTCGCCACAATCGTATTTGAGATAATCCTTTTGAACTCTCTGCGTAAAATAACTGTCACTATGCGTCTGTGCCCATTTTCTATGAAATTCACGATTACGGCATAAATAATCAGCTACGTCACGAGCGCATGACTTTCTAAGTACTGATAGTCTTAGACGATCAGTTTCCATTGCAAACAGTTCATTAGGTTTTAAATGGTCAACTATTTTGTACATATGATAAGTATCGCACTCTATATAAAAAAAAGAAACTTGACTTTATAAATACATACCCATATAATCCTATGGCTGACAGATACCTTGAAGCCTGCACTTATTTATTATGGTGGGATTAGTTCAGCTGGTTAGAGCGCTAGTTTGTGGCACTAGAAATCATGGGTTCGAATCCCATATCCCACCCCACTTTTATTAACCCAGTAACAAGTCAGGCTTTCTGTCACTGGGGTGTAGCCAAGGGGTAAGGCACGGGTCTTTGACTCCCGCATTCGTAGGTCCGAATCCTGCCACCCCAGCCAAATCTGATCCATTAGCTCAGTTGGTAGAGCACTTGACTTTTAATCAAGGGGCCTGGGGTTCAAGCCCCCAATGGGTCACCAAGAAGGGATCCATTGGATAGGATCCCTTTTTTGTTGCCTTTTTGACTCTTCACTTTACTTTTTATAAACGAATTCTACCCCAATACTTCTTTTTCTTTAATCATTACAAAAATTAACGGAAACCATATTGCTATAGTAAATAAAAAGAATCTATAGTCCTCATTCGTACTAAGTAAAAGTGCTGTTCCTCCGTTATAAAAGAATATAGGTAATATGTGAATAAATGACTTTCGATTATTAGCAAATAAACTAGAAGCTACAACGAACAAACAGAGCATCATAAATCCGTAGGAGCCAAATATTGTACTACCGATAGGATTATTCACTATTGTTTTAAGATTATCTACCCAGGTTGACATCGGAGCCTTTGGATTTGAGACAATCCCACAATAATTGAAACAAGATAGCTCAACTTTAAGTGGTTTATAGTAACCACTATAATCCCAAAACATTCTAGTAAGCTTAGCTAGTGCTTCAAATGAAGCATGTGGGGCAACTTTGAAACATTCAAATAGGTATGTGAGTGCTTCTCCATATGTAAAGTCATTCAAAGCATCGTTATCACATTTACCAGAAAATTTTAATTCATTAAAATCGCCAACTATATATACATTCCTGTAGTCATCAACAGAAGCTATTGTCAATAGTTTTTCCATAGTATCAGGACTCAACAATTTTTCATCTGTCTTAATAACATTACTCCATATTGTTGCAGGTAACCCTATAGTTTCTGTAACTCTACGACCAGGAGGTGTCAGATTCATACTCGCAACTAGAGTTTTGGGAATAATTGATAAAATAATAAAAAAGCATATAAGCATTATTCGTGTTTTTTTTGATTTAACTACAAAGACTAAAGTTATAACAACTAAAGGCAACACAAACAATATTGCATTATGTCGCATACAATTACCTAACACCAACGCAAGAGAATACGACAAAGAATTATACCACTTCACTAGCCACATGCCCTTTGTACACACTATTTGTATATAACAAGCAATCATCCAAATTGAGAAGATCATAAATGCCAAATCTTTCCACGGAATCATCATATAGGTAGCTAGATATGGATTAAAAACAATATAAATATCAAACAAGATCACAGCAATATAATTTAGACCATTCTTGGCCATTACATAAATTAAATAGCCAAACGCCAATGCAAAATAGACAATCTGAAAAAAAACAATACAAGCTAATCTTTTCCCCAGTTTTACAGGAATTGTGAATATTATCAATGTGTGAATCACAGGATGCCAATTAGAATATTCTGTGTGGCCCAAAGCCTGATCAAACTGTAAAACAGAATCTGGACTTAATCCACCTGGATATTGGCCTAACAAATAAATAGAATATACAGCTATTGTTAATAGACAAGTAGCAATTCCCCACATCCAAGGTTTTCTATTAACGGACTCAAGCAAAAGCTTATTCAACCACTTATTAGTAAAAAGAATAACTATAATCGAACTAATAAATGACAAAACAAAAATACCTACAAATACCCACGCTTTAAACGGAGCATCAAGAGCAATAGCTTGCATTGAAAAAATAATGCATAAGTAAACGGTCAGTATCACTACTGACCACTTATTTTTAATCTTGCTATCAATTATATTCGCTAGTCTACTCATTCCTTAGCAATTGTTTTTCTGCTTCGTGTCTTTTTCTTTGTAGTAATAAATGTCATTTCATCACCATCATTATAATCGATTACGATATCAACAACATTCTCCAGGCTACCATCAAGAAGCATATCGGAAAGCCTATCCTCAATTTGCTGTCTGATAGCCTTACGAAGAGGTCTAGCACCAAACTTAGGATCATAACCGATAGTTGCCAATCTGTCAGCAGCACGATCAGTAATACTTCCCTCGATACCCTTATCCTTAAGAACCGTAAATACTTCCTTAATCATGATATCTACAATAGCTCTAATCTCTTCTGGCTTAAGTTCATTAAAGATGATTGTCTCGTCTACTCTGTTCAAGAACTCAGGACGGAATGTCTCCTTCAAAGCGGAGTTAACAGTAGCTTCTAATGCTTCCTGTGTACCAGAGAAAAAACCGATTGTCGGTGCCTTGGCAGAGTTACCAGCATTACTTGTCATGATAATAATTGTATTCTCAAAATTTACATGTAAACCATGGCTGTCTGTAAGACGACCTTCATCCAAAAGCTGAAGCAAAAGGTTAAAGACATCATGATGTGCCTTCTCAATCTCGTCGAAAAGAATTACACAATATGGCTTTCTTCTTACCTGCTCAGTAAGTTGACCAGAATCCTCATGTCCAACATATCCTGGAGGAGAACCAATAAGCTTACTTACGGAATGTGGTTCCATATATTCCGACATATCAATTCTAATGAGTGACTCTTCAGAGCCAAACATCACTTCAGTTAATGCCTTAACAAGCTCTGTCTTACCTACACCAGTCGGACCAACAAATATAAAAGATGCTGGCTTATGCTTCTTTGTAAAACCTGATCGATTACGTCTTACTGCTTGAGCTACGGCTTTAACAGCTTTATCCTGACCGATAACACGCTCATGAAGTCTCTCTTCTAAGTGTACGAGTCTTTGAGTCTCACTCTCGGAAATAGATTTACATGGAATACCAGTCCACATCTCAACTACCTGTGCTATATCTTCGATAGTAATAGGATCTGGTTCGATATCGCTCTTAATATCTTCATATTCCTTCTGAGCTTTTTCTGCTGCAACTCTAAGTTCTGCAACCTTCTCATAGTACTGTTCGCGTTCAGACATTGTGAGGCTTTCCATCTTCTCAACCATAGAAGCATAATCCTTATCAGCCTTGATATGAGCATCCTCAAGCTGCTTAAGCTTAACAAGCTTCACATTATCAAGATTGGATCTAGAACCAGCTTCATCAATAAGATCGATAGCCTTATCTGGAAGATAACGATCTGTTATATATCTCTTAGAAGCATGTACAGCAAACTCTATTACTTCATCAGAATAAGAAACCTTATGATGATCCTCGTAATAATCTTTAATTCCCTTCAAAATCTCGATTGCAACTTCCTCATTAGGCTCATCAACCATAACCTTCTGGAATCGTCTCTCGAGAGCTGAATCCTTCTCGATTTTCTTATACTCAGCAGTTGTAGTGGAACCGATGATACGGAGCTCACCACGTGCTAATGCAGGTTTTAAGATATTAGCTGCATTAGTAGAACCTTCAGAATCTCCAGCACCCATAATCGAATGAAGCTCATCGATTACAAGAATAATATTCTCCTCTCGCATTGCTTCGTTGATTACACCCTTAATACGATTCTCGAACATTCCACGGAACTGAGTTCCTGCAACCATAGCAGGCAAATCGAGCTGCCAGATCTGCATATTCTGGAGCTTCTCTGGAACTGAACCTTCGACAATCTTGTTAGCCAATCCCTGTGCAATTGCAGTCTTACCTACACCTGGAGCACCAATCAATACAGGGTTATTCTTAGTTCTTCTATTAAGAATCTGAACAACGCGATCTATTTCCTTATCACGACCGAGAATTCTATCAATCTTACCTTCCTTAGCTCTTTCAGTAAGATTTGTACCAAACTCACTTAGGAACTTAAGTCTTCTCTTAGAGTTCTTATCTCTCTTATCTCCTCGCTTAGCGCCATCATTTCTAGACTTTCCACCGAGGATTGAATCCATTAGGCTAGAAATAGGATTAGATGCATCATTCTTAGGCGCACTATCCTCATCAGAAGAATCAGAAGCGATATCAGCAACACCTACAGAAGATGCATCCTCATCTAAGAAATTCTCATCATCGTAGTCATCATTGAAGTTTTCACCGAGTCCACTAAAATCATCATTAGCAATGGCCTTCAAAAAATCGGCAGGGCTTCCCATCGCACCTGGACCACCACCAATCATACTCTCAACCTTCTCAGACATATCGTCAATATTGTCTGAGTTAATACCTGCAGCAGAAAACATATCGCTTATACCAGCGATACCTGACTCATACGCACACTTAAGGCAATATCCATCATCTATTCTTCTGCCGTTTTCATAGCGACTTGTAAATACAATCGCTTGCCTAGTTTTACATATAGTACATAATGGCATTTATTCTTTATTCTCCCTTATCCTTCTTCGAACCTTAGGGCCAACAGCAATTTCCATTGCCTCTTGCTCTAATCTCTCAGTATCTATAAATGTAGATAAGTCAGCATACTGACCGTTCTTTTTTGCTTTTTCAAGTAAAGGTCCGATAAACATACCAGTATATGAACCCTTAACCTTAGCAACCTCTTCAGGGGTTCCTTCGGCAATAATTGTACCACCTTTGTCACCACTTTCAGGTCCTAAATCAATCAAATAGTCTGCTGTTTTAATAACATCTAAGTTATGCTCAATAACAACTACAGTATTATTATTCTCTGTAAGGCGCTCAAGAATGTCAACAAGCTTATGTACATCTGCGACATGAAGACCTGTTGTAGGCTCATCAAGTACATAAATTGTCTTACCCGTCGATCTCTTAGACAATTCAGCAGCAAGCTTAACTCTTTGCGCCTCACCACCAGACAACTGAGGTGAAGGCTGACCTAATTTAATATACCCTAGACCTACCTCTTGTAGGGTCTTAACTTTGCGGTAAATATTTGGCACGCCAGCAAAAAAGTCACATGCTTCATCAACTGACATCTCCAAAACATCCGCGATATTCTTACCCTTATACTTAACCTCTAAGGTCTCACGGTTATATCTTCTTCCCTTACATACGTCACACTTAACATATACATCCGCTAGAAAGTGCATTTCGATTTTATTTACACCGTCACCAGAGCAAGCCTCACAGCGTCCACCCTTAACATTAAAGCTGAAGCGGCCATTCTTATAACCACGTTGCTTAGCATCAGGTGTATTAGCATACAAATTTCGAATGAGATCAAATACTCCAATATATGTTGCCGCATTACTTCTTGGAGTTCTTCCGATAGGCGACTGATCAATAACTATGAGCTTATCAAGCTTACTATAGCCTTCAATCCTGTCGCACTTAACCTTGCTTTTACGCGCACCATTAAGCTCGTGACTTAATACAGGTACCATAGTCGCATTGATAAGCGAAGATTTACCAGAGCCAGAAACACCAGTTATACAAGTAAAAAGACCAAGAGGAATATTAACATCAATATCCTTAAGGTTGTTAACCTTAGCCCCCTTAATCTTAAGCATATTCTTTTTATCAACCTTACGACGATTATAAGGTACTGGAATAAACTTCTTACCAGATAAATACTGACCTGTAATTGAAGCTTCCACCTTGGAGACTTCTTCTGCCGTACCCTGAGCAACTACCTTACCACCATTAATTCCTGCACCTGGACCAATATCTATGAGATGATCTGCAGCACGCATTGTATCCTCATCGTGCTCAACAACAATCACAGAGTTACCCAAGTCACGTAGCTTATTTAATGTCTTAAGCAGTTTCTCATTATCACGCTGGTGAAGGCCAATAGAAGGCTCATCTAAGATATAAAGCACGCCCTGAAGACCTGAACCAATTTGAGTAGCAAGTCTTATTCTCTGTGCTTCTCCTCCCGAGAGAGTCATAGCAGGTCGAGACAATGTCATATACTCCAACCCAACATCAGATAAGAACTGAAGTCTTGCCTTAATCTCTCTTAAAATTGGATCTGCTATCGCTTTGTTACGCTCACCGAAAGTAAGCTCATCAAAAAACTTCAACTCATCACTAACACTTTTATTAGTAACATCATTGATATTGCATTTATTTATATAGATAGAAAGCATCTCTTTACGAAGTCGTGCGCCATTACATGTCGGACAAATATCAACGCTCATATACTGCTCATAGTTAGTTTTAATCTCAGGTGTCATGCCTTCGTTATAGCGACGCATGATACTTGGAGCTAAGCCTTCCCAAGCAGAGTAATAATCACTATCTCTTCGATAGCTACTATTACGGGTATCAATCTTCATCTTGACGCCACCATTACCGTACATAATGATGTTTTTAATATCCTCTGGTAAATCCTGATATGGAGTATCAAGAGAGAAGTTATAGTTCTCTGACAAAGCTTCAGCAAAGCATCTTCCCCAGCTCTTCAGATCATTAAAATTCCATCCACCACAAGTGATAGCACCATCATTAATAGATAACTTAGGATCATTAATACATAGCTCAGGATCTACATGAATCAGCGTTCCTAATCCAGAACAATTAGGACAAGCTCCAAAGGCATTATTAAATGAGAAGCTTCTAGGAGATACTTCCCCATATGAGATACCACAATCAGGACAAGCTAGCTTCTGCGAGAATAGTTCTTCAGTAATATCGTAAAGCTTAGAGCCCGTCTCTTCATCAACAGAAGATACTACCTGCGCCTCAACAACTAACAAACCATCAGCGAGCTTCAAAGCTGTCTCACAAGAGTCGTAGATGCGAGTAGTATTACCATCCTTAAGCACAAGACGATCAACAACAACCTCTATATGATGCTTGTGATTCTTATCAAGCTTTAAGGAATCAATCTCCTCGCTCAAGTCATACATAGAACCATCAATTCTAGCTCTAACATAACCAGACTTACGATAGTCTTCCAAAAGCTTAGAAAACTCACCCTTCTTACCTCTTACTGTTGGAGCCATGATAATGAGTCTTGTTCCTTCAGGATAAGTCTTAATCTTATCTACAATCTGATCGATAGTAAGAGAGCTAATAGACTTACCACACTTCCAGCAAACAGGTTCACCTACTCGAGCATACAAAAGACGCATATAATCATATATCTCTGTTACTGTACCTACTGTAGATCTAGGGTTATGCGAGGTAGTCTTCTGATCAATTGAAATAGCAGGAGACAAGCCATCAATACTATCAACATCAGGCTTTTCCATCTGCCCCAAAAACATACGGGCATACGAAGATAAAGACTCCACATAACGTCTTTGTCCTTCAGCATAAATTGTATCGAAAGCAATCGAGCTCTTACCAGAACCAGACAAACCTGTTAGTACTACAAGCTGATCACGAGGGATATTCAAATCAATATCTTTAAGATTGTGCTCTCTAGCACCATGTATCCTTATATACTTATAATCTTCCATTTCTTATAAACCTTATCGAAATTATGTTCGTTTTTACTCTTCGAATAGTTTATCACAAAGTTTTTTCTCTTTCACCCTTGCCAATCAAATATTCGTATGATATTATACTCAAGCATTTCGTCTGATGCATTAAGTCGGCCCCATGGTCAAGCGGCTAAGACGGCGCCCTCTCAAGGCGCAATCACGAGTTCGATTCTCGTTGGGGTCACCACTAAGAAGGAGTTGATGATTCAACTCCTTTTTCTTTGTTTTTATAATAAACAAAAAGCTCACCACAACTGTGATGAGCTTTTTCTTTTAACCGAATCTCTCGTCTATAACTCTTTGAGTCTTCTTTTCTGATCTTGGTAGGAGTCCGACCTCTACAACCTTTACGATAGGAGTAAATCCAATTCGTGATTTTACTTCAGCAGCTACCCTCTTACCTAATTCCTCAAAGTCGTACTCACCTGAAGTCTCAACATAGATACGCATTGTATCCTTACCATCTAGATGAGATATTCTGATTTGATACTCACTAGAGAGTTCATTAAAGCTCTTGAGCACTTCCTCAATCTGAGCTGGGAATACATTAACTCCCTTAATCTTCATCATGTCATCTGTTCTTCCCTTAATAATATCAATCATAGGGAATCTGTTATCACAACAAGGACACTTCTCAGTTACGATTCGAGACAAATCATGAGTTCTATAACGAATAAGTGGTGCACCTTCCTTAACGAGAGTTGTAATAACAATCTCGCCCCACTCACCGTCAGGTACAGGCTTCAATGTAACTGGATCTATAATCTCTAAGTAGAGATAATCATCCCAGTAATGCATATAATTTTGTCCCTTACAGTTAATACCAATACCTGGTCCATAAATCTCTGTAAGTCCGTAAATATCATAAAGCTCGATTCCTAACTCTGATGATATACGAGCACGCATCTTCTCTCCCCATCTCTCAGAACCGATAATACCCTTCTTAAGACAAATCTGATCCTTAATGCCTCTCTTTTGAATCTCCTCTGCAAGTAAGAGAGCATAGGAAGAAGTAGCACAGATAACGGTTGACTTCATGTCCATCATCATTTTAAGCTGCTTCTCTGTATTACCTGGACCCATAGGAATAACCATAGAGCCTAATTTCTCAGCACCGTTTTGGAAACCAATACCAGCGGTCCAAAGGCCATAGCCAGGAGTAATCTGAACTCGATCCTTATTGGTTAGTCCTGCAAACTCATAACAACGCTTGAACATCTCCCCCCAGTCGTCAACGTCCTTAGCTGTATAAGGAATAATAACTGGTAAACCTGTAGTTCCAGATGAAGAATGGATTCTAACAATCTCCTCCTCTGGTGCTGTCATAAGACCTAGAGGATACGCCTCACGTAAATCATTTTTCTCAGAAAAAGGTAACTGCTCAAATTCTTCGGCACTATTAACTTCAGTAATACCAGCTTCTCTAAGTTTCTTACCATAGAAGCTATCTGCATTTAGAAGAGCCGTAATTCTATTATTTACTTGTTCTAATTGTCTCGCGTTAATCTTCATGTTTCCCTCCTCAAATCAAAGCATACTCGAGTGCTTTAAAATTAAGCTCGTGAAGTTGTGGTTTAACCTTCTTAACCAAAGCACTTTTAATATCATCGATTGTTACTTCTCCTAGAAAACCACCCCTAGCAGCAGCACCTAATAGAACCATATTCATTACCTTAGGTGAACCTAATTCCTCCAAAGCCTTATCCATATCTATTGTTAAAAGCTTACCTACAAGATTGCCTTCTTGAGCCTTCAAATACTCGACCATACTGTCTCCAGAGTATGAAGAATCAAGCAAAGCTGCAGTTACAGGCATGATAGCACGATTGGAAGTTATTACCACGCCTCCCTTCTTAAGGTATGGAAGAAGTCTTACTGTCTCTCCAGGTTCGAATCCAATGATAAGATCAGCACTGCCTTTCGTAATAAGAGGAGAAGCTGTATCACCAATTCGAAGATAACTCATAACACTTCCACCACGCTGTGCCATACCAATCGTCTCTGCAGATCTAACTTCAAGTCCTTTTGCCATGGATGCTGCTGCAGTTAATTTTGAAGCAAGAACTGTACCCTGTCCACCGACGCCGCACAAAATTATATTTGTTGTACTCATAAGCGCTCTCCTTTCTTAGAAATCGCACCCACAGGACACACCTGAGAACACAAACCACATCCGCTACACAAAGCTTCATCAATTGAAACCTTACCAGCCTTAACAACAATACCAGGACAGCCAATTTCTTTGATGCATTTACGGCAATCAATACACTTAGCGCTATCAACTTCATATGGCTTTTCAGGCTTAACAATAACAGCACAAGGAGACTCAAAAATGATTGCCTTAACACCAGGCTTATCTGCTGTCTCCTTAACAACCTTAACCGCCTGCTCTAACTCATAAGGATTCTGTCTTACGACAACGTCAACTCCTACACCACGAAGCACTTGTTCAACATCTAGTTTATCGGTAAATTCGCCCATCATAGTACGACCTGTACCAGGGTGAGGCTGATGTCCTGTCATAGCCGTTGTTGAATTATCAAGAACGATCAAAGTCATCTCAGCTTGATTATAAACAGCATTTACGACACCAGTTATAGCAGAAGCAAAGAAAGTCGAATCACCTACAAAAGCAAAACACTTAGTGTCAGGCTTAATTCTACCCACTCCTTGAGCAATATTTACACCAGCGCCCATACAAAGGCATGTATCAACCATATCAAGTGGCATTGCATTGCCCAACGTATAGCAACCAATATCGCCAGCAAAAATAGTATCTCTTCCCTTCATTGCTTTTTTAACCGCATAAAAGGAAGCTCTGTGAGGACAACCTGCACACAATACAGGAGGTCGAACTGGAAGTTCAGGGGTATTACTTAAATTGATTGAATCAGAATCTAATTTCCAATCCATAAATTTATAGATATAACTCTTAATTAAATCTGCTGTATTTTCACCAGAAGAAGCAACATCACCTGTAATCTTGCCTTTAATAGTAACCTTGATATTTTTCCTACCACATACGTAAACTAGGTGTCTCTCGATATATGGATCTAGTTCCTCGAGAACAAGAACTTCATCGATGCCATCCATGAATTCCAAAGCAAGCTTTTCTGGAAATGGGAAAGGTGTAGTGATTTTTAATAGATTAGGTTTATTCTCGAAATCTATAGAATCTAAAATATCCTTAGTAATAGCGAAGCTTATTCCTTGAGCAACTATACCTTTAGTAGAATTAGTTCTAACTATAGTATTTCTATTATAAGAGGATAATTCATCACTAATTATGATATTACGTTCTTCAATCTTGGCATGATTGATATATGAGAGTTTAGGAAATATGACCCAACGCTTAGAGTCCTTAATAAAACCGTCAGGTCTATGATATTCATAGTCAAAATAGTCTTTTACACTAACAGACTGATATGAATGACAAACACGAGTTGTAGGACGATAGAATACCGGAGTCTTATATTTCTCTGACAATTCAAATGCTTCAATCAACATATCATATGCTTCCTGTGCATCTGAAGGATCAAAGCAAGGTACCTTAGAATATTCAGCAAAAGTTCTAGTATCCTGTTCAGTCTGTGAAGAAATTGGACCTGGATCATCCGCAACAAGGATTACCATACCGCCTTCGATACCTACATATTCAAGGCTCATAAGAGGATCAGAAGCTACATTAAGACCAACTTGCTTCATTGTTATTAATGTTCTGGCACCTGAATAAGAAGCACCCGCGGCAACTTCAAGAGCAGCCTTTTCATTTACAGACCACTCAACGTAAATACTTCCATCGTTCTCTTTAGCAATAGTCTCTAGAACCTCAGTTGACGGTGTACCTGGGTAACCAGATACTAGGTTAACACCTGCCGCAACGGCAGCTAAACCAATTGCTTCATTTCCCATTAAAAATTGTTTATTCATTAGTTCCCCCAAATCTAAGTAGAAATCGATTATATATTTGTTTTGCATAAATAAAAAGACCGTACCATACGATACGGTCTTAATATCAAGATTTGTTAGACTCTATTAGTTAAACTTCTTTCTCTTAGAAGCAACCACGAAGAGAGCACCAGCTGCAAGAATCATTGAGATACCAGCAACAACTGTAACTGATACAGATTCACCTGTTGTAGCAACAGTATCATCGAAATCAATTACACGACCTCTTGTAGCAGAGTCGAGACCATTATCTCTGTTCTCACCAAGAACCATTGTTGTAACAGGTGTTGGTGTAGGAGTAATGATTACTGCAGGTGTTGGTGTAGGCTCATTTCCAGCAGGTGTTGGTGTAGGTGTAATAACAGCAGGATCAGCTTCATCGACCATTACAATTCTCTGCTCAGCAGAAGAACCATTTGCTGTTACAATTCCCAACTCATCAACAGAGAATGGAATAGATTCTGCAATACAATAACCAAGTGGAGCTACAACCTCAGTAAGTACATACTGACCAGCTGGAAGTCCATCAACTACAGCAGAAGCACCAGCGATAGATCTGAAAGTAACAACATTATCGATAATGATAAATCCTTCTGCAGTCTCACCATTCTGTGTAACTGTTACACCAGAAAGATCATTGCGATAGCCCTCTGCATTAGTGATTGTAAGGATAGCGCCATCAATCTCATAACCACCAATATCTACCTTACTAATTGTGAAAGCAATTGGTGTTGGAGTAGCTGTTGGTCCAGGCTCTGGTGTATTTGTTGGAGCTGGAGTCTCAGTTGGCTCTGGTGTTGGAGTTTCTGTTGGAACCGGAGTCTCAGTTGGCTCTGGTGTTGGAGTACTTGTTGGCTCTGGTGTTGGAGTACTTGTTGGTACCGGCGTTGGAGTACTTGTTGGTACCGGTGTTGGTGTACTTGTTGGTACCGGTGTTGGTGTACTTGTTGGTACTGGTGTTGGAGTACTTGTTGGTACCGGTGTTGGAGTACTTGTTGGTACTGGTGTTGGTGTACTTGTTGGTACCGGTGTTGGTGTACTTGTTGGAACAGGAGTCTCTGTTGGAACAGGAGTTTCTGTTGGAACAGGAGTCTCTGTTGGAGCTGGAGTCTCTGTTGGAGCTGGAGTCTCTGTTGGAACAGGAGTCTCTGTTGGAGCTGGAGTCTCTGTTGGAACAGGAGTCTCTGTTGGAACTGGAGTTTCTGTTGGAACAGGAGTCTCTGTTGGTGTTGGAGTTTCTGTTGGAACAGGTGTCTCTGTTGGTGTTGGAGTTTCTGTTGGAACAGGTGTCTCTGTTGGTGTTGGAGTTGGCTCAGACATATCAGGATATCTGTGGAAATTACTATGGTGATTCTCACCACCTGGATTAGTTACAGAAGCAGCCATGATATTACCATTATGTGTTGCCCCAATAATTACACTAGCATTAGGAGCAAGAACAACACCAGTGTTCATACCCTGAGCGAGAGTAATAGTTCCATTATAAGAACCAAAGTTAAAGAGAATCTTTCCTGCTGTTGCACCATCATATGAACCAACAGCGTTACCATTTACAGTAATTTTCTCAAGCATATTCTGACCAAGAGTCATAGTTGCAGGAGCTGTTGAACAATCTACATTAAATACAACAGAGAAGTCATTTGATGTGCACTGAATATCAATAGTTCTAGTATAGTTTATTGAAGACCAGTCAAGATTAATTACGTTATTGTAACCAGGCTCTACTGTGATAATTCTTGTCTCGCCTACAACAGTGTTAACTGTTCTACCAAGAGCAACTGTGTTCAAAGCCTGGAGTGATGCGGAGTAATTATTAAGGGAAGTGAAAGCAGCGTCAAAGTTAATTCTCTGTGCTTCAGAAAGATCATCAACCTTAAGAAGCTTAGATTGAGCAGTAACATCAGAGAACTGATTAACAGCTCTCAATGTAATACCATTATAAACAATCTCAACACCCTGGTTATTATTGTATGGATTAAAAACAGAACCAGCTGGGAATACAACAGGATACTCATTACCTGGAATCATAACGTTACCGCCATGTTCAAACTCTCCCATAGGTGCATCAATGTTCTCAAAATAATAGTAGTAACTACCGCTTACAGCCTGATTGAAAACGTTATCTGTTACACCGAAATTCTGACCTCTCTCATGAAGGGTCTGCGCAGCAATAGTACCTTCCTCATGAGCAGCATTTGTATACTCTCTTGTGAAGATTGAGAAACCGCCAGCTGTACCAAGTGAATTATCTGAAGCATAAACAAACTCAGGAACACTGAAGTCAGCATTAAGTTGTCTAGGATTTGTGAATGCCACATTAGCTAGCATAGCAGCTGCTGTAAACGCAGACACAAGACCAACTGTTCTTTTCTTTGTGTAGTGCTTAAACATATAAAGCCCCCAATTAATAATTATCCAACCCTATTTTACAAAATCTTTACAAATATAGCCACAAGTCTATTCACATTTAATTCACAATTTAATCGCAATCCTTTTGTGCAATATGTATATAAATCTTTGACATTTATCTACATTTCACCTATAAAGCTTTTTTTATACATAAAAAACAGCTGTGTGAGTTCCACACAGCTGCTTCTCATTAATCTATTAATGATTAATACTCTTCTCTTCTTCTAAGTCTCATTGATGTATATACAAGACCTGCTGTCATAGCCAAGATGATTGGAGCAATGATATTTACGATATCGATTTCTCCAGTTACAGGAACACGACCACTATTGTCGATAATAATTGTAAATGTTCTTGTAGCTCCGTCAGTATATGTAACAACTACCGTATGACGACCTTCACTTAATGTTCTTGTCACATTATCAGCAATAGTTACAGTTCCATCAGAATTAGGAGTGTAATCATCAGGATCAATAGGACTACCATCAAGAGTTACTCCTGTAACACTTGGTACTGGAGTAGGTGTTGCAGAAGGAGTATTACCATCTGGACTATCACCACTTGGGGTTGTTCCTCCTGGAGTATTTCCACCTGGAGTGTTTCCGCCTGGATTGTCTCCACCTGGAGTGTTGCCACCTGGTGTTGGATTTCCACCTGGTGTTGGATCTCCTCCTGGTGTTGGATCTCCTCCTGGTGTTGGGTCTCCACCTGGTGTTGGATCCCCGCCTGGTGTTGGATCTCCACCTGGTGTTGGGTCTCCACCTGGTGTTGGGTCACCACCTGGTGTTGGATCTCCGCCTGGTGTTGGATCCCCGCCTGGTGTTGGATCTCCACCTGGTGTTGGGTCTCCAC
>JAKSRJ010000033.1 GCA_024403715.1 Saccharofermentans sp. | reverse complement strand
TCTTAATCCACACCTGCTCCGTGGTTCTGGCAGCCGGTGTATTCTGTGCCATTACACCAGATAATACATGTGGCTCGTAGAATTCTTCGAGTGAATTAATCTCATCTTCAGATAACTTTAAATCTACTGCCTTAACAGCTCCTTCTACGTGGCTAATCTTTGTAGCACCTACAACTGGTGATGTAACCTTCGTTAAAAGCCATGCGAGAGATACTTCAGTCATTGATACATTATGTGCATCTGCGATCTCACAGACCTTTGCAATTACCTTCGCATCCTTATCAGCTGTTGCTTCATATTTTAATCTAGCATATGCATCCTGCTCTAATCGCTTTGAAGTCTCACCTGGCCTTTTTGATAAACGACCTGCTGCAAGTGCGCTATAAGGTGTAAGCGCTATATTTCTCTCGTCTGCGTAGACTTTCATTTCGCGCTCTTCCTCGCGCATGATGAGATTGTAATGGTTTTGTACGGAGACAAACTCAGGCCAGCCGTTTTCCTTGGCGATTGCATTTGCTTCCGCGAGCTGCCATGCAAAGCAGTTTGCTATGCCGATTTGTCTTATCTTTCCTTCCTTTACACCCTCAGCCATACCTTCTAGATACTCTTCTACTGGAGTGTTCCAGTCCCACATGTGGTAGATATATAAATCCACGTAATCCATACCTAAGTGAGACAAACTTAAGTCGAGGCTCTTCAATAGATGTTCTTTTCCTGTAATACCCTGTGCGATATCATCCTGAGATCTAGGGAGAAACTTTGTCGCGATAACTACTTCGTCTCTTTTGGCATATTCTTTAATCGCCTTCCCCAAAAACATCTCGCTGGTACCAGATTGATATGCTATGGCTGTGTCGTAAAAATTGATGCCAAGTTCAAGGCCACGCTTAATGATTGCTTTGGATGCTTCCTCATCAACCGTCCAGCTGTGCTGACCTGTCGCTGCATTACCAAAGCCCATGCAGCCCATACACATGCGTGATACTTTTAAATCTGATTTGCCTAGTGTTACATATTCCATCTTATTCTTCCCCCTTAAGATGCTTTGTTATCTTCTCTAGAACTTTAATTACCTCTTTATCATCTTGGGTTAATGCTTTAAATACTTCGGCTTCTTTTTTATAAAGCTGTGCGAGGAGGCTGTCAGCATACTCTTCACCCTCTTTTGTAAGCACGATAGACATCTCGCGTCTTTTGCCCTTAATTGCAATTAATTCGACATACCCATTTTGCTCCAGTTCTTTAACTACCGTATTTACAGTTGTTTTTGGTAGTTTCCAATCGTTACTAACCTCAATCTGTGTATGTGGTTTTCCATCGTTAAGAGCATACAAAACCCAAAGCAGTGCAGAAGAAACATTGCTCTGCTTGGCAAATTCAGTATAGAAAGAATCAACATGATATATTGCTTTACCGAAGTCATAAAAGAAACTTTTTGAATACATGTTCACCTCTAAAAAATACGAAATCGTACTTTAATTATAGTACGATTCCGTATTTTTGTCGACGCTTATTATCAGTAATTAGCACTATTTATCTCAAACACTAATGAAATCTCTTGGGCACTGGAGGAAGAAATAATGAGCTTTGCCTTGCCAGTTTTACCTATAGTTTTAATATATGTTCCGCCCATGCCGCCCTGTAAGTTAACTACAGATGGGCCAATGAGCTCGGCTTGCCCTTCAACTCTAAGTGAGATTGGATTTCCAAAAAACGGCAGGATATTACCCATCTCATCCGTAGCCTTAATTCTTACAAGGGCAACATCGTAGGAAGTTTTCTCACTAAGCACTTGATGATCTGCTTCGGCAACTATTCGAACTTCAGTCATAGGTTTAATCAAACGAGTCTTAACTACTTTGCCGTTCTTTATTGCTTCAAACTTATATATAGTAGACTCTCCACCCCAGTTACCGACATACTTATCATATAGAGATACAGCATCGCTCATCTTCATATGGTATCTAAGCGCTGTTAACGCACCTCTAAGCATAGTTCCTCGGGACAAATTATTCATACCCTTAATCGCAGCTTCGTTTAAAAGAAACTTAACAGCATCGGACTGAGCCTTACTCATTCCTTCCCCAGTAATTAGCGCCTCACCAACATAGTCATCCACGCGGATAGGTCCATGTTGGATATATTCATAAGGCGAATCACTAGCCCTATATTCCTTTATCAAGGCATCGTTCTTATACATCTTCACGCTATCTGCATTTGTGAAAATGAATACATCTCCTCTAATGCACCCTGGATGCTCTCCAATATCCATAGTAGAACTTATCTCAAGTACGGGAGTATCTTCTTGCTGGCAAGCATATACATATCCTGCGAGCTTTGAGTTTCTGAACATATCCATAACACCGTGGTAACAGATTCGATCTCCACTACCAAAGTCCTTGTGAGTATTGTAGTCGAACATACACCAGCCAAAGCTTCCAGCTATATCTTCGTGCTTTGAAACACTATCAAGAACTCTTACATGACGCATCGCATGCTCACATCTTTTATTCTCCCAGTCATAAGCCTTACAAGGAAACATATGGCCGTTATATTCGCTTATCAGATATGGCTTGTTGATATCAGATGTAATCTTGGATTTACCTTCACACCCGGAAGCCTTACCATCATGAGAGAAATCATTATATGTATAGACATCCTCAAGCAGATTACTTCTCTTATAACAACGAACGCCACCTGTCTGTCTCGTAGCATCAAGTTTATGAGCTACTTCATTTGTACGCTTATAAAATTCATCGTCATCAACAGATTCATTAATTCTGACACCCCAGAGAATAATCGAAGCATGGTTTCTATACTGTAGAACCATATCTTCAACATTACGAACCGCGACATCTTTCCACTCATCATCTCCAATATGCTGCCATCCTGGTATCTCGGTAAATACAAGAAGACCAATTTTGTCACACTCATCAATAAAATAATGAGACTGTGGATAGTGAGAAGTACGAACAGCGTTAAGTCCAAGCTCATACTTTAAAATTCTCGCGTCAAGTCTCTGCATCGATTCAGGCATTGCATAACCTGTGTAAGCAAAACTCTGGTGTCTGTTAAGTCCGCGAAGCTTAAGCTTACTTCCATTTAAATAAAATCCATCCTTCTTAAATACAGCAGAACGAACACCATGTTTTACAACTTTTGAATCAATAACTACATCATCAATAACTAGTTCAGTTTTAATCTCATAAAGGCACGGGTTATTAATATCCCATATTTTTGCATTTTTAATAGTAGATTTAACAATAGTTTTATCGCCAGATTTTCTCAAACTATCAGAAGGTAAATCAATATAATTTTCGCTTCCTACTTCGCGATAACTCTGTCTAATAAGGGCATCACCAGAAAAAACAATTTCAGAAGAAACCTCTGCATCCTTATCGGCTATATTTGAATAAACAAAAGTATCCTTAATATAGGTTTTTTCTCTCACATCAAGATAGACATCACGGTATATTCCACCGTATGTCATATAGTCGATTACAAAGCCAAATGGTGGAACATTAACACACTCTCTACTGTCAACTTTGACTTCTAGAACGTTATCACCATCAAATATGACACTATCTGAAATATCAACTGTAAATGCCGTATAACCACAATTGTGGTTTGCTACTTCTTTTCCATTTAAGAAAACAGTTGCTACATGAGCAATACCCTCAAAGGTAAGTAAAAGCCTTTTGCCCTGCCACTTAGAATCTACCTTAAAACTCTTACGATAACCTGAAACCATCTGATAAATGGATTCATCAAAATAATGAAATGGCGTCTCTTTTACCGTATGTGGAAGTCTTACATCGACATAGCTACCGCTTCCAAAACACGCTTCAAACTGCCAATCATCGTTAAAGTAAATCCTATCGCACATAAATCAACCTTCAATAAAGTAAAGTCTAGACCCAAAATCAGGATAGTATCTTAGCTCCTCGTTATAACCACCTGATGCGAAAGCGCTCTTCAAGTGAACCCCTGCGTTCATCATGGTATCGCCATACATCTCATGGCTTTCCTTCTCCGAATGCATCTTTACAAACTTGGCAGCTATATTATGAACCACACCATCCTGCTTAACATGGAATGGTGCAACATAATTTATAAGGCCTCCGAAGGATCTTAAATCGTAATCATTCTCTCTTACGGTAATTCTATAAAGCTTTTCTTCTGATAGTCCCCTAGGATATAAAACCTTAAGCTGAGTATTAGGCTTAACTAAGCCTTGCATAACCATGCTAACAGCTTTTGCGTTATCTCTAGATACAATCGTCCAGTGAACATGATTATCACATCCACAGAATCTATAGAACCTGCCAAACTGCATGTATTCACGCATTTTCTTATAATCTTCAACCTGAGCTTTAATTGCATTAAGCGCATCATCACTCATGTCTTTAAGATTGCACTCATAACCAAGCACGCCAAAAGAAGCCACATTAAATCGTGTATCCAAAGGAGTAATTCTTAGTGTCTGGTGATTCGGACAATCCGATACATGAGCAGTAACACAGGATTGGGGATATCCATAACTATAACCATTCTGGATTATGCCCCTACAATATGCATCAGTATTATCACTCGCCCAGATTTGAGGGAAATAAGACAAAATACCTAAATCGAATCTATTACCGCCTGAAGCGCATCCCTCAAACAAAATATCTGGAAATTTACGTGTCAAATCACCTATTACTCGATAAAGCCCTAATACATATCTGTGGAATACTTCACCTTGTCTATCTACAGGCAAAGCTGAAGAAAAAACATCAGTAAATGATCTATTCATATCCCACTTAACATATGAGATATTTCCAGAACCAAATACTTCGCTCATAGCTGTAATTATATAGTCCTGAACATCCTTACGGGTTAAATCGAGAACCATCTGGTTTCTGCCTTCAGAATGCTTTTTACCTGGAATCTTCATCGCCCACTCTGGATGATTTCTATATAGATTACTATTACTACTCACCATCTCTGGTTCAACCCAGATACCAAACATTAATCCAAGCTTATTAATCTTATCAGCAAGTCCCTTAATGCCGTTAGGAAGCTTCTTTTTATTTACATACCAGTCACCAAGGGAACTCGTATCGTCGTTTCTCTCGCCAAACCAACCGTCGTCCATAACAAAAAGCTCGACACCGACATCCTTTGCCTTCTTAGCAAGCGATAATAGCTTATGCTCGTTGATATCGAAGTATGCTGCTTCCCATGAATTAAGAAGAATCGGTCGAGTTTTATTCTTCCATGAACCACGGATAACATGATTATTTACGAAGTAATGCATATTCCCGCTTATGCCGTTATAACCCATACGTGAATAGGTCATAACACACTCAGGAACAGCAAGAGACTCTCCCTCATTAAGAGTCCATGTAAAAGACTGTGGGTTTATTCCCTGAACTAATCTCACCTTAGCAAAAGAAGACTTCTGTACGGCTGTGTAGTGGTTACCACTATAGATAAGATTTATTCCGAAGCACTCACCAGAGTCTTCACTCACATCACCTCTCGACAACATAACGAAAGGGTTATTTTTATTAGACGAAGTACCTGTATAAGAACTATTTACAAGTTTTGCTGAACCAACCTTCATATCCTCGCGGTTCATCTCTCTTGCCCATGCTCCAGTGAAGGTAGTAAATGTGTATTCACCTGGATCAAAATCAAGCATAGAACTCATAAGTCTCTTGACAATAATCTTACTTCCAGAATTATTCTTAAGAACTGCTGATCTCGTAATAATGTCAGATTCCTCAAATACGCTGTAGATAAGTTCAAGCTCTAAGTTATTCTCCGTATCCTTAAGAAGAATAGTTAGAACCATAACCTCATCACGAGTTCCGTAAGATGAAGGAAGCTCCATGTCATCTCCTTTTACAAGGCTACCGTCCTTACCGCCTGCCAAAGAATAAGAATCATATACAAAATCAGATGTAAAGCTACCGTCAGGATTTACCACCTCGATAAAAGGTTCCCTGAAGTCCCCTTTACCTAGCCCCGAGACCTCAAGTCTTATATCCTCGAGTGTCATTCCTGGCTCATCCGGAGAATAAACATTGGTATTCCCTGGAGCAAAGACGTACTGCTCCCTAAGACCATCAGAAGTATCTAGCGTAATCTTACGGCCATAGTAAAGATGCTCTAGAAGTCCTAACGAAGTAACCTCGAAGGCATATGTCGTATTCTTTGTACTAAGAACAAATAACTTGTCGTTAATATATATCATATAGATTAACCCTTTGCTTTAATCTGCTCGTTAATTTCCTTTAGCTTGTTATCAGTAAGTATATACTTTTTGCCAAAGCAGATGAGAGCAACAATAAGGCCAATTACAGGCAAGATTGTCATTGTCATCCTAAGGCTCATTTTTGCTGAAGATGCGACCTCCAAGGAGAAGTCCTTAAGCTTATCTGCTTCGTCTACAGCTGAGTCACTATTAAGCTTATTAATCGAGAGGCAGATAGAGGCGATGAACGCAGCAACACCAGAAGCAAGCTTTACTACAAAAGTCTGCATAGAGAAGATAACAGATTCATCTCTTCTTCCATTCTTAAGCTGACCGTAATCTACTGTGTTAGCAAGGAATACAGTAGTTAATACCTGAAGCACACCGTTAGCAGCAAAGATGAAGAAAGCAGGAACAAAGAGAACATAAACGCTCTTCATTGAAGTAAAAGTGATACCAAGAAGTGCTGCATATCCCAAAATCGCACTGCCGAGGCAAATGTAGAAAATCTTAATGTTATCGAAGAACTTACGAAGAAGTGGGTAGAGAATCATCATAGAAAGGATCTGGACACCACCACCGAAGATGTTAAACATCGTGTAGCTATCAAACCATCTCTCACCACCAAAATCGTATTTGAAGAAATAGATTACGAAGTTAGATGTCGTATAAACTGCAGCGTTGATAAGAACGATGGTGATAACGATTGTCATTGCCTGATCATTCTCAATAAGAGCCTTGAACATCTGCTTGATAGAAGGAGTCTCCATATTAACAGTGGACTTCTCCTTGATGTTGATACATGTGATTCCGATAGTAACAACGAAGATTACAGAAATAATAAGTGCGAACCACTTAAATCCGATAACCTCGTTATTGCTAATCATATGAACAATAATCATTGTAAATACAGTGACAAGAGCAGAACCTACACCTGCACATGAACGAGCAAGAGTAGTAAGACCTTCTCTCTCCTTACCGTCACTTGTAAAGGCAGGAACCATTGACCAATAAGGGATATCCATCATCGTATAGGTAACACCCCAGAGGATATAGAATATTGACATATAAGCTACGAGACCACTTCCAGTAAGTGTTGGGGGTGCTGCAAACATAAAGAAGAGAATTATGGCATTTGTAAGTGTACCAATCATAAGCCATGGTCTGAACTTACCCCACCTAGTCTGTGTCTTAGCAACAATAACGCCCATAATAGGATCATTAAAAGCGTCGAAGATTCTTGCAATTAGAAGCATTACTCCAATTACTGCAGCAGATACTCCGAGGAGATCTTGATAGTAATAGAGGATATAGCTCGCAGAGAGCATATATACCATGTCTTTACCTACAGCACCTAGACCGTAAGATGCTTTTTCCTTAAGTGTAAGTCTCATACGTTACCACCTTTCATTGCAAGTTCAACTACCTTATAGCCACCATCGTAGATGCCAGCCTTTTTGTTATTAATAATGTTTGTGCACATGTTCTTAAGCATTGCTTTTTCCTTTAAGAAAAGGTTAATCATCTGCAAAGTGTGAGCAGTATCTCTGCACTCGAGCGTACCATCTCCTATCTCAGCTGAATGGATTGCACCCCACTGCTCGTGTCCGCCTATTCTCTTTATAAAAATCTTAGGCACAGGATAGAAAGATAACTCAGATGGCTTTGTAACAAGCACATCACAAGATCTCATAAGAAGATTAGTAGCATATACAGCCTCGAATATATTTTCGTGGCAGAAGAGATGTATTCCTGTTACATCACCTTCAAGAGCGTCCTGTGCAAACTTACGTGTCTTATTCCAATCGTCGAAATAAAGTGTCGTAAGATCCTTCATCTCAGGAATCGCCTTATTTAAATCATTCCATACATTTTTGTAATCACCGATATTGATGTAAAGAGTAGCCTGCTTTGCCTTAATTCTAGGAATCAAATCCTTAATAATCTCTGCAAAAATCTCCTTTTGAGCACCTGCGCCTCCGATTGTTAAGAGGAATCTCATAGGTTTATTTTCTTCGATTCTTCTTACTCTTCTCTCGCAATCAATTTCTATATTAGAAACTAATTCATGATCTACATAGTGACCTGTATATACGAGACTATTCTCAGGCATTTCATTTAATACCTTGTTGCCATCCATTCCGTTACAAATCTTATAACCCTGATATGCAAACTGTGTCTGAATTGTATGTGTAGAACCTTCAGCAAAGTGCAAAGCCATAGGCCAGTTATCTGGAATGGCATTTACTACAGTATTCATTCCTGCATGAATCGCAGCCTGAGCTGGCCATACATGTGTTCCTACTACAGGAATCTCCTTAGGAATGTTCTTAAAAACAGGAGCCATAAGTTCTGCGTTCTTTTGATCTGCAGCATTATATGAGAGCTTTCTAAATCCCTCATAATTCATAGGCTCCCAAACAATCTTATTAAATAGTCTGCTCTTCTGAGAGATTCTTGAACCTAAGGAATACAAATCATTTTGAGATGATATTACCTTAGTGCATGTTGTGTCCTTATAAGAATTAAGATCCATCCAGTAAGGCTTGTATCCAAGTGCATTTGCACAAGATGCGATTGCCATAGAGATTCTATAATGACCAAATCCCATACGGATGTTTCCTACGATGATGCCCTTCTCGGTATCAAAAGTTGAGGTTTTATCAGAAGCAGTTTTAATTCCAATATCTGATACGCCTAAGATATCGCCTATGTGTTCATTATCTTCAATAACAGGAACATAAGCTACACTACTGTCGTCACCGAATTTCTTAATAAACTTTGCCTTAGATTTTTCAGCCTTACGAACAACGCCAGCACTTTGTTTGTTACCGAAAATCACTGCACTTTTGTCTGCCATTTATAAGCCCCCCTTAACAAACAATCCCTTCTATTAATATCTCAACTACTTCATTTAAACCTTCTAAGTATGTAAGCCCATTACGTTTCAATACATCATCCGAAAAGAACCTCTCGATTGACGCTTCCATCATAGCCTTGAGAATCATTATGTTTGCATCTTGTCTAATAACGCCTTCTAATTTACCTTGCTTTAGTAATTCAATTGTAGGCTCCCAGCCACTCTCCAATTTCTTCTGGACTTTCTTATAGACCTTAGGGTACTTCTCCTTAAGTGCATCAAGTTCACGTAGATTAAGATCTCCATAACCCTCAGGCATAGCCGCGAGTAAGGCCTTAAGCTTCTCGACAGTACCTAGATCATTTCTATCTAGAACTTCCTGCTCTGACTTTTTGATATTCGCGAAAGCCATATCAACCATGCTGCTTAATAACTTCTCCTTAGTATCAAAAACCGTGTATATTGTCTTCTTACTAATCGACATATCAAGCGCGATATCATCCATACGGAACTTAAGCCCCTTAGCAGCAAATACGCGAGCAGCACTCTGCATAATTTTAAGTTTCAATTCTTTATCAACAGCTGCCATAAATAACTCCTTTACGGAAACTGCATTTACAATTACAGTTTCCACTTTGATATAGAATACCACCAAATCCCAATAGAATGAACCGTCTTCGTTGGAAACTCTTTTTACAAATTTAGTTTCCAATGCTTGTTTAAGTTGCACAACTGACATTTTGAATTTGGAGAATTATCATAAGTTAAAGTCGTGAACCACAGGAGATTAACATGAGCAAAATTGATAAAGCCGTCGGTATTTTCAAAGAAATATTTAACTACGACGAAGGCATTCAGATTTATAGCGCGCCAGGCAGATCTGAGATAGGTGGAAATCATACAGACCACCAAAATGGATGTGTGCTTGCTGCAGCAATTAACAAAGAAGCAATCGCCGTAGCAGCTCCAAAAGAAAAAATCGTTACTGTTTCTTCTGATGGCTTTGACAAAATTAGTATCGACATCAATTCCCTCGATATAAGAGAAAACGAGAAAGGCTCAACTGCAGCTCTTATTAGAGGTGTATTAAGTGGAATCAAAGCGCGTGGATATAGTCTTGGAGGGTTTGATGCCTATATTAGGAGCGAAGTATTAATTGGCAAAGGCTTATCTTCATCAGCAGCATTTGAGACACTTATCGCGACTATTATATCCGGAATGTATAACGACATGAGAATCCCTTCTATAGAAGTAGCCCAGATAGGTCAGTACGCAGAAAATGAATATTTCGGAAAGCCTTGTGGTCTTATGGATCAAGCAGCTTGCTCCCTAGGTGGCTTAGTCTTCATTGATTTTGAAAACAAAGCTAATCCTAAGACGGAAAAGATTGAGTTCGATTTCGAGAAAGCAGGTTACTCAATCGCTATTACTGACACGCACGCTTCCCACGCAGACTTAACTGACGACTATGCCAAAGTGCCTTATGAGATGACGGCCGTAGCTAATCTTCTTGGGAAAGAAAAACTACGTGGTATTACACAATCCGACTTATATAACAAAGCTATGGACATTAGAACAACTCTAGGTGATCGCGCTTTTTTAAGAGCACTTCATTTTGTTAATGAGAATGAGAGAGCAAGAGAAGAAGCGCTAGCTCTTAAGAATAACGATATTATTGGCTTCTTAAAGCTCGTAAAAGAATCAGGAGACTCATCTTATAAATTCCTTCAAAATGTCTATTCTCCATCTAGCATAACAGAGCAAAACATCGCTGTAGGAATTGGAATTTCCGAGAGTTTTCTTAAGGATAATGGAGTAGTAAGAGTTCACGGTGGTGGATTTGCAGGAACAATCCAAGCTTTTGTAAAAACAGGCAAGGCAGAAGAGTACAAACAGTTAATGGACCTCATCTTCGGAGATGGAAGCTGCGAGATTCTTAATATTAGAAACAATGGCGGTACACGCATAAAGTAAGGAGTATCAAATGATTAATCAATATATAACCGAACTAATAAGGTACGGAATAAAGAATAAGTTAATTGATTCACTGGACGAAGTATACACCACTAATAAACTTGTAGAATTTTTAAAAGTTTCAGACTATGAACCAATAGAACCATCTACTGTTAGACCAATAAATGAAATTCTTGACGACATTCTAAGCTACTGTCTAGAAGTCGGAATTCTAGATGAAAACACTACTGGTAAAAGAGATTTATTAGACACAAAGATAATGGGATTAATAACTCCTAATCCTTCTCATGTCATAAGAGAATTCAATAAAAGATATGAGGATAATCCTCAAGAAGCAACTGAGTGGTACTATAGCTTTTCTAAGGCTACCAATTACATTAGAACCGATAGAGTTATTAAAGACGAGAAGTGGCAGAGTAAATCTCAATACGGTGATATCGACATAACAATTAACCTCTCGAAGCCTGAAAAGGACCCACGTGATATCGCTGCTGCCGGTAAGGCTAAATCATCCGGCTACCCCAAGTGTCTTCTTTGCATCGAGAACGAAGGCTTTGCAGGAAATATAAGCCACCCTGCTCGCCAGAATCATAGAATTATCCCTATCACCCTCGCAGGCTGTGACTACGCTCTTCAGTATTCACCATATACATACTATAACGAGCACTGCATCATCTTAAATAAAGAACATATTCCTATGAAGATTGATAGAGATACATTTAATAAGCTTCTATCCTTCACAGAACTATTCCCTCATTACATAGTTGGCTCAAATGCAGACCTCCCTATTGTTGGAGGATCTATCTTAAGCCACGACCATTTTCAGGGAGGAAACTACGAGTTTCCGATGGCAAGAGCTGAGTATAAAGAGGAATTCACCATCGATAAATATCCAAATGTACGATGCGGAATCGTTAATTGGCCTATGTCAGTTATCCGTATATCTTCAGAGAAAAAGGAAGACATTGTTAACTGCTCAGACTATATCCTTAATAAATGGAGAGAATACTCCGATAAAGATTCATATATCTTCAGCCACACAGGAGATACTCCACATAATACAATCACGCCTATCGCGAGAATTAGGAACGATAGATTTGAGATGGATCTAGTCTTGAGGAACAACATAACTACAAAAGAATTTCCGATGGGAGTTTACCACCCTCACCCGGAGTATCATCACATAAAAAAAGAAAATATCGGCTTAATCGAGGTTATGGGACTTGCCATCCTCCCAGCAAGACTAAAAACTGAATTAGCCTTGCTCGAGGGAGCAATTTTAAGTGGTGATGATATATCCTCTATCGAAGCTATATCCAAGCATGCCAAGTGGGCAGAGGAAATCAAAGCAAATCATCAGGATATTAATGAAAATAGCATCCACAGAATTTTAAGAGACGAGATTGGTAAGGTCTTTGTTTCTATCCTCGAGAATGCAGGAGTTTATAAGAATATAGACGACTTTAGAAAATTTACAACTTCTCTATAAAGTCAAAATACATCTCCTTGTTTTGAAGACCAACACTTCTGCAACAGAAGCTTTTCTATACTTAGCTCATAACAAACGAAAGGAGAAAACATATGGGTTTAATTGAAAGCATCGGCATAGTTGGACTCGCACTTTATGGAGTTATCGAACTCGTTGATCACATTATTGAATCATAACGACGTTTTTAAAATAGGATCACATGTGATCCTTTTTTAATGCAATTTTATAACAGGCGGGCACAAAAGATACGGAAGAATCTTCTTACTTTTTATAACACCGATTATAGACATCACTACATTCACAGGTTCTTTTTCATTTTTATGCAGTCAAAGATACCGCTCATTATTACTTCACTGCCTGTCTGAATATACCCCATCTTTAAGTAGAATTCTTTAACTTCTATACGGCTATCTATTTCAACTACCAAATATCCTAACTCTTTTGCCCAGCTTTCCGCCTCCGAAATAACGCGGGCACCAAGTCCTCTTTTACGATACTCTGGAATCACTACTACTCTACCTAAAGAAACAGTGCTTTGTCCTATCTCATAAAACCTGCATGTAGCAACTGGATATCCATCGTCCAACAAAACTATATGAAAGTTTCCATCAGCATCATGCTCGTCAAATTCTTCTCTTAAGGAGATTTTATGTTGTCTATTCATCCCCTGAATACGTACAGAGTATGCACCAGCTCTTTGCCATTCTTCTGTTGCTCTTATTACTTCCATTTGAACGCATTCCTTCCTCATTAGGTTAATCACCTTTAAAATCCATTATCATACATATCACGAACCATATAATTAACGGTATACAACCTGGATCAATCAACAAAGGCACAATTAATAACCAAGGGTATTTAAAACCCCAAAAACAAATAATAAGGAATGCCCCTGCAACTCCTCCAATAAATGGTGCAGGAGATGGTATTCTTTCTACTTTTTTAATTCGCATAAAAAGAATTCGGTAATTCATAATAGTGAAAAACAGGAATATTCCACCTAATAGTAAAACACCAGCAATAGTATCAGCTATTTCCATTATAATCGCCTAGCTATAATATCATTCTTAATCTATTCTAAATGGCTTTTCAACTATGCCATTATCATATGTCTGTAATTCTCTAAGAAGGCCTTCAAGATTAGTCCATGTTACAGGTATAACTTCTTTTCGATAATCAATATCCATCTCTGACCAGTCTTCAAAACGAAACCCAGGAGAATGATTATGGCCAATACGAATGACACAACTGGTTCTAACGCCATAGAATTTTCCACTGCTTTCCAGAGCTATGCCGTTACGAGTCATTTGGGCTGATATTATCTTAGTTGGAACATATACTTCGATAATTCCGGTTTCCCTTGTATTAAGCATATTACTTGACTTCCAAGTAGGCTTATGCAGCACTTCTTCATTATCAAACACAGATGGATAAGGATAACCACTCTCGCATAAATCAACGAAAGCTATTTGACCATTATCCATTTTATAAAACTTGGTATCGCTACGAAGGAAAGCGTTAAATGGTGGCATGCCCAAAAACTTAAATGCATATGCAATTGCCAGTGTTGGCAGCGCCATAAAAAATGCTATGGCGGCAAGCATTATAATCGTACTTGACTCTTTAAGCGTGTCCAAATTGCCAAGCTGATACAGTCTTAAAATAAAAGCTAATGCCGCACCTACATATACAATTATCCAGGTTAAAGCAAATAATAACTTCCTAATTTTAAATTCAGGAATATCTTCGTTCCTCTTATCCTCATCTCGCTTGGAAATTATGCCGCACTTTGCCCTGTTAAAGGCATCTAAAAACTGCGCTGTTGTATACTCTGAATTGTCAATAAGCCTTACATTTGAATGCTTTTCTTTTCTGCACAATTCAAATTCTGTACGTGTTAAGAGCGTTTTCTCTATACCTAACAACTGTTCCTCTGTCAGCATGCCAAAAAAATCTTCCTTTCGAGATGTAGTAAAGAATTTATTATCGCTATTATACTTCATTATTACTTCCGAATTACGTCACAAAACGTCTTTATATCATCAGTTCTTGCAGCAACATCTTCTTTATTCTCGATGGAACAAAGGCCCAATTTACCACTAGGTTCAATCTCCAAATGGCCATAAAAATGCTCAATACTGCTAATGATTCTTTCACACTCAGGCATACCTGGACCAGTTCTTAGTGCAATGGTATAACCCTTTTTACCTGCTGACAGTTTTGCATGCGGCTCGTGTGTATTACACCAGGGAGTACATCTGTCTATAAACACCTTAAACTGACCTGGAATATCTGCCCAGTATGAAGGAGATACTGACACTATTTTATCTGCCCACTCATACTGTTCCATTAACTTTATAACATCATCATTTTGAAAGCATTCTGCTGTTTTATGGCAGGCCCTGCAACCTTTGCACAAAGCAATCTCATAATCATCAATGCAGACACTTCTTACTTCATTTCCTATACTGATATTATCTTTTACTACATTTATAATTTCAGCTGTCGCACCATTTCTGACTGGACTACAATTTATGATAAGTATTTTCATTAATACTTCCTCATATCTAAAATAGATCCGATCATAACTAACGCTACTCCAACAAACATTGGACTAATCATCAAAGCTTTCAATAAATCACTCATTACATAGAAATCATCTGGTGCGTATGCATATTTATCGTTAAGACAATAAACAGTAATTATGTCGTTTCTTTCTATCTGAAGCTGTTCCTTAGCATCATGTTTAATAAGCTCCATCATAGTTCCGTCAGATGTTGCCAGAATATTATAAACATAGCTTGTAGATCCTCGACTGCCTTTTCCTCCTCTATGGTACTCAGAAGTAAATGAAACTGACATAACTGTAGCCTGAGTAGAGGTAATGTCATCTTGGTATTTATTCTTCATTGCATCGCGATAAGCTCCCGGGAGAATAATAGCGACAAGTATACCTAATACTGCAATAATGATTCCAATAAGTTTTAATTTTTGATTAGTCACAATCTATTTTCCTTTGCAAGCATAGAATTGCATTTGAATAAGAAACACCTTCAAAGCTTCTTTATTATAGCTCATAACAAAACAAGTAATCCTATCATAAAACCATTAATATCGTTCCCACAGCAATAAGAATGCAGCCAATAATCGACTTAACATTAAACTCTTCATGTAAAAATACAAATGCCAAAACAAGCGTTATTACTACGCTTAGTTTATCTATTGGTACGACCTTAGATGCTTCACCCATTTGCAAGGCTTTGTAATAGCATAACCAAGAAGCTCCTGTTGCTAAGCCTGACAGAATTAAAAATATCCAGCTTTTCCTGCTAATTTCAGACATACCACTTTGCGCATGAGTCAGAAACACCATCCCCCACGCCATTATTACAACAACAATAGTGCGAATTGCAGTTGCCAGGTTCGAATTAACTCCATCAATTCCAACTTTGGCAAGTATAGATGTCAAAGCAGCGAATATAGCCGAGAGTATCGCAAATACAAACCACATACTAAAATCTCTTTCGATAAGTAAAAAACTCGAGCCAAAAAGAACTCGCGTAATAACTAGTTTAGTCCCTTACAAATAAATACTCAACCATGTGCAACGATACTGCAACACTCACTCTTCTATACTTACCTCATAAACAAAAAACAAACAAAGAAAGAGGTAACAATTATGAAGACTCCAGAAACAGTAAGACCTACAAGAAGATCATCCACAAAGGCCGTTGCAAATGCAATGATTGCTAACAAGGCACTCTTCGACTACATCTTCAACTAATCAAAAACAAATCTAACAAACGGAGGAAACTAAAAATGACTAACGAAAAACTTGCATGGTACTGCGCAAACTTCAATCTTTAATTAATAGATTGTCTCAATATTTAAGGTTTATAAAGGGGCTGTGAAAAAACCTCGGTTTAAGAATCGAGGCCAGAGCGGCCCCTTT